>NZ_OX341517.1:3659206-4303108 GCF_946995915.1 Aminobacter niigataensis
GGAATTTCGCCCGCAAGCCCAACCAGAAGCTTGGGGCGGTCTCGCTCGACGAGGTGGTCCGCGACACCGGGGAGATCGTGGCATGGCGCCTCAAGGCCGCCGATGCGGCTTTGTCGGTCGACCTCGGGCCGGCGCCACTCACCGTCAAGGCAGGCTCGGTTCGGCTGCAGCAGGTGCTGGTCAACATCATCACCAATGCCGCCGACGCCGTCGAAGGCCTTGCCGACCGGCGCATCGAGCTTGCCGCGCAGCGCAAGGGCTCCAGGGTCACCATCACCATCCGCGACCACGGTCCGGGCGTGCCGGCGGCGATTGCCGAGCGCATCTTCGACCCGTTCTTCTCGACCAAAGGCGTGGGCAAGGGTCTCGGCCTGGGGCTTTCCATTTCCTACAACATAGTCAAAGACTTCGGCGGAACCCTTGCGGTTTTGAATCATCCTGAAGGGGGCGCCTTGTTCACCATCGAACTCGACGCGGCGCGCGCAGCGGTGCGCGAGGCGGCCGAATGAAACCGCCCATCGTGCTCCTTGTCGACGACGAAGACGAGTTGCGGCGCTCCACAGCCCAGTCGCTCGACCTTGCCGGCTTCACTGTCCAGGACGTCTCGTCGGCCGAACGTGCGCTCGACTTCATCACGCAAGGGTTCAACGGCGTCGTCATCACCGACGTGCGCATGCCCGCCATGGACGGCATGACGCTGATGGGCCGCATCCGCGAGATCGACGCCGACATCCCGGTGATCCTGGTCACCGGCCACGGCGACGTGCAGCTCGCTGTCCGCGCCATGCGCGAAGGCGCCTATGATTTTGTCGAAAAGCCCTTTGTCACCCAGCATCTCACCGAGATGGCGGCGCGTGCTATCGACCGGCGCAGCCTGGTGCTGGAAAACCGCGAACTGCGCGCCGTCGCCGGCAAGCGCGACGACATCGAAGCGCGCCTGCCGGGACGCAGCCAGGCGATGGTCGACCTGCGCTACAGGCTTCGCGCCATTGCCGCGACCGACGCCGACGTCCTGCTCATCGGCGACACCGGCACCGGCAAGGAGGTGACGGCGCGCGCCCTGCACGACATCAGCGGCCGCGCGACAAAACCCTTCGTCGCCATCAATTGCGCCGCCCTGCCTGAAACGCTGATCGAGAGCGAATTGTTCGGCCACGAGGCCGGCGCCTTTCCCGGCGCCCTGCGCCCGCGCTTCGGCAAGTTCGAGCACGCCCGCGGCGGCACGGTGCTGCTCGACGAGATCGGCTCGATGCCGGCCGACCTCCAGGTCAAGCTGCTGCGCGTCATCCAGGAACGCGTCATCACTCGCCTCGGCTCCAACGAGCCGATCGCGCTCGATGTCCGCTTTATCGCCACCAGCAAGGTCGACCTCGACGCCGAGGTCGCCGCCGGCCGTTTCCGCGCCGATCTGCTCTACCGGCTCAATGTCGTGACGCTGCGAATGCCGGCCTTGTCGTCGCGGCGCGAGGACGTGCCACTGCTGTTCCTGCAATTGGCCCGCGAGGCGGCGGCGCGCTACCGCCGCGACGACGTCGACGTGCCGCCCCGGGCCATCGCCGAAGTTGCCCGCCGCGACTGGCCGGGCAACGTGCGCGAGTTACGCAACGCCGCCGACCGCTTCGTGCTGGGGCTCGGGCTGCAGCTGCCCGACGCCGCGACCGAGGCCAACGGCAGCGGCGACCGCCTTGCCGACCGTGTCGCCGACTTCGAGAAGAACGCGATTTCAGCCGCCCTAACCGCCCATGGCGGCAGCCTCAAGCCCGTCTACGAGCAGCTCGGAATCTCGCGCAAGACGCTCTACGAGAAGATGCAGCGCTACGGGCTCGACAAGAATCGCCTGGGTGCGGTGGACGGTGCAGATGACTGACCGCCACGCCAATGTGTGGAAACGCACACACGCCAGCAAGGCGATGTTACCTTTTCCACCCATTCGCCCCGTGTTCGATGATTTTTACCGGCCTGAGGCCACGGCAAGCATTGCAGTGCGCCCGCGCCAACGGTCCTAATCGCCCATCCACCGCCGGCGCAGGGAGGCACCAGGCGCGGGTGGAACCACAGACCAGAATATCCCGGGAGGATTTCATGAAGAGACTGCTCGCCTCGCTCACGGCCGCCGCAACGCTTGCCGTGTTCCCGCTCGCCGCCAATGCGCAGACTTATCCCGAGCGCACCATCACCGTCGTTGTGCCGTTCTCGGCCGGCGGCCCGACCGACACGGTCACGCGCCTCGTCGCCGAATCGATGTCCAAGGATCTCGGCCAGCAGGTCATCGTCGAAAACGTCGGCGGTGCCGGCGGCACGCTCGGTGCCGGCCGCGTCGCTTCCGCCGATCCGGACGGCTACACGCTGCTGCTCCACCACATCGGCATGGCCACCAGCGCCACGCTCTACCGCAAGCTCGCCTACGACACGCTCAACGCCTTCGAATATGTCGGCCTGGTCACCGAAGTGCCGATGACCATCGTTGCCAAGAAGGATCTTGCGCCGACCGACCTCAAAGGCCTGGTCGAATACGCCAAGGCCAACAAGGACACGGTGACCGTCGCCAATGCCGGCATCGGTGCCGCCTCGCATCTGTGCGGCATGCTGTTCATGAGCGCCATCGGCACGCCGCTGGTCACCGTTCCCTACAAGGGCACCGGCCCTGCCATGACCGACCTGCTCGGCGGCCAGGTCGACATCATGTGCGACCAGACCACCAACACCACCAAGCAGATCCAGGGCGGCACCATCAAGGCCTACGCCGTGACCTCGCCAGCGCGCCTCGACGTCCTGAAGGACGTTCCGACCACCAAGGAAGGCGGCCTCGACGGCATGGAAGTCGGCATCTGGCACGGCCTCTACGCCCCCAAGGGCACCCCGGCTGAGGTGACCGAGCGCCTGTCCAAGTCGCTGCAGGCGGCACTCAAGGACCCCAACGTCGTTGCCCGCTTCGCCGAACTCGGCACAGTGCCGTCGCCGGAAGCCGACGCCACGCCGGCAGCGCTGAAGGCCAAGCTCGAAGGCGAGATCGCGCGCTGGAAGCCGATCATCGAGGCTGCCGGCCAGTTCGCCGACTAAGCCTGAGCAACTCGGCCTAGGGGTTGGCCTAGCCAGCCCCCTCACCGGCCTCCGCTCGGCCACCCTCTCCCCGACGGGGAGAGGAGATCGGCAACGCCTCAGCCTTCCTCTTCTCCCCAGCGGGGAGAAGGTGGCCCGCAGGGCCGGATGAGGGGCGGCGCCAGGTGAACCCCAAGAGGGAATCCATGAACAAGCTTTCCATCGATCCCACCAACGGCGCCTGCGGAGCGATCTTCGTCGCCACCGGCGCCTTCTTCGCCATCCAGTCGCTGGGTCTCGACCTCGGCACCACCTTCCGCATGGGACCGGGCTATTTCCCCCTCGTCCTGGCCAGCGTGCTGATCGTGCTCGGCCTAGTCGTCATCGTCCAGGCGACCCGCGTCGCAGGCGAGCCGATCGGCCCGATCGCCTGGCGCGGCATGGCCTTCATCCTGCCGGCGCCGATCTTCTTCGGCCTCACCGTGCGCGGACTCGGCTTCGTGCCGTCGATCTTCGTGACCTGCCTGATCGCCGCCTTCGCCTCGACGCGCATGAAACCGCTCGCCGCCGTCGTCCTCGCCGCCGGGGTCACCCTGTTCTCGGTCGTCGTGTTCAGCTACGCGCTCGGCCTGCCGTTCCAGCGCTTCGGCCCCTGGCTGCCGTTCTGAGGGGGAAAAGATGGAACTCTTCGACAATCTCGCGCTCGGTTTTTCGACCGCCTCGACGCTCGCCAATCTCGGCTTTTGCCTGATCGGCGTTCTGCTCGGCACGCTCATCGGTGTGCTCCCCGGCATCGGCGCTACCGCCACCATCGCCATGCTGTTGCCGATCACCTTCCAGATCGGCGATCCTGTCTCGTCGCTGATCATGCTCGCCGGAATCTATTACGGCGCGCAATATGGCGGCTCGACCACCGCCATCCTGATCAACATGCCGGGCGAATCCTCGTCCGCCGTCACCGCCATCGACGGCTACCAGATGGCGCGCAAGGGCCGCGCCGGAGCGGCACTCGCCATCGCCGCCATCGGCTCGTTCTTCGCCGGCACGGTCTCGACCTTCCTGGTCGCGATCTTCGCCCCGCCGCTGACGGCTATCGCCTTGCAGTTCGGCGCGGCCGAATATTTCTCGCTGATGGTCGTCGGCCTGGTCTCGTCGATCGCACTCGCCCATGGCTCGGTCATCAAGGCGCTGGCCATGGTGGTACTGGGCCTGCTGCTCGGCCTCGTCGGCACCGACATCTACACCGGCACGCCACGCTTCACCCTGGGAATCCGCGAATATGCCGACGGGCTCAACTTCGTCGCAGTCGCGGTCGGCGTATTCGGCGTCGCCGAAATCCTGCGCAACCTCGAAAGCGAAAAGACCCGCGAAGTGCTGATGGCCAAGGTTTCGGGCCTGATGCCGACGCGCCAGGATTTCCGCGAGATGGCAGCCCCCATTCTGCGCGGCACGGCCATCGGCTCGGCGCTCGGCATCCTGCCGGGCGGCGGCGCCATCCTCGCGGCCTTCGCCTCCTACACGGTGGAAAAGCGCGTTTCCAAGCACCCCGAAGAGTTCGGCAAGGGTGCCGTCGCCGGCGTCGCCGGTCCGGAATCGGCCAACAATGCCGGCGCGCAGACCTCGTTCATCCCGATGCTGACCCTCGGCATTCCGGCAAACCCTGTCATGGCGCTGATGATCGGCGCAATGATCATCCAGGGCATCGTGCCCGGCCCCAATGTCGCGACCGAACAGCCGGCCTTGTTCTGGGGCATCATAGCCTCGATGTGGATCGGCAATTTGATGCTGATCGTGCTCAACCTGCCGCTGATCGGGCTGTGGGTGAAGCTCTTGACCGTGCCCTACTACGTGCTGTTCCCGATCATCATGGCGTTCTGCGCCATCGGCGTCTACAGCGTCAACTCCAACGTCTTCGACCTCTATGCCGTCGCCTTCTTCGGCCTGATCGGCTACGCGCTGGTCAAGCTGCGCTGCGAACCGGCGCCGCTGCTGCTCGGCTTCGTGCTCGGGCCGCTGCTGGAGGAAAACCTGCGCCGCGCCATGATCCTGTCGCGCGGTGACCCGACCACCTTCGTCACCCGCCCGATCAGCGCGCTGCTGCTTGGATTGGCTGCCTGCGTGCTGATCGTCGTGCTGTTGCCGGCGGTGCGCAAGAAGCGCGACGAGGTTTTTGTCGAAGAGGAATAGACAGGCCAGAACTTCTACGAACACGGCAACGGGCGGAATTTCCGCCCGTTGGCATTTTCGGCGGGGCCGATCGAAATTCCGCCTTCGTGGCTCAAACGGTTGTTCACGCAATTAGCCGCGCCTCCCCGCCCCTCAGCCGTCAAATCATGTATGGAGAACAAAGCCGCCGACTCGCGCGCGGCCGTGAAAATGGCGGATCCTCATCATGGCAATCAAATTCACCGAAAAGGCGACCAGCGCCGCGGCAAAGCCTGTGGCTGCCAAGGCAGTGTCACCAGCGCCCGCTGTTACGCAGGAAGCGGCGAAAGCCGCGACTGAAGCTACCAAAAAACCCACCAGGAAAACGGCCCGTAAGGCGCCGAAACCAGATGCGGCGACGCAATCCCCATTGCTTGATTTCAGCGAGACGAAGTAGCGGCAGGCAGTTGCAGGGGCTTGCAATATCGCCCGGCTGCCTTGCCGGCTGCGCGCAATTGGACAACTCGGGTGGACAGTTGAACTGACGCCAATGCAGTGGCTATCTGGCTGATGTGGCCTTTGAGCCGCAAGCTGCAGAAAATTCGACCTTACAGATGTTTTGGTATTTCTAACCCGAACGGGTGATGTTGCTGCTTGGCTACACCAACATCGACTTAAATTGCCTGCATGTGCACGGACTATTATTGCCACCTCTAATCTGCGTATTACCTCGGACTGATTTGGGGACAGGGTATTGAAACAGATTCTGCTTGTATCGGCTGTTTATTTCGCGTTCGCCGGCGCCGCGCTTGCCGCTGACGCGGTTGTGACAGAGCCAACGTCTGATCTCGCTCCGGCCGGGTTTGTCTGGGCCGGCGGATATGTTGGCCTTCATGTTGGCTACGGTCGCGGCAACGGCAATGCGGTTGATCTCGACGACAGCTTCTTTGATGAGAGCATTGGCCAGACCCATGACGTCGACACCGAGGGTTTTGTCGGCGGCGTTCAGGCTGGCCACAATTGGCAAACCGGCTCGTTCGTCTATGGCCTGGAGGCGGATATCGGCTATTTGGGTTTGGATGGTGTCAACGAAATTCTCGACGAACCCGACAATTACGGTTCCGCGAAACTGGGCCTTTACGGTGATTTGACCGCCCGGCTGGGCTTTGCAGCTGATCGACTGCTGATTTATGTCAAGGGTGGTGTCGCGGCCACACGTTACGACGTTACTTTCGGCGACCTCCACAACATCAACGGCACTCTGGACGGAAACAGTAGTGAATCTCGAAGCGGCGGTCGCGTCGGCTACACGATCGGTGGTGGAGTCGAATTGGCCCTGTCCGAAAAATGGACCACTAAGCTTGAGTACCAGTATTTCGACTTTGGCACGGTTGGCTTGACCGACATTCAGGGTGACAAGGCCGAAGTCGACATCGACGCCCACACGATAAAGGTCGGGCTGAATTACCGATTCTGATCGCCCTCAAGCCCCGGCCTCGTGTCGGGACTTTTTGTTTCCGGCTAGGCATCCAGCGCCAATCTCCGGCGAACGGCTCGGCGAAGGAAAACCGAACACGATTTGCACAATGGATTTTTCGACCTGCACAACGCCAGTTGACGAAATCGCCTAACTAGTTGAAACGACAAGCAAGCGGACGTGGCGGAACTGGTAGACGCAAGGGACTTAAAATCCCTCAGCCTCGGCTATGCGGGTTCGATCCCCGCCGTCCGCACCAGGCAAGAATCTCCCGATCCTGATGCCAGAACAGTGGCAACCGTGCGTTCGCGCCACCAGCGGCAAGCTTTTCGTGACATAATTGCCACTCCCGCGTGCTTTCGTAGCGTCAACACCACACCGGAAAATTGCAGAATATTTCACACTGAAATACAACTTCACCGGGTGGGGTGAGTGGGGAGTTGCGTATGCAGTACAATTGGGAACGCGCGCCATACTTTTGGGAAAAGCATCGTAACGCCTGTTTCGGCCTTTGCGCGGCCATCTGCGGCGCCTGGGTGATACTGGCTATCGTGCCGCTCTGAACAGCAAAAGTGCCGGACAGAGCCACCGGCCGCGAAGCGTCATGCAACCAAATGCGGTCGGCAACGTTTGAGCCGGCATGGCCGCCTCGACATCCTTTGCGCGCCCGGTCATTGTTGAACTCGGCCGCGCCGGAAACTACCGCCGCATCGCAAGTGCGGGCGACGCCGCCGAATGCCTGGTGACGACCTGGCCCCTGAGCCGCGGCCCTCGTCACCGCAACGCCGTCCAGACATGCCTGAAGGTGCTCGAGGGGCAACGCCCTTCCGAGGATGCGCGGCGGGCCTTCGTCGAGGCAGCGATGGAAGCCGAGGTGCCGATAGCGGCATCGTCATCCAGCGAGGAAAAATAATGGCAAAGCTCGTCTATGAAGTCGTCCAGCACGACGGTGGCTGGGCCTACAAGGTCGGTGACACCTTCTCCGAGACCTTCCCCACGCACGAACACGCCCTTCGCGCCGCAGAGACGGCGGCGGCAGAGCAGCGTGTCTCCGGCTCCACCGACGGCATCCAGTACGAGGACAAGGAAGGCCGTTGGCATGACGAACTCGCCAAGGGCGACGACAGGCCCGACACCGAGGTTTCCGACTAGCGGCCATCGCCCCGGCGCGAACAGGGTCGCCGGACGAGCAGTTCCCGCATCTACCTGGCCGCCTTGTCGACTGGTTCTGCAAATGCCTTTGCCGCAATGCGCCGGATCAGCTCTGCGACCCGCTTCGGCTCCACGAATTGCGGCATATGCCCCATGCCCTCGACCAGATCTAGTTCCAGGTCTTTGATCCTGTCGGCCAGAGGCTCGCCATGCAGCCGGTAGTCGAGCACACGGTCGGCGGTGCCGAACATCACCGCCACCGGCAGCTTCAGTTCCTCGTACCTAGCCTCGACCGCGCCAAGATCGCTCTCGATCGCCACCATGTCGGCCGATGTCGCGTAGAAATGGTTCGGCCGCAGACCGGCGAAACCGCCGCCTGCCGTACCGTAGTCCTTTGGCGCTTCCTGGGGCGAAAACAGGAAGGCCAGGGTCTGCGGCGCATATTTCAGGCTCGTCGGTATCGCCACCGTCTCGGCCATCAGGCGGCGGCGTAGTGGCGACTTGATATAGAGCGACCTGAATTCGGGCCGCAGTTCGTCCTCCAGATGCGTCAGCGGCGACAGCAGCACCAAACCGGAAACCGCCTCCGGGTGGTTTTCCGCCAGCGCCAGCGCCACGGCACCGCCGAGCGAATGGCCGACGACCAGCGGCCGCTCCAGCCCGAGTTCGGCGATGAAGCGCGCGATCAGATCTGCCTGTTCGGTCAGGCTGCCCGAAAACCCGGGCGGACGCGTGGAATAGCCCGAGCCCGGCCGGTCGAGCGCGATCAGCCGGAAATCGGCAAGTTCCGGAAACAGCGGATGGCGGAAATGGTGCAGTTGCGCGCCGAGACCGTGAACAAAGAGGATCGGGCGCCCCTCGCCCTGCTCGACATAGTGGATGCGATGCCGGCCAAGTGCTGCGAACTTGCCGATTGCAGGCACTGCGCGTGCGGCCTGGGTCGAGATCTTGCGGGTCGCCAGCACGAAATAACCGCCGACGAGGACCACGGCCAGGAAGATGATGCTGGCGATCCAGCCAAAAATCGTTGTCGCGGTCGCCATCGAACCTCCTGCAGGCAATGCCCGCAACTTAGCGGCGCGAGACGCAGGCTCAAGCCCGTGACATGCAAAACGGGCGGCCTTGCGACCGCCCGTTCACTAAAATCATAGCAATTCGAAGCTGTTATGCAACTTCCTTGACAGCGTTCGAACCCTTGCCGTGCAGGCGGATGGCGATCTCGGCCACGCGCTTGCCCTGGAAGTGGGCACCTTCGAGCTCCTGCGCCGAAGGCTGGCGCGAACCGTCGCCGTCGGAGGTGGTGGTCATGCCGTAAGGCGCGCCGCCGCGGACCACGTCGTTGCCCATCTGGCCCTGGTAGGCATAGGACAGCGGCACAATGACCATGCCGTGGTGCTGCAGGTGGATCTGCGCGTTGATCAGCGCCAGTTCAGCACCGCCGTGCTGGGTCGCGGTCGAAACCATCACCGAGCCGACCTTGTCGAGCAGTGCGCCCTTGGCCCAGAGCGGGCCGGTCTGGTCGAGGAAGTTCTTCATCTGCGAAGCCATGGTGCCGTAGCGGGTGGCCGTGCCGATGATGATGCCGTCATAGTCGGCCAGTTCGAGCGGATCGGCGATCTGCGCTTCCTGGTCGAGCTTGTAATAGGCAGCCTTGGCGACAGCCTCGGGAACCAGCTCGGGAACGCGCTTGATGGTCACGTCGGCACCGGCTGCGCGGGCGCCTTCGGCAGCGGCCTTTGCCATCTGCTCCATGTGACCCCAGCTCGAATAGTAGAGAACAAGAATCTTAGCCATTTCAAACTCCAGCGGGGGGAAAATCTCGCGACACCATCTTGGGTTGGCGTCTGGTGAGAGATGTAATGCAAAGCCCGTTCAATGAAAGCAGGCCAATACGTGACGCATCGTTCACAAAACGGCGACTATTGCTCGCCTGCCCCGGCGGCTGTATCTGACCTTGGTCTAAAAGGAGCTCCTGAAATGGCCGACATCGTCACCGCAGCTATGGTCGTCATCGGCGACGAGATTCTATCCGGCCGCACCAAGGACAAGAACATCGGCCACCTCGCCGACATGATGACGGCCTCAGGCATCGACCTCAGGGAAGTGCGTATCGTGCCCGACGACGAGGACGAGATCGTCGCCGCCGTCAACGCCGTGCGCGCACGTTACGACTATGTCTTCACGACAGGCGGTATCGGCCCGACGCATGACGACATCACCGCCGACTCGATCTCCAAGGCCTTTGGCGTGCCGTGCGAATACGAGCCGCTCGCCTATGCCATGCTGGAGGCCAACTATGCCACGCGCGGCCTGGAATTCTCCGAAGCACGCAAGCGCATGGCGCGCATGCCGCGCGGCGCCGGGCTGATCGAAAACCCGGTCTCGGTGGCGCCGGGCTTCCGCATCGGCAATGTCCATGTCATGGCCGGCGTGCCGTCGATCTTCCAGGCCATGCTCGACAACGTCATGCCGACGCTGAAGACCGGCGCCAAGCTTCTGTCGACCACGGTCCAGTGTCCCTATGGCGAAGGCACCATCGGCGGCCCGCTGGGCGAGATTCAGAAGGCGCATCCCGACACCATCATCGGTTCCTACCCGAAATATCTCGACGGCAAGTTCTGGACCGAACTCGTCGTCCGCTCGCGCTCGCAAGAAGCGATGGATCGCGCCCGCGATGCGATCGAGGCAATGCTTGAGGGCATAACAAAAGCCGCCTGAACGACTTGATGCCAAACACTGGATCCCAAACACTTGATCCAGGTCACATGGGAACAAGTACGGGCATGATAGTGTTTCTTTGCTGAGCAGATTTCTGTCCGTGCAAAGGAGGGTGCCATGCCGTTCAAGACAATCGTTGCCATCATCCAGAGCGAGCGCGACGCCGCCCGCGTCCTCGATGTGGCCATCCCGTTTGCCGACCGGCACGAAAGCCATCTGATTGGCGTTCATGCCGAAGCCCTGGCGATGCCCTACACCACGGCCGTCGGCTTTCCCGACACCGAGTTCATCCAGGCCAATTCCGATCTCTGCAAGGAGCGCGCCGAAAAGGTGCAGAAGGCGTTCCTCGCCCGCATCGAGACCGCCGGCGTGTCGTTCGAATGGCGCAGCTTCGAGAGCTTTTCCGGCGACAGCGCCCTTTCGGGGGTCGAAAGCGCGCGTTGCGCCGACCTAGTCATCGTTTCGCAGGGATCGCAAGAGGCCAAGGACTCGATTGCCGCCGACGTCGACTCCCTGATCTACGAGGCCGGCCGCCCGGTGCTGGTGGTGCCGCATGCGGCACCGTTGATCTCGACCTTCCGCCGCGTCCTGGTCGCCTGGAACGGCAGCCGCGAAGCCGCCCGCGCCGCCTTCGATGCCCTGCCCTTCATCCTCGAGGCCGACCAGACCGAAATCCTGGTCATCGACCCCATCGAGACGGCAGCCCAGAGCGCCGACGCCGCCGGCGCCGAGATCGCCTCTGCCTTTGCCCGCCACGGCGCCAAGGTATCGGTCAGCGTCGAGGCGTCGCGCGGCCACACCGTCGATGCCGTCATCCACAACAAGGTGGTTGAAACAGGCGCCGACCTGCTGGTGATGGGCGCCTACAGCCATTCCTGGCTGCGCGAGTTCCTGTTCGGCGGCGTCACGCGCAGCGTCCTGCAGGCCGGCGACACCGCGATCCTGCTGTCGCGGTAAGATTACCGCACAACTGTGCAGCCCCGCCCTTGCCAAGAGCGGGGCTTTCCGGCTAATTCCGCCTGCATTCCCCTATTTTCGCGCCATCTGGCGCGCCGAGCCGGAGTGCGCGTCGAATGTCCCTTCCCGAAAAAGCCTTTCCCGTATCCTGGGATCAGTTCCACCGCGACGCCCGGGCGCTCGCCTGGCGTCTCGCCGGCGTCAATCCGCAGTGGAAGGCGATCGTCTGCATCACCCGCGGCGGCCTAGTGCCTGCCGCCATCATTTCGCGCGAACTCGGCATCCGCCTGATCGAGACGATCTGCATCGCCTCCTATCACGACTACACCTCGCAGGGTCAGTTGCAGGTGCTGAAGGAGATCACGCCGTCGCTGCTCGAGGGCGAAGGCGCAAACGTGCTGATCGTCGACGACCTGACCGACACCGGCAAGACCGCAGCCATCGTGCGCGCCATGATGCCGAAGGCGCATTTCGCCACGGTCTATGCCAAGCCCAAGGGCCGTCCGCTGGTCGACACCTTCGTCACCGAGGTGTCGCAGGACACCTGGATCTATTTCCCCTGGGACCTCGGCTTCACATACCAAAAGCCGATCGCGGAAGATCACATGGGTTGATCGCAGCGCCCTCCGGCCCAACCCGACCTGTTCGACGCCCGGCCTCTGCGCCGGGCGCTTTCATTATCAATCTATTTACTTTTGTTACGGAGGATTAACCGTACAATTCGTAACACGGCAACTGAGTCTGCTTCTGGGTAGGACTGCCGATGCTGATGAAGCCTGTCTATCACAGCCCCCTCGTCGAGCGCATACGCCGGCTGTTCGGCGCTCCCGCCTGCAGGCTGCAGGTCGCCGCCCTGCCCTGGCAGCGCACCGCCTCCGGCGCCATCGAGATCATGCTGATCACCAGCCGCGACACCGGGCGCTGGGTCCTGCCCAAGGGCTGGCCGGAAGAATCCGAACGGCTGTGCGAGACTGCCGCTCGCGAGGCGAGCGAAGAAGCCGGCCTGAGCGGCTCGGTCGATATCCATGAGGCGGGCCGCTATTTCTACTCCAAGGAACTGGCGAGCGGCGAACAGGTCGCCTGCGAGGTGCTGGTCTATCCGCTCGAAGTGCGCAAGGTCGCCGAGAAGTGGAAGGAGCGGCGCCAGCGCACGCGCAAGTGGGTGTCGCCTGCCGAGGCCGCGCGCATGGTCAACGAACCAGACCTTTGCCGGCTGATCTCGTCCTTCGGCGCAGCCCACGGAAAAGTCGCCGCCTGAAGCGCGAGACGCCGCCAAGCGGGTATCTTGCCGGCTTCGTTCACGGAGCCGGTTCTCCCCGTTATCCACACAAGTGACACACAAGATGTTGGGGTCACAAAATCTGCATAAACGACTTCTTGACGTTACCCCCCGAGTCGCTTTTTATGACTCAAGCGCGCTTGTTGAGTGCGTGACCGGAAAGTTCAGAGCCCGGTCCTTTCTCCAGATCTAGTGAGTTGCCGCTCGCATTTGCACCCGCACAGGCGGGGCGCCGTCGCGCGTGGTTTCGGTGTGTCCGAGGGGTTGACGGGTAAAAATTGGGGACTGGCAGAAATCTTCTGTTAACACTATATTTAGTGTTTGCAGGCAGCCTGGACGCTAGATAGTGTGAGTTCTCCCTCAGCGAGGGAATCGCAACAAAGTTTCAGTTTCAAGGACCCGAAGCGGTCCGCAGGCTGACGGGAAGGCGCTCCGCAAGGAGGATTTCCGGTCTGGCGGCGGCTTCTTCGGCAATGGTGACCGGTCGTTCGGGCGGCCGGCAAGATCGGCATTGCGTCTTTCGTTTCAGCAATGGGAAATTTCCCGCGAAAGACGCTATATATAGACAAAAGGAAATCGACCGATGCGCATCGAGCGGCGTTTCACCAAGGATGGACAATCGGCCTATGCGGAGATCGAGTTCCGCAAGGCGCTCTCCGAGATCAAGAATCCGGACGGCTCGGTGGTCTTCCGGCTCGACAACATCGATGTGCCGGCGCAGTTCTCCCAGGTCGCGGCCGATATCCTGGCGCAGAAGTATTTCCGCAAGGCCGGCGTGCCCGCCCGTCTGAAGAAGGTCGAGGAGAACGACGTCCCCTCCTTCCTGTGGCGTTCGGTTCCCGACGAGGCCGAACTTGCCAAGCTGCCCGAAAACGAACGCTACGGCTCCGAGATCGACGCCCGCCAGGTCTTCGACCGTCTCGCCGGCACCTGGACCTACTGGGGCTGGAAGGGCGGCTACTTCAAGAGCGAAGACGACGCCCGCGCCTTCAAGGACGAGCTGTCCTACATGCTCGCCACCCAGCGCGTGGCGCCGAACTCGCCGCAGTGGTTCAACACCGGCCTGCATTGGGCCTATGGCATCGACGGTCCTGGCCAGGGCCACTTCTATGTCGACCCCTTCACCGGCAAGCTGACCAAGTCGAAGTCGGCCTACGAGCACCCGCAGCCACATGCCTGCTTCATCCAGTCGGTCGCCGACGACCTCGTCAACGAGGGCGGAATCATGGACCTGTGGGTACGTGAGGCGCGCCTGTTCAAATACGGCTCGGGCACCGGCTCGAACTTCAGCCACCTGCGCGGCGAAGGTGAAAAGCTGTCCGGCGGCGGCCGTTCGTCCGGCCTGATGAGCTTCCTCAAGATCGGCGACCGCGCTGCGGGCGCCATCAAGTCGGGCGGCACCACCCGCCGTGCGGCCAAGATGGTGGTGGTCGACGCCGACCATCCCGATATCGAGGCCTATATCGACTGGAAGGTGAAGGAAGAGCAGAAGGTGGCGGCGCTGGTCACCGGTTCCAAGATCGTGCGCCAGCACCTCAGCAAGATCATGGCGGCCTGCGTCAACTGCGAAGGCCAGGATGACGACTGCTTCGACCCGGCCGTCAACACCGCGCTCAAGCGCGAGATCAAGGCCGCCAAGAAGAACGCGGTGCCGGAGAACTACATCTACCGCGTCATCCAGTTCGCCAAGCAGGGCTACAGCTCGATCGAGTTCAAGACCTACGACACCGACTGGGATTCGGAGGCCTACCTCACCGTTTCGGGGCAGAACTCCAACAATTCGGTCTCGCTCAAGGACGACTTCCTGCGCGCTGTCGAGGGCGACGGCGAATGGCACCTGACCGCCCGCAAGGACGGCAAGGTGCTCAAGACGCTCAAGGCGCGCGATCTGTGGGAAAAGATCGGCTACGCCGCCTGGGCCTCGGCAGATCCCGGCCTGCACTTCAACACCACGATGAACGACTGGCACACCTGCGCCTCCGCAGGCGCCATCCGTGCGTCGAACCCGTGCTCGGAATACATGTTCCTCGACGACACGGCCTGCAACCTCGCCTCGATCAACCTGCTGCCCTACCGCAACACCGACGGCACCATCGACATCGCGGCCTACGAGCACACGGTGCGCCTGTGGACCGTCGTGCTCGAAATCTCGGTGATGATGGCGCAGTTCCCGTCCAAGGAGATCGCCAAGCTCTCCTACGAGTACCGCACGCTCGGCCTCGGCTATGCCAATATCGGCGGCCTGCTGATGACGTCCGGCATTCCCTATGACTCCGACGAGGGCCGCGCCATCGGTGGCGCGCTGACGGCGATCATGACCGGCGTGGCTTACGCCACCTCGGCCGAGATGGCCTCCGAACTCGGCGCCTTCCCCGACTATGACCGCAACGCCGCAAACATGCTGCGCGTCATGCGCAACCATCGCCGCGCCGCCTATGGCGACAAGGACGGCTACGAGAAGCTGTCGGTGCATCCGGTGCCGCTGGTCGCTTCCGACCTCAAGCAGCAGGAACTGGTGACCCATGCCCGCGCCGCCTGGGACCGCGCCATCGAGCTCGGCGAGGAGCATGGTTACCGCAACGCCCAGGCAACCGTGATCGCGCCCACCGGCACGATCGGCCTGGTCATGGATTGCGACACCACTGGCATCGAGCCGGACTTCGCGCTGGTCAAGTTCAAGAAGCTCGCCGGCGGCGGCTACTTCAAGATCATCAACCGTGCAGTGCCCGAGGCGCTGCGCACGCTCGGCTATAGCGAAGCCCAGATCGCCGAGATCGAGGCCTATGCCGTCGGCCACGGCAACCTCAACCAGGCGCCCGGCATCAACCCCGGTTCGCTGCGCTCCAAGGGTTTCAGCGACGAGAAGATCGAGGCGCTCAACGCCGCTCTCAAGAGCGCCTTCGACATCAAGTTCGTCTTCAACAAGTGGACGCTGGGCGAGGACTTCTGCAAGGACGTGCTCGGCCTGACCGAGGCGCAGCTCAACGACTTCTCGTTCGAGATGCTGCCGGCGCTCGGCTTTTCCAAGCGCGACATCGAAGCCGCCAACATCCATGTCTGCGGTGCAATGACGCTGGAAGGCGCGCCGTTCCTCAAGGACGAGCATCTGCCCGTGTTCGACTGCGCCAATCCCTGCGGCAAGATCGGCAAGCGCTATCTTAGCGTCGAGAGCCACATCCGCATGATGGCGGCGGCCCAGCCCTTCATCTCGGGCGCCATCTCCAAGACCATCAACATGCCCAACGAGGCGACGGTCGAGGACTGCAAGAGCGCCTACATGCTGTCGTGGAAGCTGGCGCTCAAGGCCAACGCGCTCTACCGCGACGGCTCCAAGCTGTCGCAGCCGCTGAACGCCTCGCTGATCGCCGACGAGGACGAGGACGAAGACGATGCCGTCGAGGCGCTGATCGCGGCACCCGCCGCCGCCAAGGCGGTGCAGGTCACCGAAAAGATCGTCGAGCGCGTCATCGAGCGGCTCTACCGCGAGCGGGAAAAGCTGCCGAACCGCCGCAAGGGCTACACCCAGAAGGCCGTCGTCGGCGGCCACAAGGTCTACCTGCGCACCGGCGAGTTCGACGACGGCCGCCTCGGCGAAATCTTCATCGACATGCACAAGGAAGGCGCTGCCTTCCGCGCGATGATGAACAATTTCGCCATCTCGATCTCGCTCGGCCTGCAATACGGCGTGCCGCTCGACGAATATGTCGAGGCCTTCACCTTCACCAAGTTCGAGCCGGCCGGCATGGTCGTCGGCAACGACGCCATCAAGAACGCCACCTCGATCCTCGACTACGTCTTCCGCGAACTCGCCGTCTCCTATCTCGGCCGCCACGACCTCGCCCATGTCGACCAGTCGGATTTCGACAAGACGGCGCTCGGCAAGGGCATCACCGAAGGCAAGGCCCTGCCCTTTTCCAAGGGCCTGACCCGCGGCGCCTCCCCGCTCAAGGTCGTCTCCGGTGTCGCCGGCAACGACCCCAAGGGCTCGGCGGCTACCGCAAGCCCAGCGCGCGTGACGCCTGTGACCGCCTTCTCCGGCTCCAACGTGCTGGCGCTCGCCCCCAAGGCGGCGATCTCGGCGGAGGAATCGACCGCCTACAAGCGCGACTACGAGGAGCGGGCCAAGGAACTGGTCGAAGAAGTCACGACCGAAGAGACCGTCGAGGAAACATCGGTCACGACGTCGCTGTTCACCGACGCCGCAGCCCAGGAAGCAGCAGAGGCCAAGAAACTCGCCGCCGACCGCCGCGCCAAGTCGATGCTGCAGGGCTACACCGGCAATTCCTGCTCGGAGTGCCAGAACTTCACCATGGTGCGAAACGGCACCTGCGAGAAGTGTGATACCTGCGGCGCGACGAGCGGGTGCAGTTGAGGCGTGGTCCCACTGGTAAAGTAATAGCGAAAAGACAGTAGGCCGCCACAGTGCGGCCTACTCTTTTAGTAACTGGGCAGGCAATGACTCGCTTCCGCGACTACTCGCACTGGATGACGCGCGGATGTCGATATGCTCCTCGTACCAAACGAGCTGATGCACACCATATCGCGCGGTGAAGCCTGTACCATCACCCGACTTGTGCTCCGGCAAACGACGGGCCAGGTCATTGGTCACGCCGACATAGATCGTGCCATCCTTCTGGCTAGCAGTCATGTGACGTAGCCGCTCATGACCTGCGCAAGTCCTCCCCGACGATTGGCGCGAACGCCCCCTCCCTTCGTCATCCTAGGGCGGAGCAGGAGCGAAGCGACGTCGCGGAGACCCTAGGATCCATGCCGTGACCTTGCGGCAACCCCCAAACGGTTCAGAACGCTCGCCTTTTCTTGCCCCGCTCCGCATTCCTCACGCTCACGGCATGGATCCTCGGGTCAAGCCCGAGGATGACGAAACGGAAGAGACCACCAATTCCCCTCACCATCCAAGTCCGCGAAACAGCTCGTGCCACTCGGGATTGCTCGTCTCGATCAACTCGATCTTCCATTGGCGCTGCCAGCGCTTCAGCGATTTCTCGCGCTGGATGGCGTCGCGGATATCGAAATGCTCCTCGTACCAAACGAGGCGATGCACGCCATATCGAGCGGTGAAGCCTGTACCCTCACCCGACTTGTGCTCCGGCAAACGACGCGCCAAGTCATTGGTCACGCCGATATAGATCGTGCCACCCTTCTGGCTGGCGGTCATGTAGACGTAGCCGGTCATGACTGGAGCCTACTCGCGGCAAAGTTGTGTGCAAGCCCTCCGCACCTGCCGATGCCTTAACGCATGTAGTCTTGGGTGAGGAGCGGCCGCGCCCCTTACACCATCGACGATTGCCCCCTAGGGCGGAGCAGGAGCGCAGCGACGTCGCGGAGACCCTAGGATCCATGCCGTGACCTTGCGGCAACGCCCAAGCGGTCCAGAACGCCCACCTTTCATCTCCCGTTCCGCATTCCTCACCCTCACGGCATGGATCCTCGGGTCAAGCCCGAGGATGACGAAGGCAGGGAGGCCAGCGGCCATTTTCGAAGGCCGTCGATTTGCGGACAAGCGGGGGCAACTGGCCGCTCGATCCAGCGAACGATGAGCCGACATAACGAATGGTAAGTCCGTGCCAAGTAAAGCGCCCGCCGTTTGAGTTCCGTTTCCAGCTACCCCTCATCCGCATTGGCCGCCGCCCGGAATCTCGCCTCGAACTCCCGCCGCAGTTCGCGGCGCAGCTCGGCGGCGCGGTGGCGGCGGCGGTCGATGTCGGTCGACGGCACGAAAGCCGGAATCTCGGTCGGGCGGCCGTCTTCGTCCACCGCCACCATGGTGAAATAGCAGGAATTGGTGTGGCGCCGCTGGCCGGAGCGGATGTTTTCGGCTTCGACATGGATGCCGATTTCCATCGAGGTGCGGCCGGCATAGTTGACCGACGCCCGGAAGGTGACCAGTTCGCCGACATTGATCGGCTCCCTGAACACCACCTGGTCGACCGACAGCGTGACCGCGTATTTGTTGGAATAGCGCGAGGCGCATGAAAAGGCGACGCGGTCGAGCAGGTTGAGCAAGGCACCGCCATGCACCTTGCCGCTGAAATTCGCCATCTCGGGCGTCATCAGCACGACCATTTCGAGCCGGCGCGTGTCCCTGTCTTCCACCTATGGACCCTTCCCCTGACGATGTCGGCACAGCATTCGATGTGATGCGACGCTATCCGGGATGCGGTTGGAACACCAGTTTCAGCCGGTGCCGCATGGCAGAAAACCAGCGCCCGTCAGCGCATGAAGATCAACGCCATGCCGGCGACGACCAGTGCCGCCCCGGCCCAGGCGCCGCCGGCGGGGCGTTCGCCGGTCCGCGCCCACAGCATGGGCAGGATGATCACCGGCGAGGTTGCCGACAGCGTCGAGACGATGCCCACCTTGCCGCCGGAAAGCGCAAATAACAGCAGCGTCATGCCGATGCCGAGCGCGATGATGCCGGTCAACGCCGTCAGTGCCGCGACCTTGAATGTCAGCGGCGCCCGCGGTTTTACGGCCGGTATCGGCAGTTGGATCAGCACGCTGAGGCAAAAAGCGGCGATGCCGACACGCAGCATCGACGCCACGAACGGGTCGATGCCGGTCGCCATCACCGGCCTGGCAATGATGGAGCCGATCGCCTGGCCGGCCGCCGCCCCCAGTCCGAGCGTCACGCCGACCCACAATGGCCCCTTCACCGTCTCCCAGGCGTGCAGCTGATCGCGGCGCTTGCCGAATAGGATCGCCAGCAACACGCCGGCGACCGTCAGGCCGATACCCGCGGCAGCTTTCGGCGCGAGGTCTTCGCCCAGCATCAGCCAGCCGAGAACGGCGGCCATCGGGGCGTTCAGCGCAAACAGGATGCCCGATCGCCGGGGCCCGAGCCGGTTCAGCGCCGCAAACAGCAGCGTGTCGCCGGCGAAGATGCCGACCAGGCCGGACAGCAGCAGGGGCCCGGCACTGCCGGCGTCGAGTTCGCGCCAGGTGCCGGTGAACAGCACGTAGAGCGCCAGCAGCCCGGTGACGAAGACCTGCCGCAAGCGGTTGAATGCCGGCGCGCCGAGATAGCCGGCGGGTCCGGCCGAGATCAATCCCGTGACGGCCCAGCATGTCGCGGCCCCGATTGCTGCGATCTCGTGAACAGGCATCTTCGTTCCGGTTGGCAAGAGGACTGAAAAGACGAAGGACACGACCGCGTCATCCGGTGCACCGCTATAGACGCGCTGGATATTTCGTCCAGTGGCACGGCATGGGCTGAACAGGGCCACCGGAAAACCAATCGATTCATTCGAATGATTCAAGCATTATTACGCGTTGGATCGATCAGACGGGCAACAATAGCTTGTACCTGAAAAGGACCAAGCCATGAACGCCCACACCCGAGCCGAAGCCCAAGACGCCGTCGCCATCAGCCCGCGTCAGGCGCGCCATGAAAGCCGCTGCAACCTGCTGCCCGGCGTTGCGCTGACCGTGGCCATCGCCGGCATCGCCTTCGCGCTCCGGCTTATTCCCGGCCTCTCGGCCTTCAGCCCGATGATCATCGCCATCGTCATCGGCATGGCATTTCACAATCTCCGGGGCACGCCGGCCGCGGCCAAGGCCGGGGTGACTTTCGCCATGCGCAGGCTGCTGCGCTTCGCCATCATCCTGCTCGGCCTGCAACTCACTGCGGGCCAGGTTGCGGAGGTGGGTGCTGCGGGCATCGCCATCATCGCCACGACGCTCGTCGCCACCTTCGCCTTCACGCTGTGGCTGGGAAAGGCGATCGGTGTCGACCGCAAGCTTGCAGAGCTGATCGCCGCCGGCACCTCGATCTGCGGCGCCTCGGCGGTCATCGCCACCAACACGGTGACCAGTGCGCCCGACGAGGACGTCGCCTATGCGGTTGCGTGTGTCACCGTCGTCGGCTCGGTGGCGATGTTTGCCTATCCACTGCTGCCCGGCCTGTTCCACCTCGACGCTCACGCCTATGGCCTGTGGGCCGGCGCCTCGATCCACGAGATCGCCCAGGTGGTCGCGGCAAGCTTCCAGGACGGCCAGCAAGCCGGCGAGTTCGGCACGGTGTCCAAGCTCACCCGTGTCATGATGCTGGCGCCGGTGGTGATCGCGCTCGGTGTTGCTGCCAGGCAGCGCGCCAGGTCGGCGGGAAGGTCCCGGGACGGTGCCCCTGCCCCGATGCCCTGGTTCGTGCTCGGCTTCGTCGCCATGGTCGGCCTCAACAGCCTGATCGACATTCCGTCCGAGGCAAAGGCGTGGATCGTCACGCTGACCACCTTCCTTCTGGCCACCGCGCTCGCCGCCATGGGGCTCGACACCGACATCGCCAGGCTCTGGGCCCGTGGCGCCCGTCCACTGTTGCTTGGCCTCGGCGCATTCCTTTTCATTGCGGTTTTCAGTCTGATACTGGTCAAGCTTGCGGGCTGACGACTGAAAGGAACACCGTGACCCTCGAACAGCTCAGGATCTTCGTCGCGGTGGCCGAGCGCGAACACGTCACCCGCGCCGCCGAAGCACTCAACCTGACGCAATCGGCGACAAGTGCCGCGGTGTCGGCACTCGAAGCGCACTACCAGACCCAGCTCTTCGACCGTGTCGGCCGCCGCATCGTACTGACCGAGGCCGGCCGGATCTTCCTATCCGAGGCGCGCGCCGTGCTCGCCCGCGCCCGCTCCGCCGAGATCGTACTTGCAGATCTTGCCGGCCTCAAGCGCGGCACGCTCAAGCTCGCCGGCAGCCAGACGGTCGCCAACTACTGGCTGCCCGGCATCGCCCACCGGTTCAGGTCCAGCTATCCCGGCATCGAGCTCGACGTGACCATCGGCAACACCGAGACAGTCGCAGCCCAGGTCCGAGACGGCATTGCCGATCTCGGCTTCGTAGAGGGCGAAGTCGACGACCCGGCCCTGGCCATCGAGCCGGTCGACAACGACGAACTGGTACTCGTCGCGGCGCCCGGCCATCCCTGGACCAGCAACGCTGCCTTCACCCCGCGCGACCTCCAGGCGGCGCGGTGGGTCCTGCGCGAGCCGGGCTCGGGCACGCGCGCGCATTTCGAGGCCGTGCGCGCCGCCCGCGGTATTGAGCCCGGCAGCCTCGACATCGCGCTGGAACTGCCGTCGAACGAGGCTGTACGGGCCGCAGTCGAGGCCGGCGCCGGCGTCGCCGTGATGTCGCGGCTCGTCGCCGAAGCCTCGCTCAAGGCCGGCACACTGGTCGCCATCGATTTCGACCTGCCCAAGCGCCGCTTCTTTTCGCTCCGCCACAAGGAGCGTCATGCGACGCGGGCAACCCGCGAATTCCTTGCCCTTGTGGCGCGGCCGGCAATCGGCGCCTGACGACAGCGGCTCAGTTGCCGAACTTCAGCACGGCGCTGGCGCGGTTCATTTCGCCCGCCAACAACGCGCGAATACTTTCCCCAACATCCGCGGCCAAGGCCCATGGCCGCGGATGCTGTTCGATGCCTAGAAGCTGACCGTCAGCTTGGCATCGACACCGTGGTCGGAAGCACCGTTGCTCACCTGCCCGGTATAGCTGATGCCGAGCCTCGTCTTCGGCGCGACGGCGAAGTCGATGCCGGCACCCAGCACCGCCGCGTCCCTGGCGATCGCTGAACCGGTGATGTCGAAGCCGCCGCTGCCGTCGAAGGCGAAAGACGAGGTCGCAGCGACATCGCCGAAGGCGTGGCGCCAGCCAAGCGTGCCGTGCAGCGTGGCGTCGACTGCGCCCAGCGCCACCTCGGTCGAGCCGCGCACGCCGAGCGTGGTGAAGGTCACGTCGCTGCTCGACGCTTCGCTGGACAGCGCTGCCGCCCCGCCCGCTTCGGTGAAGGCATCGGTGCGCAGGTTGACATAGGTCAGGTTGGAGAAGCCCTCGACGGTGAAGCGCCCGGCCTCGACCTTGTAGCTCGCCTCGCCGAACACCTGCGCTGTGCCGCCATCATATTTGGCCGACAGCGCGTCCGCGAAGCCGGCGAAAGCGACCTGGCGCGCCGTGTCGAAGCGGTGCCAAGTGTAGCCGGCGCCGACGGTCAGCCCAAAGGGACCGGCCCGCGTGCCGGCATTGACGCCGACATGATAGTTGTCGGCGCTGCCGCTCGAGCCGCCATTGGCGCTATTGAATGACGAACGGCTGTAGCCCGCGATCACGCCGGCGCGCCAGCTGTCGCTGACCATGGCATCGCCACCCGCCAGCAGCCCGCCCGTGCTGCGGTCGAAGCCGACATTGGTCGCATCGGCCTTGCTGTCGCCCCATGAGCCGAAGGCCCGCGTCCACAGCGCGAAGCGGTCGGTGTCGGCAGGCACAAGTTCCAGCCCGTCGTCGCCATAGGCCATGACAGGCATGCTGGCCGCTGCGTTGTCGCCAAAAGCCTGGTCGATGCGGCTGGTGGCAGCGTCCAGCATGACGCCGCCATCCTGCATCATCATGCCCCTGGCCGAGGCATGGACTTCGCCCGAAAGCTGCTCGAACGCCTGCTGTGCGCCGGCCTCATCGAGATTGGCCACCGCGGCGTAGGCGGCATTGCCGAAGCCGAGGGTTTCCAGGGCTGCGGCGGTCGCCTTCTGGTTGCCGTTGGCGCCGACCTCGGCAAAGCTGATGTCGTTGCGGCTGAGCGTCAGCGTCACGTCGTTGGCGCCATAGGCCAGCGTCGGGTCGAGGAAGACGAGGTTCGAGCTGACGTCGGCAAAGGTGCCGGTCACGCCGCCGCCTGCCGTGACGATCTTGTAGCTGGTCTGCGGCGCATAATTGTTGCCACTGGCCAGCGTCAGCACCGAGCCGCCCTTGAGCATGGCCTTGCCTGATGCCGCGACCTTGTCGCTCTCGCCCTTGTCGTTGGCCTCGACCTCGAACTTCGAGCCGGCCTCGAAGGTGACGTCGCCGGCGACATTGATGGTGCCGATCGAATTGCCCGGCGCCAGCACGCCACCCGAGGCGACCACCGTATTGCCGAGCGTGCCGATGCCGCCAAGCGTGCCGCCGACGCCGATCGTCGTCAGCGTCGAGGAGGCGATCGAGCCCTGGAGGGAGAGCACGCCGGCCCCGACGACGGTCTCGCCGGTGTAGCTGTGGGTGCCGTCGAGCACCAGCGCACCAAGGCCGAGCTTGGTCAGGCTGCCCGCGCCCGCGATCTCCTTGTTGACGCCGACGACATTGGTTGCATCGGCGATGTCGATCGAGCCGCCGCCTGCCTCCAGCACGACGTTGCGGCCCAGCACATGCATGTCGGTGCCGGCAATCCTGAGGCTGCCGCCATCGAGGCGGAGCTTCGCCTGTTCGGTGCCGAGGGCCGCGTCCTCTTCGACGACGACGGTGCCGCCGTCGGCGACCTTGAGTTCGCCGATGAAAGTATGGTCGTCGATGCAATAGTCGGCAATCGCCTGCTGGAAGCGCGCATCGGTGCTCTTGCAGTCGAGCAGCGTCTTCTTCTCGGCCTCCGTCAGCCCGGCCAGGATCGGCAGGCCGTTGGCGTCGGAGATCTGGCCGAGATAGACGTCGTCGCGCATGTTGTTGCGCGAGAGGAAAAACTCCTTGCCGCGCTCGGCGAAGGTCGAAGCGTCCTTGCCCCAGACGACGCGGGTCTTTGCCGTGCCGTTGTCGTCATAGGCCTCGAGCTGCGGCCCGACCCAGCGCACATTGTGCGCCACCGGCTCGTGGTCGGAAAGCGGCGTCTTCGAACCATTGGCGTTTGTCACATAGCTGACATCGGTGATCACGCCGAGATAGGGGTCGTTCTGGTCGTCGTCGATCTGCCACCACTTGCCGAATGGCCGCGACGCCAGGAAATGGTCGATCTTGACGCGGTGCCAGCTGCCCCAGGTGTTGGTCGCGTCCTCGCCGTGCGAGGGCCAGGTCACCGAACCGTCGTTCAGCGCATGCGGCGAGAACTGCTCGCGCTCATTAGCCAGTTGCAGGACCTGGTACTGCTTCTTCAGGATGTTCATGGTCTGCGGCAGGTTGCCGGCGACCGGATACATCTCGTCGGCGAACAGGCCGGCAGGGATCGGCGCGCCGTCGATCGCCGCATTTCCCTTTCCCCTCCACTGGGCGATGAAGGCGTCGAGCTGCGGCTGATCCTTGGCATACTGCTTCAGCAGGTCGAGATAGAACGCGTTGGTGGGGTTCTTGGTATAGATCCTGAGCAGCCGTTCCTGCTGGCTGATCGAGTGCAGGCCGCGTTCCGAGACGTCGCCGGCGTTGAAATCTCCGGTCATGATGATCGGGGCCGTCGCCGAGGCCGCCCACTGGTTCAGCCCCTTGGCTTCATTGATGCGGTTGGTAGAGGAGTCGTAGTAGTTGAGATGAGTCGTCGCGACGTAGCTCTGCGGCCGGCTCGAAGTGGCGTCGAGCAAGGTGTAGGTGGCGGTGTCGCCAATCTTGTTGGCGCCGTATGTGCCCGGCAGGCGCGAGAACACACCGACGTCGCCGTCCTGGCGCTTGCCGAAGGCGCCAAGCCCGGCTCCGCTCAGAATCCCGGGAATGTCGCGCACATAGGTACTGTTGGCCTGAAGTTCCTGGAAGGTCAGGACATCGTAATTGCCCTTGATGAAGAACTCCGACATCACGCTCGGATTGGCCTTGAACCTGTCGAGCCAGGTGTTGAGCGTCAGGATCCGGATCGAATCCTCGGCCGCCTGTGCGGCAACCGCCGAGACGGCCAATGCCGTGCCGCACAGCAGCGCGGCTGCTGCGGCGCGCAGACGCCTGTTGGGGCGGGTTTGGGCAGGCGCATCCTCGGCGCCATGTTGGAAAGTCGTCATCGCGTAACTCCTGTGTGCGACGCGACCGCGCATTGTCACAAAACCGCCAGGGCTGGCGTGCGAATGACATGTTGCGGTCACTAAAAAGTACGGATTCGGACATTAATTGCGGTAGATGTCACTTTTACAACATTCCTGGGTACAATCCCAAAACCCCGCACGACGCAGAGAAGCCGGATGAACCCGGCATACGAATTTGCTAGCTAGGATTGTGGAGACCGGATCACAGATGCCCAGAACGAACGGACCCGGCATGGACAAGGACGACAAGAAATCGAGGCGCCAGGCCCAGCTCTTGAGCTATCTGGAGAAAAACCACTACGTCTCGATCGAGGAGATCACCACGCTTTACGGGGTAACGACACAGACCGCGCGTCGCGACATCATGGCTCTCGAACAGGACGGCAAGGTGCGCCGCCTGCACGGCGGAGCTACCATTTCGACACCGGTCGAGCCGTCGGTGCTGCGCCAGCGTCGGGTCGACAATGCCGCGCAGAAGGAAAAGATCGGCCGCCTCGCCGCCGAACTCATCCCGGACGGCGCTGCCGTGTTCATCGACACCGGCACCACCTGCGAGGCGGTGGCACGGGCGCTGATCGGCCGCCGCGACCTGCGCGTCGTCACCTACTCGCTGCGCGTCGCCACGACGCTCAGCGAAAGCACCAATTTCGCTATTGCCGTCCCCGGCGGCTTCGTCCGCCAGGTCGACGGCGGCGTGTTCCGCGAGGAGACATCAGACTATATCAGGAGGTTCAAGTTCGACGTCGCCGTCATTTCGGTCAGCGGTGTCGACCATGACGGCGACATCGGCGACGACGACCATGCCGAGGTCGCCGCAGTCTCCGCCGCGATGGGCCAGGCCGGACGCACCATCATGGCCGTCGACAGCTCAAAATTCGGCCGCCGCGCGCTCGTCCGGCTCGGTTCGTTGTGCGACATCCACACGCTCGTCACCGATACGCTGCCCGAAGAGCGCTTGCTCAACAAGCTGCGCGACAGTGGCGTCGAAATCCGCGTCTAGGCGTTGAGATAGAGCGGCGTCCTTTCGGAAATGGCCTGGTCTAGGGCCTGAATGGCCCTAGGGGCACAGCGGCAGCGTCGCGCAGGCCGAAGGCATCGGGCGAAACAGCCTGCTCTTCCGGCGGGCGCTTGCACTGGACGACACGCTTTCCCATCCCTGGGTACCTGCCACGGCATGCCGTGCGAGCATGCGGATGTCGTCGGCGCTGTATCCGTCACGCTCCATGAGCTTCAGGATGATCGGGTCGTGCAACAGTTCCTCAAGCGTCAGTTCCGGCTGATCGCCCATAGTCGCCTCCGTTCGTGACCAATAGACTAGACACAACATAATCCCGAACCGTGACCGGCAAATGGCGGTTGCGTGACACGAAACGGGCTTTTCGTCGGCTGGCGGCCATTGGAGGTGGCCGCCTCGCCGGATTTGCGTATTGCGCTTGCTACCAGCTGATGCGGGCCTGCGGCATGCCATACATCAGGCGCGAAAACTCGTCGCCGGAGACATGCACCAGCGTGCGGTGGTCGCCGCCCTCGAAATAGACGTCGCTGCCGCGGCGCAGCTGCTCATCGACCACGCAAGCCACCCTGTAGGGCACGCCGAGGATCGGGACAGCCCCCTGGTCACAGTCGGGAAACAGCGAGCTTGCCTCCTCTTCGGTGGCGAGCCGCACCTTGTCGCCGATGATCTCGCGCATCCTGGCGAGGTCGACATGGCGCGAGGCCGGCAGCACGGCGAGCACATAGCCGTCCTCCCATCTCAGCACCACACCCTTGGCAAGGGCATTGCCGGGCACGTGGCTCGCCTCGGCAGTCATCATCGAGCAGCCGGTCCGCGCGTGTTTGGCGGCGTCGTAGCGGATGTGATTGTCCTCTAGATATTCTTGCATCGTCAATGAGATAGCCATGACCGTTCCTCCGGTGGGCGTACATCGGACGCTATGGACCGGAACAGGCGGAGCAGGCGGCTGGCACCCAAGCGATGGTATCGGACAGTCCGATCCCGCCATGGCCAACTCATTGCCGGTTTGCCGGTATGCCGAAGTTTCGAGGCCCCAACTGGGGTATTTCGAACGCGCGGGAAAGATACACTGCGCGGCCGCCGACAGCAACAAAAGAGACCGCCGCGCGCGCCATTTCGAAGCGCGCGGCGACTGTGTCGGCCGGGCTTGCGGCGCCCTCGCCTACTGCGCTGCTTTGACCTGCTCGTCCCAGGTTTTCACCTTGGTCTCGCCGTTGAGGAAGGGCAGCGCCATCGCTGCCAGTTCGGGCGCGAAAAAGACATCGTAGTGGGTCCGGTTGGGGATGATCGCCAGGCGGTTCTGCGACATGGTCTCGCGCATCCAGCCGGCATCCTTCAAGCCGCCGCCGAGCAGCTGGTAGAACTTCACGATGTGCTCGGGCCGGTACATGTCGCTGTCGCCATAGACCAGCATGACCGGCATCTTCAGCGTCCTGACGTCGTCGGCCCAGTCATAGGGCGTGCGCATCATCTCGCCCATCCTGTCGAGCAGCTTGGGGAAATCCTCGACCTTCGGCGCCACCGCCGCATAGGCCTGGTACATCGGCGTCGGCTTCATCATCTCGGCCATGGCAGCACCCACCTGGGCCTGCATCGGCAGCATCTCGGGATAGAAGCCGTCCTGGGCAAAGCCCGCCGATACCAGCACAAGCCTGCGAACCGCGTCTGGGTGCTGCACGGCAAGGCGGAAGGCGACGCCCGCGCCCATCGAATAGCCCATGGCGTCGATCTTGCCGTAGCCGAGTGTCTTCAGCAGGCCCGCCATGTCGTCGCCCATGTCGACAAGGCTCATCTTGCGCTCGGTAAGTGCGGTTCGGCCATGGCCGTAGAGGTCGACCGCGATCACCTGCCGGCCCTTCGACAGCGCCGGCAGCACCGGTCCGAACATGTCGATCGAGCCTAGTCCGCCATGGAGCAGCAGCAACGGCTCGCCCTCGCCGCGGATCTCGTAATAGTATTTCACACCGTTGATCTCGGCATGTCCGGTCTTGGCGCCGGCAGCCGTAGATTTAGTCGTCTCAGCCATAGTCGACCCTCCGGTTACAACCGCGAGTGCCGCCGCCGCCAGCATGGTGATGAAACTACGCTTGTTCATGTCCTCGTCCCTTCTCTCGCCAGGTCTTGCGACCCGTTGCTCCTAGGACGAACGGGATGACGGGACGCCGACATTGGTAGAGAAATTTTCCACGGATGAGGAAGCGCCTGACTTACCTGCCTTCCCCCCTTGCGGGAGAAGGTGGCCGAGCGAAGCGAGGTCGGATGAGGGGTGTTGGAAGGAATGAGAGGCAGAAGGAAACTCTGGATGGTGAAAAATCTGAAGCGCTGCACTCCGTCCAGCACCCCTCATCCGCCCCTTGGGGGCACCTTCTCCCACAGGGGAGAAGGAAAGGCACCCCTCAGAGCGTCTTCGCCAAAGCCTCGAGCTGGTCGGCGCACTGGCCCCAGCCCTCGTGAAAGCCCATCTTTTCATGAGCCTCGCGATCCTCGACCGTCCAATGCCTGGCAATGGCGGTGTATTTTGTCTTGCCGCCGCCGGCATCCTCGAAGGTCACGGTCGCCGCCATGAACGGCTTTTCCGACGGCAACCAGGCTTCGGTGAAGGCATCGGTGAAGACCAGCCTCTCGTTCGGCACGACTTCGAGATAGACGCCGGAGCTGGGAAAATCGACGCCCTCGGGGCTGCGCATGGTGATGGCGCTGGTGCCGCCGGCGCGCACGTCGAGCCTGGCGCTGGCCGTCGTCCAGGGCAGCGGCGCAAACCATTTCGGCAGCAATTCGGCATCGGTCCAGCAGCGATAGAGCTTTTCGCGAGGGGCATCGATGATGCGGGTGAGCACCAGCTCGCGGTCGTTGGCACTAGCATTCATGTCGTCGTCTCCTGATGAATTTGGCGTTCGAGGCAAGGACGAAGCACAGCGGGCCGCACCGACAGTTCGACGCAAAAAAATCGGCGGCTAGTGTTTGCGCGCCTGGACCAGATAGGAATCGATCGACGTCTCGCCCAGCCAGCGCGCCGCTTCGAGCCGGTGCAGGCCCTCGACCAGCACGTAGCGCTTGCCGTCGTGACGCACCTGGATCGGCGTCTTCATGCCGTTCTCTACGATGTCCTCGGCGAGATGCCGCACGGTTTCGGGATGCAGCGTCTTCTTGCGCGCGGCAGGCACATAGATGTCGTTGAGCGGTATCTTCTGGACTCTGAGCATGGTGGCTTCCGGCTGTGGAAGTACAGCTCCTCGTAGATAGGGTGTTTTGCTGAGCCGGCCAAGGCAGCCGCCGGCGGCATCAAGCCGATCGCCCTGCGGCGTCAGCTCCTTTTCTTGGCGGTACGCCGCTTGGCGTCGTCGATCATCATGTTGGCCAGTTGCATGCGCACCATGGCGCGCTGGCGCAGGTGCGGCGCCACCCGGTCGGGATGGTTGGCCAGAGCAAAGATGCGGCGCATCTTGGCCAAATCGGCGGGCTTGGCATCGGCCAGCCCCAATTCGGCGGCAATCACTTCTGGGTCGATCGACGGCGCCTCGGGCTCCTCGACCGCAACCGCCTTGGCCTTGACCATGTCGAGCAGCGACACGAACTCGTCTTCCAGCGCGGCCCCGGCTTCGCGGTACTCGGCGGCAACCGTCTCGCCGGCGACGCGGATGCGGCCCGAATGCAGCTCGTCGGCAACCGCAAGATAGTCGAAAGGGATCGTCGGCGCGGGCGCAACGTCGCCTGGCTCGGACGCAACAAACAGATCATCGAGCAACGAAGCAAAGTCCCGATTGATCCCGGTGCCCATGCAAGGCCCTCCGCACGAAAACAAATCATACGCAATATCCGGCAGAACCATAGGGGTGGCCGGTTAAAAATCGCTTCGATGCTTCGTCCGCATCTTAGGAATCGAACTAGAAAAAGCCGGGCCGCACGAGGACGACGGCCCGGAAACGCCCTACGGCGAGGAAAACCGGCAGTCGCCGGCAATGCAGTTACGCTGGCGATGGGATTTTTGTTTCATCGCGACGAGATAAAACGCCGGCACCCCGCATGGCAGCCATGCTTATGCTGCACTGCACAATCGCAATGGAATCACCTATATGTGCAATGGGAGGACCAACAGGAGCCTGAAACATGGGTTTCTACACTGAACTGTTCGCCCGCCCGCGCCCCAAGGAACAGGCACGCTATCGCGCAGCGCTCGCGCTGCTCAATGCGATGAGCAATGCCGACCGCTCCGACATCGGCGTCAAGCCGGCCGATTTCCCGCGCATCGCCCGGGAAATGTCGACGCGCCAGGCGTGATGATCCCGCGCGTCACTGCGCTGCCGCAATCGATCAGGCATCATTGCGGCAGGCAGGAGATTCGCGATGAAGATTTTTTCGACGACCGCGGCCGCCACGCTGGCCCTTTCGGCACTATGGCCCGTCCAGGCATTCGCGGCCGAACTGCCTTATCTCGATGACCGATCCGACGCGGCCGCCGTCGTCCGCTCGCTCTATAATGCGGTGAGCCGCAAGGAATATGCCCGGGCCTGGGATTATTTCGGCGAAGCCAAGCCGGCCAAGGATTTCGAAACCTTCGCCAAGGGCTACGAGGCGACCGAGCGCGTCGACGTCGAAACCGGCGCGGTCAGCTCGGAAGGCGCCGCCGGCAGCATCTTCTACAACATCCCGGTCGCGATCCGCGCCGTCGACAAGGACGGCACCGAGAAGGTTTTCGCCGGCTGCTATACCGCCCGCCAGGTCAGCGGCTCGATCCAGGAGCCGCCGTTCACTCCGATCCAACTCGACAAGGGCGCACTCAAGCCCGCCGAAGGCGAATTGGCCGGAGCGCTGCCCAAGCAATGCGGCGACGCCCCGCCCACCGAAATCGATGCCGTGCTCGACCAAGCAAAGAAGCTGTTTGCCAGTGACTACCAAGGCTCGTGCGACACCCGCTCGGAACGCGACGATGCCGCGCTGAGCTACACGATTTCCTATCACAACAAGACAGACGCGGCGGACGCCAAGCCGAGCGAGGCCAGGCTGTTCCGGTTCTACTGCACGATGGGCGCCTACAACGAGACCCACGTCTACTATTTCTGGAGCGAGCTTGCCGGGGTGAGGCAGCAACACTTCGCCACGCCCGAACTCGATATCCGCTACGAGAACGACGACAGCGAGGGCAAGGTCGAGAGCGTCAGCACCATCGGCTACCGCTCGGAAGGCGAGCTGGTCAATTCGTTCTACGACGTGAACACCAGGACAATCGCCTCGCACGCCAAATGGCGCGGCGTCGGCGACGCCTCGTCGGACGGCATCTGGATCTTCCGCGACGGCGCGTTCTCGCTGGTGAAATACGACGTCGATGCATCCTATGACGGCGAGATCAACCCGGAGACCGTGCTCGACTACAACACCGGGCCGTGACCGCTATCTTGCTGCCAGCATCCAGTTGAGCGTCTCGCGCCAGTCGGTCATGCGGATCGGCGTACCGTGGGTGCCGGTCTCGAAACGCACGAAACGCACGGGGTAACCCGGCTTCTTGGCAAGGATCGAGCGGAAGAACGCCTCCTGCTTTTCCACCGGGAAGACCGGGTCCTTGCTGCCCTGGGCGAAAAACACCGGCACCTTGGCCGCAAAAGCCGGAGACTTGAGAAAACCGTCCTCCCACAGCGAGCCAAGCAGCATCAGCCCGCTCAACTGCTTGGCCGCCCTAGCGTCACGAGCCAGTCCCCAGCACAACGCTCCGCCCATCGAGCCGCAGGCGACGACGATCTTCGCGCCAGGGGACTGGGCTGAGTAGTGGTCGATAAGCGCCGCCACTTCGGCCACGCCCTTGTCGCCGAAGTCGGAAAAGTCAGGCGACAGATAGAGCCCGCCATTGGCGACCATCAGGTTCTTGATACGGTTGAAGTTGCCGCCGAAGGTGAAGTCGTCGACGCCCTGCTTGCGGCTGCCGCCCTGGCCGTGGAGGTAGAGCACGATGACCGACGCGCCCTCGGTCTTGCCCACTGCGACATGCCTGATTTCGCCGGCGTCGGTCCTTAACACCAGGTCCTGCTGCACCTTGCGCACGCCGGTCGAGACATACTTGCCCTGGACCCTGCGCTCAGGCACCTGGTCGCGCTCGTTGATGTCGCGCATCTCCTGGTAATCGACGACGCGGTAGGTGTCGCCCTCGGAGGACAGGATCGCCGGATAGGCAAAGAGGTCGTCCTTGTAGGGCGCGAGGGTTTGGGCATGGGCGGGAGAGGCAACTGATGCGGCGAGAACAAGCGGCAGTACGAAGTGGCGTATGCTGACTTGCAGCCAAGCGCTACACGTTGCCCCCCTCTGTCCTGCCGGACTGTCCAGCAGGACAGAGGGGGGCGCGAGGGAATGCGACTTCGATTTGAAAGCGTTGAGAACCATCACCAAGGGTTGGCTGGCCAACAGGCCTTTTGTCAACACGCTCAATCCTGCAGCACCCCGCCCGCTCCTTCGAGTGCCTCGGGCGTGTCGACATCGACGCCAGCACCCTTGCCGATCTCGACGTCGATGACATCGACGCCCTCGGCCTCTACCAGATGCCGGGCGCCGGTGTCGCCTTCGAGGTGGGCGACGGCAGGGAACAACGATCGGGGCAGGATGACGGGGTTGCCGCGCTTGCCGTCGTGGGTGGCGCGGACCACGGCGCGGCCTTCGGCGCGTTTGAAAGCCTCGATCAGCCGGTCGAGGTCGGCCGGCAGTACCTCGGGCATGTCGCCAAGCACGATCAGCGCGCCGGCGGCATCCTCGGGAAGTGCCGCGACGCCCGCCTTGAGCGAACTGGCGAGACCGGAAACGAAATCGGCATTGTGCGCAACCGGAATGTCGAGGCCTGCAAGTGCTTCGCGGATACGCGCTGCCTGATGGCCGGTCACCACGACGGTGCTTTCGGCCTTCGACGCCAGCACCCGCTCGGCCGTGCGGCGCACCAGCGGCTTGCCCTGGAACAGCGCCAGCAGCTTGTTGGAGTCGCCCATGCGGCTGGAGCGGCCGGCAGCGAGCAGCACCGCATGGACTCTCCGCACCGGCGGAATGGCAGACAGATCGCGCGGCTGCGGACGCGTCGGGATTTCCATCAGCAAACCTCCGACGCCCATGCCGCCGATGTCGGCCGCAGTCACCTCAAGTCCTGAAATCAGCCGGTCAAGCACCCAGTCGAAGCCGTTTTCCTTGGGGCTGCGGGCGCAGCCGGGCGCGCCGATGACCGCCGTTGCTCCGATATGACCCAGCACCAGAAGATTGCCGGGATCGACCGGCATGCCGGAACGGACAACTGTGCCGCCGGCTGCCCGGATCGCAGCCGGGATGACATCATCGAAATCGCTCAGCGCCGAAGCGCCGAAGATCACGACCATGTCGTGCTCACGGGCCAGCGCCCTCGCCGCCTCGGCCACGGCCGAGGCTTCGTGGGGGGTACGGCGCTCGGCGGTCAGCCGGCTGCCCGAACGTGCCAGCCGCTGTTCGGTCAGGCGCGCGGTCTTGTCGAGCACGCTTGCCTTGACGCTCGGCAGCACCGTCTGGATGACGCCGACACGCTTCGGCACGAACGGATTGACGGCGAAGATCTCGCTTCGCTCGCAAAGCGCGGTTGCCTGCCGCACGAGATAACCGGCGACAGCGAAGGGAATGATCTTCACCGTCGCGACCATCTGGCCCTTTTCGACGGTGGCGTGCCGGGCGAGCGTGGCAACGGTGATCGACGGATCGATGGCGTTGATGGCGTCGACGAGGCCAGTGTCCACCGTGAAAACACCGGCTTCCAGCGCATGCAGATTGACCCGGCCCGTCGCCGCCGGCTTCACCTCGACATGACGATGCCGCATGCTTGCCGCGATAGTCTCGGCTGCAGCGTCCTCGCCGAGGTCGCCGGGCTCCAGCACCGCGACGACGATCTCGGTCAGGCCCGCAGCCGCCAGGATGGCGATGTCTTCGGCACCGAGCACATGAGCCTTGCGGTAGCGACGGTCCCCGGCACTGGTTGCATGGGCCAGGACCGCGCCCTCCGCCTGTTCGACTGAGATGGAGCCGAATTTCACGCCGCCTCGCTTTTTGCCTTGGCGCCAAGCCCGCGCGAACGGAATGCGGCGATGACTTGCGCCAGGACCGCGACAGCAATCTCGGCCGGGTTGGCCGCACCGATATCGATACCGATCGGCGCATTGATGCTTTCGATCTGGGTAGGTGTCGCCCCCATGCCGAGAAGGCGCTCGACGCGCTTGGCGTGGGTCTTGCGGCTGCCCAGGGCGCCAACATAGAAGCACTCGGCATCAAGGGCTGCCTTGAGCGCGAAATCGTCGATCTTGGGATCATGCGTCACCGCCGCCAGCGCGGCATAGCGGTCGAGCGGGCAATGTTTCAAGACGTCCTCGGGCCATTCGGCATGGAGGGTGACGTCGGGAAAGCGATCGTCGCTGGCAAAGGCCGTGCGCGGATCGATGATCTCCAACGGAAAACCAGCAATCTTGGCCATCGGCGCCAGCGCCTGGCTGATGTGCACGGCGCCGACGACCACCAGCCGCGGCTGCGGCAGATGCACGTTGAGGAAGAATTGGCGACCCTCGGCCTCGGCCGTGCCGGAAAGGCCGGTGCGGAAGGCCCTGGAGATCGCCTCGCCGAGATCGCCCGCGACGACATCGCCCTCCTTGACGACACGGTCGCGGCCGTCGCCCATGTCGGTGACCAGGATGGCCGCACGTCGCGCGCGGCGCTCGGCATTCAACGTCTTCAGTGCAAACGGATCCATCGCTCTCAGCCCAGCCGCTCGACATAGACCCGGATACGGCCGCCACAGGACAGGCCGACCTGCCATGCCGTCTCGTCGGCAACGCCGAATTCGAGCATCTTCGGCTGGCCGCTGCCGATCACGTCGAGCGCTTCGGAAATCACGGCACCCTCGACACAGCCGCCTGAGACCGAGCCGTGAAAGGTGCCTTCGGCGTCGATGACGAGATGGCTGCCAACGGGACGCGGCGCCGAACCCCAGGTCTCGACCACGGTGGCAATGGCGACGTCCTTGCCGTCCTTCATCCAGCCTTCGGCGATGATCAGAGGATCGCGGGCCTCATCGAGAAACTTGCTTGGCATGGAACCTCCTTCACGACCTTACGCCGCCCGGCGCTGGCCGTCGATGATCCACAATCTGGGGTCGCTTTGGCGCGATGCGGGCGCGCCGAGCGACGCGCAGAGATCGCCAAGCGCGTTCAGATTATGCACAGGGCGGAACTCGTCGACATAAGGCAGAATGGCACGAACGCCGCGAGCGCGCGCCTCGAAACCATCGAAACGCAGCAGCGGATTGAGCCAGATCAGCCGGCGGCAGGATTTTTTCAGCCGCTCCATCTCTTCGGAGAGGCCCGCAACATCGTCGCGTTCGAGCCCGTCGGTGATGAGCAGGACGACCGCGCCCTGCCCGAGCACGCGACGCGACCACAGCCGGTTGAACTCGCCGAGCGTGTCGCCGATGCGGGTGCCGCCCGACCAGTCCTTGACCGCAGCGGAACAGTCGGCGAGCGCAGCATCGGGGTCGCGGTGGCGCATCTGGCGGGTCAGGTTGGTGAGCCTGGTGCCGAAGACGAAGGTGTGAACCCGCCGCCGCTTCTCCGTCAGCGCATGCAGGAAATGCAGGAAGATGCGCGTGTACTGGCTCATCGAACCGGAAATGTCGGCAAGCACCACCAAGGGCGGGTGCACTTCGCGGACGGAACGGAATTTCGGCAGGATCAACTGGCCGCCGGTTCGGGCCGCCGCGCGCATCATGGCGCGCGGATCTACCTTGGCACCATGCGGGTCGGGCTTGAAGCGGCGGGTGCGCACGGTGTCGAAAGGCAGCCGAAGTGCTGCGATCTCGCGCCGCGCCTCTGACACCTCGCGGGCCGTCATCTGGGCGAAATCCTTGGCCCGCAGCATCTCGTTGCCCGACACGGTGAAACGGGCATCGACCTCGATCTCGGGGATCTCACGCGGCGGCTGGCTCTTCTGGTGGCCTTCGAACATCGCCTGGCTGACGCGGTTTTCGGCGGCACGCGGCTTCTGCTTCTCGCGATGGTCGGGCGCGACGGGCGAAAACATCGCCAGCATCTTTTCGATCAGTTCGCGCGACTTCCAGAACAGCCGGAAGGCCTCGTCGAACGTGGCGTGATCCTCGTGCCGACTGACGAGTACGGCATGCAGCGTCCAGTAGAAGTCGTCGCGCGAGCCGATGCCTGCGGCGAGCACCGCCTCGATGGCGTCCTTGACCGAGGCGGGGCCGACCCGCATGCCGGCCTTGCGCAGGGCACGGGCGAAATAGACAATGTTGTCGGCGATACGGCCGTCGGGCTTGGCGGTGTCGGTCAGGGACACGTCCATCACTACACCCTACTCCGCCGCAGCCAGCTCCGCCTTCACCTCGTTGAGGATGCGGCGGCCTTCGCCCTGCTCGATCCGGGCAATGTCGTCCTGGTACTTCAAGAGCACGCCGATCGTGTCCGAAATCGTCTCGGGATCGAGCGCGACCTTGTCGAGTTCGGTCAACGCACTTGCCCAGTCGATGGTTTCGGCGACGCCGGGCACCTTGAACAGCTCGATCTCGCGCAGCCGCTGGATGAAACGCACGACCTCGTGGGAAAGCCGCTGGTTGGCCTGGGGCACCTTGCGGCGGACGATCTCGAGCTCGCGCTCGGCATTGGGATAGTCGACCCAATGGTAGAGGCAGCGGCGCTTGAGAGCGTCGTGGATCTCGCGGGTGCGGTTGGTGGTGATGATGACGATCGGCGGCTCTTCCGCCTTGATCGTGCCAAGTTCGGGCACCGTCACCTGGTAGTCGGAGAGGATTTCGAGCAGGAAGGCTTCGAAGGCCTCGTCGGTACGGTCGAGCTCGTCGATGAGGAACACCGGGGCAGCACCGGCCTTGCCGGTCAGCGCATCGAGCACCGGTCGGCGGATCAGATATTTCTCGGAAAAGACGCTCTTCTCCATGTCGGAGCGATCGACCTTGCCGACAGCCTCCTCCATGCGGATCTCGATCATCTGCGCCGCATAGTTCCACTCGTAGACGGCGGACGAGACGTCGAGCCCTTCATAGCATTGCAGCCGGATCAGCCGGCGGCCGAGCGCGCTCGCCAGCACTTTGGCGATCTCGGTCTTGCCGACACCCGCCTCGCCCTCGAGAAAGAGCGGCCGATTCATGCGCAGCGCCAGGAACAGCACCGTCGCCAAGGCCCGGTCGGCGACGTAGTCGGCGCCGGTCAACAGCTCGAGCGTCTCGTCGATCGTTTGCGGGATGGGACGAGGCGTACGGTCGGTCATGGCGCTTCCGGGGAGACGGCCTACAGCACGTGGTAGCTGCGGCCGTGATAGACGAGTGGGCGGAGGTTATCGCCGATGCGCAGGCCTGTCACCTTGCCAAACATGACGCGATGGGTGGCCAGTTCCTTGGTGTCGACCAGTTCGCAGTCGAACACCGCGACCGCGCCGATCAATGCAGGTGCCCCGGAGGCCAGGACCTCCCATTCGCCAAGCGCGAATCGCTGCTCCGGCGGCAGGCCGGTGACGCCGGAAAAGGCGACGGCGAGCGGCTCGTGCTTCGCGGCAAGCGTGTTGAGGGCAAAATTGCCGTTCTCGATGAAAGCATCGTTCTTGGGATTTTCGCGATTGACGCAGACCAGCACCATCGGCGGAGCGTCCGAAACCGAGCAGGCGGCGATGACGGTTGCGCCACGCTTGCCGGCCACACCATCGGTTGTCACCAGATGAACGGCGCCGGCAAAGTGGCTCATGGCGTCGCGGTAGGCCTGAGGCCCGACTTCAAACTTCTTCAGCAAGGCGTTTTCCTGCAATGATCCCTGAGGGCTATATATGCCCGCATCATTGGGCTCACAAGCAAGTGGGCACAAGCACATTGCGCTTATACGGGCCAGGCAGTAGGTCAAAGACATCGCGTAAACTTGCGCGCGCAGAGGATTTTGTTGGACCGAATGCGATCCGCAACTGTCATCGCCGCTGCCCTGGCCGCATCTTTGGTGACGCTGGCTGCCCAGGCTGAGCCGCTGAAGATCGGCGTGGCGACACCGCTTTCCGGCCCGTCGGGCATTCTCGGCGAGCAGATCAAAACCGGCGCGTCGCTCGCGGCCGCCCATGACGGGGTATCGCTCGAGATCGCCGACGATCAGTGCACGGCAGAAGGCGGGGCCAATGCGGCCAAGCGCTTCGTCGACGCCAAGGTGACTGTGGTCACGGGGTTTCTGTGCACCGAAGCGATAGAGGCAGCACTGCCGGTGCTCAAGGATGCGCAGATACCTGTCATCATCGTCGGCGTGCGCACCGACAGCCTGACCGACCGGCGTGACAAGACCGGCTGGCAGGTGTTCCGGCTTGGACCGCGCGGCGACGGCGAGCGCGAGGCGGCAGCTTCGCTTCTGACGCGGCTGTGGACCGACGAACTGTTCGCCATCGTCGACGACGGCACCATCTATGGCCGCGAACTGGCCGAGAGCTTTCGGGCGGGCGCCGAACAAGCGGGGCTGAAACCGGTGTTCCTGGACACCTTCAGGCCGCAGCTCGACAACCAGGTCGCGCTGATCGGCCGGCTGCGCAAGGCGGGTGCGACGCATGTGTTCGTCGGCGGCGACGGTGAAGATGTCGCCGTGATGGGCCGCGATGCGGCATCGCTGGGCGCCGAAATCGTGTTTGCCGGCGGCGATACCCTGCGCGTGGCGGATCGGACAGTCCGTCCGGCCGAAGGCACGCTGATGATCGCGGCTCCGGAATGGTCCGACATGGCGAGCCCCGACGTGCTGGCGGCGTTCGAGACTGCAAAGGCGGTGACGGACGGCTACGCCCTGCCTGCCTATGCAGCGGTGGAAATCGCACGTGCGGCTGCAGATCTAGCCACGTCGTCGGGAAAACCGGTCGCGGGCGTGTTGGCCGGTACAGACTTCGATACGGCCATCGGAAAAATCCGGTTCGACGCCAAGGGCGACCTGAGCGAAAACCCGTTCCGCCTGTTCCGCTTCGACGGGACAAGCTACGTGCCTGCAGAGACCGAATGATGCTGAAAGCGGGACCGCTCAACCTGATCACCGACGTCGCTGGCCTGCGGGTCGGCAATACCGCCGATGAAAAGGCGAAGTCGGGCGTGACCGTGGTTTTGTGCGACACGCCGGCAACGGCGGCCGTGCAGGTGCTGGGCGGCGCACCGGGAACGCGCGAGACCGACCTTCTCGAGGCGCACAACACTGTCGAGACCGTCAATGCGATAACGCTTGCCGGCGGCTCCGCCTTCGGCCTCGACGCGGCATCGGGCGTGCAGGCTGCCCTTCGCGAAAAAGGCATCGGCTTTGCCATACGCGACCAGATCATCCCGATCGTGCCGGCGGCGATCCTGTTCGACATGCTGAACGGCGGCGACAAGGACTGGGGCCGCTACCCGCCCTATCGCGAACTCGGCTATGACGCCGCGCAGTCCGCCGGCCGCGAATTCGCTCTTGGCACCACGGGCGCCGGCACCGGCGCGCTGACGGCCGGGCTGAAGGGCGGGCTGGGTTCTGCCTCGACCGTGCTGCCCAATAGCGCGACCGTCGGCGCTCTGGTTGCCGTCAATGCCACCGGCTCGGTGACGGTCGGGCGCTCCAGGCACTTCTGGGCCGCACCTTTTGAGCTGGACGGCGAGTTCGGCGGTCTGGGCTACCCCTCGCCGATGCCAGCGGACGCCGCTCGCGTGTTCAAGAAATACGAGGAAGAAAACAGCGCGGTGGCCAACACCACCATCGCGGTGATCGCCACCGACGCCGTGCTGACCAAGGCCGCCGCCAAGCGGCTGGCGATCGCGGCGCATGACGGCTTCACCCGTGCCATCTGGCCGGTGCACACGCCGTTCGACGGCGATCTGGTGTTTGCGCTGGCGACGGGCGCGAGCGGGATCGAGGTCGGGCAGGCCGACGTCGTCGACTTCTTCGCCGCAGCAGCCTCGACCATGGCGCGGGCGATCGCGCGCGGCGTGCATGCCGCATCCGCCGCGCCCAGCGACACAATGCCTGTGTGGTCGGCACGCACTGGATGACCTAAAGTCCTTTATTGACGGTATCTTAGCGCTTTCGCCTGAAAAATTGATTCAATCGGAAAGAGGGGCACGGCGATGAAAATGATGAAGCTTCTTTGCCTCGCAGGCATGTCGTTGCTGGCCGCGTCACAGGCCGCGCACGCCGGCGACGCTGCCGAGCTCAACGTGCTTGGCTTCAGCGCCGACGGCAAGGTGTTCGCCTTCGAGGAATACGGTATCCAGGACGGCTCGGGCTTTGCCTACGCCCACCGCTTCTACATCGACACGGTAACCGACAAGTTCCTGCCCAACACGCCGGTGCGGGTGCAGATGGAAGACGAGAGCGTCGGCCTGCAGGTGGCACGCGACGAGGCGCGCAAGCGTGGCGACAAAGTCATCGCCGAAGACGTGCTGGCCGCCAACCGTGGCCGTCTCGCCGGCTTCAACGCGGTGACAGAGACCAGTGCCGATCCGCTGCGCATGGTGGTCAATCCGCGGCCGGTGTTCCCGCCGATCGACGCGCCGCTCGAATTCCGCCTTGAAGAGATTTCGCTCGGCGAGATCGAACGCTGCCCCGGCATCGGTCCGGTCAAGGGCTTCAAGCTGGTGCAGGTCGGCGACGGCGGCAAGACGACAGTCATGCAAGAAGACAAGGACGTGCCGCTGAGCCGGGGCTGCCCGACCGGCTATCGCATCGGCGGCGTGCAGACCTTCTTCGGTGAAGGCGGCGCGATGACCTATGCGGTGCTGATCACCGTCATCCGTCATGGGTTCGAGGGCCCTGACCACCGCTGGATCGCGGTTACGGGACGGATGTGAGCGACACCACCACCATGGAAACCGGCGCCCAGATCGAGGGATCGCGCGCCATACGTGCCGGCAGGAAACTGCGCCAGGCCCTGCCCTCGCTGCGCCTTGCGCTCGCCGGTTCTGCGCTGTGGGGCTTTGCGATGGGTGCCTCGGCGTTTTACTCGCTGCTTCTCGACCATTGGGAGACACCCCTTCGGGTCCGTGCCGTGGTCGTACTTTTCGCGCTCGGCGGGGCTGCCGCCTTCCCCCTAGGCTGGATGCTGGCAAGATTGCTTTCGCATGGCCGCCGCGCCGAGACGGCCTTCGCCGCGGCTTTCGTTGCGCTGGCGGTGACGACGATCGGCCTGACCGCCCTGTTCTATGCGCTGCAGTATCGCAGCTATTATGCCGAGTGGCATGCCGAGCCCTTCACCGTGACCTGGGCGTTCCAGTTCGTCTTCACCGGGCTGGTGGCGCTCTACCAATTTGCGGTATTGGGCATCAGGCTGTATTTTCCGGGTGGATTTGCCGCCCTTTTCACTGCTGCAGCGTGGTTTGCCTACCGTTCGCGTTGAGCATTGGGCTCACCTCTGTTAGGGGAGCGGCGACGAAACCTCAGCTGGACAAGCCCCACCATGATCCCTCGCTACTCCCGGCCCGAGATGGTCGACATCTGGTCTCCCGAAACCCGGTTCCGCATCTGGTTCGAGATCGAGGCCCATGCCTGCGACGCGCTGGCCGAAATCGGCGTGATCCCCAAGGAAGCAGCGAAGACGATCTGGGAAAAGGGCGGCGCTGCGAAGTTCGACGTCGAGCGCATCGACGAGATCGAGCGCGTCACCAAGCATGACGTGATCGCGTTCCTGACGCACCTCGCCGAATTCGTCGGCCCGGATTCGCGCTTCATCCACCAGGGCATGACTTCGTCCGACGTGCTCGACACCTGTCTTTCCGTGCAGCTGGTGCGGGCGACCGACATCCTGCTCGCCGATCTCGACGCGCTGCTGGCAGCGCTCAAGCGCCGCGCCTTCGAACACAAGGACACCGTCACCATCGGCCGTAGCCACGGCATCCATGCCGAGCCCACAACCTTCGGCGTCAAGCTGGCACTGGCATTTGCCGAGTTCACCCGCTGCCGCGAACGCCTGGTGCATGCCCGCGAGGACATCGCCACCTGCGCGATCTCGGGTGCAGTCGGCACCTTCGCCAACATCGACCCGCGCGTCGAGGAGCATGTCGCGGCCAAGCTCGGCCTCAAGCCCGAGCCGGTGTCGACGCAGGTCATCCCCCGCGACCGCCACGCCATGTTCTTCGCCACCCTCGGCGTCATCGCCTCGTCGATCGAGCGCGTGGCCACCGAAATCCGCCACCTGCAGCGCACCGAGGTGCTCGAGGCGGAAGAATACTTCTCGCCGGGCCAGAAGGGCTCGTCGGCGATGCCGCACAAGCGCAACCCGGTGCTGACCGAGAACCTGACCGGCCTCGCCCGCATGGTCCGCTCCTATGCGGCGCCTGCGATGGAAAACGTGGCGCTGTGGCATGAGCGCGATATCTCCCACTCGTCGGTCGAGCGCATGATCGGCCCGGATGCGACCGTCACCCTCGACTTCGCACTGGCGCGCCTGACCAACGTGATCGACAAGCTCGTCGTCTATCCCGACAACATGCTGAAGAACATGAACAAGTTCCGTGGGCTGGTTCATTCGCAACGCGTGCTGCTGGCACTGACCCAGGCAGGTGTTTCCCGCGAGGACGCTTACCGTTTGGTCCAGCGCAACGCCATGAAGGTGTGGGAAGAAGGCAAGGACTTCCTCGAGGAACTGCTCGCCGACAAGGAAGTGACCGCAGCCCTGCCGGAGAGCGAGATCCGCGAGAAGTTCGACCTCGGCTATCACACCAAGCATGTCGACACGATCTTCGCCCGCGTGTTCGGCGCAAGCTGAGCCTCAAGGCCTGAAACAGAAAGGCCCGCTACCGCGGGCCTTCGGACTGCAGAAGCCCCGGCGCAAGCCGGGGTTTTTTCATGGGCGATGTCGCGAAATCACTCGCGCCATCGTGACCAATACCAAACAACAAAAAACCCCGCCGAAAATCGACGGGGTCTTTGCGATGCTTTGACAGCCGTTGCCGGCCGGCGCTCATCCGAAGGGATTAGCGCGAATAGAATTCGACGACGAGGTTCGGTTCCATCTGGACGGCGAACGGAACGTCCGACAGGCCAGGAACGCGAGCAAAGGTCGCAACCATCTTGTTGTGGTCGACTTCGATGTAGTCCGGCACGTCGCGCTCGGCGAGGGCAACGGCCTCAAGCACGATCCCCAGCTGCTTCGACTTCTCGCGGACCTCGATGACGTCGCCGGCCTTGCAGCGGTACGACGAGATGTTGGTACGCTTGCCGTTGACGTTGACGTGGCCGTGGTTGACGAACTGACGGGCAGCGAAAATGGTCGGCACGAACTTGGCGCGGTAGACGACCGCGTCGAGACGCGATTCGAGCAGACCGATCAGGTTCTCCGGCGTATCGCCCCTGCGGCGGTTGGCCTCTTCGTAGGTCTTGCGGAACTGCTTTTCCGAGATGTCGCCGTAGTGACCCTTCAGCTTCTGCTTGGCACGCAGCTGCAGACCGAAGTCCGAAAGCTTGCCCTTGCGACGCTGGCCGTGCTGGCCGGGGCCGTATTCACGCTTGTTGACCGGGGACTTCGGACGGCCCCAGATGTTCTCGCCAAGACGGCGATCGATTTTGTATTTCGCGGATTCGCGCTTGCTCATCGCATTCCCTTTCAAAATGATACACCCGAAACCTCGTGTTTCGAGTGAAGGAAACGCGCCCTCCTCTGGCCCCCGTTTTCGGAGCCTGACAGGATCTTCCACGCACGCTTTGCGGAAAAGGTCCACGGGACACGTCAAATGAAACACCGGGCGTTTCGGCCCGGCGTTGGCGGCTAACTAGGGGAAACGGGCTGCAATGTCAACGCTTCGCAGGGAGCCGGCTCACTTCGCATCATGGAAGATGATGCCGAGGGTGAAGCGCTCGCCGGAGCGGATGCGGCTGACGCCGTGGCGCATCTTTACCCGGTAATCGCCGCGCGAGCCAGCCTTCGGGCGGTCGTTGACGGCGAACAGCGCGCCATCGCCCATTCCCAACGTCACGACCTCGGCACGAGACTGCATGCGCGGCCGCTGTTCGGTCATGACGAATTCGCCGCCGTCGAACTCCGTTTTCGGTTCGCTGAGCAGAATCACCAGTTGCACCGGAAAGAGATGGGCGCCGTAGACATCCTGATGCAGGCAATTGTAGTCGCCCGCACCGTATTTCAACAGAAGTGGCGTCGGCTTCGTCTGCCCGTCTCCGTGGCACTCGGCCAGGAAGGAGTCTAATTCTGGCGGGTAACACCGGTCGAGCCCCATGCGCTCGTTCCAGCCATTGGCGAAAGGAGCAAGGCGTTCATAGAAGCCGTGGCGAAGGCCGGCAATGACTTGGGGAAGCGGGTTGGCAAAGTATTTGTATTCACCCGACCCGAAGCCGTGGCGCTGCATGACGATCCGGCTGCGGAAATGGGCGTCTTGATCGTAGAGATTTCGCAACTCGAGACAGGTCTGGCTGTCGAGCAATTGGCCCACCGGTGCCACGCCGAACTCGTCGAGATCGCCGAGAACGGCCTCCCAGTTCACTCTCGAAACTGCATCCTGGACATTCATCACGGCGCTCCTAGTCGGGTTCAGCGCCGAATCTAGGCTGTCATGAAGAGTGCCGCATTCCGATTCCTGCGCTTGTCACGCCTGGGCGTCGAAACTGTCGCGTGAACAGCGCATGCGGTCGCGATTGGCCGCAGCCCAGTCGCCCAGGGCCGCGATCGGCACGGCAATCGACTGGCCGAGTTCCGTCAGCCCGTACTCGACCTCCGGCGGCGTGGTCGGCCGCACGGTGCGCGTGACCAGCCCATCGCGCTCGAGCGAACGCAAGGTGACCGTCAGCATGCGCTGGGAAATGCCCTCGATGGAGCGCTTCAGCGCGTTGAAGCGCACCGGCTGCGCCTGAAGGTTGATGACGACCAGGATGCTCCACGTGTCGCCGACACGGTCGAGCACCTCGCGGATGGGACAGGTGTCGCGGCCATCGGTCTCGAAGCCGGGGGTCGTATGCAGCAGCGGCGCCACTGCTGCTGCCTTCGCTGGCGCGTTCATGCGGTTCTCCTGAGGTAACCTAGGCACGAAATCATGCGTTCTTTTCGCGTCCGGCCTGCCAAGCTATATGGTTATCGTTGGTAACCTGATTACAGATCATACCTGCTTTTGCCCGAATTGGCAAAACAGGCCGAACAAGGAGAACAGTCATGAAAATCGCTCTCATCGGCGCGTCCGGCTTCGTCGGCGGCGCAGTGCTCAAAGAAGCAACCTCTCGCGGCCACGAAGTTTCGGCCATCGTGCGCTCCCCCGAAAAGGTGGCTACTCACGACGGCGTCAACGCGGTCAAGGCCGACGTGAACGACGCCGGCGCACTGAAGGCCGCGATCTCGGACAGCGACATCGTCATCTCCGCCTTCAATGGCGGCTGGGGCGACCCCGACATCTACGCCAAGCACCTCGCCGGCTCGAAGGCGATCGCGGCCGCCGCCAAGGCTGCGGGCAAACGCGTGATCATCGTCGGCGGCGCCGGCAGCCTCGAGATCGACGGCAAGCAGCTCGTCGACGGCCCCGACTTCCCGGCAGCCTACAGGGACGGTGCCCTGGCCGCGCGCGACGTGCTCTCGGCGCTGCGCAACGAAAGCGGGCTCGACTGGTCGTTCGTATCGCCCGCGCTTCACCTCGCACCGGGCGAGCGCACCGGCAAGTTCCGTGTCGGCGGCGACCAGCCGGTGTTCGACGCCTATGGCGAAAGCCGCATCTCGGTGGAAGACTTGGCTGTTGCCATCGTCGACGAAGCCGGGTCGCCCAAGCATACCGGCAAGCGGTTCACCGCCGGGTACTGATCGAGCCGCCTGTCCGGGGCTCAATGCTTTGTCTTGTGCTCCGGCAGGCCCTTATGTTTGGTCTCGGCAAACTCTTCGAGTTCCTTCTCGGTCATCGATTCGTACATTTCCTTCGATGCGCCGAAAAGTTCGCTCTTCTTGATCTCGCCGCGCTTGGCAGCCAGGGCCGCGCCGGCGGCCTTCTGCTGGGCTCTTGATGTGGCGGGCATATCGTTTCTCCTAACCGTTGCGGGTTTGGGAAACGCCTGCTGCCCGGTGATGTTCCCTCAAACCGTCAGCCCGAAGCCCTGCATCAGCCGGCGCGTGGCGAAATCCGACCGTTGCGAAGTGAAAACAGCAAGATCGGGCCCGGCCATGTCGCGCTTACCACGCGAGCCATTGAGCAGCGACAGCGCCTGGCGCGCAATGGCCTCGGCCGGATCGATCCAGTCGACCGGCCAGGGCGCCGTCTTGCGCATGCGATTGACCAGGAACGGATAATGCGTGCAGGCGAGAACGACGATATCGGTGCGGTGGCCATCCTGCTCGATGAAGCAAGGCGCGATCTCGTCCTTCACCGCCTGCTCGTCGACGAAGCCGTCGCGCATGTAGGTTTCGGCCATCTGCGCCAGCCTGTCGCTGCCGACCAGCCGGACATGGCATTTCGTCGCCCACTGGGTGATCAGGTCGCGGGTGTATTGCCGCTTGACCGTGCCTGGCGTGGCCAGCACCGACACCAGGCCGGAGCGCGTGCGTTCGGCTGCCGGCTTGATCGCCGGCACGGTGCCGACGAAGGGATGGCCAGGGAATGCATCGCGCAGGGCATCGATGACCAGCGTCGATGCGGTGTTGCACGGAATGACCGAGATCTCGGGATCGAAACGCTCCAGCAGGCCGCCGAACAGGTCGAGGATGCGCGCCTTGAGCGCCGGCTCTTCCCAGGCGCCATAGGGAAAAGCGGCATCGTCGGCGACATAGACGAAGCGTCGCTCGGGCATCAGTACGCGTGCCTCGCGCAGCACGGTCAGCCCCCCGATGCCCGAATCGAACATCAGGATCGGACGGTCAGTCATTGTCGAGCCCCCGGCCGCCTAGCGGCGGCATGTCGTCCTCATGGGTACTCACGCTGCCTGAATGGGCGGCGTGATCGACCTTCGCCTTGCGGTCGGGGTAGCCGGCGCCACGCGGCTCCTTGGGCGAGAAATAGTCGAGCGAGGCGACGACGCCACGCAGAACCTTGAGCTCGGGGGCGAAGAAGCCGGGCCGCGTCAGCACCGAACGCAGATTGTCGACCATCTTGGGTTTCTTGGCGGCGGGGCGGAAATAGCCGCGCGCGTCGAGCGCTGCTTCCAGATGATTGAGCAGCCCGTGCAACTGATCCTTGGTCGCCGGCGCCATTTCGGGGCCGGTGAAATTGGTCTGGGTCTCGTCTTCCAGGCCGGACTTCATCCACTCATAGGACATCAACAGCACAGCCTGGGCGATGTTGAGCGAGGCGAACCTGGGATCGACCGGAAAGGTGACGATCTCGTCGGCAAGGCTCACTTCCTCGTTGTAGAGACCGAAGCGCTCGCGCCCGAACAGGATGCCGGTGCGAAGCCCCGAAACGGCGTGCCCCCGCAGCGTCCGCCCGGCTTCGACCGGACCGCGCACTTCCTTGAAGCCGTCACGCGCGCGCGCGGTAGTGGCAAAGACAAAATTGAGATCGGCAACGGCGGATGAAAGATCGGGGTAGACCACCACGCCGTCGATGACGCGATCGGCATTGCTGGCCGCGGCCCTCGCCTTCTCGCTCGGCCAGCCGTCGCGCGGATTGACCAGGCGCAATTCGGCGAGGCCGAAATTGGCCATGGCGCGCGCCACCATGCCGATGTTCTCGCCGAGCTGAGGCTCGACAAGGACGATGACGGGTGCGGCGGACTGTTTGGAGCTTGGGCTGACTGACATTGCTGCGATTGAACCGAGAATTGCGCCTTTTGCGCGTCCCTGACATATTTGCGCGCGAAAATGAAGTTCCGGTAAGTGACAGCCATGGCGGACGTCGTCACGGAGCAAGAGGCCGCCGCCGAAGACGCCTGCCGCCAAGAAGAAATGACCCTGACATCTGCGACCGCTGAAGTCGCAGCCAGGCAGTTCATACAATGTCAGCAAACAGGCCGAAGGTCGCAATCGCAATCATTTGCGCCGTCCGATTCGCTTTGGTATAGGGGCCGCACTCCCAATCGTGAACCCTCCGGGACCGGCTGGTTCCAGGCAAGAAGAGGCATTTTCCAAATGGCGAAGATCAAGGTGGCCAAGCCCGTCGTCGAACTCGACGGCGACGAGATGACCCGCATCATCTGGCAGTTCATCAAGGACAAGCTGATCCACCCCTATCTCGATCTCGACCTGGAATATTATGACCTCGGCATCGAGCACCGCGACGCCACCAACGACCAGGTGACGATCGACGCCGCCAACGCCATCAACAAGCACGGCGTCGGCGTGAAGTGCGCCACCATCACGCCTGACGAGCAGCGCGTCGAAGAGTTCAAGCTCAAGAAGATGTGGAAGTCGCCCAACGGCACGATCCGCAACATCCTGGGCGGCACCATCTTCCGCGAGCCGATCATCATGAAGAACGTGCCGCGCCTGGTGCCGGGCTGGACCAAGCCGATCATCGTCGGTCGCCACGCCTTCGGCGACCAGTACAAAGCGACCGATTTCAAGTTCCCCGGCAAGGGCAAGCTCACGATCAAGTTCGTCGGCGACGACGGCCAGGTGATCGAGCACGACGTGTTCGACGCGCCGGGCGCCGGCGTGGCGATGGCCATGTACAATCTCGACGAGTCGATCCGCGAATTCGCCCGCGCCTCGCTCAACTACGGCCTGCTGCGCAACTATCCGGTCTATCTGTCGACCAAGAACACCATCCTCAAGGCCTATGACGGCCGCTTCAAAGACATCTTCCAGGACGTCTACGAGAAGGAATTCGAGGCCGAGTTCAAGGCACGCAAGCTCTGGTACGAACACCGCCTGATCGACGACATGGTGGCTTCGAGCCTGAAATGGTCGGGCGGTTATGTCTGGGCCTGCAAGAACTATGACGGCGACGTGCAGTCCGATACGGTCGCGCAGGGCTTCGGCTCGCTCGGCCTGATGACCTCGGTGCTGATGACGCCGGATGGCAAGACGGTGGAAGCGGAAGCCGCCCACGGCACCGTGACCCGCCACTATCGCCAGCACCAGAAGGGCGAGGAAACCTCGACCAACTCGATCGCCTCGATCTTCGCCTGGACCCGCGGCCTGGCGCACCGCGCCAAGCTCGACGACAACGCCGAGCTCAAGAAGTTCGCCGAGACGCTGGAGCGCGTCTGCATCCAGACCGTCGAGAGCGGCTACATGACCAAGGACCTGTCGCTGCTGATCGGCCCGGACCAGCCCTGGCTGTCGACCACCGGCTTCCTCGACAAGATCGACGAGAACCTGCAGAAGGCCGTGGGCTAAGCCCTAAGCCTGGCCAAACGAAAAGCCCCGGATCGCTCCGGGGCTTTTTTCTTTTCAGAGCGCGCTATGCCAATGCGTCCTTCGAGGCCCGCTGCGCGGGCACCTAAGGATGAGGGAGACTGGCGCGCCCGTGCTTCGAAGACACCGGCGAGCCTATAGCAAAGCGGTAAGTCGAAGCGGCCTCAGACCAAAGGCAAGTGGATATCGGTCAGAAGCTCCGACGGGGCCACGTCGCGCGGGTTGTTGACGTATTCCTCGAACATCACCGTGTCGCGCAACTCACGGCCCGATTTAGGCAACCACTCGGCATAGAGCCACTGGTAGGCCTTGTGCATCTCGGCATAAGGACCCTTGTGGCGCAGCACGGCATAGTCACCGCCGTCGACCGTCCGGCGTTCGAGCGGCGCCTCCGCAGGCGTTGTGGCATCGGCTGTGACGCAGGCATAGGAACGCAACTTGTCGGCCGCGACGATGTCGGGATCGTCGAGATAGACACCGATCATGCGCATTTCGGGCCGGGCGCGGCCCCGGGCATAGAGCGTGCCGAACAGTTCCTCGAACGCCTTGCCGATCTGCATGTAGGAGCCGGTGTGAGCGACACCGACCAGGTGCACCTCGGGGATCTTGCGAATTGCCACATCGAACATATGGGAAGCCTTTCCGTTTGATTGCGGGTCAAAGAGCGTGTGGCTTCCCTGTTTCCGATAGCGCGCCGGCGGCATGCCGTAGGCGGCCTTGAAGATGCGATTGAACGACTGGACATTGGGATAGCCAGACCGCTTTGCAATTTCACCGACAGGCAGATCGCTACCGACGATGTCGCCGGCGGCACGGTGCAGCCGCAGTCTCTTGACCGTGACGGCAAGCGTTTCGCCGTAGATGGCGCGATAGATCCGATGCCAGTGATAGCTCGACAGGCAGGCGATCTCGGCAAGGCGGTCCATATCCAGCTCCTCGTCGAGGTGCGCGTAGATATGGTTCGATACCCTTTTCAGGCGGGCTTCATAGACCGCCCATGCCGTCTCACCGTTCATGCCAAGCCTCATGCAAATCGATCGGCTGGAAAAAACCATAGATGGATTTGACAAATCCTGCTGACTTGCGACGGCGCGGCTGCAACAAAAAAGGCCCGCCGAAGCGGGCCTTTTTCATATCTTCTTTCGGCGGGCGGTCAGGCAGCGGCCATCGCCGCCTTGACCGCGGCAACCGCATCGGCTGCCTTGGTGGCGTCGGGGCCGCCGGCCTGGGCCATGTCGGCACGGCCGCCACCGCCCTGGCCGCCAAGGGCCGCGGAGGCGACGCGCACCAGCTCGACCGCGCTGAAACGCTTGGTCAGGTCGTCGGTGACCGCGACAACGACGCTTGCCTTGCCGTCGTCGCCCGCACCGACGAACACCACCACGCCCGAACCGAGCGAGGCCTTGCCGGAATCGGCCAGCGGCTTGAGGTCCTTCGGCGATACGCCCGACACCACCTTTCCGAGGAAATTGACGCCGGCGACGGTCTCGCCTTCATCAGCGGCACCACCACCGTTGGAGCCGCCGAGGGCCAGCTTCTTGCGCGCCTCGGTAAGTTCGCGCTCCAGCTTCTTGCGTTCCTCGACAAGTGCTTCGACCCGCGCCAGCACGTCGGCGGGCGCAACCTTGAGCGATGCTGCAACAGCCTTCAGACGGCGATCCTGCTCGTCGAGATGGCGGCGGGCGGCTTCGCCGGTGAGTGCTTCGATGCGGCGGACGCCGGCAGCCACCGCGCTGTCGGAGACGATGCGCACGAGGCCTATGTCGCCGGTGGCGGACACATGCGTGCCGCCGCAGAGCTCGACCGAATAGGGCCGGTTGGCCTTGGCGCCGTGCAGGCCGGTGCCCATCGAGACCACACGAACCTCGTCGCCGTACTTCTCGCCGAACAGCGCCATCGCGCCCTCGGCGATGGCGTCGTCGACACTCATCAGGCGGGTCGTAACCGGGCTGTTCTGGACAACGATCTCGTTCGACATGCGCTCGACCTGTTCGAGCTCTTCCGCCGAAATCGGCTTGTTGTGCGAGATGTCGAAGCGCAGGCGCTCGGGCGCGACCAGCGATCCCTTCTGCGCCACATGGGTGCCAAGCACCTCGCGCAGGGCCTCGTGGATGAGGTGGGTTGCCGAGTGGTTCGAGCGCAGGCGCGTGCGGCGCGCATGGTCAACCTTCAGCTCGACGACAGCACCTGTCTTGAGCTTGCCGCTGGTCACCTTGCCGTAATGGACGAAGAGGCCGTCCGCCTTCTTCTGCGTGTCGGTCACCTCAATGACGAAACCTTCGCCCGACATCGTGCCGGTGTCGCCCATCTGGCCGCCAGATTCGCCATAGAAGGGCGTCTGGTTGACGATGATGGCGACGGTGTCCCCTGCCGCGGCATTTGCGACTTCGGCGCCGTCCTTGATGAGCGTCAGGACCACGCCTTCGGCCTGCTCTGTCTCGTAGCCGAGGAACTCGGTGGCGCCATTCCTGTCCTTGACGCCGAACCAGACCGTCTCGGTCGCAGCTTCGCCGGAACCGGCCCAATTGGCACGGGCCTCGGCCTTCTGGCGGGCCATGGCCGCGTTGAAGGCTTCGAGGTCGACCGAAATGTGGCGTTGGCGCAACGCGTCCTGGGTCAGGTCGAGCGGGAAGCCGTAGGTGTCGTAGAGCTTGAATGCGGTCTCGCCGTCGAGCATGTCACCGGAGCCGAGTGTCTCGGTGGCGTCAGCCAGCAAGCCGAGGCCGCGCGCCAGCGTCTTGCGGAAGCGGGTTTCCTCGAGCTTCAGAGTCTCGGTGATGAGCGCTTCGCCGCGTCCGAGCTCGGGATAGGCCTGGGCCATCTCGCGCACCAGCGCCGGCACCAGCTTCCACATCAGCGGTTCGTTGGCGCCGAGCAATTGCGCATGGCGCATGGCGCGACGCATGATGCGGCGGAGCACGTAGCCGCGTCCTTCGTTCGACGGCAGCACGCCGTCGGCCACGAGGAAGCAGGATGAGCGCAGGTGATCCGCGATCACGCGGTACGAGCCTACATTGCTCGCATTCGGCCCGCGACCGATCGCCGACGACGCCGCATCGATGAGATGGCGGAACAGGTCCGTCTCAAAGACCGTCTCGACACCCTGCAGGATCGAGGCCATGCGCTCAAGGCCCATGCCGGTGTCGATGGACGGCCGCGGCAGGTCGATGCGCTCCTCCTTCGTCACCTGCTCGTATTGCATGAAGACGAGGTTCCAGAATTCGAGGAAACGGTCGCCATCCTCCTCGGGGCTGCCGGGAGGTCCGCCCCAGATGTGGTCGCCGCGATCGATGAATATCTCGGAGCACGGTCCGCAAGGACCGGTATCGCCCATGGCCCAGAAATTGTCCGACGTGGCGATGCGGATGATGCGGTCATCGGAGAAGCCGGCGATCTTCTTCCAGTAGCCGGCCGCCTCGTCGTCGGTGTGGTAGACGGTGACGAGCAGCTTGTCCTTGTTCAGCCCGTATTCCTTGGTGATCAGATTCCAGGCGAGCTCGATGGCGCGCTCCTTGAAATAGTCGCCAAACGAGAAATTGCCGAGCATTTCGAAGAAGGTGAGATGGCGGGCGGTGTAGCCGACATTGTCGAGATCGTTGTGCTTGCCGCCGGCGCGTACGCTCTTCTGGGCGGTCGCGGCACGCGAATAGGAACGCGTCTCGAGGCCCGTGAAGACGTTCTTGAACTGCACCATACCGGCATTGGTGAACATCAAGGTCGGGTCGTTGCGCGGCACGAGCGGACTTGAGGCCACCACCTCGTGCCCGTTCTTTTTGAAGTAGTCGAGAAATGTCGACCGGATCTCGTTCACGCCACTCATATTGCCGCCTTTGATCGCCGCCCTGGACAGATGTTTCCCGCCCTTTGCAGGCGGAAATTGGAACTGGCCTTTTAGCGGCCCACCTTAACACTGTCCAGAAACACCCGACCGGCAAAAGCCCGCAATTCCGCCGCCGTGATGGTCAAAGCCGGCTGCACAAACGCAAACCGCCGGCACGATGGCCAGCGGTCGCATGGATTGACTGTCCTTGGACCTTATCGATCCAGCCCTGGGCGCTGTTACATCGCCCCGGCTTCGTCCTCGCCGTCATCTTCTTCGCGCGAGCCGTTCTCGAGGAACTTCTCGGCGATCAGCCCGGCATTCTGCCTGAGCAGCTGTTCGATTTCGCGCGCCGCGTCGGGATTGTTGCGCAGGAATAACTTGGCGTTCTCACGTCCCTGTCCCAGACGCTGCGAATTGTAGGAGAACCAGGCGCCCGACTTCTCGACAACGCCCGCCTTGACGCCGAGATCGACGAGTTCGCCGGTCTTGGAAACGCCCTCGCCGTACATGATGTCGAACTCGACCTGCTTGAAGGGCGGCGCCAGCTTGTTCTTGACCACCTTGACGCGGGTCTGGTTGCCGACGACTTCGTCGCGGTCCTTGACCGAGCCGATGCGGCGGATGTCGAGACGGACCGAAGCGTAGAACTTGAGCGCGTTGCCGCCGGTCGTCGTTTCGGGCGAACCGTACATGACGCCGATCTTCATGCGGATCTGGTTGATGAAGATGACCATGGTGTTGGAACGCGAGATCGAAGCGGTCAGCTTGCGCAGCGCCTGGCTCATCAGGCGGGCCTGCAGGCCGGGCAAAGACTCGCCCATCTCGCCTTCGATTTCGGCGCGCGGCGTCAATGCCGCCACCGAGTCGACGACCAGCACGTCGATGGCGCCGGAGCGCACCAGCGTGTCGCAGATTTCCAGCGCCTGCTCGCCGGTGTCGGGCTGCGAGATCAGCAGGTTTTCCAGATCGACGCCAAGCTTGCGGGCATAGACCGGATCGAGCGCGTGCTCGGCATCGACAAAAGCGCAGATGCCGCCCTTTTTCTGGGCTTCAGCAACGGTGTGGAGAGCAAGCGTCGTCTTGCCCGAGCTTTCTGGACCATAGATTTCAACGATGCGTCCGCGCGGCAGGCCGCCGACACCGAGCGCGATGTCGAGACCGAGCGAGCCGGTGGAGACTGTAGCAATCTCGACAACCTGCTCATTGGCACCGAGACGCATGATCGAGCCCTTGCCGAAGGCGCGTTCGATCTGCGACAGCGCCGCGTCCAGAGCCTTGGATTTGTCCACCGAATTTTCCTCTACAAGCCGCAATGAATTCTGAGCCATGATACATCACCCCGTAGTCGTCAATGAAGGCCGGACTGTCCGATGCCGATATAAATTTGTACCGGTTTTGTTCACATTTGGCAAGAGCGGCCAACATATTGAAATAAAATGACATTCCTTGCCATGTTCTTTTTTTGTTTTCAAACTGTGTATAATCATATGCCGCATGGGCCAAACAGCCCGTTGCCCGGCAAAACCCGTCTTGGCGAATCGCGGGCGGTTGCCGCCTCTCGCATGGAACACTAAGTTCGCCGCGTTAAACGCCCACCGGACAGCCAAGCATGAAGTCACCCAGAATCCTCGCCATCGGCGGCGCCCATGTCGACCGTCGCGGGCGGATGTCGGCTCCCTTCGTGCCGGGAGCGTCGATCCCCGGCGCGATGAGCGAGGAGGTCGGCGGCGGGGCCTTCAACGCGCTGCGCGGTGCGGTCCGGCGCGGAGCGGCTGGTTCGTTGATGTCGGTGCGCGGCGGCGATGCCGCCGGCGAGGCGGTGGCAGCGGAAATCGGGGCCAATGGCATCTCGGACCTGTCGTCGGTCTTTCTCGACCGCGCGACGCCGAGCTACACGGCATTGCTCGACCGTAACGGCGATGTCGTAGCAGCGCTTGCCGACATGGGACTGTACGAACTGGCCTTCCCCAAGCAGATGCGGCGCGCCAAGGTGCGGGAGGCGATCGCCGCCACCGATGCCGTGCTCTGCGACGCCAACCTGCCAGAGGCGGCACTTTGGCGCCTGGCGGAAGCAGCCGGCGCGGTGCCGCTGTTTGCCATCGCCATATCGCCGGCAAAGGCGGTGCGGATGGTGCCAATCCTCGACAGGCTGTCGTGCCTGTTCATGAACCGGCGCGAGGCGGCGGTGCTTGCGGGAACCGATGCGGACGCCGACGCGACCGAGATCGTGGAAGGGCTGCGCGCCGCGGGCCTCGGGCGCGGCGTCGTCACTGCCGGCGGCAGCGCGGTCTTTGCCTATGACGCTGAAGGGCTTTCGATGATCGCCCCGCCGGCACCGCGCCAGGTCGTCGACGTCACCGGCGCCGGTGACGCGCTGGCGGGTACGACTACGGTCGCCTTGCTGCGCGGCGAAGGGCTGGCAAGCGCATTGAGACAAGGCATCGCCGCCGCCATACTGGCGATCGAGAGCCCATCTGCCGTACCGGAACTCGGCCAGGCAGCCTTCGACGAGGTGCTGGCCCTTGTGCCGCAAGCCCGGGAAATGGCATGACGCGGACCAAGGAGATCACCATGACGCCAGAAACCGCCCGCCCCTTCATCGATATCCACGCCCCCGTTGCAGCCGCGCTCGCCGCAGGCAAGCCGGTCGTGGCGCTCGAAAGCACGATCATCACCCACGGCATGCCCTATCCCGACAACAGCGCGATGGCGGCGAATGTAGAGAAGATCATCACCGACGAAGGTGCGGTGCCGGCAACCATCGCGGTGGTCAGCGGCCGCATCAAGATCGGCCTGTCCGACGGCGAGCGCGAGTCGTTGGCGATGACCGGCGGCGCCATGAAGCTGTCGCGCGCCGACATGGCCTATGCGGTCGCCGAAGGCCGGACCGGTGGCACGACGGTGGCAGCGACGATGATTGCGGCGCATCTCGTCGGCATCAAGGTGTTCGCCACCGGCGGCATCGGCGGCGTGCACAAGGGCGCCGAAAAGAGCTTTGACATCTCCGCCGACCTCGACGAGTTGGCGCGCACGCCCGTCATCGTGGTCTCGGCCGGCGCCAAGGCCATCCTCGACATCGAAAAGACACTGGAAGTGCTGGAGACGCGCGGCGTGCCGGTTGTCGCCTATGGCTCCGACATCGTGCCGGCGTTCTGGTCGCGCAAGTCGCCCTATGCGGCGCCACTGAGGCTCGACGCGGCGGAAAAGATCGCCCGCCTATACCAGACGCGCGCAGCACTTGACCTCGATGGTGGCCTGCTGGTCGCAAACCCCGTGCCCGAGAGCGACGAGATCCCGACCGAAAGGATGGCCGGCTATATCGAGGCCGCGCAAAAGGCGGCCGAAGCCCAGAACATTTCGGGCAAGGCGGTGACGCCGTTCCTGCTGGCCAAGATCCTGGAGCTGACCAACGGCGCCAGCCTCAAGACCAATATCGCGCTGGTGGAAAACAACGCGCGGCTTGCGGCCAAGATCGCGATTTCGCTGTCCCGCTAGGAGCAGACGGCCAACACCATGCTTCCGTCTAATTAGTATTAGCTAATATAAATGCCGCGACAGCCGTCGTAGAATTGGTCGACCCGCAGAGGCGGGTCGACTGATGGGGGGCGCGATGCCTTTCGGTCCCCACGCTTGCAGGCAGCGGGATGCGCCGCGATGGCGGTGCCAGAGATGCGCTTTGCTGGTAATCGCCACTGTCGCCGGCGCACCGCAGTCGCGCGCGCATCAAACAGCCTCGGGCTGGACCTACCCACCGGCCTGCTGCCAGGGCGATGCCGTCGACGGCGACTGCCAGAGCATACCAGGAAGCGCCGTTCTGGAACGCGGCGGCGGCTGGACGGTCGTCCTCGATCCCGGCGATCATCGCAAGGTTACGCACCGAAACCGCTATTTCGTGCCCTACGGCTCGGAAATTCCGTCTCGGGACGGCCAATTCCACATCTGCCTGCATCCGACGGAAGAGCATGAGAACTGCTTCTTCGTGCCGCCCGATGCGATGTAGCACTACTTCCTGGTACGGAGCGCCGCCTCATAGGCCTTGCGCGTCCAGGCGGCCAGTTCGTCGGGATCGTCGACAGCACTGTCGGGAATGGTCCAGTAAGGCATGTTCACCGGCCTGCCGCCGGCATCGGTCCAGCGCTTCGCGCCAGCAGCCTCGAAACCCGGCGCACTCACCGCGTCGGCCTTGAGCATTATCTCGCCGCGCACCTCGACGCCGACGATCAGGCCGTCGCGGTAGATGCCCTTGCCGCCGAACATTTTGCGGATCGTGACGTCGCCAAGCCCTGCGAAAACCTCGCGAATGGCATCGTCGCTCATTGGTGAGCTCGTCTGTCAGACCTGCGCGCGCGCTTCGGCGAGCGCCTTGAGGTCGGCGGGCTTGAGTTCGACGGATTCGCCGCAGCCGCAGGCCGAGCTCTGGTTCGGATTGGAGAAGGTGAAGCCGGTGCGCAGCGTGGTGATCTCGAAATCCATCTCCGTGCCGAACAGGAAGAGTGCCGCCTCAGGCGCGACATAGACATGGGCGCCGTCGCGCTCGATGTGGTCGTCCTTGGGGTTCGGCTCGGTCACTAGGTCGATCGTGTATTCCATGCCGGCGCAGCCGCCCTTCTTGATGCCGAGGCGGATGCCCTGCGCGTTTTCGCGCGTGGCCATGATCTCGCGCACGCGGTCGGCGGCCCGGTCGGTCATTGAGATGACGGCGAAGCGTCCCATTCCAGTCTCCATTCGTCGCCGGGTTCAAGGCCCGGGGAATGACTCATTCCAGAGCTAAGATGGTGAAGATTGCATGTCCATGCAAGCACCACCGTCGCTTGGCTCAATACCACCCCACCGCGACCTGGGCCTCTTCCGACATACGGTCGGGGGTCCAGGGCGGGTCGAAGGTCATGTTGACCTCGACGCCCGAGACACCTTCGACGGCGCCGACGGCGTTCTGCACCCACCCGGGCATTTCACCGGCCACCGGGCAGCCGGGCGCGGTCAGCGTCATGTCGATCTTGACGGTGCGGTCGTCCTCGATGTCGATCTTGTAGATCAGGCCGAGTTCGTAGATGTCGGCCGGGATTTCCGGGTCGTAGACCGTCTTCAGCGCCGATACGATGTCATCGGTCAGCCGCGCCAGCTCGTCGGCTGGGATGGCCGAGGCCGAAACGATACCCTTGCCCGCCGTTTCCGGCGCGGTGTCGTCAACTGTGGCGGCGATAGCGTCTTCCATGGTGCTCACCCGAAGAATTTACGCGCTTTTTCAAGCGCTTCGGCCAGGACGTCGATCTCGGCCTTCGTATTGTACATGGCGAAGGACGCCCTGCATGTGGAGGTTACGCCGAAGCGTTTCAACAGCGGCTGGGCGCAGTGCGTGCCGGCACGCACGGCGACGCCCTGGCGGTCGATGACCATCGACACGTCGTGGGCGTGGATGCCCTGCAGCTCGAAGGAGACGATGGCGCCCTTGCCGGGCGCATCGCCGAAGATGCGCAGCGAATTGATGGCGCGCAGCCGCTCATGGGCGTAGTCGCGCAGCATCGTTTCATGCGCCGCGATGCGCTCGCGGCCGATACTGTCCATGTAGTCGAGCGCAGCGCCCAGGCCGATGGCCTGGACGATCGGCGGCGTGCCGGCCTCGAAGCGGTGCGGCGGCTCGTTGTAGGTGACGATGTCTTCGGTGACCTCGACGATCATCTCGCCGCCGCCCTGGAAGGGACGCATGCGTTCGAGCATGTCGGGCTTGCCGTAGAGCACGCCGATGCCTGAGGGGCCGTAGAGCTTGTGGCCGGTCATGACGAAGAAGTCGCAGTCGAGATCCTGGACGTCGACCGGCATGTGCACCGCGCTCTGGCTGCCGTCGACCAGCACGGGGATGCCGCGCGCGTGCGCAATGCGGCAGATCTCCTTGATCGGCGTCACGGTGCCGAGCGCATTCGACATGTGCGTGACGGCGATCAGCTTGGTGCGGTCGGTCAGGCGCTTTTCGAATTCCTCGATGTGGAAGGCGCCGAGATCGTCGACCGGCACCCAGACCAGCTTGGCGCCCTGGCGTTCGCGGATGAAATGCCACGGCACGATGTTGGAGTGGTGCTCCATGATCGACAGCACGATCTCGTCGCCTTCGCCGATATTGGGCATGCCGTAGCCATAGGCGACGGTGTTGATCGCCGAGGTGGCATTGGAGGTGAAGACGATCTGGTCGACGTTCGGCACGTTGAGGAAGCGGCGAACGCTCTCGCGCGCCTTTTCGTAGGCGTCGGTCGCGGCATTGGACAGGAAATGCAGGCCGCGGTGGACGTTGGCGTATTCGTTGGAATAGGCGTTGGCGATGGTGTCGATCACCACCTGCGGCTTCTGGGCCGAGGCGCCGTTGTCGAGATAGACGAGCGGCTTGCCGTAGACCTCGCGCGACAGGATCGGGAAATCGCGGCGGATCGCCTCGACGTCGTAGGTGCTGTCTTCGACTTTCTTGTCCATCGCGTCTTCTCTTTCCAACGCCCCCTCACCCGGCCTCCGCTTCGCTTGGCCGACCTCTCCCCGAGGGGAGAGGAGATTGGAGACGCTTGCGCCAGTCAAAGGCGGTACTTCCGAGGTCTTGGCTCCCTCTTCTCCCCGGTGGGGAGAAGGTGGCCGCGTAAGCGGCCGGATGAGGGGGCCAATTGCCACTACTTACCCATGCGTCGCAAACCAGTTGCTCAGCAGCTCTTCCAGCGGCTCGACGACCGTTTCGTCTTCGAGTTCCTCGATGACTTCGGCCAGGAACGCCCGGACCAGAAGACCGCGGGCGGTCTTTTCGTCGACACCGCGCGCCATCAGATAGAACAGGTGGTTGCGGTCGATCTCGGTGACGGTCGCACCGTGGCCGCAGGCGACGTCGTCGGCGAAGATTTCGAGCTCGGGCTTGGTCGAGAACTCACCGTCGTCGGAGAGCAACAGCGTGTTGCAGGCCATGCGCGCGTCGGTCTTCTGGGCGATCTGGTGGACGTTGATGCGACCCTGGAACACGCCCTTGGCCCGGCCGGTGACGACATTGCGCACCACCTCGGTCGAACTTGTGTGCGGAACCGTGTGGTCGAGCACCATGGTCACGTCGACATGGCTTTCGCCGGAAAGCAGGTTGACGCCGCGCAACTTGAAATCGGCGCCCTCGCCGGCCGCCTTGACGATGACCTCCTGGCGAACCAGCTTGCCGCCGGCGTTCATGACGAACAGGGTGAGCTTGGCATTCTTGCCGAGCTCGGCCTTGAACTGGGCGAGATGAGTCGCCGTCTCCGGCTGGTCCTGGACGATCAGCCACAGCACCTCGGCGTCGTCGCCCAGCAGCAACTGGCTGACCGAACTGGCCAACCCTGCGCCCTCGCCAGTCTGGCGCTCGACGATGGTCGCCTTGGCGCCCGCGCCGACACGCACCGGCAGGCGCACATGGCTCTGGCCACCGGCCTGGACGTTCTGCAGCTCGATCGGCTTCTCAAGCTGAGTGCCCGCTTCGATGTCGACGAAATAGCCGTCGGCAACGAAGGCCGTGTTGAGTGCGCCGACAGCGTCGTCGCTGCCATAGGTCACCAGCGCCGGCGCGTAGCTGCCGTCGACGAGCTTGTCGCCGAGCCGCTGGAACGTGACACCATCAACGGAAGGCGTAGCCGCCGACACGCCGTTGACGATCGAAAGCAGTGTCGAACCTTCGAGCAGGGCCGCAATCGGCTTGGCTTCCGCGCTGGCGTCGAAGGCCGGCACGGAGGCCAGAAGACGACGCAGGTCGGTGTAGTGCCAGGATTCGACGCGGCGGGTCGGCAGGCCGGCCTTGATCTGCTCAATCGCATCGTCGCGCTTGACCATGACCGCGCCGTCGCCGGGCAGGAGCGAGAGCCGCTCGCCGAAGGCGTCGACGATCGCCGCCTCCGCCGGGGTACGCTGTATTTCAGCACGCATGTTCATCGTCGACACCTCAAGCCGCCTCTTCGATGATCCCGGCGTAGCCGTTCTCTTCGAGCTCGAGCGCCAGCGACTTGTCGCCCGACTTGATGACCTGGCCCTTGTAGAGCACGTGGACGGTATCCGGCACGATGTGGTCGAGCAGGCGCTGGTAGTGGGTGATGACGATGATGGCGCGGTCGGGCGAACGCAGGGCATTCACGCCATCCGAAACGATCTTGAGCGCGTCGATGTCGAGGCCGGAATCGGTCTCGTCGAGGACGCAGAGCTTCGGCTCGAGCAACTTCATCTGCAGGATCTCGGCGCGCTTCTTTTCGCCGCCGGAAAAGCCGACATTGACCGGACGCTTGAGCATGTTGAAGTCCATCTCAAGCGTGCCCGCTGCTTCCTTCACGCGCTTGATGAAATCAGGAACCTTGAGCGGCTCCTCGCCGCGCGCCTTGCGCTGCGAGTTCATTGCAACCTTAAGGAACTCCATGGTGGCGACGCCGGGTATCTCCATCGGATACTGGAACGCCAGGAACAGGCCCTTGGCGGCGCGCTCGGCAGGGTCCATCTCCAGGATCGACTCACCGTTGTAGAGGATGTCGCCCTCGGTCACCTCGTAGTCGTCGCGACCGGCGAGGATGTAGGACAGCGTCGACTTGCCGGAGCCGTTGGGGCCCATGATGGCGGCGACTTCGCCAGCCTTCACGGTCAGGTTCAGGCCGCGGATGATCTCGGTGCCGCTCTCGGCGATACGGGCATGCAGGTTCTTGATCTCAAGCATTCTCTTCAGCTTTCTTCACATCTGGCGCCGAGGCGGGCGGCGCAATTCCTGTCAATGACGTTGCCGACGCGGCGCGGGATTTTCAGATCCCGAACACACGGCGCAGCAGCGGCAAAAGGCTTGCGGCAACGATGCCGGTAATGGTTCCCACGACAAGCCGTGCGGCACGCGACTGAAACGACGGCGCAGCCGCCGCAAGTCCGCCGCAGACGACTGCGTAGAAAGCCATCGTGACCGGATCCATCAGCCGACGCTCCCCTCAAGGCTGATGCCGATGAGCTTCTGCGCCTCGACGGCGAATTCCATCGGCAGTTCCTGGATGACTTCCTTGACGAAGCCGTTGACGATCAGCGCGATCGCTTCCTCCTCGGGAATGCCGCGCTGCATGACGTAGAACTTCTGGTCGTCGGAAATCTTCGACGTCGTCGCCTCGTGCTCGAACTGGGCCGTTGCGTTCTTGGCCTCGATATAGGGCACGGTATGCGCCCCGCACTGGTTGCCGATCAGCAAGCTGTCGCACTGGGTGAAGTTGCGCGCGTTGGTGGCCTTGCGATGGGCCGAGACCTGGCCGCGATAGGTGTTCTGCGAGAAACCGGCGGCGATGCCCTTGGAGATGATGCGGCTCGACGTGTTCTTGCCGAGATGGATCATCTTGGTGCCGCTGTCGATCTGCTGGTAGCCGTTGGAAACGGCGATCGAGTAGAACTCGCCGCGAGAATCGTCGCCGCGGAGGATGCAGCTCGGATACTTCCAGGTGATCGCCGAACCGGTCTCGACCTGGGTCCACGAGATCTTCGAACGGTCGCCGCGGCAATCGCCACGCTTGGTGACGAAGTTGTAGATACCGCCCTTGCCCTGGGCGTCGCCCGGGTACCAGTTCTGAACGGTCGAATACTTGATCTCGGCATCGTCGAGCGCGACGAGTTCGACCACGGCGGCGTGAAGCTGGTTCTCGTCGCGCTGGGGTGCGGTGCAGCCCTCGAGGTAGGAAACGTAAGCCCCCTCCTCGGCGATGATCAGCGTGCGCTCGAACTGGCCAGTGTTCTTCTCGTTGATGCGGAAGTAAGTCGACAATTCCATCGGGCAGCGGACGCCCTTGGGCACGAAGACGAACGAACCATCGGTGAAGACGGCCGAATTCAGTGTCGCGTAGTAGTTGTCGGTCGTCGGCACGACGGTGCCGAGATACTTCTTCACCAGCTCCGGGTGCTCGCGGATGGCTTCCGAGATCGAGCAGAAGATGACGCCGGCCTTGGCCAGCTCTTCCTTGAAGGTGGTGACCACCGAAACCGAATCGAACACGGCGTCGACGGCGACGCGGCCCGACTTGTAGACATTGTCGCCAACCTCTTCGAGGTCCGGATCGACCGTCTTTTCGACGCCGGCGAGGATTTCCTGCTCGCGGAGCGGAATGCCTAGCTTTTCATAGACCTTCAGGATCTCGGGATCGACTTCGTCGAGCGATGTCGGTCCGGGCGTGCTCTTGGGAGCGGCGTAATAATAGATGTCCTGGAAGTCGATCTTGGGGTAGTCGACGCGCGCCCAGTTCGGCTCGTCAAGCGTCAGCCAGCGGCGATAGGCGCCGAGGCGCCATTCGAGCATCCATTCCGGTTCGCCCTTCTTGGCCGAGATGAAGCGGACAATGTCTTCGCTCAAGCCCTTGGGAGCCTTGTCCATCTCGATGAACGATTCGAAGCCGTACTTGTATTGGTCCACGTCGATCTTGCGGACCTGCTCGATCGTTTCCTGCACAGCAGGCATAAGCGTTCTCCATCCACGCCGGGGTCAAGGCCCGACAGTTTTCAAACTATGGCACCGCTGGAGCGGCGTAAGTTCCATATAGTGCATTCTCTCCGGGAATTCACCCGGAAGGCCGCCTTGCGGCGACCCTGATACACCCGTTCACTGGCCCTTGGGCCAAATCTGCCGCCTAGGCGGCTTTCGTACGGTCCGTGCGGCGCGCCAAGAGCGCGGCAAGGGCCGTTTCGAATTTCTCCACGTCGGCCTCCGACGTGTCCCGACCGATCGAGACGCGTAGCGCACCGAGGTTGTCGGCATAACCCATGGCCTTCAGCACATGGCTGGGACCGACCTTGCCCGACGAACAGGCGGAACCGGCCGAGAGTGCGACGCCCGCGAGATCGAAGGCGATCTGCGCCGTCTCCGCCTTGACGCCCGGAATAGCGAAGAATGTCGTATTGGCAAGCCGTTCGACGGCCTTTCCGAAGATTTCGGCATCGGGGGCAAGCCTGACGACCGTTGCCTCGACGCGATCGCGGAGAACCCGTACCCGCTCCATCTCGGCCAGGCCCGCCATGGCGTCGCGCGCAGCGGCACCAAGTCCAGCGATCGCCTGCAAGTTCTCGGTGCCGCCGCGATGGCCCTTTTCCTGACCGCCGCCCGATACAAGCGGCGCGGGCATCATCAGGTCGGCAATGGCGACGATGGCACCGGCACCCTTGGGGCCGCCGATCTTGTGCGATGATAGAATCAGGTAATCGGCGCAACCCGCTGATATGTCGAGAGGAATGCGCCCAGCAGCTTGGACCGCATCAAGCACGAGCACGCCGCCCGCCGCCTTGACCAGTTCGGCGATGGATGGGAAGGGCTGAATGACGCCGGTCTCATTGTTTGCGGCGTGAATCGCAACAAGCGGCAGGCCTTCAGACTTGTCGTGGGCGCCGAGTGCGGCCTGCAAGGCCATGAGATCAATGATGCCGTTGCTGTCGACGCCGAGCCGGGTGATCCGCTCGGCGGAGAAGCGCCCGCCGTTCAGCACGCAAGGGTGGTCGGCCTCGGTGATATAAAGCCGAGACATGCGGACCGCTGCGCGGCCCATGCGCCAGTCCGGCGAAAGCAGGGTGGTTGCGGCTTCCGTCGCGCCCGAGGTGAAGATGACGTGCTCGGCCTTTGCACCGACGAGGGCGGCGACATCGCGCCTGGCATCCTCGACGATCTTGCGGGCAGCCCTGCCCTCGCTGTGCACTGACGACGGATTGGCAGCGACATCCAGCGCAGCAACCACGGCCGCACGCGCTGCGGGCAGCAGCGGCGCACTGGCGTTGTGGTCGAGATAGGCGCGCGGTCCGGCCATTTCCGTTCAATCTGCCCTGTCAAATCACGTTTGGGTGTGGGGACGCGCAATTTCCTTGAAATTCCAAGGCGAGCCGTCCTATCTACCCGCTTTGCCAAACAGGTGGTCTCGCCACCCAGTTTTGAACAGTTCTAAACTAGCTTCTAAGAAGACGCGTCCCTCGCGTCAAGGCTGGCAACAGGATTGTTTCATCGGCTTTGCGTCAAGTGGAGTATTCTATGCCAGAGGTCATTTTCACCGGTCCGGCGGGTCGCCTGGAAGGTCGTTACCAGCCGTCCAAGGAAAAGAACGCGCCGATCGCCATCATCCTGCATCCGCACCCCCAGTTCGGCGGCACGATGAACAACAAGATCGTGTACGACCTCTTCTACATGTTCCAGAAGCGCGACTTTACCACGCTGCGCTTCAATTTCCGCGGCATCGGCCGCAGCCAGGGCGAATTCGACCATGGCACGGGCGAGCTTTCGGATGCGGCCGCAGCACTCGACTGGGTGCAGTCGCTGCATCCCGATTCCAAGAGCTGCTGGGTCGCGGGCTATTCCTTCGGCGCGTGGATCGGCATGCAGCTATTGATGCGCCGGCCGGAGATCGAAGGTTTCATCTCGGTCGCGCCGCAGCCGAACACCTACGACTTCTCGTTCCTGGCGCCCTGCCCGTCGTCGGGCCTGATCATCCATGGTGACGCCGACAAAGTGGCCCCGCCCAAAGACGTGCAGGGCCTGGTCGACAAGCTGCACACGCAAAAGGGCATCACCATCACGCAGAAGACGCTGACGGGTGCCAACCACTTCTTCGGCAACGATCCGGAGATGGTGATCGACGAATGCGCCGAGTATCTCGACCGACGTCTCGCCGGCGAGCTTTCGGACCCGCGTCCGAAGCGCCTGCGCTAGGAGGAGTTTCGCGCATGTATCAACCTCCGCTGTTTCGCGAGACACGGCTGGACGTTCTGCATGGGCTGATCCGCAGCCATCCGCTCGGCCTTCTGATCTGCAACGGAGCAGAAGGTCCGGTGGCCAATCCGCTGCCGTTCCTGCTCGACGCCGATGTCGGGCCGAACGGCAGGCTGCAGGCGCACCTGGCGCGCGCCAACCCGCAATGGCGGCTGTTGGCCGAAATGCCCGACGTGCCTGTGCTGGTGGTTTTCCAGGGCGCCGAAAGCTACATCACGCCATCCTGGTACGAGACCAAGCGCGAAACCGGCAAGGTGGTTCCGACCTGGAACTACGCAATGGTCCAGGTGCGCGGTACGGTGCGGGTGATCGAGGACAAGGACTGGCTCGCCGGCCAGGTCGCCAGGCTCACGGCTACGCACGAAGCCGGCCGGTCCGAGCCTTGGCAGGTGACCGATGCACCCCAGGCCTACATCGACGCCCAGATCAGGGGCATTGTCGGGCTTGAGATCGACATTGCCAGCATCGACGGCAAATGGAAGGTCAGCCAGAACAGGCCGCTCGGCGACCGTGTCGGCGTTGCGGAAGGGATCGAGGCCGACCAGGGCGCCGTCGACGAGATGGCACAACTGGTCAGGCAATATGGCGGGCTGACGGACAGCTAAGCCCGGCGTCCGTTCGTCAGAGGCGCCAGAAGGCGCCAGTCAGGCCATGGCCGGAACCTGTGCCATCCGCTTCTTTTCATAAGTCTTGTACGCCAACACCAATGAGAAGAAGAACACGGATACGATTGCCGCGCCGAAGGGCAGTTGCGGGACGAATTCCGCCGGAAAGACAAATGGCAGGAACGGGAAGGCGTAGGCTGCAGGGATGCGCGCGTTGAAGAGATGCAGCAAGCCGTAGATCAGCGCCAGATCGATGGTGGCGACCACAAACCAGTTTTGAAGCGCCAGAAACAGCACCGTGCCGATCAATGCAGACAGTGTGAGCACAGCCACCTGCTTGAGCGCCATCTTGCGCATATACATCGGCATCTGCAGGGACTCGTAGACCACAACGGTGATCGGCGGAATGATGGCCATGTGCGGATAGCCGGCCAGAACGGTGATGGCGATCCACACCAGATGCATCGCCAGATAGACCAGCATGTATTGGTATTTCACCGGCGCTTCGCGGGGCACACCGCGATTGAGCTTGAACAGCATGACGCCCAGCATCAATGCGAAGGTGGTGACGAAGATGGCGATCAGGAAGGAGTAGTGCGTGGCGTTGGTGACGACAGGCAGGAACCCGGTCGCAAGTGCCGGCGCCAGATTGGTGCGGATGGCCCGCATGGCAACCAGCATCAGGCACAACACCAGCAGGATCTTCACGACGAAGGACTGATCCAGCAGGTTGACTGCAAATCCGATGGTTGCAGTGACGGACGGCACGATGAAGATCTTTTCGGGCTGCCTCAGCCACCCCTTCTCGCGCCAGGCCCAGAGCGCCACCGCCATTGCGGCGATTTCCGGCAGCACGATTTCGGAATCGCCGAAAAAGACAGCAGTAAGCACCATCAGCAGTATGAAACCGAACGCGGCGGCATAGGCGGCCAGCGGCTTGTTATTGTCAGTCATGGGCATGCTTCAGTCACTTCCAGCGCGTTGGTGATCTGCTCGCCTTCGCAAGCCAGATTGGCGCTATACGACCAGCACGCCCTGGAAGGTCAAAGGCGCGTTTTGTCGCTGCCCGCATAAATGTTTTCACCGCATTGAAGAAAGGCTCCGGCCAAGCCGAAACCTTTCTCCTTGCCTCGATCGCGGACGGCCGGCGGCCGCCCTTCATTTCTATAGGCGCCTTACTTGGCCTTCAGGAACTCGCCGACCTCGAGCAGCACGAACTCGTTGTCGTCGGCCTTGTCCAACGAACGGCCGGCCGAGAACGGCAGGTTGTTGTCGTCGCCGACGACGATGTGGGTGTCATCGACCAGGTCGACGTTTTCGATGGTGTTGAAAGGCATGTCGTAGAAACCCTCGCCGCCGCCCTGACGCTTCTTGTTGTCGGGATCGGCGATGTTCATCAGGTCGATATAGCCGATCTTGCGCACCGCGCCGCCGACATTGGCGTCCGACATCTCGATCTTGTAGATGCGCTTGAACAAAGCCGGATTGGCGAAGCAGTCCGGTTGCGGGTTCTTGGCGTCAGTGCAAGCCTTGGCGGCTGTGCCGGCACCCTGGTCGCGCTCGATGACGAGAGCGGTGGTGGCGTCGATCATGTTGAAGTCGCCAATGGCATCGCCGCCGGCGGAGAGCGGGTAGAGCCAGCTGCGGCCGGTCCATTCCTTCTTGGCAACGTCGAATTCGATGACGCGAAGCGCGCGGTTGCCTTCCGCCTGCTCCATGGTGCCGTCGTCCTTGAGCAGCGCACCTTCCAGCAGGCCGTAGAGCTTGGAGCCGTCCTTCGACTGGGCAAGGCCCTCATAGCCGCCCGAGCGCTTGAGATTGAAGGCCGGCATCGGCAGCGTCGGGTTGGCCTGGACGGTCAGCGTCGGATGATCGGGCGACTTCACCGGCTTGCCATCGACCACGGTGCCGACGACGTCGGTCAGCTTGCCGTCGAGATCGAACTTGAGCAGGTAGGGGCCGAACTCCTCGCCGACCCAGAAGCCGTCGGCAACCGGCTGGATCGACTCGACGTCGAAGTCGCCGCCGGTGAGGAAGCGCGTGTCGGAGCCTTCGAGCACGATCGGGAACGGCGCCTTGCGGTCGGGATCGGTGAGGAACAGCGTCTTGATGCGGTTCATCGTGCCCTTGTCCCAGTCGAACGAGATGTGGTGCAGCATAAGCGCCGCGTCGGTCGAGTTGAGCTTGTTGCCGAAGCCATTGTCCGACAGCGACCAGAACGTGCCGTCGCCGACCGCCTTGATGCCCGAGAAGCCCTGGACGGGCTGGCCGTCGAAGGGCAGCGATAGCCCGGTCAGGCGGACGCCATCCTTGCCGGGAACGGTGCCCAGGCCTTCGGCGCGCTGGCGGTCAGGGGTCGTGAACTTGCCCGAGGTGCGCAGGTGCTCGGGTGCATTTTCGGGTGCGGCGATGATGGTGTTGGCTGGCAGGATCGCGTGACCGGCGAGCGTCGCCTTGAATTCCGTCTCATCCGCGAAGGCGGAAGCTGTGGAGAGCGCGAGAACGGCCGCAGCAAGATAGAGAGAGCGTCGCATGGTGGACCCCGATTGGTTGAAGGAACGCCCTCCAGCTAGGTCCGTGCCATGTCGGGCGGGTGACGCCCCGATGAAACTTTGATGAAGTCTCCCGATCAGGGCTCGGCGCGCTGGCCGCCGGTCACAGGCTCGCGACATCCGGTCGTCGTCGGGAAGGTCAGCGGCTGGCCGAGCGCCGACCTGACCGCAAGATAGGCCCAGGCCTCGGCCTCGGTGGCGTCGCCATTGAGACCGGCGTCCTCGGCGACGATGACTTCCGCCCCCGCCTTTTCCGCGCCTGCCCTGAGATCGCCGACGATGTGCGGGTTCTTGCGGCCGCCGCCACAGACGATCCAGAGTTTTGGCGGCGCGGGCAAATGCGCGACAGATTTCAGGATCGCCTCGGCCGAGACATGAGCCAGCGTGCGGGCGCCGTCGGACAGTTCGAGGCCTTCGGCGAGAGCAAGCGTGAAATCGTTGCGGTCGAGGGATTTGGGCCCGGATTTTCCAAAGAACGGGTTGTCGAGATAGCGCGTGGCCACCTCGGTCACCACGCCGCCCTCGCTGGCAATTGTGCCGCCGGCATCGTAGGGAACGCCGCCCTCACGGCTGACCCACTGGTCGATCAGCGTGTTGCCGGGGCCGGTGTCGAAGGCGACCGGGGCGCCTGCTTCCGGTACGTAGGTGATGTTGGAGATGCCGCCGACATTGACGAACACAGCGGGTTTCATCGCGCCATAGGGTTCGGACAGCGAGCGGGCGAGTGCGGCGTGGTAGGCAGGCACCAGCGGCGCCCCCTGCCCGCCATGGGTCATGTCGTTGGCGCGCATGTCATAGACGACGGGGATGCCGGTCTCGCGGGCAAGCAATGCGCCATCGCCAAGCTGGACGGTCACGCCGAGATGTGGGCGGTGCAGCACCGTCTGGCCGTGGAAGCCGATCAGATCGGGCTTTTGCCACTCGGCCGGCAGGGAAAGCAGGAAGTCTGAGACCGCTCGTGCGTGGCGCAGCGTGATCTCGCGCTCCAGCTCGGCAAGATCGTCGGGGCGGTCCTCGCGGCGGACGATCGCCTTTGCTGTTTCCAGCGAGGCCTCGATGCGACGGCGAAACGCGGCATCATAGGCCACCGCCATCGACGGGCCGAATTCGAGGACATTGGCGCCGTCGCTGCGCAGGATGGCGATGTCGATGCCATCCATCGAGGTGCCGCTCATTAGTCCGATGGCTGTCAGAAGCGCCATGAAGTCCGCCGTCCTTGTGATTCCAAGGCTTCAGATGCTAAAGCCCCAGCTTCGCCGATCCAATGCCGGATCGTCCGATCCAATCGTCCGCCAAGAGAAAGAACCATGTCCGGCTTCAAATCCGATTTCCTGCGCACCCTTTCCGAGCGCGGCTTCATCCACCAGACCTCCGATGACGCCGGCCTCGACGACCTCTTTTGCAAGGAAACCGTGTCGGCCTATATCGGCTTCGATCCGACCGCATCGAGCCTGCATGCCGGCGGCCTGATCCAGATCATGATGCTGTACTGGATGCAGAAAACCGGCCATCGCCCCGTCCCTCTGATGGGCGGCGGCACCGGCATGGTCGGCGACCCGTCCTTCAAGGACGAGGCACGCAAGCTGATGACGCCAGAAATGATCCAGTCGAACATCGACGGCATCAAGCAGGTGTTTTCCAACTACCTGACCTTCGGCGACGGCCCGCGCGATGCGATGATGGTCAACAATGCCGAGTGGCTGTTACCGCTCAACTACCTCGAATTCCTGCGCGACGTCGGCCAGCATTTCTCGGTCAACCGGATGCTGAGCTTCGATTCCGTCAAGCAGCGCCTCGACCGCGAGCAGTCGCTGTCGTTCCTCGAATTCAACTACATGATCCTGCAGGCCTACGACTTCGTCGAGCTCAACAAGCGCTACGGCCTGCGCCTGCAGATGGGCGGCTCCGACCAGTGGGGCAACATCGTCAACGGCATCGACCTCGGCCACCGCCTGGGCACGCCGCAGCTCTACGCGCTGACCTCACCGTTGCTGACGACTTCTTCCGGCGCCAAGATGGGCAAGTCGATGAACGGTGCGGTGTGGCTCAACGCCGACATGCTGAGCCCGTATGATTTCTGGCAGTACTGGCGCAACACCGAGGACGCCGATGTCGAGCGCTTCCTGAAGCTCTACACGGCGATGCCGCTCGACGAGATCGCACGGCTCGCTGCCCTCGGCGGTTCCGAGATCAACGACGCCAAGAAGGTGCTGGCGACCGAAGTGACGGCGATGCTGCATGGCCGCGCCGCCGCTGAGCAATCGGCTGAAACGGCGCGGAAAACCTTCGAGGAAGGCGCACTGGCCGAGACGCTGCCGTCGGTGGACGTTGCCGGTGACGAACTGAAGGCCGGCATCGGCCTGCTTGCGCTCGTCGTGCGCGCCGGGCTTGCCACCTCGAACGGCGAAGCGCGCCGACACGTCCAGGGCGGTGCCGTCAGGATCAACGACCAGGCGATCAATGACGAACGCCGCGCCGTTACCACGGCAGACCTGACGCCGGAAGGCGTGGTCAAGCTGTCGCTCGGCAAGAAGAAGCATATCCTGGTGCGCCCGGCCTGATCGGGCCGCCCCGCTAGGATACAAAATGGCCGGCATTGCCGGCCATTTTCGTTTGTGGGATTGAAATGCCCGCGGCTCAGTACTCGAAAATAGCGCGGAAGATGCCGGGCGCGATCACCGACAATGGATTGACGTGCAGCTTGGGCGCATTGGCGTCGCCCGACAATTTGTAGGTCACGCCGATCAAACCGCGGTCGCGGCCATTGCCCAGGATGACGCCGACCAGCGGCAGCTCGCCGAACAGGCGGTTGAGGCCGTAGGCCGGCATGAAGGTGCCGGTCATGTTCATTTGCCCCTGCTGGTCATAGAGCACGCCCTGGAAGGTGGTGCCGATCAGCGGCCCGCGCAGCACGCCATTCTCCAGCGCCAGATATTTCTCGCGCTTGTCGATCTGGGCGAAGCCGCGCTCGAACTTGACGCGCGAGGTATCGATGTCCTTGCGCACCGCCTGGTTGAGGCTGCGATTGTCGCCGACAGGCTTGCTGGAAACGATGGAGGCGAGACGCGGTTCGTCGACGACCCAGAACTCGCGCACGTCGACCTGGCCCTTGAGCGGGCCATCGCCGGCCGATTCAAGCGCCAGTGCTAGGCTGCCGCCTTGCATGCGCGGATAGACATCGAGGAAGCGCAGGATGGCACCGGCATCGGCCGAGCGGACATCGAGCCGCCTGCCCTCGCCCTGCAGGACGTTGCTGACGGTTATCAGTCCGCCCGAGTTCGCCGTCGCATTGACCTTGAGCCCACCGACCTTCGACCCTAAACCGGAATATTCGAGCGTGACGTTGGAAAGCTTCTCGCCGCTGAAACCGACAAGCGTCCCGACATTCGCGGTGACCGACACGGCACCCGTCCCCGCCGATTTGGTAGCAGTGTCGACGTCGGACATGAACTGCTTGATCAGCGCCCGGGCGTCGAGCGAATTGCCCTTCACCTGAACCGCAAAACCCTTGCCGGATCGCTTGATGTTGACGTCGACGTCGTCGCCGCGGTTGAGCTGCACCTGGCCGAAGCGCGCGCTGGTCAGGCTGCCCTTGGCGAGCGAGACATCGCCGCTGATGTTGAAGGTCTTTCCCGTCAAACGGAAGTCGGACAGCGTCGAGCGCTCGCCGTCGACATCCATCGTGAACGAGACCTTGGCTGGAATGCCCGGCCCCTTGCTCCAGCCGACCCAGGGGAGATCGAGCCGCGCAGCGGTGAGGTCGGCATCGATGTTACGCCTGCCCTGTTCCAGTTGTTCGACGTCTACCTTGATGGTGCCCGAAAGCATGTCCGACAGGCCGGGAACGAGGGCATTGCGTGCCTTGTCGTCGAGCACGAACTGGACGTTGCGCTCCTTGGCGATATCCTTGTCGCGCAGGGGCTCGACGAGGTTCAGTTCTGCAGGAACGCCATTGAGCTTGCCGTTGGCGGCGATGACCGCCTTGTCTGGCGTGACAGTGATCGTGCCTTTCGCGTCCGACAGTTTCTGCCCGTCGAGCGGCTTGGCGACAGACAGGCCATCATAATTCAACGCCACGGTCCAATCGAGGGTGTCCGTATCGATGCCGCGGGTCAGCGGGATGTCGGCCTTGACGTTGCCGATGACGTCGCCCGTCAATTCCTCCGGCAGGATGCCGACATGACGCATGGCGTTGATCGGCTCGTAAGAGGCAAGTTCGGCAACGGCGTCCGCGCTGCCGGTGACATCGATGTCGAGCGCGCCGATCACCGGCATGACGTTGGCCTTGGCGACCTTCAGCTTGCCGTTGCTCGCCGCCACGGTGCGGCCGCTGGGCATGAACACCGTGCCGGACGACAGCGCGACATCAACGTCGTTGCCATGAAACTCGACGATGCCCCTGGCGTCGCGGATGGGCGGAATGAGGCCAGCGGTATCGAAACGCGCACCGTCGATCTCGAAGCGGCCGAATACTTCCTGCGCAGTGAGAGGTACGCCGTTGCCGAGGCGGTCGGGCTTGACGTCGAACTGCACGTTGCCGTCGACCACACGCCCGCCGAACAGGTTCTGGAGCACCCAAAGCCGGGCGTTACGTGCCGAGAACCACGGCCAAAGCTGCTTCACATGCGCAACCGACATGTCGTGGACATTGAATGCCAGGAAGATCCCCGGCGCCTTGCCCTCGGCGAACTGGACCGAAGCCTTGCCGAGCGCTTCACCGCCAGGGCCGGACTTGACGCCGATCTGCTCGGCAGCCAGCGTCCTGGTCACGATGTCATAGGTGCCGGCAACGCGGGCTAGAAAAGTCAAAGCCGGTTCCGGGGATTCCCCAGGCGCCAGGCGCGATTCGCGGCTCATCAGCTCAAAGCGATAGGCAGGGTTGTCGCCGGCGACACCCGTGGCCGGCCGAGGGCCCAAGCCGCCGCTGAAATCGAACGTCGAACGGCCGGTGGTGACGAGCAATCGGCGGATATCGAGCTTCTCCAGACCGTCGGCCAGGCGCAGGTCGATGGCAATGTCGCCGACAAGCTGGCCGCGCTGTTCGAGATCGAGCGTCGACTGACCGATCGAGCCTTTGGCGATCAGTTCGGAACCTTCGCCGTTTGTTCCCTCGCGGCCGGTGATGACGAGGTCGGCAGAACCGATCCGGCTGGCCTTGGCGGCAGGTATGTCGGTCTTTCCCGCATAGGGATCGCTCATCGATACGGTGGCATCCAGCACAGCGATGCGATCGGTGCCGGCGGCGCGGGCGGCCGAGGCCGAAAGCGCGACACCGCGACCGTCGACGTCGAAATTGGCACCGATTCTCAGTTCGCCGGTTCGCGTCTTGGCCAGCGAGGCATCGACGACGCGAACGACATTGACCTCGCCACCCGACGGCAGCACGAAATCGACATTGGCCAGCGCGATCTCGCGCATCGCGTCGTATTGAACCGCCTCGAAGCCGCGGTGAACGCCCCGGAACGTCTCGTTCAGCAGTTTCTGTGGATCGATCAGCCCGTCCGGATTGCGCAGCACGGCGCTCCAGTCGGTACCGCCGCCCTCCGGCATGGCGTCGACGACGATACGGGCCTCGGAAATCTTGGCGCCACCGAGGCGCACGTCGCCCGACAGCAACGGCAAGAGCCGGATGCCAAATCGCATCATACCGGCTTCAGCCATGGCCTTGCCGTCGGCTCGCTTCAGCCGAACATGGGGAACCTCGACGGCAATCAGCCTGAGCCCGTCGAGCGCCAGCCGTACCTGGCCCATCGAAACGTCGACATCGACACCGGCCAGGCCTTCGATCGCCCGTTCCGCCTCGGCCCGCATCCGGTCCTGGCCGACGCCGGAATAGCTGAGGGCTTCAATCGCGATGATGACGAGCAGGACCAGCGAACCAAGCACGGCGACGGCGGCAAGCACGCAATGGCCGGCGCGACGCCGCAACGAAGGGCGCTCGCGGACCAGCTCCTGGCCGGCAGCCGAAGGCATTGCGCCGAGATCGGTAATCTCGTCGCGCCTGAACCGGATTTTCTCGTGCCGGGGCACTTCCTGAACCACGCGATGTCCCGTAGTCGTTTCGGTCGTGGACGAATCCAAGTCCGGCATTATTAACCTGACATCCTTGCGAGCTCACTCGTAACTTCAAACAAGGGTATCGATATGTCTGATCTCGAGACCGGCCAAACCGCCCCGCAATTTGCTCTGCCGCGCGACGGTGGCGGTATTCTGACGCTTTCCGACTTTGCCGGCAAACCGGTTGTCCTCTATTTCTATCCCAAGGACGATACGAGCGGCTGCACGGCGCAGGCGATCGATTTCACCCAGCTCAAGCCGCAGTTCGAGAAGGCTGGAGCGGTGGTCATCGGCATGTCGCCCGACAGCGCCAAGAAACACGACAAATTCAAGGCCAAGTATGAAATTGGCATCGGCCTTGTCGCCGACGAAGAGCGAAAGGCGCTCGAGGCCTATGGCGTGTGGACCGAAAAGAGCATGTATGGCCGCAAATATATGGGTGTCGAACGTTCGACCTTCCTGATCGGCGCCGACGGCAAGATCGCGCGCATCTGGCGCAAGGTGAAGGTGCCGGGCCATGCCGCAGAGGTTCTCGAGGCTGTGAAGGCGCTGTAGCGAAAATCGCCGGCTGCGGAACCGATCCCTTCTCCCTGCGTTGCAGACAGGACGTAATCGACGGGAGAAACAAGATGTTCCGCAGCATCATTCTTTGGATGATCGGTATTCCGATCCCAATCATCATCCTGCTTTGGCTCTTCCTACGCTGAAGTAAGTGATTCTCAGGCGCCAATGTTTTGCAAGCCTTTAGAAAGCCAGCATCACGGCATCTGAACCAACCTCCTGTATTTTCAAATCTGACAATAAGCCCGCCCTGCTCATGCAGGCGGGCTTTCGTTTTCTTGAGCCGAAAACCCGGCTGGCCCGGCATCAGGCGCGCAAAGCTTTGTTAACCCTAATAATGTGTAATCGGATGGTCGCTGTCTCGTTATGAGAGTTCGGTCCGGTGAAACCAGAAAATCAGGCGGCCGTTTTCGGCAGGCGCAAAGAACCCCACACGGTCATCATCGCGCGCGGCAACGAGATCCGGCATTTTACCGTGCGCCCATGGGTCGCTGCCGCCGCAGGCTCGGCTTTGGCCGCTGTCGCGATCGGCTACCTCCTTGCGACCTCCTATCTTGTGCTGCGCGACGACCTCATCGGCGCCGCCACGGCCCGCCAGGCGCGCATGCAGCACGCCTATGAAGACAGGATCTCGGCGCTCCGCGCCCAGGTCGACCGCATCACCAGCCGGCAGTTGCTCGACCAGCAACTGATGGAGACGAAGGTCAGCGAGTTGCTGGCGCGGCAGTCGCAGCTCAGCGAACGAAACGGGCGCCTGGGGCCAGTCCTGGAACGGGCCACGGCAGTGGCGGAGCCAGCAGCGCCGGCCAAGACACCGGACGAACGCGCCAGCCTGACCGGCAAGGCGATCGAAGCAGCCGGCGCGGTGACCCTTGCCGCCAGCAGCGACGCGATGCGTCCCTTCTCTTTCTGGTCGACCAGATCGATCACACCCGACAGCGAAAGCCGCGCCGACCGCGCAGACAAGCTGTTTGTCGCCATCAACAAGTCGCTACGCAGCATCGAGGACGAGCAAGTCGCGCGCATCGGTACGCTGGCAGAAAATGCCTATCAGACGGCCGACGCCATTTCCGAAGCGCTGGAGGGAGCCGGGCTGCCGGTCGATGCCGGTCTTGGACAGTCGGGCGTCGGCGGCCCGCTCGTCGCGCTCGACAATCCGATGGCATTCGACAGCAAGGTCAAGGAACTCGACGAAGCGCTCGATACGCTCGACCGAATCAAGACGCAGGCGCGCAAGCTGCCACTCGCCAACCCTGCCCCCGGCCATTCGATCTCGAGCAGATTCGGCGTCCGCAAGGACCCACTGATCGGCATGCCGGCGCTGCATTCGGGCATGGACTTCCGCGCACCCTTCGGCTCTCCGGCGCGTGCAACGGCCGCCGGCGTCGTTACCAAGGCCGGCTGGAACGGCGGCTATGGCCGCATGGTCGAGATCGACCATGGCGGCGGCTTCGTTACGCGCTATGCACATCTGAGCAAGGTGCTGGTGGCACCCGACCAGAAGGTCGTGGCGGGCGACGAGGTCGGAGAGGTCGGCAGCAGCGGCCGCTCGACCGGGCCGCACCTGCACTACGAAGTACGCCGCGGCGGCGATGCCATCGATCCGCTACGCTTCATCAAGGCGGGCAAGAAGCTCGGCCAGTATCTCTGACGCGAGCGCGCGAATCAGAAGCGATTCTCGAAGCAGGCCAACCGTAGGGACAGCAAAGCTGCATCGTGCACGGCCCGGAGTGGCGGCGCCCTCTCCCGACCAGATCGATGGTTTTTCGCGGCAGTGATTCGCAGTTGAAGCGCGAAAAAGCAGCCGCGCGTCGACTTGCGTACAACATCGACCCAGCACCACCCCAAAAAGCTCGGCCGGGAACGCAACGAATACAAAAATTTGAAACGTGGCTGGGAGATAGACTTGAAACTGGAGCAGCCTACAAGAGCTAAGCCCTTGAAAAACTGGCGCGAGTGACGGGGCTCGAACCCGCGACCTCCGGCGTGACAGGCCGGCACTCTAACCGACTGAGCTACACCCGCGCTCTGGACGTTGCGCTGGGCGCCGCGTCGTTGGCGGTGAATTACGGCGTTCGTTGTTAGGTGTCAAGCGACATCGAAGAGATAATCGACAATCTTCGCCGTCTATTTTTCAAGGCGCCCGAAACCCGGCTTCTGCGCACAGTTGCCTGCCGTTGCGGCATGCATTTCAACTTGCAGATCAACAATGAACCGCTTATTGCTCCGCGCGGTTGGGGCGATTAGCTCAGTTGGTAGAGCGCTTCGTTTACACCGAAGATGTCGGCGGTTCGAGCCCGTCATCGCCCACCACTCCTCCTTTGAAATTATCAGGCGCTTCGGCTCGTTCGGTCCGAATTGCGAAGTTCGCCAAGGTCCAATGGACTTGGATGGACGGCCGGATTATCGGCAAAAACCGCACCTGGCACAATCGGGAGCGGATCGGCTCGCATTCTATGCGGTCACGTCAAGGAAGCATGAACTCAATTTGCAGCCGCTGCTGCAGCAGCGCTGCATCTGGCGCCCACCGCCATACGTCCGCGGGAGATGCGACAGCAGGCCGACCAGAATCGGCCTGCTGGTTGCGCCCTAGCCAGCGCTGCCGTCGCCCGACGGCATTTTCGCGATATACAGGCCGATCCTAGTTCACCAGCCTGCCGCGATAGACGGTGCCTTCGGCCTGGCCGTCCGCGCCGCGCGCGACGGCAACACGATCGAGCTGCGGGAAGTGATCCTCCATCTGCTCCCAGATCCAGCGCGCTATGTTCTCGATCGACGGAACGGAAAGGCCCTCGATGTCGTTGAGATACGTGTGATCGAGAGTTTTGCGAACGATTTCGATTCGCTTCTCTACCTCGTAGAGGTTGGCCGGCCAGCCGAAAACGGGATCGGGAGCGCCAACCAAATGGACGCTGACCCGAAACGAATGACCGTGGAGCCCGGAAAATGGCGGCAATTGATGTGCTGCCTCGAAAGTAAACTCCTTGAACGTCTCAACCATTTGCAGTCGTATCCATCTGAATTCTATTTAAAGCTCGTGCGCAATCTGCCATCGGACGTCCAACGGGTCAAACCGGATAAAGCGCATGCGTCGACTTCCGGGCCGTGGCACATTAGGAAATTCGCATTCTATTAATACGTTGTTCAGCGAGCTCAGGCACCATCTGAAACAGCGCGACAGCACCAGGAGAGCACGCCAATGTACCACGTTCCGTCTTCAATCTTTCGCGCCCTGGCGGTGGCGTCGTCGATAGTGCTGATTGCGCTCTCTGCCGCCAATGCCGAAGAGGGAAAACTCGGGACTCCCAAGGGTACTCCGATCCTGACAATCGAAGGCAAAATTGGTGTCACCAATGCCGACGGTAAGGCGCAGTTCGATCGCGACATGCTCGAGGAGCTTGGCGTCACGTCATTCGAGACGATGACGCCGTGGTTTACCGGCAAGGTAAAATTCGAAGGCGTCCCGCTAGATAAGATCATGAAGCTCGTTGGCGCCGACGGCGACGAGGTCGTCGCGGTAGCGCTCAACGACTACAGCACGACGCTCCCGCTCAAGGATTTCGCGGAACATGGCGTGCTCCTGGCTCTCAAGCGTGACGGTCAGTACATGCCCGTCAGCGACAAAGGCCCGCTCTTCATCGTCTATCCCTACGACAGCGATCCCGCGCTACAGAGCCAACAGTTCTATTCGCGCTCGGTATGGCAGCTTGCCCGTCTGATCGTGCGGTAGGGAACCCATGTCATGGGTTCCTTGTTTGCGCCTGGTTCCCGCCGCGCGTTCGCATTCCACCTGCTCAAGACACTCCTGATCGGAACCATCGCCGCTTTCGCCGTTGCTGCAGCGTATCTGTCGTTCGTGATCTATGAGCGCCAGGCATCGATCGGCAAGATCTCCAGATATGACGTGGCGTGGAGCGCCAGCCAGGGCATGAACGAATATCTGCGGCTGTCGCAGCGCGTCACCGCGCTTGCGGCCTCCGGGAGCGAACCTCTCAAAGCCGAGGTGCAACTTCGATTCGACATCCTGAAGGGCCGGCTCAGCCTGTTCACAAGCGGTCAGTTCCAGACCTTCGTGAGCGAAGCGGCAGAGCGGGAGGAGACGGTCCGCCGGCTGTCCGAGCTCATCGCGGAACTGGACGGGGTGATGAGCCGCATCGGCGAACCTGAAGTCGCCCGATCGGCGGTGCTATCGATGGCACCGCTGGAAACGGACCTCATCGGCCTCGCCTCGGAAGCCAATCAGTACAGCGCCATCCAGATGGCCAAGGTCGACAACGAGTTGCTGCGGCTGCACAGCAATTTCTCCGCCGTTGCGGTTGGTTTCTTCCTTTGCAGCCTGGCCTTTATCGGCTTGCTCGGATGGCACAATCGCCTGCTGACGCATACCTACGATGCGCTGAACACCGTGAACGCAGACCTGCGGCGCACCTCAAAGGATCTGGAGGGTGCGAACGCTGCCGTGCTTGAAGCCAATCATGCCCTGGCAACCCAGAACGGCCTGTTCGACGCGGCCTTGAGCAACATGTCGCATGGGCTTTGCATGTTCGATGCCGACGAACGGCTGATCGTGAGCAATGGCAAGTTCGCCACCATGTACGGGGTCCCGCCGGAAAGCCTGCCGCCCGGGACAACGCCGGAACAGGTCAAGTTGAGCTCGATCAAGGCAGGGACTTCGACGCAGCAGAGCGCCGAGCTCGCCTATTGGAAACAGCAACAGCTGATCGACCACCGCAAGCCCGGCATCCTGCTACAGAAGCTGACCGATGGCCGCATCATCTCCGTGAGCCACCAGCCGATGGAGCGAGGGGGCTGGGTCGCGACCTACGAGGACATCACCGAACGTCACCAGGCGGAAGAACGCATCGCCCATATGGCGCGGCATGACCCGCTGACCGGGCTTCCCAACCGCCTGCTGCTGCGCGAGCGCCTGGAACAAATTCTCATGCAAGGTCATGGCCACCAGAAGGACACTGCGGTCCTTTGCCTCGACCTGGACAATTTCAAGAACGTCAACGATACGCTCGGCCACCCTATCGGCGACGCATTGCTGCGCGAGGTCGCGTCCCGCATTTCAAGCCTCGTGCGCGATGACGACGTGGTGGCCCGACTTGGCGGTGATGAATTCCTCATCGTCCAGCCGGCAGTCGGACGCGACGAGGCGGGACGCGTGGCGCGGCGCCTCATCGAAGCCCTCGAACAGCCGTATCAGCTTGATGGGCATCTGGTGGTCGTCGGCGCCAGCATCGGCATTGCGCTTGAATCGGAAACCAAGACCGGCCCTGACGACCTGGTGAAGAATGCGGATCTTGCGCTCTATCGGGCCAAAAGCGACGGGCGTGGGACCTATCAATTCTACAAGCCGGAGATGGATGACCGGCTGCAGCGTCGCCGCATGCTTGAACTCGACCTGAGAGCTGCCGATTTCGACAAGGAGTTCCAACTCGCCTTCCAGCCGATCATCAATCTTCAAAGCAAGGCAGTCACGACGGTGGAAGCCCTGCTGCGATGGCCCGGCTGCCAGCGTGGCCACGTTTCACCAGACGAATTCATCCCCATCGCCGAAAGCACGGGCCTGATCGTGCAGCTAGGCGCCTGGGTCCTGGAAGGTGCCTGCCGAGAAGCAATGAGCCTGCCGGGCAATGTCAATGTTGCCGTGAATCTGTCGCCGAGCCAGTTCCGAAGAGGCAATATCGTCGAAACCGTTTCCGCCGTGCTGGCGATGACAGGCCTTCCAGCCGAGCGCCTCGAACTCGAGATCACGGAATCCCTCCTGCTCGACGACAGCAAGGAAACCTTGCATGCCCTGAACCGGCTCCATTCGCTGGGTGTCCTGATCTCGCTCGACGATTTCGGAACTGGCTACTCGTCGCTCAGCTATCTCAGGAACTTTCCGGTCGACAAGGTCAAGATCGACCGCTCGTTCATCGCGGAGATCGCCGGCAACAGGGATCACATGGCCATCGTCAGTGCGATCGTGAACCTTGCCCATGCACTGGAAATAACCACGATCGCCGAGGGCGTCGAAACCGAAGAACAGCTCCTGATCGTTCGGGCCACCGGATGCGATGCGGTTCAAGGACACTTCTTCAGTGCACCGAAACCGGCTGCCCAACTCCGGAAATATCTCGAAAAGCCGCACGACAGGCTGACCCTGGCCTAGACGTTGCGCTGCGCCGGCGGTGGATGCTGCGCGTGGGACGGCTTATCGGGTTGCCGGGCACCACCCTCCTGCCTCGATCATGGGGCTTGCTACGGCGATGCCAGAGGTTGAGAATTCAGCAATCATTAACCTTACCGCTTCTTAGCTGTGATGCATGATCGATGCGCCTGTCTCTCAGTTGCCAGGTCGGATAAGCCGAAATGATCGGGCAGCAGAAGCTTGAGTCGCGGGGACGGATGTTCAGCAAGCTCAGTGCATTTTCAAACCGCAAATGGTTTCAGGTTACACTCCTGACGGTAGCCGGCACGCTCGCATACATGGCCATTTCGTGGGCCGTGCAGGCCCTCGTTTTCGGCGGCGCAGATACAGTTCGACCGGGCCTCCTGACCGCCTTCATTCTCCCGGTCCTGTTCATCGCGCCGCTGCTTGCCTTCCTCGGCCTGAAACTGCACGAGAATGCGTCACTGAAGCAGCAGTATGCGCAAGAGCTTGCGCATGACAGCCTGACCTCCTGTCTCAACGGAACGCTTTTTTCGGCAGCAATCGACGTTTTCGCGACGGGAACCGGCCGGCGAAAGGGCGCGCTCCTGATGGTCGACATCGACCATCTGAAGAGGGTCAACGAGCACATCGGCTACAGCGCGGGAAACCAGGCGATCAGTGTCATTGCGGGCATCATCCGCAGCACGGTCCGGAGCGGCGATCTGGTCGGCCGCATCGGCGGCGACGAATTCGGCGTCTACCTGCCCGGCGCCAGCAAGGAAAACGCCGAAAAGGTCGCGGAACGCATTCGTCATGCCGTGTCCGAAATGCGCTTCGAACCCAGCGGGTCGAACTGGCCGCTGACGGTCAGCGTCGGCGCGGTGCTGTTCGAGACGGAGGCTACTGCCGACGACCTGCTTGTTGCTGCCGATCACCAGATCAAGATTGCCAAGGAAAAAGGCCGCAATCGCATCGAATCGACCCGCCTGCCGGACAGCCGTTCGTCGTCCCGGCCTTCGCTGCACTGACCATCTCCCCAAGGGGACGGATTTTCTCCCCTCCGCTGAGACACGAAGCGTATGCTCAGCGCGAAGGCCCCGGGAGCCGATGCCTCCGACGGTTCCGCAAAGCTGTGACGGCAAAGCATCCCTGCCCCAGCGTCATTCGCAAATCTCGTAGGTAGTGTGGATTTTCTTGCTCCTGCAGGCCAATAGCTGAGCATGACATTGCCTGCTGCAGGCGATTGGGTGTTGACCTTTGATCCATCTGGCCATCCGATCACGGCCAGCAGAATCCAACCAGGGCGAAATGCGGGATACTTCAGGGGTGACCAGGGAAAGTGCAGCGGAGCGTCACGCGATCAGTGCGGACCTGATCGCGGTGCTCGTCGCAGCCCCCAACGGCAACCCGGTGGTGCTGACCGTCAAGGATGGCTCCGCCCTGCCCTCCGGTCCGTTCGAACTTATCCACCGCTCGCTGCAATCGGGCCTACGCAACTGGGTGGAGCAGCAGACCGGCCATCCGGTCGGCTATATCGAACAGCTCTATACCTTTGCCGACCGTGACCGCAGCAGCGACGAACCGGCCGGCCGCGTTATCTCGATCAGCTATCTTGGCCTGACGCGCGAAGAACCCTCGCACCGCACCCCGCCAGGAAGCTGGCGCAACTGGTACGAGTTCTTTCCATGGGAAGACCATCGTGAAGGCGCACCTGAAATCATCGGCGACATCATCGTGCCGCGCCTGCGCCAGTGGGCCGACGAGGCCGAGCAGCAGGACAAGCGGCAGAATCGCCTGCGCCGCGCGGCAGGCGCGTTCGGGTTCGACGACCGCCAGTGGAACGAAGAGATGGTGCTGCAGCGCTACGAATTGCTCTACGAGGCAGGGTTGGTCGAAGAGGCGGTTCGCGCAAGGGGCGCCAAGGTTGCAGCGACCGTTCCCGGCCTAGCCATGACCGGCGACCACAGGCGTATCCTGGCAACCGGGATCGGGCGCCTCAGGACCAAGATCAAATACCGTCCCGTGGTGTTCGAGCTGATGCAGCCATCCTTCACCCTGCTGCAACTGCAGCGCGCGGTCGAAGCGCTGGCCGGCGTGACGGTCCACAAGCAGAATTTCCGCCGTCTCATCGAACAGCAGGACCTCGTCGAGGAGACCGGCGAAATGAGCGCCGACACCGGCGGACGCCCGGCGAAACTGTTCCGCTTCCGTCACTCCGTGCTCGACGATCGCCCGGCCGCCGGAACCAAATAAGCAAATCACCGCTTGACAGGACTTATGCTCATGCTAAGCATATGTCCTTATTATACTCAACTAGAGCATAATAAGGATGACGATGTCTGGCATGACCCTTTCCGCCGCCTCGCTCTATGACCGCGTCCAGCGCGTCATTCCCGCCATCGAATGGCCGGTGTTTTCAGACGACATCGACGCCATCCTGAAGCTGAAGCGCGAGCGCAACGCCGTCATCCTGGCGCATAACTACCAGACGCCGGAAATCTTCCATTGCGTCGCCGACATCGTCGGCGACAGCCTGGCGCTCGCCCGCAAGGCGATGGAGGTCGAGGCCGACGTGATCGTGCTCGCCGGCGTTCATTTCATGGCCGAGACGGCAAAGCTGCTGAACCCGTCCAAGACGGTGCTGATCCCTGACATGCGCGCGGGCTGCTCGCTGGCCGATTCGATCACGCCCCAAGACATCCGTCTGCTGCGCCAGCGCTACCCCGGCGTGCCTGTCGTGACCTACGTCAACACCTCGGCCGCGGTGAAGGCGGAATCGGACATCTGCTGCACCTCGGGCAATGCCAAGGCGGTCGTCGAGTCGCTGGGCGTACCGCGCGTGCTGATGCTGCCGGACGAGTACCTGGCGCAGAACATCGCCAAGCAGACCGATGTCGAGATCATCGCCTGGAAGGGCCATTGCGAGGTGCATGAGCGCTTCACCCCCGAAGACATCCGCGAGATGCGTGCCGCCCATCCCGGCGTCACCGTGCTGGCACACCCGGAATGCCCGCCGGAGGTGGTCGCCGAGGCCGATTTCGCCGGCTCGACCGCTGCGATGTCGGACTATGTCGGCAGGGAGAAGCCGGCACGCGTCGTGCTGGTGACGGAATGCTCGATGAGCGACAACGTCGCGGTCGAGCACCCCGATGTCGAATTCATCCGGCCCTGCAATCTCTGCCCGCACATGAAGCGGATCACGCTCGGCAACATCCGCTCGGCATTGGAGCGCAACGAACATGCCGTGACCATCGACCCCACAGTTGCCGTGCGCGCCCGCCTGGCGGTCGAGCGGATGCTCGCCGTATGAGCTTCGATTTCCGCGCGCTTTCCGGTCGGCCCGTCATCATCGGCGGCGGCCTGGCCGGGCTGATGACGGCGCTGGAGATGGCACCGGAGCCGGTCGTGCTGTTATCAGCGGCACAGCTCGGCTGCGAAGCGTCGAGCGCGCTGGCCCAAGGCGGGCTCGCCGCCAGCATCGGCAGCGACGACAGCCCTGCCTTGCATCTGGCCGACACACTGGCAGCCGGCGACGGGCTTTGCGACGAAGTCGTGGTCAGGCGCGTCGTCGAGGCGGCGCCTGCCGCAATCGCGAAGCTGGAACATTTCGGCGTCGCTTTCGACCGGGCAACGGATGGTGGGCTGCATGTTGGGCTGGAGGCCGCGCATAGCCGCCGGCGTATCGTGCATGCAGCCGGCGCGGCGACCGGCAGCGAGCTGATGCGGGCGCTTGTCGCAGCCGTCAGGCGAACTGTTTCGATCACGGTTGTCGAAGGTTTCGAAGCCCGGCGGCTGCTGGTCGAGGACGGTACAATCGCAGGCGTGAACGCTGCGGGCGCATCGGGCGACCTGGTGCTTGCAACCAGTCGCGTGGTGCTCGCCACCGGCGGTGTCGGCGGACTGTTCCATGACACCACCAATCCGCTCGGCTGCTTCGGCCAGGGATTGGCGCTTGCCGCACGTGCGGGAGCCGAACTCGCCGATCTCGAATTCGTCCAGTTCCACCCGACCGCGCTCGACGGACCGCAGCGCCCGATGCGGCTGATCAGCGAGGCGGTGCGCGGCGAAGGCGCCATACTGATCGACGAGACGGGCCGGCGTTTTCTTGCCGACCTGCCGGGCGCGGAACTTGGTACACGTGATGCCGTGGCGCGCGGCGTGCACCGACATCTGGCTCGTGGGCACCGGGTGTTTCTCGATACGCGCGCCTGCCTGGGCGCAAGCTTTGCCGGCCGCTTCCCGACCATTGCCAGTTACTGCAGCGAGGCTGGCATCGACCCCGCGGTCGATCCGATCCCGGTACGGCCGGCGGCGCATTACCACATGGGCGGCGTCGCCGTGAACGCAGAAGGCCGCAGCTCGGTGGCGGGCTTGTGGGCCTGTGGCGAGGTCGCCTCGACCGGCCTGCATGGCGCCAACCGGCTAGCCAGCAATTCGCTGACCGAAGCGGTGGTGATGGCGGGTTGGGTGGCCGAAAGCGTGGCCGCCTCGTCGAGCATGGAACGGAAGACCATCGCAATTCCTGCAGCAGCACCTGCACGCGCCGATCCCGCGCTGGTTCGCAGCATCGTCTCGCCCGCGCTGGGCGTGTTGCGCGACGGCGAAAGCCTGCGCGATGCGGCGTCGACGCTGCTGCCTCTTGCCAGGGGAAGCACTTCAGCCGCAGAGCCGGCGGCGGTGGCGCTGATGATAGCTGTCGCCGCCCTTCGGCGCGAGGAAAGCCGCGGCGCGCATTGCCGGGCCGACTTCCCGCTTCGCAGTGCTGTCGCACGCCGCTCGAAGATCACGTTGGTCGAGGCACTGGAGACAGCTGCAGCAATCGACGCCACGCCGCTTGCACGGAGCGCCTGACAGATGAACCTCTCGCCCCTGCCCCAGATCATGCTCGAGCCGCTGGTCCGCGCAGCACTTCTGGAAGACCTCGGCCGCGCCGGCGACATCACCACCGAGGCCGTCGTGCCCGCCGACCACCGGGCGACAGTCGTGCTCGCGGCGCGCCAGCCGGGCGTGGTCGCCGGGCTCGATCTGGCGGCACTCGCCTTTCGGCTCATCGACCCAGCCATCGATATCAAGGTCGCCAGACCGGACGGCAGCGTGCTCGTGGCCGGCGACGTCATCGCCACGCTCAGCGGACCAGCGCGCGGGCTTCTGACCGCCGAGCGCGTGGCGCTCAACTTCCTTTGCCATCTCAGCGGTATCGCCACCGCCACCGCAGGCATTGTCGAAGCCGTGCGCAGCCACAAGGCAAGCATCGTCTGCACCCGGAAAACCACGCCGGGCCTGCGCGCGCTGGAAAAATACGCGGTGCGAGCAGGCGGCGGCTCCAACCACCGCTTCGGCCTCGACGACGCCGTGCTGATCAAGGACAACCACATCGCCATCGCCGGCGGGGTGAAGCAGGCGATCGAGCGGGCCAAGGCCAATGTCGGGCATCTGGTGAAGATCGAGGTCGAAGTCGACACGCTCGAACAGCTGGATGAAGTGCTGGCGCTCGGCGTCGACGCGGTCCTCCTCGACAACATGACGCCCGAGACACTTGCCCGCGCTGTGAAAATGGTCGGCGGCCAAGCGATCACCGAAGCGTCGGGGCGTGTGAACCCGACGACGGCGCCTGACATTGCGGCTAGTGGCGTCGACCTCATTTCGGTCGGCTGGGTGACGCACAGCGCGCCGATCCTCGATATTGGACTGGACACGGCCCCTTGACGGGGGCAATGGTCCCGCCCCGGGTGGGCATGGCAAAGACACATCTTGGCAATGGAGAGCGCATGAACGCCGATTTGCACCTCAATGCAGCCGCGACTGAGATCAACGGGGCGCATCCCCAGTGGAGCCGCGCGGAAGCGCAGGCGATCTACGACCTGCCCTTCAACGACCTGCTGTTTCGCGCGCAGACGGTGCATCGTCAGAATTTCGACCCCAACCGGGTGCAGCTTTCGCGCCTGCTGTCGATCAAGACCGGCGGCTGCCCCGAGGATTGCGGCTATTGCAGCCAATCGTCACGTCACGAATCCGGCCTCAAGGCCTCCAAGCTGATGGAAGTGCAGCGCGTTCTCGCCGAAGCCAAGAAGGCGAAGGACGCCGGCGCGACGCGCTACTGCATGGGCGCTGCCTGGCGCAGCCCCAAGGAGCGCGACATGGATGCCGTCGTTGCCATGATCGAGGGCGTCAAGGAACTCGGCATGGAGAGCTGCATGACGCTCGGCATGCTCGATCTCGGCCAGGCGCAGCGCTTGAAAGAGGCCGGCCTCGACTATTACAACCACAACATCGACACCTCCGAACGCTACTACAACGAGATCATCACCACCCGCACCTTCGCCGACCGTCTGGACACCCTCGCCAATGTCCGCGACAGCGGCATCAAGGTCTGCTGCGGCGGCATCGTCGGCATGGGCGAGGAGAAGGCCGACCGCGTCGACATGCTGGTGACGCTGGCCAACCTGCCCGAGCATCCCGACAGCGTGCCGATCAACATGCTGATCCCGATCGAAGGCACGCCGCTGGGCGAAGCCGAGCCGATCGAGCCGATCGAGTTCGTGCGCACTATCGCACTCGCGCGCATCATGATGCCCAAGTCGCATGTCCGCCTGTCCGCCGGGCGCACGGCGATGAGCGACGAGATGCAGGCGCTGTGCTTCTTTGCCGGCGCCAACTCGATCTTCGTCGGCGACACGCTGCTGACCGCCGAGAATCCCGGGGAAGACAAGGACACAGCGCTGTTCCGCCGTCTCGGCATCCAGCCGATGGAGCGCGACGCCAGCGCATCGGCCCGAGAATCGGAACCGATTCTCGGTGGGCACGATGCGCAAACTCAAAGTGATAGAGCGTCCTATGCGCGTCCCGCAGGACGCGCGGCGCTCTAATGAACGGACGAGCCCTGCTCGACCGCTACGAGGCCAGCCTGCGCGGGCTGGCCCGCAAGAGCCGGCTGCGGGCGCTCAGCGGCCGCGCCGGGCTCGATTTCGCTTCCAACGACTATCTCGGGCTTGCCGGCTCGAAGCGTTTGACCGACTCGGTTGCCACCGCACTCGCCAACGGCACGCCTGTCGGCGCCACCGGCTCGCGGCTGCTGCGCGGCAACGACCCCGAGCACGAGGCGCTTGAGGCCAAGGCAGCCCGCTTCTTCGGCGCCGAGCGGGCGCTGTTCTTCGGCGGCGGCTATGTCGCCAATTTCGCCGTGCTGACGACCCTGCCGCAGAAGGGCGACCTGATCGTGCTCGACGAGCTGATCCACGCCAGTGCCCATGAAGGCGCACGCGCCGGCCGCGCCGAAGTGGTGGAAGCCAGCCACAACGATGCCAATGCGGTCGCTGACGCTATCAGTGCCTGGCGTACCAAGGGCGGCACCGGCCGGCCGTGGATCGCGGCCGAAAGCCTCTACAGCATGGATGGCGACCGCGCCCCGCTGGACGAACTGATGGCTGTGGCCGACCGGCACGACGCCTTCCTGTTCGTCGACGAAGCGCATGCCACCGGCGTCCATGGCCCTGATGGGCGCGGGCTGGCGCATCATCTCGAAGGCCGCAACAACGTCGTGGTGCTGCACACCTGCGGCAAGGCGCTGGGCGGCTCCGGGGCACTGATCACGGCGCCGGCAGTGTTGTGTGACTACATCGTCAACCGTTGCCGCCCCTTCATCTATGCCACGGCGCCCTCGCCGCTGATGGCGGTGGCGGCCATGGAAGCGCTCGATATCCTCGCCGACGAACCCGAACGCCGGGAACAACTTGCCGGACTTGTCGCGCTGGCAGGAAAACGGGCACAGGCACTGGGTTTCAAGCCAAGCGGCTCGCAGATATTGCCCATCATCGTCGGCGACAACGGCCGCGCCATGGCGCGGGCCGAAGGCCTGCAGGCCCGCGGCTTCGACGTGCGTGGCATCCGCCCGCCGACCGTGCCGGAAGGCAAGGCCCGGCTCAGGATCTCGCTGACGCTGAACATCGGCGAGGACGACGTTTCGGCGTTGTTCAACGCCCTTGCCGAGGAATGGGACCGATGAGCCAGGCGATCGTCGTGACAGGCACCGACACCGGGATCGGCAAGACCGTGTTCGCCGCAGGCCTCACCGCCCTGCTCGACGGCACATACTGGAAGCCGGTGCAGTCGGGTATCGAGGAAGAGACCGACAGCCAGGTCGTTGCCCGGCTCGCCCAGCTTTCTCCGGATCGTGTGTTGCCGGAAGCTTGGCGGCTGAAGGAACCGCTGTCGCCGCACCGCGCCGCCGAACTCGACGGCGTGGAGATCGATGCCGATGCGCTCACCTTGCCCACAACCAACCGGCCACTCGTTGTCGAAGGCGCGGGCGGGCTGATGGTGCCGGTCAACCGGCGTATGCTCTACATCGACATCTTCGCGCGCTGGCGCGCACCGGTGGTGCTGTGCGCCCGCACCGAGCTCGGCACGATCAACCACACGCTGCTGTCCATCGAGGCGTTGCGCAGCCGCGCGATTCCGCTACTGGGAATAGCCTTCATCGGCGACGAGATGGCCGACACACAGCGAACCATCGCCGAAATGGGAAAGGTGCGCGTGCTTGGCCGCCTGCCCCGGCTCGACCAGCTGACGCCCGAAACACTGGCTGAAGCCATGCGCGCGAATTTCAAGACAGCCGACTTCCTGGAGGCCAGGCGATGAGCCGTTCAGCCGTCTGGCATCCCTTCACCCAGCACGCCACGGAACCGGTGCCGCCGACGATTGTCCGCACCGAGGGCGCTTATGTCGAGACATCAGATGGCAAGCGCATCCTCGACGCGATCTCGTCCTGGTGGGTCGTCACCCACGGCCACAGGCATCCGAAAATCGTCAGTGCGATCCGCAACGCCACCGAAACGCTCGACCAGGTCATCTTCGCCGGCCTGACCCACGAACCGGCGGAGCAATTGGCCTCGGCACTGGCCGACATGGCGCCTGCCGGGCTCGACTGGGTGTTCTATTCCGACAGCGGCTCTACAAGCGTCGAGGTGGCGCTGAAGATGGCGCTGGGCTTCCACCGCAACAACGGTGACGCACGCACGCGCATCGTCGTCATGGAGCACAGCTATCACGGCGACACGATCGGCACGATGAGCGTCGGCGCGCGCGGCGTGTTCAACGCCGCCTACGACCCGCTGCTGTTCGAGGTCGACACCATCCCTTTCCCCGCGCCGGGTCGCGAGCAGGAGACGCTCGACAACTTCGAGGCGCTGACCCGCGACGGCAAGGCCGCAGCCATCATCGTCGAGCCGCTGGTGCTGGGCGCCGGCGGCATGCTGATGTATCCGGCCGGGGTGCTGATCGAACTCAAGCGCATCGCCGAGAAATCGGGCACGCTGCTCATCGCCGACGAGGTGATGACCGGCTGGGGCCGGACCGGGACGATGTTCGCCTGCGAGCGGGCCAGTGTTTCGCCGGACATCCTCTGCACCTCCAAAGGGCTGACCGGCGGCTCGGTGCCGCTGGCGGCGACGCTGGCGACCGAGGCAGTCTTTCGCGCGCATTTCTCCATCGACCGCGCCAAGACCTTCTTCCATTCGAGCTCCTACACGGCGAACCCGATCGCCTGTGCCGCCGCGCTCGCCAATGTCGCGATATGGCGCGACGAGCCGGTGGCTGAGCGCATCGCGGCGCTGTCGCGGATGCAGGCCGAGAAGGTCGCGCGGTTCGACCATGATCCGCGCTTCGAGAACGTACGGACCACAGGAACCATCGCCGCGCTCGACCTGCGCGTCGGCAAATCAGGCTATCTCGCCGAAGTGGGCCCGACGCTGCGCGCGTTCTTCCTCGAGCGCGGCCTTTTGGTCAGGCCGCTTGGCAACGTCATCTATGTGCTGCCGCCCTACTGCGTGACCTCGGATGAATTGGACCGCCTCTATGACGCAGTCGACGAGGCAGCCGAACTTGCTGGTGGAGTTGGATGAGCCGCACCGCGCGCATTGCCGGCTTGGGCCACCATGTACCTGGCCGCAGGGTAGACAACGCAGAGATCGAGGCCAGCCTCGGCCTCGATGCCGGCTGGATCGAGGGCCGCACCGGCATCCACTCGCGCTTCTGGGCGAAACCCGGGGACACACTGTCGGGACTGGCAGCCAAGGCCGGAGACATGGCGCTCGAAGCTGCCGGCATTGCGCGCAGCGACATCGGCCTGCTGCTGCTCGCCACCTCGACGCCGGACCACCTGCTGCCGCCGAGCGCACCGCTGGTGGCGCACCGGCTCGGCCTTGCCAATGCCGGTGGCGTCGACCTCGCTGGCGCCTGCGCCGGATTCATCTACGCCATGACCTTCGCCGACGGCTTCGTGCGGCTGCACAACAAGCCTGCGGTGGTCATCGCCGCCAACATCCTCAGCCGTCGCATCAACCCGGCAGAACGGGCGAGTGCCGTGCTGTTCGCCGACGCTGCCGGTGCCGTGGTGCTCGGCCCATCCGACGACCCCGGCCACGGCATCCTGGGTGCGTCGGTTGCAGCTGACGGCTCCGGCTATGGCCTGATCCAGATTCCCGCCGGTGGTAGCAACCGACCCTTCGCCGACGAACTCGACATTGCCGAGACGCGCATGACCATCGCCGACGGGCGCGCGGTCTTCGCCAAGGCTGTCGAGATGATGAGCCGCTGCTCGACGGACGCGCTCACAGCTGCGGGGCTGGACACTGCCGCCGTCAGCCGCTTCGTGCCGCATCAGGCCAATGCCCGCATCTTCAACGCGGTGGGCAAGTCGCTTGGCATCGCCGATGACAGGATCGTCAAGACCATCGCCGACTACGGCAATTCGTCGGCCGCGACGATCCCGCTGTCGCTGTCGCTGGCGCACCAGGCAGCGCCGTTCCAGCGCGGCGAAAAGCTGCTGCTTTCGGCAGCCGGCGCGGGCCTGACCGGCGGTGCGCTGGTGGTGGGCATGTAAGAAGCGAACGCTGGCTTAGCAGGAGGAAGAATGCGCAAGATCGTCGCCGGCAAGCTGCACGGCATCCACGTCACCGAAGCCAACCTCAACTATCACGGCTCGATCACCCTCGACCCCGACCATTGCGAGGAAGCCGGCATCCTGCCTATGGAGTTCGTCGAAATCTGGAACAAGAGTTCCGGTGCGCGGATTTCGACCTACGTGATCCTCGGCGAGCGCGGCTCGCGCTGCTGCATCCTCAATGGCGCCGCCGCCCGTACCTGCCAGGCCGGTGATCAGATCATCATCTGCAACTCGGTCTATGTGACGGAGAGGGAGATCACCACGCTCAAGCCGCGCGTGCTGACCTTCGACAAGGACAACCGCATCGCCGACCGGCTGACCTATTCGGTCGAGCGCGACCAGTTCGGCCGCTACAGCTTCTCCATCCTGGACGAGACCAGCGCGAGGCTTTCGATACCCGCGCTGGTGAGCAGCCACTAGAGCTTGCAGCAGACGCCGAGGCTCCAGGAGGACCATCGCCCACGGCGAGACGTTCTATTGCCGCGCGGCTGAATTTCCCGCAAGGATGCAACCAACGGCATGTGCGGGCGGTCGTCGGAACAACTCGTACTCGTGAAGGCCTTCCAGTTCGGCCAGCTTGACCCCGACCAGCAAATGCAAGGCACCATGGGCGAAACCGTCAATTTCATCTGGATCGGCGAGAAGCTCGGTCCATTGCATGCCGCATGCATCCGCTCTTTTCGGCGACATGGACATCGTACGGTGCTACACGCGTTCGACGCGCCCAAGGACACGCCCGATGGCGTCGAGATCTTCGACGCATCGCAGTTGCTGTCGCAGAGCGAGATCGTGGCCTACAAGCACGAGAAGAGCCTGGCGCTGACCGCAAACATCTACCGCTACAGGCTGCTTGAGGCAGGGCTCGGCATCTACGCCGACTGCGACGTCTACTGCGTTCGGCCGTTTCCCGAGCAACAATGGCTTTTCGGGTGGGAGAAGAAGGATGTCATCAATTGTGCGGTGCTGAAAGCACCAGCCGACAGCGATCTCGTCAAGAGCCTCGTCCAGTGCACCTCCGGTCGACATTTCATCGCCCCGTGGTGGTCGCCAATTAAGAAAGCGGCCTACAATCGCCTCATGAAATTAGGGGTTGGGCGTGACATCAGGCGGACCCGATGGGGGACGACTGGCCCCCAACTGCTCACCTTTCTCATCAAGAAATACGGGTTGGCAGACAAGGCGCTCCCGATGGACGCCTTTTATCCTGTCCATCAAGCGATGACCGACTTGCTCTTCGACGCTGAGCTGTCGATCAAGGACGTCACGACGCCACGGACCTACGCGATCCACCTGTACAACAACTCGATTGCGCCGACGTTCAACCCGCCACCCGGCAGCCCGCTCGCAGAAATCCTCGCGGGACCCTAGAGAGGGCTGCTCCTAGATCCTCTCGTGAAGTAGGCTGCCGGCGCGGGGAAGCGCCGACAATACACCGCGGTCATGACGGCATCGGAGGACCTAGCGGCGTTCCAGATGCTCGACGGCGAGGAAGGCAGCCTTGGCGGCCAGGGACAGCTGCTTGGCGGCCTCGACGCGCTGGGGCGTGTAGTAGTGCTCCTCGTGCAGCATGTTGACGGTGCCGAGCATGGTGTCGCCGACGAAGACCGGCCAGTTGAGCACCGAGCCGCAGCCGAGCGACCAGATCGTCTCGTGATCGGGGAAGACGTCGGCGATGTCCTTGATGGTGTTGGCGACGAAGGGCTTGCGCTGGACGTGGATCGTGTCGAACCAGTGGGTGCGGTTCATCGGCTTGGTGCCGGAGACCGGATAGGTGTCCGGGTGGCTGGTGTAGGTGCGGCTCGAAAGCTCGCTGGCCCAGTCGAGCTTCATCACCGTGAAGAGCTTGGCGCCGACGACGACATCGGCCAGCGCCTGCAGGGCCTTCCACACGCCCTCGACTTCGGTCATGGTCGCAATGGCGGCATCGAAGGCGACGAGCGCCTCGGCGAGTTTGGTCTCTGTCATGATGTACCTCTATTTCAAGTCTTGGGATGAGACGCGCTGAACCTGGTCAGTTCACGCGAATATGCGTCCTGCAGTTCGCCAAGCTTGAGCTGGTCGACGCTGGCGACCTCGACGACCCGGCCGTGGCGCATGACGGCCAAGCGATCGCACAGGAACGAAACGACGGGAAGATTGTGGGTGACCATCAGGTAGGTCAGCCCCTGCTCACGGCGCAAGCGCTTGAGCAGGTTGAGGATTTCTGCCTGCACCGACACGTCGAGCGCCGAAGTCGGCTCGTCGAGCAACAGCAGCTTGGGCTTGAGGATCAGGGCGCGTGCAATAGCAACGCGCTGGCGCTGGCCGCCCGAAAGCTGGTGCGGGAAGCGGAAGCGGAAACGCCGGTCGAGGCCGACCGACTGCATCACCTCGTCGACTCGCGCACCGCTGTCACTGACACCGTGGATGGCTAGGGGCTCGCTCAGCGTCGCATCGACAGTCTTGCGCGGGTGCAGCGAGCCGTATGGATCCTGGAACACCATCTGGCACTGCCTGACGAAACCGCGGTCGATGCCCGGCGTGCGGGCGTGGCCGAAGGCGGTGATGGAGCCGGTCCAACTCCTGGCCATGCCGGCAATGGCCTTGAGCACGGTGGTCTTGCCAGACCCGCTTTCGCCGACGAGCGCGAAGCTCTCGCCCTCGGCAACGTCGAAACCGATGCCGTGAGTGACCTTCGAATCGCCGTAGGAGATGTCGAGGTTTTCGATCTTCAGCGCGCTCATGTCGAAGCCTCGTCGCGTTGCAGGACAGGCAGCTCTTCGCGATCCTCGTCGAGACGCGGGATCGAGGCGAGCAGGCCGCGCGTGTAGGGATGCTTGGCATTGCGGAGTTCGCCCGCGACACATTCCTCCACCACCTCGCCGCCGCGCATCACCAGGATGCGGTCGCAATAGGCCGAGACCAGGTCGAGGTCGTGGCTGATCAGGATCAGGCCCATGCCCTTGCGCTTGACCAGGTCGTCGATGATCTCGAGCACCTGCGCCTGGACAGAGACGTCGAGGGCCGATGTCGGCTCGTCGGCAATGAGCAGGTCCGGCTCGGGGATGAGCATCATGGCGATCATGACGCGCTGGCCCATGCCGCCCGACACTTCGTGCGGGTAGAGGCCGAGCACGCGCTCGGGGTCGTTGATGCGCACGGCTTCCAGCATGGCGAGCGTGCGGCCCCTGATATCGGCACGGCCGAGCTTCTGGTGGGTCAGCAGCGCCTCGGCGATCTGGTCGCCGATGGTCATGACAGGGTTCAGCGAGAATTTCGGGTCCTGCATGACCATGGAAATGCGAGCGCCGCGGATAGAGCGCATCTGCCGTTCCGATTGGGCGAGCAGGTCAATGCCGTCGAAGCGCAGCTTGTCGGCGGTGACCTTGCCGGGCGCACGGATCAGCCGCAGGATCGAGCGGCCGGTCATGGACTTGCCGGAGCCGCTTTCGCCGACGATGCCGAGGCGTTCGCGGCCGAGCGTGAGCGACAGGCCCTTGACCACGTCGATCGGACCCCGCGCGGTCGGGAAGGTGACCCGCAGGTTCTCGATTTCAAGCAAGGCGCTCATTGGCGGTCTCCATGCTTGGGGTCGAGCACATCGCGCAGGCCGTCTCCGAGGAAGCAGAAGCCGAGGCTGACGATGACAATGGCAAAGCCGGGCATGGTCGCCACCCACCACTGGTCGAGGATGAAGGAACGGCCGCGCGAGATCATCGCACCCCATTCGGGCAACGGCGGCTGCGCGCCGAGGCCAATGAAGCCGAGGCCGGCGGCGGTCAGGATGATGCCTGCCATATCGAGCGTGACGCGAATGATCATCGACGAGGTGCACAGCGGCAGGATGTGGTTGACGATGACGCGCAAGGACGAGGCACCCTGCAGCTCGACCGCGGCGACGAATTCCGAGTTGCGAATGGTCAACGTCTCGGCACGGGCGATGCGGGCATAGCCGGGCCAGGTGGCGATCGCGATGGCGATGATGGCGTTCTGGATGCCAGGCCCGAGGGCCGCGACGAAGGCCAGCGCCAGGATCAGTTTCGGCATCGACAGGAAGATATCGGTGATGCCCATCAGGATGCGGTCGGTCCAGCCGCCGAAATAGCCGGCGACGGCGCCGATGACGAGGCCGACGGGCGCGGCAAGAACGGCCACCAGCGCCACGATCATCAGGGTGATGCGCGCGCCATAAACGACACGGCTCCAGATGTCCCGGCCGAGCTCATCAGTGCCCATCCAGTTTTCGGCGCTCGGCGGTTTGAGCCGGTTGGCAAGATCCTGGCCGATGGGCGAATGCGTGGCGATCCACGGCGCGAACAGCGCGACCAGGATCAGCGTCAGCACGATGATCGCGCCGACCATCGCCAACGGGTTGCGCGCCAGCGCGCGGCTCAGCCGGTAGCTGCGGCCGAGACGCGCCTGCAGGCGCGAGGACGGCGAATCGTCGAGAAGCCAGTCACGTGTCGTCGCCATCAGCGTGCCCTCGGGTCGAGGACGCGGTAGAGCACGTCCGAAATCTTGTTGATGCCGATGAAGACCGCGCCGATGACCAGCGTCGAGCCGAGCACGGCGTTCATGTCGGCGTTGAGCAGCGCCGTGGTCAGGTAATTGCCGATGCCGGGCCAGGAAAAGACGGTCTCGATCATCACCGACCCTTCGAGCAGACCGGCATAGGACAGGCCGATGACGGTGATCAGCGGCACAAGGATCGGACGGAAGGCATGGCGCCACAGCACCAGCCGCTCCGACACGCCCTTGACGCGGGCGGTGGTGACATATTCCTGCGCCAGCTGGTCGAGCATGAAGGAACGCGTCATGCGGGCGATGTATGCCAGGCTGAAGAAGCCGAGCACGGCTGCCGGCAATGCGATGTGCGAGAGCGCATTGAAGAAGATATCGGTCTCACCGGCAATCAGGCTGTCGATGAGGATCAGGCCCGTCACCGGGTCGACCATGCCGTCATAGAAGATGTCGAGCCGGCCGGGGCCACCAACCCATTGCAACTTGGCATAGAACAGCGCGAGACCGACAAGGCCGAGCCAGAAGGCCGGCACCGAATAGCCGAGCAAGCCGACGACTCGGATGACCTGATCGACGAGGCTGCCCTGGCGGCTGGCGGCATAGACACCCATCGGCACGCCCAAAAGCACGCCGATGATGATGCCGAGCGTGGCCATCTCGAGGGTCGCCGGGAAGACGCGGGCCAGGTCCTCGGCCACGGGCTTGCCAGTCGACACCGAAATACCGAGGTCGCCCGTCAGGACATTGCCGACATAGTGGAAGAACTGCACGATCAGCGGCTTGTCGAGGCCCATCTCGATGCGCGCGGCCTCATAGACGGCGCGCGGGGCCCTATCGCCGACGACGGCGAGCACCGGATCGATCGGCACGACGCGGCCGATGAAGAAGGTGATGGCCAGGAGGCCGAGGAAGGTGAATGCGACGGCGACGAGGACGCCAAGCACGCCCTTCAGCGTTTTCCAGGCGTGCCGCGCATTGCGCGACGAGCCGCCGGGCCCTGTTGGAAGCGCCTGAGCGGCGGAGTCGATTTCTGATGCCACGCGGTGTCTGTTCCTACCACATTGGCCGCGCTGCGAATGCGGCACGGATGTTGTCTGTCGAGCAAAATTCCACTTGGACTATACAAATAATTTTGCTTAGATCAAAAAAATTTTGATGGGAGCAAAATTCAGCGTGTCCTCCGAGGCCAGCAAGAACGCGACGGCGAGCCAGCCAAAGGTGGGTGCGCTGATCCGTGCACGCCGTCGCCAGCTGTCGCTGACATTGCAGGAATTGTGCGATGCGGCGGGCATTTCCGTCGGTTATCTCAGCCAGGTCGAACGCGACCATGCTACCCCGTCGCTAGGCACCCTCGCCCAGCTCGCCCGCAGCCTCGACGTGGCTGTGGATTATTTCATCGCCACCCCGTCGATGGAGGACGGGCTGACCCGCGCCGACCAGCGCAACCGCTTCTCGGTCGACGGATCGTCGATCGTCTACGAGCGTATCGCCGCCGACTTTACCGGCAATGTGTTGTCCTCCTTCATCCTCAATGTTCCGCCAGGCTATCGCTCCGAGACGGTCAGCCACGAGGGCGAGGAAATCCTGTTCATCCTCGAAGGCTCGATCACTCAGCGCCTCGAGGACGACGAGATGGTGCTTACGGCCGGCGACAGCCTGCATTTCCGCGGCAATCGTCCGCATTCATGGTCCAACGACACCGACAAATTCGCGCGCATGCTCTGGACCGGCACCTTGCCGATGTTCAGGTCGCGCACGGAGCATCCGGCCCTGCGCGGTTCACGGGCCGAGACAAAGAAACCGGGAACCAAAAAGGAGAGAAAATGATGAAACTGTTCAAAGCCGCGCTGCTTGCGGCGGCGCTGGCCATGCCGATGACGCCGGCGATCAGCCTGGCCGCTACGCCGGCCGACATTCTCGTGGTGGCGCAGAACATCGACGACATCGTCAGCATCGACCCGGCAGAGGCCTACGAGTTCTCGTCGGGCGAATATGTCGCCCAGACCTATGACCGTCTCGTCCAGTACGACGCCGCCGACACCAAGACGCTGGCCGCCGGCCTCGCCAAGGAATGGGCAGCCGACGACGCCTCCAAGACCATCACGTTCACGCTGCGCGACGGCGTCAAGTTCACCTCCGGCAATCCCCTGCGCGCCGAAGACGTGGTCTACTCGTGGAAGCGCGTCATCGTGCTCAACAAGGCGCCCGCCTTCATCCTGACCCAGCTCGGCTGGACGCCGGAAAACTTCGATTCCATGGTCAAGGCCGACGGCAACAAGGTCGTGGTCAAGTATGAGGGCGATTTCGCATCGGCCTTCGTGCTCAACGTTCTCGCAGCCCGCCCCGCTTCGGTGGTCGACGCGGTCACGCTGCAGGCCAACGAGACCAATGGCGACATGGGCAATGGCTGGCTGAAGTCCAATTCGGCAGGATCTGGCCCGTTCGTGCTAAAGACCTTCCGTCCGGGCGAACTGATCAACTTGACGGCCAATGCCGAGTATTTCAACGGCGCACCCGCGATCAAGGGCGTCATCATCCGCCACGTCGCCGAAGCGGCGACCCAGCAGCTGCTGCTGGAATCGGGTGACGTAGACATGGCCAAGAACCTGACGTCGGACCAGATCGCGACAATCGCCGGCAAGGATACGCTGATCACCGAGACCTATCCGCAGGCGGCCGTGCACTTCCTGTCGTTCAACCAGAAGGACGAGGCCCTGCAGCCGGAAGCCGTGTGGGATGCCGCGCGCTACCTGGTCAACTACAAGGGCATGACCGATACCTTCCTGAAGGGCCAGATGCAGACCCACCAGGCCTTCTGGCCGTCGGGCTTCCCCGGCTCGCTCGATGAGACGCCCTACACCTACGATCCGGCCAAGGCCAAGCAGATCCTGGCCGATGCCGGCATCAAGACGCCGATCACCGTCACGCTCGACGTCATCAACTCGACCCCGTTCACCGACATGGCGCAGTCGCTGCAGGCAAGCTTCGCGGAAGCCGGCATCAACTTCGAGATCATCCCGGGCACCGGCTCGCAGGTGATCACCAAGTACCGCGCCCGCACCCACGAGGCGATGCTGCTGTACTGGGGCCCTGACTTCATGGATCCACACTCCAACGCCAAGGCGTTCGCCTACAACGAGGACAACTCGGACGACCACTACCAGTCGACCACCACGTGGCGGAACGGCTGGGCTGTGCCGGAAGAGCTGAACAAGGCGACCAAGGCAGCACTCGCCGAGCCTGACCAGGCCAAGCGCAGCGCGATGTATGTCGACCTGCAGAAGAAAGTGCAGGAGAAGTCGCCGATCGTCATCATGTTCCAGGCGGCGACCCAAGTGGCGCGTGCGAAGAACGTCGAAGGCTACGTCAACGGCGCAACCTCCGACTTCGTCTACTACCGCCTCGTCAAGAAGAACTGACCTGACGGCCTGAATTCCGGGACCGCCCGTTGCGGGCGGTCCCATCCCTCCCCCAAATCCCAAAGGCAAGAGACTATGTACGAAGAGCGGATGGCGCGGTTGCGCGAACGCATGGCTGAAACCGGGACCGACCTTGTGATCGTCGGCCCCTCCTCGCACCTTGTCTGGCTCACGGGCATGTCGCCGCATGGCGACGAACGCCCCGTGCTGCTGATCGTCTCCAGGGACCATGCCGGCTTCCTGATGCCGGCGCTCAATGTCGACAGCCAGCGCCCGTTCACCAAGCTGCCCTTCAATCCCTGGACCGATGCGGACGGTCCCGGTGCCGCGCTCGCCAAGCTTCTCAAGGATTGCGGCGCCAACCGCGACAGCCTCAAGATCGCACTCGACGAGACCATGCGCGCCGATTTCGCACTGCTGGTCATCGACGCCCTGCCCGGTGCTGCCCGCGGCTTCCTCACCGATACGGTAAGCTTCCTGCGCGGCCAGAAAGACGAGGCGGAGTACGCGCTGCTGAAGATGAATGCCGTCCTCAACGACGGTGCCATGAAGGCCGGCTTCGCAGCGCTGAGAGAAGGCGTGACCGAGCTCGAAGTCGCCCGGGCGATCCGCGACTTCTACGCGGCAAACGGCGCCACGGGAGAATTCGTCAGCGTCTGCTTCGGCGAGAACGGCGCTTTCCCGCATCATCATACCGGCGATCGCAAGCTCAGGGCGAACGAGGCCGTGCTGATCGACATCGGCGGCCGCAAGGACGGATATCCCTCCGACATGACCCGCATCGGCGTGTTCGGCGACAAGCCCGAAGGTTTTGACGAAGTGCATGGCGTGCTCGAACGCGCAGTCCAGGCAGCGATCGCCGTCGCCAAGCCAGGCGTCGCCGCCAAGGAAGTCGACAAGGCCGCACGCGACGTCATCACGGCTGCCGGCTATGGCGATTTCTTCCTGCACCGGACCGGGCACGGCCTTGGCATCGACATTCACGAGCCGCCCTACATCACCGGCACGTCGGAAACGATCCTTCGCGAAGGCAACGTCTTCTCGATCGAACCCGGCATCTACCTGCAGGGCCGGTTCGGCCTTCGCCTCGAGGAGATCGTCATCCTGCGCGGCAACCGTGCCGAGGTCCTGTCCGATCTGCCGCGCGAGGTGTTCGTGGTCAAGACCTGAGCCTAACCTGCCTTGGAGCATGACGAAAGGGCCGCTGCAGCGGCCCTTTTTGTTGAGCTGCCCTGCTCGCTTCACCAGCTTCAGGTACGGGCCGGCATACTATTCAGCCGCCGGGCGCGGGTGATATCGTCCCAACCAGCAGCCTGAATTGGCGTTGGAGGGGACTGTGCGTTCTTTGCTCTTGGCTGTGGCCGCCTTGATCTCCGTCGATACCAGTGCGGCGGAACAGTCTTTCCCGACCGATGGCGGAGTGATCTATTTCAACATGCCCTCAGGCAATGTCGGCTGCCAGTACACGCCGGCAGGCGGCTCAGACGTCTACATGCCCGAGGATGGCGGCCCCGAACTCGGCTGCGACCGCATTGAGCCGACCTATCAGCGTTTCATCCTCGGCAAGGCCGGCAAGGCCAAGCGCTACCAGAATGTCGGCGACACCGGCTGCTGCGACGGCTCGCACACGCTCGAATACGGCAACAGCTGGAAGAAGGGGCCATTCAGCTGCGAGGCGACCAAGGCCGGGCTGAGCTGCACCCGCAAGGACGGCCACGGCTTCTTCATCAGCCGGTCGAAGACCGAGATCTACTGATCGTCCGCACTCGCAGGCAAAAGAAAAGCCGGGCGAGCCCGGCTTTTCAGTCATTGCGTCGGCAAGAAAGCGATCAGTTGACCGCGTCCTTGAGGCCTTTGCCAGCCGAGAACTTCGGCACCGTACGGGCCGGGATCTTCACTTCCGCGCCGGTCTGCGGGTTGCGGCCGGTGGACTCCGCACGTTTTGACACGGTGAAATTTCCGAAACCGACAAGCCGGACATCGCCGCCACCCTTCAGTTCGCCGGTGATGACGGAGAACACTGCATCAACGGCGGACTGCGCATCGCCCTTGGACAGCTTGGCAGCCTCAGCGACGGCGGACACTAGTTCGTTCTTGTTCATTCAAATTCCCTTCCATGAGAAAACCGGGACATAGACTCAGCCGGTAGGACACGGACTTTAGAAAGAAGCTTTGGCACAACCAAGTCGAAAAGGCTCACAAAGCCCGGAATTCCGCGCTTTTTCACATGAAAAAGCCGGGCGCGAGCCCGGCTTTTTTGTTTTCTGTGCAACTTTAGATGCAGCTTAATGAGCAAAGCCCTTGCCGGCATCGTCGCCCGCATCCGTCTTGGCCGCGGGAACGTCGACTGGCTCGGTCCATTCGATCGGCTCCGGCTGGCGCACGAGGGCATGCTTGATCACCTCGCCCATGCGGCTGACCGGGATGATCTCCATGCCGCTCTTCACGTTTTCCGGAATGTCCGCCAAATCCTTGGCGTTCTCTTCCGGGATCAGCACCTTCTTGATGCCGCCGCGAAGCGCTGCAAGCAGCTTCTCCTTGAGGCCGCCGATCGGCAGCACGCGACCACGCAGCGTGATCTCGCCAGTCATCGCCACATCCGCCTTGACCGGGATACCGGTCATTATCGACACGATAGCCGTCGCCATGCCAACGCCGGCCGAGGGGCCGTCCTTGGGCGTCGCACCTTCCGGCACGTGCACATGGATGTCGCGCTTGTCGAACAGCGGCGGCTCGATGCCGAAATCGATGGCCCGGCTGCGAACATAAGATGCCGCCGCCGAAATCGACTCCTTCATGACGTCGCGCAGATTGCCGGTAACGGTCATGCGCCCCTTGCCGGGCATCATCACGCCTTCGATCGTCAGCAGTTCGCCGCCGACCTCGGTCCAGGCCAGACCGGTGACGACGCCAACCTGATCGTCGGCCTCGACCTGTCCGAAGCGGTAGCGTGGCACGCCGAGATACTCGTCCAAGTTGGCGGCGGTGACCTTCACCGACTTCTTCTTGGTCTTGATGATCTCGGTAACCGCCTTGCGCCCGAGCTTCATCAGCTCGCGCTCGAGGCTGCGGACACCGGCTTCCCGCGTATAGGTCTGGATGATGCCGCGGATAGCATCCTCGGAAACCGAGAATTCCTTGGGCTGGAGCGCATGATCGCGAACCACCTTGGACATCAGGTGCCGCTTGGCGATCTCGACCTTCTCGTCCTCGGTGTAGCCGGCGATACGGATGATCTCCATGCGGTCCATCAGGGGCGCAGGAATGTTCAGCGTATTCGCCGTCGTCACGAACATCACGCTCGAAAGGTCGTATTCGACCTCCAGATAATGGTCCATGAACGTTGCGTTCTGTTCCGGATCGAGGACCTCAAGCAGCGCCGACGAAGGATCGCCGCGGAAGTCCTGGCCCATCTTGTCGATCTCGTCGAGCAGGAAGAGCGGGTTCGACTTCTTGGCCTTCTTCATCGACTGGATGACCTTGCCGGGCATCGAGCCGATATAGGTGCGGCGGTGACCGCGGATCTCGGCCTCGTCACGCACGCCGCCAAGCGCCATGCGCACGAATTCGCGGCCGGTCGCCTTGGCGATCGACTTGCCGAGCGAGGTCTTGCCGACGCCGGGAGGGCCGACGAGGCACAGGATCGGCCCCTTCAGCTTCTTCTGGCGGCTCTGCACCGCGAGATACTCGACGATGCGGTCCTTGACCTTGTCGAGGCCGTAGTGGTCGGTGTCGAGCACCTCCTGGGAAAAGTTGAGGTCCTGCTTGACCTTGGAGTTCTTGCCCCACGGGATCGACAGGATCCAGTCGAGGTAGTTCCGCACGACGGTGGCTTCGGCCGACATCGGCGACATCGAACGCAGCTTCTTCAGCTCGGCCTCCGCCTTTTCGCGGGCCTCCTTGGTCAGCTTCGTCTTCTTGATGCGGGCCTCGATCTCGGCGGCCTCGTCGCGGCCGTCCTCGCCTTCGCCGAGTTCCTTCTGGATCGCCTTCATCTGCTCGTTGAGGTAGTACTCGCGCTGGGTCTTCTCCATCTGCCGCTTGACGCGGCTGCGGATGCGCTTCTCAACCTGCAGGACGGAGATCTCGGCTTCCATGAAGCCCATCGCCTTCTCGAGCCGCTCCTTGACGGACAGCGTGCCGAGCATCTCCTGCTTCTCGGTGATCTTGATTGCGAGATGCGAGGCCACCGTATCGGCGAGCTTGGAATAGTCCTCGATCTGGCTGGCAGCACCAACCACTTCGGGCGAAATCTTCTTGTTCAGCTTGACGTAGTTCTCGAAGTCGGAAACCACCGAGCGGGACAGTGCCTCGACCTCGACCTCTTCCTCTTCGGGCTCGCTCAGGATGAGAGCGTGGGCCTCGTGGAAATCGGGCTTGTCGGTGAAGGACTGGATCTTGGCGCGCGTCGTGCCTTCGACCAGCACCTTGACGGTGCCGTCCGGCAGCTTCAGCAGCTGCAGCACATTGGCGAGCGTGCCGATGTCGTAGATGGCATCAGGCTCGGGATCGTCGTCGGCGGCATTCATCTGGGTCGCAAGCAGGATCTGCTTTTCCTGACCCATCACCTCTTCCAGGGCCTTGATCGACTTTTCACGCCCCACGAAAAGCGGGACGATCATGTGCGGGAACACGACAATGTCGCGCAACGGCAGGACTGCGAAGGTTCCTTCGCTGGAAGAGCGGGAGATTTTGGCCATTGTCCAACCTTTCATATCGCGGCCGCGCAGGGCCAACCGCGAATCTCATATTAACGACCATGGACGGTTCCGCCTACCGCCGATTACCGCGCGGCATTACAGCACGAAAGCCAACCCATCGCCTCTTCTCCGTTAGTTGGAGTTTCGCCGGGTAAACATCAAGGCCAAACACGCTGCAGTGTAGGGGGCCGGGATCGGCGGAGTTCCAAATGCCGAACGGCGCCGCTGGGGCGCCGTTCGCTGGAGCGGTTGATAGGGAAACGGCCAGGCCTCAGGCGCTGACGTTGCCCTTCTTTTCCTTCTGCTCGGAATAGATGTAGAGCGGCCGGGCGCTGCCGGTCACCACCTCATCCGAAATCACCACTTCCTGGACGCCTTCGAGGGCCGGAAGTTCGAACATCGTGTCGAGCAGGATCGCTTCCATGATCGAACGCAGTCCGCGTGCGCCGGTCTTGCGCTCGATGGCGCGCTTGGCGATCGCCGACAGCGCGTTCTCGTGGAAGGTCAGGTCGACGTTTTCCATCTCGAACAGGCGCTGGTACTGCTTGACCAACGCGTTCTTCGGCTCGGTCAGGATCTGGATCAGCGCCGGCTCGTCGAGATCCTCAAGCGTCGCCAGAACCGGCAGACGGCCGACGAACTCGGGGATCAGGCCGAACTTCAGCAGATCCTCAGGCTCGACCTGGCGGAACAGGTCGCCGGTACGGCGATCTTCGGGCGAGGCAACCGTGGCGCTGAAGCCGATCGAGGTCTTGCGGCCACGATCCGAAATGATCCTGTCGAGGCCGGCAAAAGCGCCGCCGCAGATGAACAGGATGTTGGCGGTGTCGACCTGCAGGAACTCCTGCTGCGGGTGCTTGCGGCCACCTTGCGGCGGCACGGAAGCGACAGTGCCTTCCATGATCTTGAGCAGTGCCTGCTGCACGCCTTCGCCCGAGACGTCGCGGGTGATCGACGGGTTGTCGGACTTGCGCGAGATCTTGTCGATTTCGTCGATGTAGACGATGCCGCGCTGGGCACGCTCAACGTTGTAGTCGGCCGACTGCAGCAGCTTGAGGATGATGTTCTCGACGTCCTCGCCGACATAACCGGCCTCGGTCAGCGTCGTCGCATCGGCCATGGTGAACGGCACGTCGATGATGCGGGCCAGCGTCTGGGCGAGCAGGGTCTTGCCGCAGCCGGTCGGGCCAATCAGCAGGATGTTCGACTTCGCCAACTCGACGTCGTTGTTCTTGCCGGCATGCGCCAGGCGCTTGTAGTGGTTGTGGACGGCCACCGACAGCACGCGCTTGGCGTAGGGCTGACCGATGACGTAGTCGTCCAGAACCTTGAGGATTTCCTGCGGTGTCGGCACGCCCTCGCGCGACTTCACCATCGAGGTCTTGTTCTCCTCGCGGATGATGTCCATGCACAGTTCGACGCACTCGTCGCAGATGAAGACGGTCGGGCCGGCGATGAGTTTGCGTACCTCATGCTGGCTCTTGCCGCAGAACGAGCAATAGAGCGTGTTCTTGGAGTCGCCGCCGTTGCTGACCTTGCTCATCTTGTCCAAGTCCTTTCACTGCCGCCCGGCCGTTGGTCTGGCTGATGAGCGCATATGCAATCTAACGCCGGACACCGCCACCGCCAGTCCCTGGCCGCCGCAACGAGCTCCGTACAACTCACATTCCAGAAGTCGCTGCAACGAGTCGCGGCACCCTTGAACAACGCTAAGCCGTCGAAGCTCAACGCAGCCTTAACGTAGGCCGCCGCTTTCGCCGAGGGAACAGCAAAATGTGTCCGAAATGCCGCAGGGCATCTCAAAAATGCGAGATGTGACCTCGTAGGCAGGTCGCAGCGTCCAATCACGAAGCGGTGGCACCCTCAACGGCTTCACGGCTGTCGATGACCTTGTCGATCAGACCGAAGTCGCGTGCCTCGTCCGCAGTCATGAAATGGTCGCGGTCGAGCGTCTTTTCAATGGTCTCGTAGTCCTTGCCGGTGTGCTTGACATAGACCTCGTTGAGACGGCGCTTAAGCTTGATGATGTCCTGGGCGTGGCGCTCGATATCCGAGGCCTGGCCCTGGAAGCCACCCGAGGGCTGGTGCACCATGATGCGCGCGTTCGGCGTGGCAAAACGCATGTCCTTGTGACCGGCGCAGAGCAGCAGCGAACCCATCGACGCGGCCTGGCCGATGCACAGCGTCGAAACCGCGGGCCTGATGAACTGCATGGTGTCGTAGATCGCCATGCCCGAAGTCACCACACCGCCTGGCGAGTTGATGTAGAGACTGATCTCTTTCTTCGGGTTCTCGGCTTCGAGGAACAGCAACTGGGCGCAGACGAGCGTCGCCATGCCGTCTTCGACCGGGCCGGTGATGAAGATGATGCGCTCCTTGAGGAGCCGCGAGAAGATATCGTAGGCGCGCTCGCCTCGGTTGGTCTGCTCGACCACCATCGGAACGAGGTTCATGTATGTTTCGACGGGGTTCTTCATCGACTATCCCTTTATCGAGATGGGATTCCAGCGCCGGACGGGCAGAATCGGTTCAGAGGCTTTGCCCTGTAAATAGGATGCCGTGTCATCATTGCGCAAGGCCGCTGAACACGCATGATTTCAGCTATCGCTAACTTTCGCTGCGACGGCTGGCTCAATGCTCGGCACTGGAACTTGCCGCAGCCACGGCGATATTGAAGCCATCGACCGATTTATGGCACTCGGTGCCCCTGCCCTGCGCCGGCGACATCAAGGCGCTGCACGCGTCTTGGAGAGCAAAGCCCGTGACGGAAGCCAAGGACCACGAGACGATCAAGTTCTACGCGAACGAGGCGGAAGCTTATACGACGCGGGGCCAACCGGCGAGCGTGCATCACCTCAGCACCTTCATGGCGCGCCTGCTGAGGGGTAGCCGTGTGCTCGAACTCGGCTGCGGCGCTGGTCAGGACAGCGAAGCGATGCTGGCGGGCGGTTTCGACGTTGTACCGACCGACGCCACCCCCGAGATCGCCGCTGCTGCCGCGAAACGCCTGGGACGCCCGGTCAAGCTGCTGCTTTTCGAGGACATCGACGAGAACGAAAGCTACGACGGTGTTTGGGCCAATGCCTGCCTGCTGCATGTGCCGCGCGCGCAACTGCCATCGATTGTTGGTCAAGTGCATGCAGCGCTCAAGCCGGGCGGCGTATTCTATGCCAGCTTCAAGGCCGGCGAAGCCGAAGGACGGGATCGCTTCGGCAGGTACTACAACTACCCGTCTGCCGAATGGCTGGAACAGGCCTATGGCGCCGGCAGCTGGAGCGCCCTGGAAATCGGCCAAGAAACCGGAGGCGGCTATGACGGCCTGCCGACGGACTGGCTTCATGTCACGGCCACGAAGGCCGGCTAATTCGAACCAAATGGAATGCACGCGATGAATGATCCCACCCAAACCAACAAACACTGGTCCAAGGTCGAGTACCTGCACGAGACCGTAAAGAATCCGAACATCCGCGTTCGCGGCACGCATAGCTATTACAGCAATGCCTGGACGGGATCGTTCGAAGAAAGCGTGGTGCGCTACCTCTATGGCGACGACTACAGCCTCAAGGCGTGGGAGCCTGCTTGGCCGATCGACCAGCTCGATATCGGCGACTATGTCTGCATCGGCGCAGAGGCGGTGATCCTGCTCGGCGGCAACCATACGCACCGGACGGACTGGTTCAGCCTCTATCCCTTCGCCGAATTCATTGTCGACGCCTATGCCGGAAAGGGTGACACCACCATCGGCGACGGCGCGTGGATCGGCATGCGTGCCATGATCATGCCCGGCATCACCATTGGCGAAGGCGCGATCGTCGCGTCAGGCGCCATCGTCACCAAGGACGTGGCGCCCTACACGATCGTCGCGGGCAATCCGGCTGTGCCTATCAAGACCCGTTTTCCGCAGGCCGTTGTCGACAGGCTGCTGGCACTGAAGGTCTACGCATGGCCGGCGGAGAAATTCGAGGCGTTGAAACCGCTGCTTTGCGCGAGCGAGATCGACGCACTCGCAACTGCTTCGTCAAAGTTTGACGAAGGGCGGCCCTGACCGCTCAGACCCGGATCACATATTCCTTCCGAGTCGTTTCAAGCACTTCCCAGCTTCCCCTAAAGCCGGGCCTGAGCACGAAACTGTCGCCGGCGCGTACGGTGCGGGCCTCGCCGCCCTCCTCCGCGATCACCGAGACACCCGAAAGGATGTGGCAGAACTCCCATTCGTCATATTCGATACGCCATTTTCCGGGGGTCGATTCCCAGATGCCGGCGTAAAGGCCGCCTTCGGCCTCCTCGGCGTTCCAGGTGCGGAATTTCGGGTCGCCAGCGATCAGCCGGCCCTCCGCCGGAGCACCGGCTTCCGGCTCGATGCCATCGGTCCCGATTTTCAGAAATCTCGGCAAGTCCACCCCCGAATGCAAAATGGCCCCGGCCTGGGGCCGGGGCCATTTTTGCACGGTCGATCAGGCCTTGGCCAGCGCCTGTTCGAGGTCGGCGATGATGTCGCTGACATCCTCGATGCCGACCGACAGGCGGACGACGTCAGGGCCGGCGCCCGCTGCCACCTTCTGCTCATCGGAGAGCTGGCGGTGGGTGGTGGACGCCGGGTGGATGACCAGCGACTTGGTGTCGCCGATGTTGGCAAGGTGCGAGAACAGCTCGAGGCCCTCGACGAACTTGACGCCGGCCTCGTAGCCGCCCTTGAGGCCGAAAGTGAAGACGGCACCCGCGCCCTGCGGCGAGTACTTCTTCATCAGCGCGTGGTTCTTGTCGCTCTTGAGGCCGGGATAGGCCACCCACTCGACCTTGGGGTGGTCGGAGAGCCAGCCGGCGACCGTCAGCGCGTTGTCGCAATGGCGCTGCATGCGCAGCGGCAGGGTCTCGAGGCCGGTGAGGATCAGGAACGCGTTGAACGGCGAGATCGCCGGGCCGAGGTCTCGCAGGCCCAGCACGCGCGCGGCGATGGCGAAGGCGAAATTGCCGAAGGTCTCGTGCAGCACGACGCCGCCATATTCGGGGCGCGGCTCCGACAGCATCGGATACTTGCCCGACTTCGACCAGTCGAAGGTGCCACCGTCGACGATGACGCCGCCAATCGAATTGCCGTGGCCGCCGATGAACTTGGTCAGCGAATGCACGACGATGTCGGCGCCATGCTCGATCGGGCGGATCAGGTACGGGCTTGCCAGCGTGTTGTCGACGATCAGCGGCAGGCCGTGCTTGCGGGCAATATCCGCCACCTTCTCGATGTCGACGAAGGTGCCGCCGGGATTGGCAAGGCTCTCGATGAAGATCGCCTTGGTCTTGGCGTCGATCTGCTTCTCGAAACCGGACAGATCGTTGGTGTCGGCCCAACGGACTTCCCAGCCGAAATTCTTGAAGGCATGGCCGAACTGGTTGATCGAGCCGCCGTAGAGCTTGTTGGCGGCGACGAAATTGTCGCCCGGGCGCATCAGGTTGTGGAACACCAGCATCTGCGCCGCATGGCCCGAGGCGGTGGCGAGTGCGGCCGTGCCGCCCTCAAGGGCCGCGATACGTTCTTCGAGCACGGCCTGGGTCGGGTTCATGATGCGGGTGTAGATGTTGCCGAAAGCCTTCAGCCCGAACAGCGAAGCGGCGTGGTCGGCATCATCGAAGACATAGGAGGTGGTCTGGTAGATCGGCGTGGCGCGCGCGCCAGTGGCCGGATCGGGTTTCGCGCCGGCGTGGACGGCAAGCGTGTTGAAGCCCGGGGTACGCTGGGACATGGTTCTCTCCAAAGAATAGGTCCGTCAAATCGGCTGACATCTTTGGCGGAGCCGGCCCCGGAATGCAAAGACGAAAATTTCCGGCTGACCGGCTGTCGCGGACGAAATTTCCAATCGGCGCTGCAAAGCAACGGCTTCGGCCATCTACTTTGCGCGGATGCCGAAACTCTGGAAGCCTTGCCGCATCACCGGCCGCTTGGACGAAATCACGCCGGAATTGACGCCGGTCCAGCCGATCTCGCCTGCCAGCCTGGCGTATTCGATCTTGGGGCAGCGGTTCATGACGACCTTGATGCCGGCAGCTTCGGCGCGCGCGGCGGCTTCGTCGTGGCGCACGGTCAATTGCATCCAGACAACCTTGGGCAGCGGATCGAGCTTGAGCACTTCGTCGACGATGGCAGGCACGGCGCTCGACGCCCGGAAGACGTCGACCATATCGACCGCAACGGGGATGTCGGCAAGGCTGGCATAGGTCATCCGACCGAGGATTTCCTTGCCGGCATGGCCCGGGTTGACCGGGAAGACCTCGTAGCCCTTGGCGATGAGATATTTGGTGACGAAAAAGCTCGGTCGTACGTCGTTGGCCGAAGCACCGACGACGGCGATGGTCCTGACCGAATTCAGGATGCCGGCGAAATAGGCATCATCGTAGGCGTCGTGGTTCATGGCCGTCCTCGTTCGACGGTTCCGGATACCGCCTTTCGGCAGTCGCCGCAAACCCGGTCGGCGATGTGGAGCCTCACGGCAGCGAGATGCTGCCATCCTCGGCGATGGGGAAATCGGGATTGTGGGCGACTTCCCAGAGGTGGCCTTCGGTGTCGGCAAAATAGCCGTACCAGCCGCCCCAGAAGGCACGTTGTGCCTGTTTGACGATGTGGCCGCCGGACCGTTCGGCAGCCGCGAGAATTTCATCCACTTCGGCTTCGGTGCGCGTGTTGTAGGCCAGCGAGACGCCGGAAAAGCCGCCCTTGCCGCCGGCAATGCCCGCATCGGACGAAAGGTGCTCGCGCCCCCAAAGGCCCAGCACCAGGCCACCCATCTGGAAGAAGGCGACGCCTTCGGTGATCGATTGATTGCGCTTGAGCCCCATCGCCTCATAGAAGCGCACGGCACGGTCGAGATCGTCGACCCCCAGGGTCACGAGAGAAATCCGCGGTTCCACGCCTATTCTCCCTTCCACTCCGGCTGGCGCTTGTCGAGGAACGCACCGATGCCCTCCTCGGCGTCGCTTGCCAGCATGTTCTCGACCATCACCCGTGCGGCATGATCATAGGCTTCGACCAGCCCCATCTCGGCCTGGGCGTAGAACGCCTCCTTGCCGATCTTCAGTGTCGAAGACGATTTCGAAACAATGGTTTGGGCGTACTTGCCGACAATATGATTCAGGTATTCGCGGGGCACGACGCGGTTGACCAGGCCGAAGTCGCGCGCGGTCGTGGCGTCGATCGTCTCGCCGGTCAGCAGCATCTCCATCGCCTGCTTACGCGAGACGTTGCGCGACAGCGCCACCATCGGGGTGGAGCAGAACAGGCCGATATTGATGCCCGGCGTGCAGAAGGCAGCCTGATCGGTGGCGATAGCGAGGTCGCAGCTGGCGACCAGTTGCAGGCCGGCCGCGGTCGCCAGGCCATCGACTTCGGCGATGACAGGCTTGGGGTGGCGCACGATCGACTGCATCAGTGCCGAACAGCGCGACATGGTGAGCTCGAAGAAGGCACGGCCGCGGTCGGCATCGCTCCTGTGCGCCGTCATCTCCTTGAGGTCGTGACCAGCGCAGAAGACCTTGCCCTGCGCTGCAAGCAGAATGACGCGCACGGCCTTGTCGTCCCTCGCGCCGTCCAGTTGCGCCTGCAACGCGGCCATCGTCTCGATCGACAGGGCGTTGGCCGGCGGATTGGCGAGCACAATGCGCAGCACGCCTTTCTCGAGACTGGACCAAACCGGACCTTCCGGTGTGCTGCGCTTGATGGCGACGATTTCTGCCATAGTGTCCCCTGACTGATTCAATGCGGCGAAAGGAGAATCGCCAGCATCAAATTTGAGCCATATACGCTTGCACTCAAGTTTTAGTTCCCAACTATGTCTCGGTTTGGAACGCAAAGGTTCGCAAGTGGCGGATGATGCGGGGCAAGGCTCCGGAAACCCAATGGGGAGAGTTAATGCCCGAGCAGCACGGATTGGCGCCGATCATGACGGCAAGCGAGGTCAACGGCCTGTTGAGACAGGTCTACCCGCAGCTGAACGAACACCACGATTTCTACCAGGTCACGGAGGTCTCCCCAGGCGGTTGCACCGTGCGGCTCAACGCCGATGAGCGCCACCTCCGACCCGGTGGAACAGTGTCGGGGCCGTCGCTGTTCACGCTCGCCGACATCGGTGGCTATGTCTGCGTGCTCAGCCATGCCGGGCCGGACGCGCTGTCGGTAACGACCAATCTCAACATCAATTTCATGCGCAAGGCTGAAGCCGGCCCGATCGACGGCCACTGCCGCATCCTGAAGCTGGGCAAGAGCCTGATGGTGTTCGATATCGACATCGTCGCCGGCCCGGAACAGCACACCGTGGCGCACGCAACCGGCACCTATTCGATCCCGCCGAAGCGGCAAAATGGTGAGGTAAAATAATACCTCTACCTTATCTTATTGTTTTTGCTTCATTTTACAGGACAACACCCGGTCCGAATCGCTTGACGGGCTAGCCGCCCTCGCCTATAAGCCCAACCAAAGCAGCGGCCCGCATCGGGTCGCCGTTTTGTTATTGGCGTCGGGCAGCGTCTCTCGCCAATGAAAGCAACAAGAAACGCCTTCTCCGGAAGGTCCCAAACGAAAGCATGTAACCATGGCAACCTTTTCGCAGAAGCCTGCGGACGTGGTGAAGAAGTGGGTGCTGATCGACGCCGAGGGTCTCGTCGTCGGCCGTCTCGCCACTATCGTCGCCAACATCCTCCGCGGCAAAAACAAGCCCACCTTCACGCCCCACGTCGACGACGGTGACAATGTCATCATCATCAACGCCGACAAGGTCGTGTTCACCGGCAAGAAGTTCACCGACAAGGTGTATTACTGGCACACCGGCCACCCCGGCGGCATCAAGGAGCGCACCGCGCGCCAGCTGCTCGAAGGCCGTTTCCCCGAGCGCGTTCTCGAGAAGGCAGTTGAGCGCATGATCCCGCGTGGTCCGCTCGGCCGTCGCCAGATGAAGAACCTTCGCGTCTATGCAGGCGCCGATCATCCGCATGTCGCTCAGCAGCCCGTGACGCTCGACGTCGGCGCGCTGAACGCCAAGAACAAGAAGGCGTCGTAATCATGGCTGATCTCAGCTCGCTCGCAGAACTCGGCACCGTCGCTGTCGCCGCACAGCCGGCAGCTCCGGTCCACGTCCAGAAGCTCGACAAGAGCGGCCGCGCCTATGCCACCGGCAAGCGCAAGGACGCCATCGCCCGCGTCTGGGTGAAGCCCGGCTCCGGCAAGATCGTCGTCAACGGCAAGGAATTCGCGGCCTACTTCGCCCGCCCCGTGCTGCAGATGATCCTGAACCAGCCGATCGTCGCGGCAAACCGCGTCGGTCAGTACGACATCATCGCCACCGTCGTCGGTGGCGGTCTGTCGGGCCAGGCCGGTGCCGTTCGTCACGGCATCTCCAAGGCGCTGACCTACTACGAGCCGACGCTGCGCGGCGTGCTCAAGAAGGGCGGCTTCCTGACCCGCGACAGCCGTATCGTCGAGCGTAAGAAGTACGGTAAGGCCAAGGCCCGTCGTAGCTTCCAGTTCTCGAAGCGCTAAGCGTCTCGAACCTGCAGTTTCGGAAAGGCCGCCTTCGGGCGGCCTTTTCTTTTTGCATGCCGTTGGGCCATGGCTGACGTATGATCCCTGCGTAGATGCCGACAGTCCGACTGGAGAGATCTCAATGGTCCGCATGCTCGCATTGGCAGTCGCAGTGACCTTCGCCGCCCCCGCCACAACGGTGGACGCCGCCACCAACAAGTTCCTGAAATGGTCGTCGCAGTTCGACACCTGCTGGATGCGGGCCAATGAAAAGGCGCTGGAGAAGGGTGCCGATGCAAGGAAGGCCGCCAAGAAGGCCGACAACCACTGCAAGAAGCTGGGCCGAAAGATGCTAAAGGAGGGCGGCTCGAAATATTCGCTCAAGGACCGGCGCAAGGCTCTCCGGAAGTCCAGCGAGTACTAGCTGGCAGTGCCCGTCGTCACCCATCGCTCCTATCAGTTGGTCGGCGCAGATACTTGCTCCTCGCCCATTGCAGCTGCCACCGATTCATCAGTATCGACATAAGGCACGCGATAGCCGTTGGCCGACAGCCACTCGATCGCGGCACTTGGTTCGTCGGTCTGGATCATGGTGGCGCCGCGTTCGGCCCAGAAGCCGAATACCTCGTTGGGAAAACCTGCTGCCACAGCCAGTTCGTCACCGCGCCCGCCGGAGAGAAAACCGCCGGGCTTGTTGACGATGGCATGGGTGTCAACCCAGATGTGCCAGTTGTCGCGGATGGCCGCGGCCTTCACCTTGGCCGAAAACAGCGGCCCGCCTGACGCAGTCATCTCTTCGGCTTCGCCGCGCCAGGTGATCATTTCCACCGCCCGCGCCGAGAATGCCCTCCCCGCCGCCGCGATGAAGCCGGCGTCGCGCACCGCGTCGTCGGCGATGATCGGCATGAACTGGAACCCGCTGCCGACCTGACTCATGGTTTGCTTGACCGAAGTCACGCGTTCGGCGCTCCAGAGGTTTGCCTTGACCACGACCTGTTCTTCCATGCCCATGGCGCGCGCCAGCGCCACCATGTCGGCGAGGTCGGCAGTTTCCAGTTTGTTGTCGAGATTGACCAGGATCTTGCCCTCGGTGGCCTCGAGCATTTCCCGCAGTGTCGGCACCGACTCGGCGGTGACGGTGCCGGTGCCTTCGACGACGAGCCGGCAGTGCCTGAGTTCGTCCATCGTGCGGGCAATGACCTCGCCCTTGCAATTGGTGGTCCGGTCGAGCCAGCTGTCATGCATGACGATCAACTCGCCGTCCTTCGAACGGCGTATATCGATCTCGACCATTTCGGCGCCCGAGGAGATGACGCCGCGGATCGAAGCCATGGAGTTTTCGGGATAGCGCGTCTTGCCGGCCTCCAGCCCGCCGCCGCGATGGGCCACAACCATGACGTGGTCGCGCCAACGATTGGCATTTTCGTAGCGATCGAGGATCTGCTCGACGCGGGAACCGGCATGGCCCGCGGTGACAATGCCGAGTGTAAGAAGCAGCGAGGCTGCGCCTGCCAGGACTGTCCGCATCGGAATCGCTCCAAGGCTAGAGGATGCGTGCAACGAACTACCCGGCTGCGATGACAGGGGCGTGTAAGGCAGATGACATTCAAATGACCCGAGAAAGCGCCGGCTACGGCCCTGTCATACGCAGTGCGCTACGGGGCTGGCATCTTGCGCCCTGCTTCTGTAGTTCTTGCGCCTCGCATCCCGAAAGACCGACTGAGGAGACTGCCCATGCCCGCTTCATCGATCGATCACGCCTTTACCGCGCGGACGAACACCGGCCGTTCGAGTGATCCGACCTATGCAGGGGCACTGTCTTTCATGCGCCGCAAATATTCGAAGAACGTCGCCGGCGCCGACGCTGTCGTCTGGGGTATTCCGTTCGATGCCGCCGTCACCAACCGGCCCGGCGCACGCTTCGGCCCGCAGGCGATTCGCCGCGCGTCGGCGATCTTCGACTGCGACCCGCAATATCCGTTCAACCGCGACCTGTTCGAGGATCTCTCGGTCGTCGACTATGGCGACTGCCTGCTCGACAGCGGCAATCACCAGAAGACGCCTGGGACTATCGAGCGCGAGGCGGCCAAGATCCTCAAGTCCGGCGCCTTCCTGCTGACGCTCGGCGGCGACCATTACGTCACCTGGCCGGTGCTGAAGGCGCATGCCGCGATCCACGGTCCGATGGCGCTGGTGCAGTTCGACGCCCACCAGGACACCTGGCCAGACGACGGCAAGCGCATCGACCACGGCTCGTTCGTCGGGCGCGCGGTGCGTGACGGCATCATCGACCCCGACCGCTCGATCCAGATCGGCATACGGACGCACGCGCCGGAGGATTTTGGCATCAAGATCCTCTACGGCCACGAAGTGGAGGAAATGCGCGCCGCCGACATCGCCTATGCGATTGCCGAGCGTACCGGCGGCAAGAAGACCTATGTCACCTTCGACATCGACTGCCTTGACCCGGCATATGCACCCGGAACGGGCACGCCTGTCGCAGGTGGCCCTTCATCGGCCAAGATCCTTTCGGTGCTGCGCCAGATGACCCAGATCGATATTGTCGGCGCCGATATCGTGGAGGTTGCACCGGCCTACGACCATGCCGATATTACGGCCATCGCCGGATCGACGGTCGCGATGCACTATCTCGGCCTGCTGGCTGAACGGAAGGCACGAGACAACGGCTGAGGCGATGATTCAACGGCTTGCCGGCTTGAGTCCGATTTTGGCCACAACCCTCTGACACTGCTTAATTTTCGACGGAACGACAGACAATGAAACCGAAAATCTTCATCGACGGCGAGCACGGCACCACGGGCCTCCAGATTCGGACGCGACTTGCCGCCCGCGACGATCTTGCCGTCCTGTCGATTCCGGAGGCCGAGCGCCGCAACGTCGATCTCAGGGCCGAGCGGCTGCACGAGGCCGATGTCGCCATCCTGTGCCTGCCCGACGATGCATCCAAGGAGGCTGTGCGCATCCTTGAAGGCAACAATTCGACGCGCGTCATCGACACCTCGACGGCGCACCGCGTCCACCCCGACTGGGCCTATGGTTTCGCCGAAATGGACGCTGCCCAGCGCCAGCGCATCGCCGATGCACGGCTGGTCGCCAACCCGGGCTGCTATCCCACCGGCGCCATCTCGCTCATCCGCCCGCTGGTCGCGGCAGGCATCCTGCCCGCCGACTATCCGGTCAGCGTCAATGCCGTCTCCGGCTATACCGGCGGCGGCAAGCAGATGATCGCCCAGATGGAGGACCCCAGCCGGGAGGATCACATCGCCTCGCCGCATTTCCTCTACGGGCTGCCGCTGATGCACAAGCACGTTGCCGAGATGAAGCAGCACGGCCTGCTCGAGCGGCGGCCGATCTTTGCGCCGTCGGTTGGCCGCTTTGCCCAGGGCATGATCGTGCAGGTGCCGCTGCACCTCGCCGATCTCAACGGGGCGGTGTCGATCGCCGACATCCACGCGACGCTCGCTGCGCACTACGCCGGGCAGGACATCGTCGAAGTCGTGCCGCTGGCGACCAGCGCCAAGCTTGATCGCCTCGACCCGACCGAACTGGCCGACAGCGACCGCATGAAGCTCTACGCCTTCGGCACCGAAGGCCAGGGCCAGGTCAATCTGGTCGCCCTGCTCGACAATCTCGGCAAGGGCGCCTCGGGTGCAGCCGTGCAGAACATGGACCTGATGCTCGGGCTCAAGCACTAAGGTGGATCAGGCTGCTTTTCCAGCGCGCTGGAACGTCAGCGATCCGCAGCTCATCGCAGAGACATTCTCCAGCCGCATCTGGAAAGTGCGGCTGGCCGACGGCGGTCCAGCGGTGATCAAAGCCCTCAAGCCGTTCGATGATGTCGCCGACGAGCTGCGCGGCGCGCATTATCTGTCGTGGCGCGATGGCGTGGGCGCGGTGCGGCTGCTTGGCTTCGAGGGGCACAACATGCTTCTCGAATATGCCGGCGACAGGCTTTTGGTCGATGAGCTGAACGATTCTGGCGACCGACATGCGACTGACATCGCCAACGAGGTGATGGCAAGGCTGTTGTCGCCGTCCGACATCCCTCCCCCTGCCGACCTGCAGCCGCTGAGAGAGCGGTTCGCCAGCCTGTTCAAGAAGGCCCGGATCGACCACCATGCCGGCGTGGAGAGCCTCTATGTCGAGACGGCCGCGGTTGCCGAGCGCCTGCTGTCAGAACCGCACGAATTGCGCGTGCTGCTTGGCGACCTGCATCACGACAACATCCTGCACGGCGAACGCGGCTGGCTGGTGATCGACCCCAAGGGCATCCTGGGCGACCCCGGCTTCGACGCGGCGAATTTCTTCTACAATCCGCTGGACCGCCAGGGCGATCTTTGTCTCGATCCGGAGCGCATCGCGCATATGGCCGAGACCTTTGCCAGAACGCTTGGCCAGCGCCCCGACGCGATCCTCGACCATGCCATCGCCTGGGGCTGCCTGTCGGCTTCCTGGCACGCGGAAGACAACAACGACGAGGACGAACAGAGCGAACTCCGCGTGGTCGCTGCAATCCGCGACGTGCGCTCTAGCTTCTGACTTCCACGTCGTTCTCCAGGGCATAAGCGCCCTTGGTGCCGCGCCAATGGGCGGTGGCGAAGATCAGCACGACCAGCGCGAATCCCTGATGCAGCAGTGCCCAGTGCATATGCGCCTGCATAAGCAACGTGCCGACGCCGATAGCGCCCTGCCCCACGATCAGCAGCGCCAGCAGCCATGCCCGGCGCGCGTGCGTCGACCCAGGTGCTGCCCGCATGGTCGAAAATGCGTGCCACAGCGCCACCACCAGAACCGTATAAGCAAACATACGGTGGACGAACTGGACCGTCTTGGGGCTTTCGAAGAAGTTGCGCCATATCGGCTCGATGACGAGCAGATCACCGGGAACGATGGCGCCATCCATCAGCGGCCAGGTATTATAGGAGAGGCCGGCATGCAGGCCGGCGACCAGCGCGCCGAGATAGATCTGGAACATGACCAGCAGCACCATGATGCCCGAGAAGCGCTGGACGCGGCGATCGGCCGGTGTTTGCGAATAGGTCGCGAGGCCGCGCGCGATGTAGGTGACGGCCATGACGATGATGCAGGCGAAGGTCAGGTGGATCGCCAACCGGTACTGGCTGACCGAAACCCGCTCCGAAAGCCCCGAGGCGACCATCCACCAGCCGATGAAGCCCTGGAAGCCGCCGAGCGCCAAAAGTCCGACCAAGCGCGGCTTGAGGCGGCGTTCGAGGCGGCCGGAGAGCCAGAAGAAGGCAAGCGGAATTGCCACCAGGAAGCCGACGCCGCGGGCGAGCAGGCGATGCGCCCATTCCCACCAGAAGATGCCCTTGAACTCGTCAACGGTCATGCCCTTGTTGATCTGCTCGTATTGCGGGATCTGCTGGTATTTTTCGAACTCTTCCTGCCATTCGGCCTGATTGAGCGGCGGGATGACGCCGTGGATCGGTTTCCACTCGGTGATGGAAAGCCCCGAACCGGTCATGCGCGTGGCGCCGCCGACCATGACAAGAGCGAACAGGACCAGGAGCACGACATAGAGCCAGCCGCGCACGAGCGTGCGATTGCGCAGTTCGCGGTTTCGCTCGGCAAGCGGTGCGGCGGTGTTGGTCATGGCTGACATTGCAATCGTTCCCGGCTCGTTCGAAACCGCGGGACTGGTGGACCATAGCGGCCCCGCTGGCAAGTTCGGCCCACGCGACACGCAGTCGCGCCGCATGTCCTCACCGGTTGCGCCGGTTGGCCAGAGCGACTATGCGGAACCTGGACAAAGGATCAAGAAATGCCCGTGCGCGTCAAGAAGCTGATCGGAACCGTGCTGCTGGTGCTGCTGGTGATCGTCTACGCGCTGATCGCGACCATGGTGGCGGTGGCACAGCTGTCGCAGTCGGGCCCGGTCGTCCACCTCGCCTTCTTCTTCTTCAGCGGGCTGCTGTGGATCCTGCCGGCGATGTGGATCATCAAATGGATGCTCAAGCCGTCGAAGGCCGCCGGCCGCTAAACATCACACAGTGACGACCCGCCGGCCGCCGTTGGCCAGCAGCGTCGTCGTGCCCGACAGCATGGCCCGCACCGCCGCGAGATCCTGATACCTGCCGTTGACCGAAAGCCTGGGAAGGGCGTGCAGGTTACCGGCATGCTCGGGCCGCAGGATGCCGTGACGCGTGGTCACCGCCGAGAGATAGCCTGCCTCGCGCGCCAGTTCGGTCTCGCGCAAACCCGCCGCCGCCGGATAGCCGTAGGGATAGGCAAAATGGCGCGGTGCATAGCCAAGCTCGACTTCGATCATGCTGCGCGAGCGGTACATCTCGCGCAATGCGACTTCCCTGCTCAAACGCTTGAGGTTGTAGTGGTGCACGGTATGCGCGCCGATGGTGACCAGCGGGTTCGCGGCACAGCGCCTGATCTCGTCCCAGTTCATCAGCAGCTTGCGGTTGAGGGCCGAAGCGTCGACGCCGGCCATTTCGGCCCAACGGCGCAGAACAGCGCGCTGATCTTCCTCGCGCACGTCCGTGGTGATGTGGGCCGACAAGCGCCGGAACGCGTTCGATCGTCCTTCCGGCGTCGAGCAATCGAGATTCACCTCGCCCTCCGGCATGGCCACAGAAAGCGGCCTGCCTGCCTCGACGATGTCGTCGAGCACCTCCCACCAAAGATCGGCGTCGCCGCCAGTCAGGCCCGAGGCGACGTAGATGGTCATCGGGGCTGCGTGCTTTTCCAAAACAGGGAGCGCTTCGGTGAGGTTGTCGCGATAGGCATCGTCGGCAGTCAATGCTGCAAACCGGCCGCCCTTGTCGCCCAAGCGCAGGCGCGCCACGGCTTCGTCCATCGAGACGAAAGCATATCCCATGCGCTTCATCTCGCCGATCAGCGCGTCGAGGAAGTGCGGCGCGATGCTGAGATGGCGGTTGGGCCCGTCCGGTCGATCGAGGAAGGCAGTGACCCGATGCAGCATGAGAATAGCGCCGACGCTGCCGACGAATGGCCTGGCCAGCGCACCCAGCCCTGCATATCCGATCAGCATGAGAGCCAGCTTACGGGCTGCGTCGATCATTCCTTCACCTTTGGTGCGTAGGCTTGGCCGCATCGAACACGCAGGGAAACGCGTTCCACATGCCGATGAATAGCCGGCAAGGATTGAAGTATGGTTGACGCTGCCGCTCCCGGCGAAAACAGCGCCTTGTTGCGCCAGGGCGCGAATGCTGGCGACATCCTGACCGCTGTCGCCATTCCAGCCACGCGCGAGGCAATCAAGGCCTATGGCAAATCGGCAGGAGTCTCGGCACCGGCACAGTGCCCGGGATGGGTGTCCACCTGGATAGAAACGAACAATGTCGATGCGGTGATTGCGACGCTGAACGCCAAGGGACGGCCGGTACTGTCCGTTGCGCTTGAGGTAAGCCACGAAGGGCCGTTTCGCATTGCCCGATTTCTCAGCGGCAAGCACGCGAACGGCAATTTTCCTGCAGCTGACAGGAACTGGCTTGCAACGGCAAGCACTGCCGAGATTGAAAGCCTCATCGGCTCGATCCGCCGGGCACGTCCGGATATCGACGTGGTCGCGTTCGACCGCCTCATCACCGATCTCGACGGGCTGCCCAATCCGCTGCTCAAGCTCACCTCCACGCCTAGCCCCAACGTCGCCCTGGGGGTCGACCTGGTCGGCGGTTTCGAGGCGGTTCTGACGCGCACCAGCGGCAAGAAGAAACGCAAACGGCATCGCAGCCAGGAACGGAAGTACGACGCCGTGGGCGGTGCCCGCCGTATCGTTGCGACGACAGAAGCGGACGTCAACGCCATGCTGGACGCGTTCTACGCGATGAAGGAACAGCGTTTTGGCGCTATGGGCATTACCGACGTCTTCGCCGATGCCGGCGTCCGTACATTCTTCCGCAAGCTGTTTGTCGATGCGCTGCAGAAAGACCCGTCGCCCTTTATCCTTCACGGCCTGGACGTCGGCGGAAAATACCGCGCGGTCACCGGGTCGAGCCGCGCCGGCAACCGCATGGTCTGCGAATTCGGCGCCATAGCCGACGACGAACTGGGCTATGTCAGCCCGGGCGAATACCTGTTCTTCGACAACATCTCCGAGGCTTGCGACCAGGGCTTCGACATCTACGATTTCAGCGTCGGCGACGAGCCGTACAAACGGCAATGGTGCGATATCGAAATCCAGCACGCCGACGTTCTGCTGCCGATGACGGCAAAGGGCCGGCTCTATGCGCTCGGGCTGAAGTCGACCGCGCGGCTCAAGACTGCGGTCAAGAACAACACCACGTTATGGGCCATGGTAAAGCGTCTGCGTTCGGGCGTGCGCGGTAAGGCTTCGCCTGCAGAGGAAGACTAGGCCGCCGAGCGCGTCGGCTGTGGCGTCGTCGGCAAGTCATGGCCAACCGGGGTCACCAGGATGACATCCTCATAGCCGCCAGCACGCAGGCCATCGGCCACATCGGCGATCTCGTCGTCATGCTGAAGGAAGCTGACCAGCACCTCGGTACCGTCGCCGACCAGGCGCCTGATCTCGTCGGCATCGGCCGGGCCGCATTCGACGACCACCAGATCATAGGCCGTTGTCAACGATTCCATGATGATCGGCAACCGATCGGCGGCACGCATGGCGCGCGCCGGATCGGCGGTACCCACCGGCATGACATCGCAGTCCGAATAGTGGTCGGCGCGGATGACATCGCTAAACTGGGCCTCCGAAGCAAGCAGATTGGTGATGCCGGGATAGCGGCCACCGTCGAGCATCGGCCGAGAGGCAGCGCCTGAGGCGGTCAGATCGAGCAACAGCACGCGCAGGCCGGTGTCGGCCACTTCGCGGGCCACAAGTACCGCGGTCGCCGCCGCGTCATCACCTTCGGGCGAAATGAAGATTGCGCGCGCGGCACCGCCAGCGATGAGCTTTTCGGCTGCCGTCTCGATGCTGATGCCGGCATGGATGATCGGCGCGGCTGGCGTCGCGGCAACGAGCGGCTCTTCGTCGTCAAGCGGCTGAACTTCTGCCTGCGTGTCTTCGTATTCTACGGCGACGACCGGCTCTCCGGCATCATCACACGACCGGGGCTCCGCTTCGTCGGGCAGGCTTGCCGCGCGGCGCACCGGCATGGGAACCTGTGTCACCGGTGACACGCGAGAACCGGCAGCCGGGCGCATCGCACGGCCGGAGAACAGCTCCCGCAGCAATGTGAAGATCGCCATCAACAACAGCGAACCGACGAATGCCGCACCGACGATCGGCATGACCTTGGGGAAATAGGATTCGGACGGCACGATGGCGCGCGAAAAGACGCGTGCGTCGACCGGAAGATAGTTGCGATCCTGACGCGAGGAGGCCTCGCGGTAGCGGGTCAGATAGGATTCGAGAAGCGCGCGCTGGGCGGCGGCCTCGCGCTCGAGCGCCCGCAGCTCGACTTCTTCTTCCGACACGCGCCCGGATTCCACTTTCAGCCTGTTGAGGTCGGCAACCAGCTGCTTTTCACGAAGATCGGCGCTCGCAGCCTCATTAACCAGGCCCGCAAGAACCTTTTCCGCCTGCGCACGTATCTGGACATTCAGGTCGGCAAGTTGGGAATTGAGCGCCTTGATGCGTGGATGATTGGGCAGCAGGGTCGTCGAAAGATCGGCAATGTCGGTCCGCAGTTGGATCTGCCGCTCGCGCAGGCGCTGGATAAGGCCCGAAGACAGAACTTCCGGCACCGCGTCGATCGAGCCGCCGCTCTTGAATGCCTGGCGCACGCTCTGGGCTGTCGCCTCGGCCGCCGAACGGTTGGCACGAACGCGCGACAATTCGCTGGAGAGTTCGGAAAGCTGCTGGGTGGCAAGCGCCGAATTGTTCTGGCCGATCAACAGGTCGGACTGCGACCGGAAGCTGGCGACGCGCGCTTCGGCATCCTTGACGCGCTGGTTCAGGTCGGCGATTTCGGGCTTCAGCCAGTCGGTCGCCTCGGTGCTCGACTCGAGCTTGGACGTGCGCTGGAAGGCCAGATAGGCGTCGGCAATGGCGTTCGGCACTTCCGCGGCGAGCTTGGGATCCGATGACGAGAACTGGATGACGATGACGCGCGACTTCTCGACGCGATAGATGGTCAGCTGCTCGCGGAACGCCTTGAGTACACGTTCCTCCGGCGGCATTTCATTTGGATCGGCCTTGAGCCCGGCAATGACCAGAAAACGCGAAATCGTCGACATTTCTTCGGCCGCGTCGAATTCCGGCCGGCTTGCCAGATCGAGCTGCTTGGCAACCTGCTTGAGGATGTCGGTCGAACCGATGACCTCGACCTGACTGGTCACCCCCTCCTCGTCGAGCATGGGTCGTTCGTTCTCGCCGCTGCCGTCGGGTCGCGTGAAGACCGATTCCCGCGTTTCGATCAAAAGGCGTGTCTCGGCGCGGTAATGAGGTGTCGCCAGCGAAGCAAGCACAAAGGCCAGACCGGTGACGGCCAATGCAACCAACAGCAAGCGCAGCCAGTTTCTCGCAAGACTGGCGAAGAGATGGCCGAGATCAACATCGACATCACCGGCAGTGGATTGGACGCCAGACATGCATTCCTACTCCCGAGGCTAGGCAGGCTGCATGGTAAACAAACATGGTAACTCAGGCGTTAACATCGCCGAGCTGCACTCTCCTGCGCTCAAGCAAGATCGCCCAGCCCTTTACCCGGCATTAACCCTAACAAGACGATAACGGACGCGAACCGATATCCCGCAGCGTGGCGGCAAGCAGTCGAAGGTGTGTCTGCCGAAATGAAAAGCTCCCTTGCCGTCAGCCACGCGCTTGTTGCCGTCATGCTCGCCCTCACCGGCTGCTCGAGCTACAAACCGGCACCGGCTGCTTTTCATGAGGTTCTCGACCAGCCCTACCGCCTCGGCGCCGGCGACCGCATCCGAGTCACCGTGTTCGAGCAGGAAGGACTGACCAACACCTACAGCGTCGACCAGTCGGGCTACATATCCTTCCCGCTCGTCGGCGGCGTTGCGGCGCGCGGCTACACCGCGCAGGAAGTCGAGAAGGCATTGGCAGCCAAGCTGCGCCAGGGTTATCTGCGCGATCCCGACGTTTCGGTCGAGGTCGACCGCTACCGGCCGATCTTCGTCATGGGCGAAGTCGGAGCCGCAGGCCAATATTCCTATGTTCCCGGTCTGACCGTGCAAAAGGCCGTGGCCATGGCCGGCGGCTACAGCGCCCGCGCCAACCAGGGCAATGTCGACATCACCCGCGACATCAACGGGAAAGTGATGACCGGTCGCGTCGTGACCAGCGACCCACTCCTGCCCGGTGATACGATCTACGTCCGCGAACGGCTGTTCTAAGTCGCCGTGCAGCAGACCGTGCCCCGCAAACTCCGGATCGTCCACTGCTTCAGGTCGCCGGTCGGCGGCATCTTCAGGCATGTGCGCGACCTGACCGAGGCGCAGGTGGCAGCCGGCCATCAGGTCGGCATCATCTGCGACTCGACGACCGGCGGCGAACACGAGGAGCGCCTGTTCGAGGCGATCCGGCCCATGCTCGCACTGGGCATCAAGCGCACATCAATGCAGCGCCACGTCGGCCCCGGCGACATTGCCGACGGCTGGCGCACCTACAAGATCATCAAGGAATTGCGGCCGGACGTGCTGCACGGGCACGGCGCCAAGGGTGGCGTCTATGCACGTGCGTTCGGCTCACTGTTGCGGGTTTCAAGGTATTGCGTGGCCCGCCTCTATTCGCCGCATGGCGGCAGTCTGCACTATGACGAGAGGACCGTCACCGGAAAGCTGTTCTTCGGCCTCGAACGCCTGATGGAACGCTTCACCGACCACCTCTTGTTCGTCTCCGACTACGAACGCCGCACCTTCATCCGCAAGGTCGGCGCGCCGCGCGTGCCGAACAGCCTGGTCTACAACGGGCTGAGGGACGAAGAATTCGAGCCGGTGCCCGCCGGCGGCGCCGACTTTCTCTATATCGGGATGATGCGCGACCTGAAGGGCCCGGACCTTTTCATCGATGCGCTGGCCAGGCTGCGGCAAGATCTCGGCCGCAAGGTCACCGCCGTGATGGTCGGCGACGGCGAGGACCTGCCACGCTACCGTGCGCAGGTCGAAAGACTTGGCCTCGCCGACGACGTCCGCTTCATGCCGCCCATGCCGGCCCGGCAGGCATTCGCCCTTGCCGGCTGCGTCGTGGTGCCCTCGCGTGCCGAAGCCATGCCCTACATCGTGCTCGAGGCGTTGGCCGCGGGCAAGCCGATCATTGCGACTGCCGTCGGCGGCATTCCTGAAATCCTGGGAGCAAACTCCCCTGCCCTTGTCATGCCAAGTGCCGAGGAAATCAGCAAGAAGATGCGATTGGTGCTGGAAAGGCCCGATACATACGCAAAACTGCTGCCTGGGGCTGTCGATCTGAAGTCCCGCTTCGGGGTGGCTGTGATGGCCAGCGATGTCGAGAAAGCATATTTCTCGGCCCTCTTGCCGCGCCGCGGCTGAATACCTTTAGAAGTCGCCCGACCCGCTCAAGAGTTTCTTAGCTCATCTTTGTTATGCCGATCTGGCAATCGGGCAGCCGACCAACAGATCGACGACAATGACCAACTCCGACCCCAAGCACCGCTTCAGCGCGGAAGCCGTCAAGGCGGCTAGCGGCGACGGCACGAAGTCCGATACCGCCAAGCTGAGCAGCGTCGCCCAGGAAGTGGCGGCCCAATACCGGCGCGACACCATGTCCCCGGTCATGGTCAGCGGCTGGCTGCGCCTCGCCGAGTTCGCTTTTCTTGTTGTCTCAGGACTGGCGCTCTATGCCTACCATGTCGGCTTCCTCAGCCATCTCAGCTGGCAATACCCGCTGGTCATCCTGGCTGGGTCCTTTGCAGCGGTCCTCTTCTTCGAAGTCATGGACTGCTACCAGTTGCAATCGCTGCTGCGGCCGAGCGGCTCGATTGGGCGGATCGCCCTGGGTTGGGCAACGACCTTTGCGCTGATGTCGCTTACGGCCTTCTTCATGAAGGTTTCGGCAGAATATTCCCGCCTGCTGTTCGGCAGCTGGTTCGTCCTTGGCCTGTCGTTGCTGATCGGGTTGCGCCTGGTCATGGCGCGCGTCATCCGCAAGTGGGCGCGCAACGGGCGGATGGAGCGGCGCGCCGTCATCGTCGGCGGCGGCAAGGCCGCCGAGGTGCTTATCCGATCGATCGAGCAGCAGCCCTACAACGACATCCGCATCTGCGGCATCTTCGACGACCGCGACGACAGGCGCTCGCCGCCGATCGTCGCCGGCTATCCGAAGCTGGGGACCGTCTCGGAACTGTTGGAATTCGCGCGCATCGCCCGCATCGACATGCTGATCGTCTCGCTGCCGCTGACGGCGGAGACCAGGGTGCTGCAGCTGCTGAAGAAACTGTGGGTGCTTCCGGTCGACATCCGGCTGTCGGCGCATTCCAACCAGTTGCAGTTCCGGCCACGCGCCTATTCCTACATCGGCGCCGTGCCGATGCTCGACATCTTCGACAAGCCGATCAACGACTGGGATTCGGTTGCCAAACGCGCATTCGACATCGCTTTCAGCCTGCTCGGCATCATCGTCTTTTCGCCTGTCATGATCGCCACCGCCATCGCCATCAAGCTCGACAGCAAGGGCCCGATTCTGTTCCAGCAGAAGCGCCACGGCTTCAACAACGAGGTGATTGAGGTCTACAAGTTCCGCTCGATGTATACGGACCAGTCGGACCCGTCGGCGCGCAAGAGCGTGACCAAGAACGACCCGCGCGTCACCCGTGTCGGCCGGTTCATCCGAAAGGCCTCGATCGACGAGCTGCCGCAGTTCTTCAATTCGCTGTTCGGCAGCCTGTCGCTCGTCGGTCCACGCCCGCACGCGATCGCGGCCCAATCGCACAACCTGCTCTACAATGAAGTGGTCGATGGCTACTTCGCCCGCCACAAGGTCAAGCCCGGCGTCACCGGCTGGGCACAGATCAACGGCTGGCGCGGCGAGATGGACACAGACGAGAAGATCCGCAAGCGCACGGAATTCGATCTCTACTACATCGAGAACTGGTCTCTCTGGTTCGACATGAAGATCCTGTTCCTGACGCCGATCCGCCTGCTCGACACGGAAAACGCCTATTGAGCGCGATCACCTACGAGCTGCCGCGGGCTGCGATCAATGCCAAGCTGATCGGGCTGATTTCCACCGGCGCGATTGCGCTGGGCGTGTTGCTGTCCGGGTTCGTCATCCGCGAGCCTGCCCCATACGAGCTCTACATGGCCGGGCTGATCGCCGTCTGGTCGCTCTTCGGGTTGCGCATCACGCGGGCCATCACGCCGCTGGTTGTCCTGCTCGTGGTGTTCAACATCGGCGGCATGATTTCGATGACCCAGATGTCGAACCTGATGGGCACGCCGCTCTATCTCGCGGTGTCGCTGTTCCTGGCCTTCACCGCGATCTTCTTTGCCGCGGTGACCGAGACCGATCCGAAACTCTACCGGGTCATCTTCCTGTCCTGGGTGACGTCGGCCGTGGTCACCTCCGTGCTCGGCATTCTCGGATATTTCGGCGCCGTGCCAGGGGCCGAGATGTTCACAAAATTCGGCCGCGCCGCCGGCGCCTTCCAGGACCCCAACGTCTTCGGGCCGTTCCTGGCCCTGCCAGGCATCTACCTGCTCTTCCGCGTCTTGACCGAACGTCCCGCCAGGATGGCGCTGCATGCGGTGCTGCTGCTGGTCGTCACCGGCGGAATCTTCCTCTCCTTCTCGCGCGGTGCCTGGGGCCTGTTTGGCGCGTCGGCAATCCTGCTCACCGGCTTCCTGTTCCTGCAGAGCAACAGCGGCCGTTTCCGGCTCAGGATCGCAGTCATGAGCATGGCCGTCGTGACATTGCTGGCTGCCGCACTGCTCGTTGCGCTCCAGATTCCCGGCATCGGCGAACTGTTCGCGACACGCGCCCAGCTCGTGCAGGATTATGATGGGGCGCGGCTCGGCCGCTTCGCCCGCTACGCCATCGGTTTCCTGCTGGCCACCGAAAAGCCGCTCGGCATCGGTCCGCTGGTCTTCGGCCAGATCTATGGCGAGGACACGCACAACATCTGGCTGAAGGCGCTGATGGACTATGGCTGGCTCGGCTTCGCCAGCTACCTGACGCTGATCGTGTGGACCGTAGCCGCTGGCTTCCGCATCCTCCTGCGCAACCGGCCGTGGCAGCCCTACCTGCTGTCTGCCTATGTCGTGTTCCTCGGCCACATCGCCCTTGGCACCGTCATCGACACCGACCACTGGCGCCATTTCTACCTGCTGCTCGGGCTGATCTGGGGCGCGATCGCGCTCGAGGCACGCCACCAGCGCGCCTTCGACGCCGCCAACTGACGCGGTCATTGCCGGCGATTGCGCCCATCATTCCGGCTTGGCGAACGTTGCGGCACCCATTTGCCGGCTCAAATTGCCGTGAGCGATTTGTGACACAGAGTTACCGCTCGGCCAGTGGCAATCGGACAGATAGGCGCCTATGTGTCTGTGGTAAGCGAAACGGCCGACAAAAAATTCCGGCCACGCTACCGAAAAGTGAAAGGAATAATACAATGAACAAGCTCATCCTCGCCGCTTCCGCATTTACTCTTATGACCGGCGCTGCACTTGCTTCGTCCTCTGACGGTGTTGTTGCCAAGATCAATGCCGACGCTCGCGTCATTACTCTCGAGAGCGGCCAGAGCTACACCGTTCCACGTGACGTTGCTCTGCCCGCGATCCAGGCCGGCGAAAAGATCTCGATCCAGCTCAACGACGAAGGCGACCGCGTCCAGAGCGTTCTGCGCTAAGCCGCCACCAACGATGGCTTGATGCCCCAATCAAACTGTCGCGATTGCCAAAAGAAAGCCATGGGTCCTCCCACCCATGGCTTTCTTTGCGTTTGGCGCCCGGGCAACCGGCAACATGCGATGGGCCAACAGCTAGAACCCAACGCATCCGCAAACGACTGCGCCTTGAGGCACCCGCATGCTCGGCGCCTCCCTTGCCTGGCTGGCTGAAGCCCCTCCTCCCTATCCCTCTCGTCCACACCCCGCGACCGCAAGGCGACAAGGTCCAGCCATCCTCCACTGATGCGGCGGCCAGACCCCAATACTTGGTGCCCTGCATCAAGAGATAGCAGCCTGCGAAAGAAGGCCATCGGCCCTTCTTTGCATTTGGACTTCCGGATAGCCACCGAGCAACCCGCTCTCTCGGCGCCCGCCGCACTCATCCGCCGGAAATCCCATCACCGCCTGCCGGCAGCCCCAAAGCCAGCGCCCCCGGCATCGCCTGCCCCTTTGTACCAGGCGCAGGCACCAATTCCGCACTGACAACGCCGGCCACCAGAGTTCGGGCATCCACCGCAACGAGTCACATCCGCAGCCGGCCATTGCACACACGGAGCCGCTTTTGTGAACAGTCCGGCACCATTTGCCGGCTCAACACGGCGTGACTGCTTTGTGAATCAGAGTGACCACCCGGCCCGTAGCAATCACAGAGATAGGCACCTATCTGATGATGGTAAGCGGAACGACCGAATAAATACCTCGGCCTCGCTACCGAAAAATGAAAGGAATATGAAAATGAAGAAGATAATCCTCGCCGCATCGGCACTTTCGATCATGGCCGGCGCTGCCCTTGCTTCGCCAGGTAGCGGCATTGTTGGAAATATCAACACCGGCACCCGCGTCATTACTCTTGAAAGCGGCAAGAGCTTTACCGTCCCGCACGACGTTGCCCTGCCTGCGATCCAGGCCGGCGACACCGTCTCGCTCCAACTGAACGATGAAGGCGACAAGGTCCAGGCCGTCCTCCGCTAAGTGCGACGACTCCGAGACTTGGTGACCTGCAACAAGAAATAGCAGCCCGACAAAGATTTCGGCCTCGCTACGGACCTACGAAAGGAATACGAAAATGAAGACGATCATCCTCGCTGCCTCTGCACTTTCGATCATGACCGGCGCCGCATTTGCCTCGACTGCAAGTGGTGTCGTTGGCAACATCAATGCGGACACGCGCGTCATTACCCTGGAGAGCGGCAAGAGCTATACCGTTCCGCGTGACGTCGCCCTGCCCGTGATCCAGGCCGGCGAAACCGTCTCGATCCATTTCAACGACGAAGGCGACAAGGTCCGGGCGGTTCTCCGCTAAGTGAGGCCGCATCGAGAGGCCGATTTCCGTCGGCCTGTCAGACTCAGAAAAGCCATGGGCCCCCACCCGTGGCTTTTTCTTTTTCCGCGATCAGCGCCATGGCTTCGACGCCGGCCCAGGCGTCGCGCGTGAACGATGACTTTCCATTCCGGTTTCAGCGCGCAGGGCAAGATCGCTTGATCAAAACGTGTCCCGAGTTTACCGCGGCGGCAGCAACAAGCGGACGCTGCCGGTCGTAGTTGTAGATGTCACCCGAGGCGCCCCAGGGCCCCGGACCTCAACAACCACCATAGGGAGTTACGATCATGAACAAGCTCATTCTTGCCGCCGCCGCGATAGCCCTTTTTTCAGGCTCGGCCCTCGCATCCGACGCCAGCGGCATCGTCGCCCGGTTCAATGCCGGCGCTCGCGTCATTACCCTCGATCATGGCGGCAGCTATACGATTCCGCGCGACGTTGCCTTGCCGTCGATCAAGGTGGGCGAGAAGGTGACGATCCTGCTCAACGACGAAGGCGACGTCGTCCGCAACGTCTTTGTCAGCCCGCAGTCGATGATGTGACTGCCTGTGCCGTCAGCGGCACGCCACGATCAACGCCATGGGCGCAGGCGTCCATGGCGTTCTTGCGGAACACCGTTGCGAGCCGTTGTGCTCGCAATGCAAATGGAAATCAGGGGAAGGGATATAATGGTCGGAGTGGCCGGATTCGAACCGACGACCCCTTGACCCCCAGTCAAGTGCGCTACCGGGCTGCGCTACACTCCGGACCGAGGGGAGCCATATATATTCAGGGTTTGCGGCGCAAGGCCTAAAACGCTCGCCGAGAACAGAAGCCGATCATTTCCGGCAATGTGGGATCAAGCCAGACGAAAAGTCCCACGAAAAGTCCCACAGTGTTCGCGGCCCGTTCTGTGGATATCTGGCGACTGCGAATCGCCCCCTGCCCCCGCTGGCGCGGTCAAAGAGTTGGTGATGGCGACAGCCTTGGAGGCCTACCGTCCGTATTCCCGAAAGAACCGCGTCAATTGCAGCGGGCCGCATCGTTCGACCAGCTTCCATTCGTCGCTCCGCAGCCAGGCGCCGTTGACGCGGCCGCCCTCTCGGTCCTTGGCAGGATCGAAATGCGTGCCCTCGAACTCAGCCGCAAAGACGTCAGCGTCAGCCTTGGTCGCGAAGCAATAAAGCCGAAAGCCCTCTTGCTTGCCGTTCGGCCATATTGCCGTGACCTGCTGGGTCTTGGGGCGGGGTTCGAAGCGCCGGCAATACCGCTCAAGGAGATCGTAGTTCTCCATGCAGCACAGGTCGTTCGGCAGCGCGACCTGATGCGGTAAGTTCTGGCGGATGTACCAGCGCTTTGAATTCTCGCGCTTCTTGGAGGACGTCATTCTTCTTTCCACACAGGGATGCGCCTGATCTTGATCGCCACGAGTTTGCGGATCTTCAACCCGACAGCCTCGCCAGCAGTCGGCGCTAGCCGCGAGACGTCGAGATTGCCGTGCGTCCCAGTCGGCGTGTTCTCGCAAACCATCCGAACGGCAAGGGAATCGACGTCCACGTCGCCGCAAGCGGATATGGCTCGGATCTGTTCGACTGCGGCATGAGAACGAAATAGGAACAAATGCCTTGCGAAGTCAACAGCCGCTAATATACCGCCTCGGACGGAGTGTTGCAGCGCTACAACTGTGCATATTTTCACAACCGGGAAGGGAGACCGCAGGTTGCGCACGCATTTGGCGAGCGCTATAGAACCGTCAAATAATGAGGTGGGGCATGAAATCGATTCTATTGACCGCGACCTTCCTGTGCGCTGTCTCGGGCGCTGCGTTTGCAGCCGATACTGTGGAAGTTGCTCCTGTTTCCGCCGGTTTCATCTGGACCGGGGGATATGTTGGCCTTCAGGCTGCTTACGGCTGGGGCGATACACGATTTGACGACGGCGCCACCTCCAACTGGTTTGATGTGGACGGCTTTGCCGGCGGTCTTACAGCCGGTTACAACGTGCAGTTCGCAGGCAACTGGGTCGCCGGCATCGAGGCCGACCTCTCAATTTCCGGCGTTGACGGAGCCTTTGGCCCGGGCAATTTGGGGCAGCCGGACGGTAGCAGCTGGGGCTGCGGTTCCGACGCCTGTACGACCGACGTAGATTGGTATGCTACCGCCCGCGCTCGACTAGGCTATGCTTTTGACAATCTGTTGGTTTACGGAACTGGCGGTCTCGCTATTGGCCGGGTCAAGTCGCAGATCGTCGATGACTCGGCTTTCTACGTCTCCGACACGAACATTGGATGGTCTGCCGGTGCTGGCGTTGAATATGCGCTAAACCAAAACTGGTCCGTCAAAGCCGAGTATCTCCACGTCGATCTGGGGTGGACCGAACTCGCAAACGACTTTTTTAAATCGGAAACCAAATTCGACACTGTTCGCCTCGGGGTGAATTACAGGTTCTAAGATAGCCGACACGCAATCAAACCCCGGCTCCGGCCGGGGTTTTTGTATTCGGAGATTGCCATTCACATAGCGCGGACCTGCGCTATCGTCATGCATCCGGTCTATTCGCCGGGCAGACGAGATCAATCCTCAATCGGGTCGAGAATGTCGGGCGTGTCATTTCGCGGTGACCCGACCTTCCGGCCGATCTTCCACATCGTCATCCGGTCCGACGGGAACGGCTTCATCAGGTCGGCAGGGTCCAATTCTGGCCCGATCCACCGGGCATAGTCGGAAGGTGCCAGGATGACCGGCATCCTGTCATGGATCGTCGCCATCAGTTCGTTCGGCGGACAGGTGACGACGCAGAAGGTCTGTACCAATTCGCCTGTGGCAGGGTTGCGCCAGATGTCGAAGATGCCGGCCAGCGCGAAGGGGCGAGCCGTCCTTCATGGCGATGGCGTAGGGTTGCTTGTCCTTGCCCGTGCCATGGATGTCCCGCCATTCGAAATAGCCGTCGATCGGTATCAGGCACCGCCTGGAGGCGTAGGCGCGCTTGAACATGCCACTGGTAGCGTTGGTCCCGGAACGAGCATTGATCGACGATGGCCTCATCGAGCCCGCTTCCTTCTGCCAGGATGGGATCAACCCCCATTTGGCCGAGACGAACATCGTGCTGCCCTTCACCGCGTCATCCTGCACGATGATGGGATAGGTCAGGCCTGGGGCGCGCCGTTGTAACGCGGAAAGGCATTGTCGAGGCCACCAACGGCTGTTGGATCGGCGAAGCGAAAGCTACGCAGCATTTCGGCGAGGGTCGATTTGACAAAGACGCGGCCGCACATGGGCCAGCATACCCATCAATTCCACCGGAGCAATCGAGACGACAGGACTAGGGCCATCTTGCAGTTGGTGCGCCAAGTATCGAGCAGGCGGCGTCGTATTTGACGGAACGAAGTCGAATCCATATCACTCTCAATAGAGTGAGAGCGACGCGGCAAATATGTCTAGCATCACGTTGGAAGACTTCAACAATCTCGTCCATTCGGTCTATCAAGCAGGTTTGGACCCTCGGGAATGGTCGCTGTTCGTCGAGAATTTGGCGGGCTTTCTGGGTGGAACGATAGTCTGCTTGCAAGCGCATGACGCTGTCGCCAGCGCTGGCCTTGGATTGGTGTCGTCCAAAACAGATCCCGATTTCCTGAGCGCTTATGACGCGTATTATGCGGCCAAGAATGTCTGGGCACCAGGCTTGGCCAAAGCATCGATCGGGAAGGTCGTTCAGTCGGAACAGCTTTACGACAGAGATGAATTCTTCAGGACCGAATTCTACAATGATTATTTCAGCACTCAGGGGCTTGTGGCGGCCAGTGCCATCGTCCTGCACAACGCTCCAGACAGACTTCTGTTTCTATCAGGCAACATACGATGCAAGGAAGCCGAATGGGTGCGAGCACCATTGAGCCGGTTGCTCGACCTTCTTGGACCTCACATCTCGCGTTCATTCGACTTGCTGCGCCATGTCCCTACCTTGGTGAATGGTGAAGACTATCGCGCCACTGCCCAGCTTGCGGACGATGCGATGTTCTTTATCGACCGGTCGGGGCGGATCACTTACTCCAACCGGGCTGGCGATGCACTGCGTCGGGAAAATACGATAATCCGCGTCGATCGTGCAGGGTACATGCATTTGCTGGACTTGGAGGCCGATGCGGCGCTACAAGCTGCTTTGGGCGCAATGGCCAGGGCAAATTACGCGCAATTGCAGCGGGACTTCGTAATTCGACGTGCAACCGGCTCGCCTCTGCAAGCGATCCTCGCCCCGGTTCGTCACAATGCCAAGTCATTGATGTTCGATTGTCTATTCGAAGACCATCCGGTCGCAATGTTGGTTTTCCACCGCCAAACGGAATGCGCAAATTCGGATGTTCCATCACTCGACAGATACGGGATGACGCCGGCGGAGCTGGCGCTGGCCAAGGCTATAGCGGAGGGCATCTCCCCCCGCGAGTATGCCGACATCCGGTCGATCAGCATCAATACGGTAAGGACGCAGTTGAAGTCCATTTATGCGAAAACCGAAACCAGCAGGCAAAGCCAGCTCGCAGTGTTGATTGCACGCGAACACCCACGCCTTTAACAAAGTTGCGGTCGATGGATCGAGGTTTGGCAACGCTCGGCTCGGGTATTTTGCCAACACATGTCTTCTGGCCGGCCCGATCTAATATGATCACGGCACACGTAACCCACCTAGGTGATGCGAAGACCTTGTCCAAGCGCATAGGTTAGCGCATCGCGCGTTCAGGCCGATGTGACTGCTGGGCTGGGGATTAGAATGAAATTGAGGAAATTGGCTCTCGCAGCGTCGGCTGCGTGGCTAACAGGAACCTTTGCGGCCAGCGCCCAAGACACACACTCGGATGACAAGCGGAAATCGGTCCGAATAACGATCGATGGGCAGGTATCCAACGATGAGTTCCAACAGCGGCTCAGTGCACGAATCGTTGCTGCATTTGCCGATCTCCCAATCGCGTTCGGTGCGACCGCGGAGAAGGGGAATGGCCTTGAACGGTTGATGCTCGGCAGCGCTGCAAATCTGAGCGAGGCATTGGGTTTTAGCATCACCGGTCAATTCGTTCGCGAAGATGCAGACAATGTCTTCGGATTGGCCACCGATCAAAACGTAGACACTTGGAGCATCGCGAGTTCCCTTGATCTGCGTCTCAACGGCTCATCAAAAATTTCCCTTGGCGTCGACGGCTGGAACAGTCCCTCAGTCCTGCTGGCGGATACGCCAATCTTCCAAACACGCTTCGACGGCGCCAGCGGAACCCGCATTTCGGCCGGCCTGGAGACGTACCTCGACCCGACACTGAGGGTGGATGCAAAGCTAGGCTATGAACTGGCCGTTGAAAACGGCGACGATGGAATCTTTGCGAAGATCGACTTCAGCAAGGCCTTTGGAAAGCTTTCGGTCGAAGGCTCGGCTTGGACTTCGCCAAATTTCGGCGACGGCGGACAGATTGGGCTGGGCTATCGTTTCGACTCCGACCTGATTGCATCCGTCTATGCCGGCTATCGTGATGGCGCAACCGAAGGGGCCTATGCCGGTGCAAGGCTCTCCATGGAGTTCGGACCGAGCACATCCGAGGCCAACGGCGCACTGGCCGACCGCCTCGACCGGCAGATGCAACATGCCCAACTGACGATGCCTGGCGTTCCCAAGACGGCCCGCATCTCGACGGTCACTAAGGTCACCTTCCCCTTCGTGACCGCCTACGGGGACGTATGCCAGAGTGTCGAAGCGACACCCGGCTGTACGTTCTTCGGTGCCGACGGCACGCGCATCACTGTTGCCGAAGATCCTGACTACAACAAATTCGGAAATGGAGCCGACGACCTCTGGTATGTCAGGTTTGATATTTCGGGACGTGGGGCGGTCTACAACCAGCTGGGGCAGCTTCAGCGACTTCAGGACGTTAGTGCGTTTTCTGGATATATGGGCGGAACGACGATAGGTGTTGGAAACACTGGTTTTTACTGGGAAAACGTAGTCAATGGGACATATTGGCTGGGCAAAAATAGTGTTCTCTATTCAGCCAATATGAGCGGATCCAACTTCGGACAGGCAATCAACTAGGTAATGCTACAGACAACGCCGAAGCCGACATCGATGTCCACACGACAACGGTCGGGCTGAATTACCGGCTTTGAGGGGTACACACTCCCCTAGCCCCGGCCTCGCGCCGGGGTTTTTGTTTGCGCCTGAAATGCAATAGCCTCGCCGGCCGGAGCCCGCGGGCGAATGAGCGTCAGGCGCGTCGCAACGCGCGTGCTGCGCAAGAGCGTCCAGGAGCTTGCTGGGCCATCGCGACGTCGCGACCACCACCAAATATGCCATGCGATGAAAGAAGACGTGCGTGCTGCGCTGGAAGCAACCGGCCCCACGAAAAGTCCCACAACGAGTGCAGCGACAGATCAGAATGCATTGGATTCTTTGAATAAAGCGCGCTGAGAGACTATCCCCCCCAGTCAAGTGCGCTACCCGGCTGCGCTACACTCCGGACCGGTCGCGATGTATCTTGATAATGGCGTCCTGGTCAACCCAATTCGGCGGCTTTCCCGCCAAACTTCTCCATCGCGAGGCAAGATATTGATGCCGCTGGCCAAAATCCCAGTGGAGCCGCTTCAGCGCACCTGATCGAGCAGCCGCTTGCACTCGAGAAGGTCGAACAAGGCCTCCTGCAGCAGGGCGCGATTGTCGCGGGAAAGCTTGCCACTGTCGGCGGCTACGGGCCCGTCTTCGTCGCCCTTTCCAAGCCCGAAGAAACGGCGGCTCGGCTTGGCCCGAGCCTCGCCGACCAGCATCTCCTCGTCGGCGCCGCGCGGCTGGGCTGCGGGCGTCATCGGTGCTTCAGCCTGCTTGCGCTGTGCGATCGCCTCGACAGCCTTCATGTCGCCGCTGCCGACTGCGACGAGGAACTGGTTGCCGTTGTCGCGCAACAGCTTCTGCACACCCTTGATGGTGTAGCCCTGCTCATAGAGCATGTGCCGAATGCCCTTGATGAGTTCGACATCCTGCGGCCGGTAATAGCGGCGGCCGCCACCGCGCTTCATCGGCTTGATCTGGGTGAAACGCGTCTCCCAGAAGCGCAGTACGTGCTGCGGCAAGTCGAGGTCTTCGGCCACTTCGCTTATGGTGCGGAAGGCGTCGGGGCTCTTGTCCATGGTCGCCACTTTCGCAAAAACGATTCGTGATTCATTTCAGCGGTTTGCGCGGCAACATTCAAGCCCGGTGCGAATCACACACCAGGCTTTCAACCGCTTAGAGCGGAGTATTCGCTATTTGGCGGCTTTGGACTTGCCGTTCTGGTGAGCCCGCAGGATGCGGCTCTTGAGCACGTTGGACGCCTTGAAGGTCATCACCCGGCGCGGCAGGATCGGCACTTCTTCGCCGGTCTTGGGGTTGCGGCCGACACGTTCGTTCTTGTCGCGGACATGAAATGTGGCGAAAGACGACAATTTGACCGTCTCGCCGCGCACGATCGCTTCGCAGATTTCGTCGAGAACCGTTTCGACCAGTTGCGCCGATTCGGTGCGCGAAAGGCCGACTTTCCGGTAGACGGATTCAGCGAGGTCGGCACGCGTAAGTGTCTTTCCCCCCATGCGACGGTCCAATCCTCAAAAATCTGAAATTCAGCAAACGCGGCGGAGGTTAAGTAATTGATCCGTCAAGGTCAAGGACCGATGCCATGACCTTGGGGCGGACGCCGTACGGGCTTTGCCGAGGCGCCAAAATCACCACCTGAGAAGGACGGCACCCCAGGTAAAGCCACCGCCCATGGCTTCAAGCATGACGAGATCGCCCTTCTTGATGCGGCCGTCGGCAACGGCGGTGGAAAGCGCCAGCGGCACCGAGGCGGCGGATGTGTTGCCATGGAGATGCACGGTGACCACGGCCTTGTCTTCGGCGATGCCGAGTTTCTTGGCCGACGCATCGATGATGCGCTTGTTGGCCTGATGCGGCACGAACCAGTCGAGCGTGTCGGCCGAAACGCCGGTCTGGGCAAAAACATCCTCGATCACGTCGGTGATCATGCCGACTGCGTGCTTGAAGACTTCGCGTCCTTCCATCTTGAGATGGCCGACCGTGCCGGTCGTCGACGGCCCGCCGTCGACATAGAGCTTGTCCTTGTGGGTGCCGTCGGAGCGCAGGCTGGCCGCCAGAACGCCACGGTCGGCGATAGTGCCCTGCCCTTCCTCGGCCTCGAGCACCAGCGCACCGGCACCATCGCCGAACAGCACGCAGGTCGAGCGGTCGCTCCAGTCGAGGATGCGCGAGAAGGTCTCGGAACCAATGACCAGGACGCGCTTGGCAAGACCGCCCTTGATGTAGAGGTCGGCAGTGGTGACGGCATAGACGAAGCCGCTGCACACCGCCTGCATGTCGAAAGCGAAACCGTGGCGCATGCCGAGCCGGTTCTGGATCTCGACTGCGGTCGCCGGGAATGTGTTGTTGGGCGTCGAGGTCGCCAGCACGATCAGGTCGATATCGTCAGGCGTCAAGTCGGCATTGGCAAGGGCGGCACGGGCGGCCGCCTCGCCCAGCGAGGCCGTCGTTTCGTCGTCGGCGGCGATATGACGCTGACGGATGCCTGTGCGCTGGGCGATCCACTCGTCCGAGGTCTCGACCATGCCTTCGAAATCGGCGTTCTTCATGATGCGGCGGGGCAGCGCCGAACCGATGCCGCGCACAACTGATCTGATCACTTTGAAAAATCCTATTCCTGATCTTCGACCGCAGCAGCGGGGCGCCCCATCTGAGCATGTGGGTTGCGTGCATGAAACAAATCCAGATCGGCCTCGATGCGGTCGAGCAGCCGGTTCCGGACCATATCATATGCCATTTCGATGGCGGCAGCGAAGCCGTCCGCGTCGGCCCCGCCATGGCTCTTCACCACGATCCCATTGAGGCCGAGGAACACGCCGCCATTGGCGCGGCGCACATCCATCTTCTCGCGCAGGCGGTCGAATGCGCCCTTGGCGAAGATGTAGCCGATCTTGGCCATCAGCGTGCGGCTCATCGCTTCGCGCAGATAGCCGCCAATCTGGCGCGCGGTGCCTTCGGCGGTCTTGAGCGCGATGTTGCCCGAAAACCCCTCCGTGACAACGACGTCGGTGACGCCCTTGCCGATATCGTCGCCCTCGACGAAGCCCTGGTAGGTCATCGATGCCATATTGGCCTCGCGCAGCATGCGTCCGGCTTCCTTGACCTCTTCCTGGCCCTTGATCTCTTCGACGCCGACATTGAGCAGGCCGACGGTTGGCCGCTCGATGCCGAACAGCGCCCGCGCCATGCCGGTGCCGAGAATGGCGAAATCGATGAGTTGGTGCGCGTCGGCACCGATGGTGGCGCCGACATCGAGCACCACGCTCTCGCCACGCGTCGTCGGCCATAGGGCGGCGATCGCCGGCCGATCGATGGTGGCCATGGTGCGCAGGCAGAATTTCGACATCGCCATCAGCGCGCCGGTATTGCCGGCGGACACGCAGGCATCGGCGGTGTCGGACTTGACCGCCTCGATGGCCTTCCACATCGAGGATTTCCAGCGGCCCTGGCGCAGCGCCTGGCTGGGCTTGTCGTCCATCCTCACCGCAACCTCGCAGTGAACGAACTCGCTGACGGCGGCCAGCCGCGGCTGCTTGGCCAATTCGGGACGAACCACTTCCTCGCGGCCGTAGATGATGAAGCGAATATCGGTGCGCCTGGTGGCGACCTTGGCCAAGGCGGGAATGATCACGGAAGGGCCGTGATCGCCACCCATGGCATCAATGGAAATCTTGATCACGCGTCGGTCATCTCACTGTTGGCGTCGCAGGGCAGGCAAAAGTCCGGCGAAAATAGCGGTTCTGGACGACCGCACAACCGGGATTACGCGAAACGGCGGGCGTTTTCAAAGTTTCTTGGATATCAGGCGGAGCTTTTTCTGGAATTCGCTCTCGATCGGCTCGATGTCGTCGTCGCCGGAGCTGGCGACCGCGGCACCCGTCTTGCGCGGATAAGGATCGATGGCCAGGCCGAAGAATTCCTCGGCAAGGGCGCCTGCGTCAATCGTGTCGCCGGTGAAGGTTTCCGGGCTGTCGGGACCATCGGCATCCAGCAGGATTTCGCCGGCAGAATTGAAGCCCTGCCTGGCAAGCTTGGAATCCTCGGGCAGGTAGACGCCTTCGATATCCTCGTCGATGGTCGCTTCGACCGGGTCGAGCGTGACGATGCATGCCTGGGTGATCCGAGCCTGCACGCGGCCGCTGACCTTGACGCCGTTGCGCTTCCATTTGGTGACCAAGAGGTCCGCCTTGTAGCGTTCTACCGACACCAGGTCGTGGGCCTCGGCAAGAGCTGCGCGCTGCGCCGCATCTGCATCGACCACAACGGCCATGCCCTTTTGTGGCAGCCGCGCGATGTTGACCGGGAAGGAAACCGGGCTTCGGGTCTCATCAAATTTCATGGGTCGCCTCCTTCAGGCTGCCTGCGGCACCGGATATGTCAGTTTGCCGGCACATATATCCTGCGAAGGCAGCTCTGCCAGAGCGCGATTCGCCGCAAAGACATAATCCGCGAGTTCCGAGGCCTGGGGCCATTCCTTGGCATCCGGACGAACGTTGCGCATCAGCGCCGCAGCAAGGGCGGCGTGATCGTCGCGCTCGAGCGCGTCCTTGTAGGACTCGGTGCGGCCGTAGAACATCTTGGCCAGCTTCTTCATGCGCTTGGGCACGCCGACATCGCTGATGCCGAGCTCACGCAGGGAATGATCGACATCGAGGAAGAACTCGTCGATCAGCTGCTGGGCAATGTCGGCGGAAGCCCCGGTTTCGCCGCGCAGGCGATGCTGGAACAGGAACATGTGCAGGGAAAGCATCTCGAAACGGCCAAGCGGCGTATCGGGCACGTCCCAGGCGGAATAAAATGGCTCCTGCCGCGCCGCTGCCACGATTCGTGTATAGAGCGCGTCCGTGATGGCGCGGTTGGCTTGGCGTTCACGGCCAAACAGACGCTGGAACATTTGAGGGCGGTCTCCCGGGGACCCGTTTCGCTAAGTGGCCTTGTTGCATCGGCGCGCAAGCTGGTTTACCGGTTTTGCGGCTTCGCGCAAGCAGAGGCTCTGGCACGACAGGATGGAGTTGTTGTTGCACTCGCTGAAATTCAAGATGCCATTTTCGTTGCGTCCGGCTGGCGCAGTTTCGCTAATCGTGGCCGCAGCCGCGCTTTCGGCGTGCAACACCTCGAAGACCTTCGGTGACCTGACCCCCAGCGAGACGCTGACCCAGGGCTACGTCATCGACCAGCAGTCGATCGATTCCGTGCCCGTTGGTTCCAGCCGCGAGCAGGTCTTGCTTGCGCTGGGCACGCCGTCGACGACAGCGACCTTCGACAACGAGGTGTTTTATTACATCTCGCAGACGCGCAAACGCGCCGTCGCCTTCGCCAAGCCCAAGCTTGTCGAACAGCGCGTGCTGGCCGTCTATTTCGGCGCCGACGGGCGCGTCACCAACATCGCCAACTACGGCATGCAGGATGGCAAGGTGTTCGACTTCATCTCGCGCACGACGCCGACCGGCGGCAAGGACCAGAACTTCCTCGGCCAGCTGCTTGCAGGCGCGGGCAAGATGGGCTCGAGCGCGGCCAGCAGCATTTTCGGCGGCAGCTAGGCCGCACAAGACTTTTCAGAAATCTCAGGCAACAGAACCCGCGGGAGCAATCCCGCGGGTTTTTCTTTGCGCCCTCATCTGCCAGCACGCGAAAAAACCCCGCCCGCATGGTGCGGACGGGGCTGGATCGAGCAGACAGCATCGGCAAGCGCAATCGCCTGCCGGGCGTTGATCAGCTATGCGCCAGGACGGCGAGCAGCAGGAGCGCGACGATGTTGGTGATCTTGATCGCCGGGTTCACGGCCGGACCGGCGGTGTCCTTGTAGGGATCGCCGACGGTATCGCCCGTCACCGACGCCTTGTGCGCCTCCGAGCCCTTCAGGTGCTTGACGCCGTCCTTGTCGGTGAAGCCGTCCTCGAACGACTTCTTGGCGTTGTCCCATGCGCCGCCGCCCGAGGTCATCGAGATGGCCACGAACAGGCCGTTGACGATGACGCCGAGCAGCGAGGCGCCTAGGGCCGCGAAAGCCGAGGCCTTGGAACCGGAGATCAGAAGCACGCCGAAATAGACGACCAGCGGCGCCAGAACCGGCAGCAGCGACGGGATGATCATTTCCTTGATCGCCGCCTTGGTCAGCAGATCGACCGCACGAGCATAGTTGGGCTTGGACGTTCCCTTCATGATGCCCGGATCCTCGCGGAACTGCTTGCGCACCTCCTCGACGATGGCGCCCGCGGCCCGGCCGACGGCGGTCATGGCGATGCCGCCGAACAGATAAGGGATGAGGCCGCCGAAGATCAGGCCGGCGACGACGTAGGGGTTGGACAGGTCGAACGACACCGTGCCGATATCGGCAAAGTACGGGTACTGCGCACTGTTGGCGGCGAAGTACTGCAGATCGTAGCTGTAGGCGGCAAACAGCACCAGCGCGCCGAGACCGGCGGAGCCGATGGCGTAGCCCTTGGTGACAGCCTTGGTGGTGTTGCCGACCGCGTCGAGCGCGTCGGTGGAATGGCGCACTTCCTTGGGCAGGCCGGCCATTTCGGCAATGCCACCGGCATTGTCGGTGACAGGGCCGAAGGCATCAAGCGCAACGATCATGCCGGCAAGGCCGAGCATCGTGGTAACCGCGATCGCCGTACCGAACAGGCCGGCAAGCTGGAACGTCGAGATGATGCCGCCGACGATGACGATCGCCGGAAGTGCCGTCGATTCGAGCGACACCGCCAGGCCCTGGATGACGTTGGTGCCGTGACCGGTGACCGACGCCTGGGCGATCGAGTTGACCGGCCGCTTGTTGGTGCCGGTGTAATACTCGGTGATGACGACGATCAGGCCCGTTACCACGAGGCCGACGAGGCCGCAGATGAACAGGTTCTGGCCCGTAATCAGCACGCCGCCACCGGTGCCGATCTCGCCCCAACCGACAGTCAGCGACGTCGCCGCCCCAAGACCGACGATGGACAACAGGCCGGTGACGATCAGCCCCTTGTAGAGGGCGCCCATGATCGAGCCGTTGGAACCGAGCTTGACGAAGAAAGTGCCGATGATCGAGGTGATGATGCAGGCGCCGCAGATGGCGAGCGGATAGAGCATGACATTGGAAAGCACTTCCGTGCCGCCGAAGAAGATGGCGCCCAGGACCATGGTGGCGACGACGGTCACCGCATAGGTCTCGAACAGGTCGGCGGCCATGCCGGCACAATCGCCGACATTGTCGCCGACGTTGTCGGCGATGGTGGCCGGGTTGCGCGGATCATCCTCGGGAATTCCAGCTTCGACCTTGCCGACTAGATCGCCGCCGACATCGGCACCCTTGGTGAAGATACCGCCACCGAGACGGGCGAAGATCGAGATCAGCGAGGCGCCGAAGCCGAGCGCCACGAGCGAATCGATGACAACGCGATCAGCAGGCCCGTAGCCCATCGGGCCGGTGAGAATGAGGTAGTAGACCGAGACACCAAGCAAGGCGAGGCCGGCAACCAGCATGCCGGTGATGGCGCCCGACTTGAAGGCGATATCGAGGCCGGCGGCGAGGCTGTTGGAGGCTGCCTGGGCGGTACGAACATTCGCGCGAACCGAGACATGCATGCCGATGAAACCGGCGGCCCCCGAAAGCACTGCACCAATCAAAAAGCCGATCGCCGCGGATGCGGAAAGCAGCCACCAAGCGAGCAGGAACACGACGACGCCGACGATGGCGATGGTGGTGTATTGGCGCGCCAGATATGCCTGCGCACCTTCCCGGATGGCGGCGGAGATTTCCTGCATGCGCGCATTGCCCTGGTCGGCTGCGAGAACCGACTGAGTCGCCCATATGGCGTAAAGGACAGATAGCAGGCCGCAGGCGATGACGACGTAAAGCATTGTCATTGCCAATTCTCTTCCCTGATTGTGCCCGGAATTCCCCTCCCCGGGCTAGTGAACGAGACCGGCAGCCTCTACGCGGTTTCCGGCCCCTGGCGAACAATCCGAAACAGGGCAGCGAACGTCAAGACATCGCCAAGCTTTTGTCCCGGCTTTCGCCGCCTGCCCCGAATAGGCTGAACTCAAACGACAAATTCAACTCAGGCGAGATCATGGTCCGGCTGGTTGACGAAGATCAGCACAGCCAGCATCGTCATGTAGAACTTGAATGCGGCCTCCTGGCCGTTCCAGGTGCTGGACTGCCACATGGCGAACCACTCACCGCCGACGACCATGAAGCCGAGGAACCAGACAAGGAAACCCATGGTGGCGCCGATGACGACAAAGCCCTTGGCATCGTTGAATTCCCTGCCGGAACCCTTGCGGGCTTGCCAGAGCTTGAAAGCTGCGACCAGGAACAGCACGCAGGTCAATGCTTCGCCGACAATGATCAGCCAATAACCGGCGGTCCACAAAGCAGGGCTGGTGATCGAGCGATACATCAGCGCATTGCCCGGAAATGTGGTGTCCATGCTGAGCACATGCTGAACGAAGGCGAAATTGGAGCCATAGTCAGTGATGTTGCCGAACGCTACAAGGAAGGCGAAGGCCGCGAGGCAAAGGGACATTACGATCTTTGAGAGACGCAAGGTCATGGCAAGAACTCCTGCAGGTCAAACATCGGGGCATCAACCAGATCAATTGCCGAGTCTCGGCAACGATGCAACCGGCCGCCCGGTCAGCATTTCGCTGACAGCGACGGCAAAAGCATATGCCGGGAAGAACGGCATCGACGTCGAGCTGGAAGAAGTGCGGCTGTCTGCCGACTGTCAGATCGGGGACGTAGTGTCGATATCTTCTGGCGGCACCTCGCATGACTTTGCAGTCATGCGCCGCCGTTGGATCGTCGACCGGTCGCGCAGCCGGCTCGAAGTGACACTCGACCACCCCGTTCGCGGGCGGTGAAACGTCAGGCGTGGCCGACGCCCTGCCCCATGCGCCTGGCAGCCATGCGCTCCAGCGCCGACAGTGCGTCATAGATCAGCACCGCAAGTGCCGCGACGATCAACCCGCCCTGCAGGACGAAAGCGAGGTTGTTGGACTGCAGCCCGGCGATAATGACCTCACCGAGCGTCTTGGCGGCAACCGTCGAGCCGATGGTCGCCGTGGCAAGGCTGATGACAACGGAAAGCCTGATGCCGGCGAGAATCACCGGCACGCTGAGCGGCAGCTCGATCTTGAGCAGGCGCTGCCAGCCCGTCATGCCCGCACCTCGCGCCGCCTCGACGACATTGGCCGGAGTGGTGGTCAGCCCAGTCAGCGTGTTCTCGAAGATCGGCAGCAGACCGTAGAGAAACAGCGCGATCAGGGTTGGCTTCTCGCCAAAGCCGACGGCCGGCACAGCCAGTGCAAGCACCGCCACTGGCGGAAACGTCTGGCCGATATTCACCAGGCTGCGTGACAAAGGCAGGAATTCGACGCCGGCCGGCCGCGTGACCAGGATGGCGAGCGCAACCGCAACGACGATCGCGGCAGCGGTGGCGATGGCGACCGTGCGCAAATGCTGGAACGCCAGCGACGAAAGGCTGCCCTGATTGTAGATCGCAGGTGCGCCATTCTGCGTCAGCGGCTTGAGCAACGGCTCGAACCATAGCGGGTTGCTCAGGAACGCGACCAACAGGGCCAGCAGGCAAAGCCGCAACAGCAGCGGAATCCAGGCCTTCATTGTGGCCTCGCGGCGCGCTTGACCAGGCCTTGGACTGTCACGCGCCCGATGGCCGTGCCATCTTCCGATGTCACCGGCATGGCAGCGCGTCCCGACCAGAGGAGTTCGGCGAGCGCGTCGCGCTGGCTCGCCTCGGCAGCTATGCCCTCGCCATCGGCACTGCCCGGCTCGACGGCATCGCGGACCTCTCCGAGCGACAGGAGCTTGAAAGGACGGTCGCTGGCCCCGACCAGCGTCTCGACGAATCCCGTCGCCGGTTTTGCCAGGATTTCGGCCGGCGATGCGTACTGGATCAGCTTGCCGGCATCCATGACGGCAATGCGGTCGCCCAGATGGACGGCTTCTTCCATGTCGTGGGTGACGAGGATGATGGTGGTGCCGAACCGCTTCTGGATCGCCAGCAGATCTTGCTGTGCCTTGGTGCGGATGATCGGATCGAGCGCACCGAAGGGTTCGTCCATCAAAAGGACGTTGGGTTCGGCAGCAAGCGCGCGGGCGACGCCGACACGCTGCTGCTGCCCGCCCGACAGCTCATGCGGATAGCGCGGACCGAAGGCTGCCGGGTCGAGCTGCAGCAGCGACATCAATTCATCGACCCGGGCCTTGATGCGCGCGGCATCCCAACCGAGAAGCAACGGAACGGTACCTATGTTCTGCGCCACCGTGCGGTGGGGAAACAGCCCGTTGCCCTGGATGGCGTAGCCGATGCTGCGGCGAAGTTCGTGGCCCGGGACTGAACGGTTATCGACACCGTCGAGCTTGATCGTGCCCGACGTGGGCTCCACCAGGCGGTTGATCATGCGCAGAAGCGTGGTCTTGCCGGAACCCGAAGTGCCGACGATGACCGTCAGTGTGTGCGGCTCGATGACCATCGAGACATCGTCAACGACCGCGGCGTCGCCATAGCGCTTGGTGATGTTTTCGATTTCGATCATGCGGCCACCGTCGTGGATCTGCGGGTCGCGACTTGTTCGACCACCGCGTCGAGGATGATGGCAGCGGCAAAGGCCAGCGCCACAGTGGGGACCGCACCGAGCAGCACGAGGTCCATTGCCGTCTGGCCAACGCCCTGGAAGACGAAGACGCCGAAGCCGCCACCGCCGATCAGGGCAGCGATGGTGGCAAGGCCGATGTTCTGGACCAGCACGATGCGTATGCCGGTGAGGATGACGGGAAACGCCAGCGGAAACTCGACGCCCGACAAGCGCTGCCAGCCGGTCATGCCCATGCCGCGCGCCGCATCATTGGCAGTTCGGGGAACCCCAGCGAGCCCGACGACGGTGTTCGCCACCACGGGGAGCAGCGAATAGAGAAACAGCGCGACGAATGACGGCGCCGCGCCGATGCCGCGAATGCCGAGCGCTGAAGCGCCGGGGACATTGGCGGCAACCCAGCCGAGCGGCGCGATCAAGATGCCGAACAGCGCGATGGAAGGAATGGTCTGGACGATGTTGAGCACGTTGAGCACGCCCGCGCGCAGCGCCTCGACGCGATGGCACAGGATGCCCAGCGGTATTCCGACCAGCACCGCAGCGGCAAGCGAGCCGAGCGCCAGCTGGACATGGCGCTTCGCCTCGTTCCAGAAACTGTCGGCACGGTTGGCGTATTCCTTGAGGATCGACAGGCTGTCCCATTGACCCGAGGCGAGCAGAAGCCAAACCGCAGCCGCGGCAATGCCGAGGACGACGACCCGCCCCACAGGTGAAAGCTGCAGCCTTGTCAGGACATCAGCGAGCAAAAGCGTGAAGGCGAAGATCAAGAGCCAAAAACCAGAGGCCGGCGAGATGCGGGCGAAGGTGTTGCCCTCCGGCGTCAGATAGCTGCCGGCATTGCCGATCAGCAGGGCTAGGGAAACCAGGGCAATGGCACTGGCGCCAAGACGCGCGGCCAGCGGCGTCTTGAACAGGGCAACGAGACCGGCCGCGACCAGGATGACCAGCAGCACGAGCCCTGCCGGAGACGGCAGAGCCTCGACAATCGAGCGCGGCTCACCGGCCACGATGCGGTTGGCGCGAAAGGTGGCAAATGGCGCCAAGAAGGCGCCATAGGCGGTGATCGCGGCGATCACCACGCCCAGCTTGTCGAACCTGATGCCCACTGTCGCGATGCGTCCCCGGTTCCGACGGCGCGCCCCTGATGAGGCGCGCCGAGGAAGCTTACTTCAGAAAGCCGTTCTTCTTCAGGAAATCTTCGGCAACAGCCTTGGCCGGCTCGCCGCCAACCTGGACGCGGCCGTTGAGCTCCTGAAGCGTGACGAGGTCGAGCTTTTCGAACACCGGCTTGAGCAGGGTTTCGATCTGTGGGTGCTCCTTGAGAACTGCCTCGCGAATGATCGGGGCCGGCTGATAGACCGGCTGCACACCCTTGTCGTCGTCGAGCACGACCAGGCCCGATGGAGCGATGCCGCCATCGGTGCCATAGACCATGGCCGCATTGGCGCCGTTGGTCTGGTTGGCGGCAGCGCCGATGGTGGCGGCCGTGTCGCCGCCCGACAGCGTGATCAACTGCTCTGGCTTGAGCGTGAAGCCGTAGGTGGTCTGGAAGGCGGGAAGTGCTGCAGCCGAATTGACGAACTCGGACGATGCCGCCAGCACGACGGTGCCACCGCCGGCGACGTATTTGCCGAAATCGCTGAGGGTGGCGAGCTTGTTGGCGTCGGCGAGGTCCTTGCGCAGCGCGATCGCCCAGGTGTTGTTGGCCGGCGATGGCGACAGCCAGACGATCTTGTTGGCGTCGTAGTCGAGCTTCTTGGCGGTTTCGAAGCCCTTGGCAGCATCTTTCCAGACCGGATCATCGGCCTTTTCGAAGAAGAAGCCGGCGTTGCCGGTATATTCGGGATAGATGTCGATCTCGCCTGCCGCGATTGCCTTGCGGACGACCGGCGTCGCGCCGAGCTGGATGCGGTCGGTGGTGGCGATGTCGTTGGCATTGAGCACGGCCTGAATGATGTTGCCGAGCACGCCGCCTTCGGTGTCGATCTTGGAAGACACGACCACCTGTGCGCTTGCAGCGCTGGTGGCAAGGCCGAGTGCGATTGCCGCTGCGGCGATTGTTCTGGTCTGACGCATGGTGAAGCCCCTTCTCGTTGCCGGAATTCGGTGACCGCATATGAGCATGGCGATCCAGCTTCCGTCGGGGCATACGATTTCACAATGCGCAGGGGCTGCGCAATATTATTTTGTATTTTGAAGTAATCGCCGGCCTCGATTGCCGACATCCTCCTGTCAGGCAGTCCGGCTCCGGCGCGCGAACGACAGAGTCGCCAGCGCGGCCAAGCAAACCGCGCAGATGGGGAAGACAATCCAGGCGAGCATGTCCCAGCCATAGGCGTTGTAAACTGCGCCCGACATCAGCGATGCAAGGGCCACCGAGCTGAACAGGATGAAGTCATGAAAGCCTTGGACCTTGCCCTTTTCCGACGGGCGATAGGCTGTGGACACAATGGCCGTCGCGCCTATGAAGCCGAAATTCCAGCCGAGTCCGAGCAGGATGAGTGACGTCCAGAACTGCCAAAGCGCGATGCCCGACAGTGCCACGATGGCGCAGCCGATCAGCAGCAAGACGCCCAGGCCGACGATGCGCTCAGGGCCAAAGCGCTGGATCAGGCGCCCGGTGAAGAAGCTCGGGCCGAACATCGCCATGACATGCCAGGAAATGCCGAGCGTCGCCTCGTCCGGCGAAAATCCGCAGCCGACCATGGCAAGGGGTGCACCGGTCATAACGAAGGTCATCAGGGAATAGGTACCGACAGCACAGACGAGTGCGGCGGCAAAGCGCGGTTGCGCCAAGATCTCGAGCATCGGGCGCGCGTCCGCCTGCGAGGCTTCGGCATGAACGCCAGTCACTTCCTTCACCCTGAGGAAGGACAGGATGACAGCGCCAACCGCTGCGAGCCCGATAATCGCGGCAAAGGAGCCGGCGAACATCACCGGCGCGAACATTTCACGCGTGAAAATGACGATCTGTGGGCCGAGGATGGCGGTGACAATGCCGCCGGCCAGCACGAAGGAAATCGCGTTCGCCTTGAATTCGGGCGGCGCGTTGTCGGCGGCGGCAAAACGGAACTGCTGCACGAAGGCACTGCCGACGCCGAGCATCAGAAGGCCGAAGACAAACAGCCAGAACTCCGAGCGAAACAGCGCCAGCGTGGCGATCGCGCCGCCGACGGCGGTGACGGCGGTACCGAACATGAAGCCACCGCGCTGTCCGAGCCCGCGAATGATCGCGGCAGCGGGAAGCGCACCGAGCGCCATGCCGACGCTGAAACCGGTGATCGGGGCAGTCGCGAGCGACTTGTCGGTATCAAGGAGGTAGAAGCCGGCCAAGCCACCAAGCGAGAAGGCGATCGGGGCGGCGGAGCCGATGATGGCTTGCGATGCGGCGAGGATATAAGCTGTCCGCCGCGCTTCGCGTTCGCCACCGGTCATAATGCGTCCTTGCCCTTACCCTCGCCGCGCAGCTTGCGGGAGACACGGTCGAGTACGGCGTTGACGAGCTTGGGCTCGTCGTCGGCGTAGAAGGCCTTGGCGATGTCGACATATTCCGACACGATCACGGCCACGGGAACGTCCTGGCGCTTCATCAACTCGTAGACACCGGCGCGCAGGATGGCGCGCAGCGTCGAATCGAGGCGCGACAGCGGCCAATCCTCGGTCAGGGACTGGCGGATCACCGGATCGACGGTCTTCTGGTTCTCCACCACGCCAGCGAGAATGGCGCGGAACCACTGGGCGTCGGCTTCGCGGTAGAGCGCGCCGTCGACTTCCTTGCCGAGGCGGAAGGCCTCGTATTCCGCGGTGATTTCGAGCAGGCCGCTGCCTGCGACGTCCATCTGGTAGAGCGCCTGGACGGCCGCAAGACGGGCAGCCCCGCGCTTGTTGGCCTGGCGTGCGGGCGGCTGGGGTTTGTCTTCGGGAGACGTCACGACCGTGCAGCTCCGAGTTTTTCGCGAACTGCGATCATGGTCAGTGCGGCACGCGCGGCAAAGCCGCCCTTGTCGCCTTCATTGCGGCGCGCACGGGCCCAGGCCTGGTCGTCGTTTTCGACAGTCAGGATGCCGTTGCCGACGCAGATCGATTCCGAAACCGCAAGGTCCATCAAGGCGCGGCAGGACTCGTTGGCAACGATGTCGAAGTGGTAGGTCTCGCCGCGAATGACGGTGCCGAGGGCGACATAGCCGTCATAATGCGTGCCTTCGTCGTCGGCAGCGTCGAGCGCAAACGAGATCACGGCCGGAATTTCGAGCGCGCCGGGAACGGTCACCACGTCATAGGATGCACCGGCATCGGCCAAGGCAGACTTGGCGCCGTCCAGCAGCGCGTCTGCGAGGTCGTCGTAAAAGCGCGCCTCAACAATGAGGAGCTTCAGTTTCTTGTCGTTGGCCATGTCAAATCTCCGGCAGGAGCGGCTGACTTAGGCCGAACCGGATGAGTTCGCAAGCGAAGTGTTAAGCACTGTGGCAGGAAACCGCTGGCCGGCCGACCGGTGGCACGCAGCGTGGCTCAGAGCCCTTCCCTGGCAGCGTCGGCAAGGCGTGCCGCATAGCGCGCCATGGTGTCGACCTCGAGGTTGACGCGGTCGCCGACGTTGCGCTCGCCCCATGTCGTGACCTGCAGCGAGTGATGAATCAACAGCACGTCGAAGCGCGTGCCCTCGACCTTGTTGACGGTCAGCGACGTGCCGTCGAGCGCGACCGAGCCCTTGGGAGCAATGAATTTCGCCAGCTCGCGCGGGGCTTCCAGGCGAAAGCGCACCGCCTCGCCCTCGTCCTCGCGCGCCACGATCTCGGCCATGCCATCCACATGGCCCGACACGATATGGCCGCCAAGTTCGTCGCCGATCTTGAGTGCGCGTTCGAGATTGACCTTGCGGCCGGCCGCCCAGTCGCTTGCCGTGGTCAGGCGAAGTGCTTCTTCCCAGGCCTCGACCTCGAACCAGCGGGCATTGGACGTGGCTTCGGGCAGCGCCACCACGGTCAGGCAGACGCCGGAGCAGGAAATCGAGGCGCCGATGTCGATTGTCTTCGGGTCGTAGGCGGTGTCGAAGCGTAAGCGGACGCCCTGGTCGAGCGGTTTTGCAGACGCGACTGTGGCCACGTCGGTGACGATCCCGGTGAACATCAGATTTCCCTTATCCATTCGGCGAAGGTGTCCTCGCCGAAGCGCGCTTCGCGCACAAGGCTGAACCCTGCCGGTATATGGTCGCGACCGATGGGGGCCGCAATACCATCCGCCCCGATCGCCTCCGGACCGGAAAACAGCGCGATCCGGTCGACCAGACCTTCGTCGAGGAAGGCCCGTGCGGTGTCGGCTCCGCCTTCGACGATGATCCGCGACATGCCCTGATTGGCGAGATCCTCAAGCAGTTCGGGAAGTGCCACGCGGCCGTCATAGGTCTCTGTCGCCAGGAATTTCACGCCCGCGCGCTCGAGTTCGGCCCGGTTCTTCGGATCGCATTCCGGGCACGCAGCGACAAACACCGGCACATCATGCGCCGATCGCGCCAGCTTCGACGTCGCCGGCAACCGCGCGAGCCTGTCGAGCACGATGCGTGCCGGCGAACGGTTGCGGAGCCCGGGCAAACGCACGGTCAATTCGGGATCGTCGGCAAGTGCGGTGCCGATGCCGACCAGGATGGCATCGATTTCGGCGCGCATGACGTGGACCTGGCGGCGGGCGACCTGCCCGGTGATCTCGATCTGTCCCTGGCCGCGCCTGCCGATCATGCCATCGGCGGAAAGCGCAAGTTTCAGAATCACTTCAGGGCGCTTCCTCAAGGACCGATTCATGTATCCGGCAAGCTGATCGGCGGCCTCGCGGGCAAGCACGCCTTCCTTGACCTCGATACCGGCGCCGCGAAGAATGGCGTATCCCCTGCCCGATACGCGCGGATCGGGGTCGCTGGCAGCGCCGACAACACGGGTTATGCCGGCGTTGACGAGCGCATTGGCACAGGGCGGCGTGCGGCCGTGATGAGCACACGGTTCGAGCGTGACATAGGCGGTGGCGCCCCGCGCAAGGTCGCCGGCTTCGGCCAGAGCTTCGGCCTCGGCGTGCGGACGGCCGCCGATGGCAGTGACGCCGCGCCCGACGATAACCGGTCCGTTGCCGCCGTCGCGGACAATGAGCGTGCCTACTGCCGGATTGGTCGAGGTCAGGCCGAGATTCTTCCGCGAAAGCCTGAGAGCGGCCGCGATGTAGCGGCGGTCGATCCTGTCCTGCTCGGATGCACTCATATCCCTGGCCATCGCTCAGCCGGCTTCCTCTTCGCCTTTCAACTCGCCCAATACCTCATGGAAGTCCTTGGCCTCGCGGAAATTGCGATAGACCGAAGCGAAGCGCACATAAGCGACATCGTCGAGCGTCTTCAGCGCTTCCATCACAAGGCGGCCGATCTCGCCCGAGGGAACTTCCGTTTCGCCGGAGCTTTCGAGCTGGCGAACGATACCGGTCACCGCGCGCTCGATGCGCTCGGGATCGACGTTGCGCTTGCGCACGGCGATCTCGACCGACCGAGCCAGCTTGTCGCGGTCGAACGGCACCTTGCGGCCGGTCTTCTTGAGCACGACGAGGTCGCGCAGCTGCACGCGCTCGAATGTGGTGAAGCGGCCGCCGCAGACCGGGCAGATGCGCCGCCGGCGGATCGCAGCACCGTCCTCGGCCGGACGGGAGTCCTTCACCTGCGTGTCTTCAGACTGGCAATATGGGCAACGCATCGTTCGGCCTTGTCATTCGAATCCCCGACCGGGAAAGGCTTAAAGCATGATCCGGAAAAGTGGAAACCGCTTTTGGCGGCAAGCCCGGCCGAAAAGCAGGAGCCCCGTCCCGGACATGCCGGAACGGGGCTCCAAAGTTCTCAAGGGTGGACCAAAGGCCCTCCCCGCATCGGCGACTTAGCCGAGATAAGGATAAAGCGGGAAGCGCTCGGTCATGTCGACCACCTTGCGCTTGACCGCCGCCTCGACGGCAGCGTTGCCCTCGTCGGAATTCGCCGCCTTGAGGCCGTCCAGGACTTCGGCGATCAACTGGCCGATCTCGCGGAACTCGGCCTCGCCGAATCCGCGGGTCGTGCCGGCCGGGGTGCCGAGACGGACGCCCGAGGTGACGAAGGGCTTTTCCGGATCGAAGGGAATGCCGTTCTTGTTGCAGGTGATGTTGGCGCGGCCCAGCGCTGCCTCGGCGCGCTTGCCGGTGGCATTCTTGGGACGCAGATCGACCAGCATCAGATGGTTGTCGGTGCCGCCCGAAACGATGTCGAGGCCGGTGTCCTTGAGGCTGGCGGCGAGCGCCTTGGCGTTGGCAGCGACATTTGCCGCGTAGGTCTTGAACTCCGGCTTCAGCGCCTCGCCGAAGGCAACCGCCTTGGCAGCGATGACGTGCATCAGCGGGCCGCCCTGGAGGCCGGGGAACACGGCCGAGTTCATCTTCTTGGCGATATCCTCGTCATTGGTGAGGATCATGCCGCCGCGCGGACCGCGCAGCGACTTGTGCGTGGTGGTGGTGACGACATGGGCATGCGGCAGCGGCGACGGGTGCACGCCGCCGGCAACCAGGCCAGCGATGTGGGCCATGTCGACCATTAGGTAGGCGCCGACTTCGTCGGCGATCTCGCGGAAACGCTTCCAGTCCCAGATACGCGAATAGGCGGTGCCGCCGGCGAGGATCAGCTTCGGCTTGGTCTCGCGGGCGAGGCGCGCGACCTCGTCCATGTCGAGCAGATTGTCGTCCTTGCGAACGCCGTAGGACACGACCTTGAACCACTTGCCGGACATGTTGACCGGCGAACCATGGGTCAGGTGACCACCCGAATTCAGGTCGAGGCCCATGAAGGTGTCGCCCGGCTGCAGCAGGGCCAGGAACACCGCCTGGTTCATCTGGCTGCCGGAATTCGGCTGGACGTTGGCGAACTTGCAGTCGAACAGCTTCTTGGCGCGCTCGATCGCCAGCTCTTCCGCGACGTCGACGAACTGGCAGCCACCATAGTAACGCTTGCCGGGATAACCCTCGGCGTATTTGTTGGTCATGATCGAGCCCTGCGCCTCAAGGACGGCGCGGGAAACGATGTTTTCCGAGGCGATCAGCTCGATCTCATGGCGCTGGCGCCCGAGTTCGTTGCGGATCGAGCCGAAGATTTCGGGATCGGCCTCCGACAGCGGGGTTCCAAAGAAGGATTCGAGGTTTTTCGAGGCGGCCATGGCTGAAGATCCTTAGGTCCGGAGGGGGCATCGGAGAGGTTCGGCGCGCCATTAACACACTTGACCCTGCGTCGCCACGTTTGGAGCGCGAAATTTCGTGGTCGCTTTGCGCCACAACGTCGCGACAACGAAAAAGGCCGCCCCGAAGGACGGCCTTCTCAAAGTCATTGTCGACGTTTCAGAGCGCCGAGGTGATCTGCAGCTCGTCGACCCCGTCGCGGCCATAGATGTCGTCGCGGAACTGAACGACGCCATCACCGGTCGACCAGGCCGAAACATAGGTGAAATAGACCGGCACCGGGTTGGAGACGGGGACCGGGGTGTTTTCGCCCGACTTGATGGTTTGCTCGAAATGCTGGCGGCTCCAGCCGGGCGTGTCGCGCAGGATCCAGGTGACGAGGTCGCGGACGTTCTGGACACGCACGCAGCCCGAGGAATCGAAGCGCATGAGCTTGTTGAACAGGCTCTGCTGCGGCGTGTCGTGCATGTAGACGCCGTCCGGGCTCGGGAAGTTGATCTTCACCGACGCCATGGCGTTGATGGCACCCGGGTCCTGGCGGAACAGGTACTTGGCGGCCTCTTCGGTCGACCAGTCGACGGTCATCGGATCGACCTCGCTGCCATCGGGGGCAATGAGGCGGATCTTGTTGTCCGTCAGGTAATTGGGGTTCTTGCGCATCAGCGGGATGATGTCCTTGCGGACGATCGACACCGGGGCATTCCAGTAGGGGTTGACGACGATCTCGTTGATCTTGGAATTGACGATCGGCGACTGACGATCGACCTTACCGACGATCGCGGTGTGGCGCAGGACGACACGGTCGTCCTCGACGGCCTCGACCTGGGCGGCCGGAATGTTGACGTTGACATAGCGCTGGCCGAGCGTGCCGGCCTGCGCCTGCAGGCGGCCGAGATTGGTCTCGAGCTGGCCAAGGCGGACCTGGGCGCTGATGTTCATCGCCGCATAGGTGTACTGGCCCATGACACCGTCGGCCGGCAGGCCGTGACGCGCCTGGAAGCGCTTCAGCGCGGCGTCGACATAGGTATCGAAGGAGCTGGAGAGGCCGGCGCGCGCCGACAGGTCGCCGGACACCATCAGGCGCTTGCGCAGGACCTCGACATCAGGGTCCTCGACGCCCAGCTTGAGCTTCTTGGTGGCCGGAACGACCGGCCAGCCGCCCTGTGCTGCGATGTTCTGATACTGGCCGATGGCCTGCTGGGTGTAGGCCACGGTCTGCTGCGAGAACACGGGAAGCGTGCTGGCGACCTTGGCCCCCTGGCTCACCTTGGCGTCGAATTCATCGTCCCAGTTGCCGCGCCGCGACGAACCGAGCACTTCGCCGATCACGTCCTGAGCGCTGGCTGCACCCGAGATGGCTGCCATGGCGATCGCGCCGGCACCGGTGAGAAAGAAACGGCGGCTAGTTTTCATGGACATCCCAGACATATTCGCGCAACTCAACCGGCAGGAGATTTCCCGCGACGATATGACGGCCATACTTAACAATTAGCCAACCATAACCCGGCATCACTACGCGTGAAACGCGACTTCATTGCACGGGTTGCTGACGGCCGAACAGGCAGATCTGGCGCATCACTGTTTTTCGATAGTCATCCGAATATGGCGGCAACATGGCTGGGCCGCCTTTGATCGCACCGGCGCGATCCGAAAAAGGAAGAGCCGGTGCATTTCTGCAACCGGCCCTGCGACTGGAGGTCGTTTCCTTTTGGGCGGACTTGCGGCGCCGCGCGGGCCGTGACGCTTACATGCGATAAGCGATGGTGTCGTTCCAGAAGCGGTCGAGGCGCTGCAGGGCGCGGTTCATCTGCTTGAACTCGTCGGTGTTGATGCCGCCGACCTGCTCGATCGAGCCAACGTGGCGGTCATAGAGGCCGGCCACGACCTCGGCCACGTCCTGGCCCTTGGGCGTCAGGCTGACGCGGACCGAGCGACGGTCGATGCGCGAGCGCTGGTGATTGATGAAGCCGAGCTCGACCAGCTTCTTGAGGTTGTAGGAGACATTCGAGCCGAGATAGTAGCCGCGGGAGCGCAATTCGCCGGCGGTCAGTTCCGCATTGCCAATGTTGAACAGCAGCAAAGCCTGGATCGCATTGATGTCGCTACGGCCGTTGCGGTCGAACTCATCCTTGATAACGTCAAGAAGACGGCGATGAAGTCTTTCAACCAGCTGCAGCGATTCCATGTAAAGCGAACGGATCGCTTCGTTGCGGTCCTCGGAAACCATGGCGGGCTTAGCCACCTGACGCGAATTGATCATTGTCTTTGCCTCTCTGTTGTCGCCTGGTGACTTTTTTGTTTGTTGTCACCTTGATCGCGAACTTATCGAATACCCATAAAATTCGACTTAAACGTCAGGCTTAACAAGGGCTTACCAGCCAGTGGTTTCGAAAGAGGGTTAATGAAAACCCTTCCGAGTAAGAATAATTAACCTTGTATTTTATGGAACGTCCGGCAACGCCCTGAAAGCGTTGGCTACTGCGCGGAGCGGCGCCGTTTCAGGTGCAAGACAATACGGAACGCCGCGTAAATCACAGCCACCGCAATGTGCGAGACGACAATCAGCGGCCGCGAGCCGAACAGATCGGGAAAGCCGGCATACATGACGATCTCGGTGGCCGCGCAAATGAACCAGATGACCGGCCCCCAGGATGACAGCATCCACAGGCCGATGGCGGCGAAGGGAAAAAAGACGGAAAGCGTGACAGCCGCGATCTGCCAGTGAATAGGCATCAGGTCGAAGCGCCAGAGCGGGCCGTCGTAGACGCCGATCAGGCGGACCCAATAGAGAATGCCGAACAGCAGGCAGTAGGCCGCAACCACACGCAGGAACCAGGCGAAGGCGTTTTCCGTGGCCGATGGATGCATTTCGTGGAGACGCCCTGCACTGTCGGTCACAGGGCAAGCTCCCTGTCGCCCAGCGTCTGGAAATAGCGGTCGATTTCCGCCGGATCGACATCGGCCAGTCGCGCCGGTTGCCAGACCGGCGTCGAGCCCTTGTCGATGATCGCGGCCCGGATGCCTTCATAGAAGTCGCGACCGGCAAGCATGCGGTTCAGGATGCGGAACTCCATGCGCATGCAGTCGTCCATCGACATCGTCAGCCCGGCCCTGATCTGCCGGAAGGCGACAGCAAGGCTGGTGGGCGAGCGCAACCGAAGGGTTGCGAGCGTCTTTGCCGCGAACTCACTGGTGTCCGCCTCGAGGCTTTCGATGATCTCGGCAAGCGATTGCCTAGAGAAATGCAGGGCGATGGCTTCAAGCGTTTCGCGGTCGGTCTCACGCTTGGCCGGGTGGAAAAATCCGCGCAGCACCGCCTCGGGCTCGCCTGTCTCGCAAAGGCGCTCCACGAGCCCGATCTGTCCATCGGCGGCAATGGTGTGCGTGGCCAGACCCGACCAGAGCGCATCGCCATAGCGGATTCGATTGCCGGTCAGCGCCAGATACATGCCGAAATAGCCACCAAGGTCGGGCAGCAAATGGCTGCCGCCGACATCGGGAAAAAACCCGATGCCCACTTCAGGCATCGCGAACTGGGCATTCTCGGTCATCACCCGGTGGGAGCCGTGGAAGGAGATGCCGACGCCGCCACCCATGACGATGCCGTCGATCAATGAGACATAGGGCTTGGGAAAGCGCGCGATCTGGGCGTTCAACCGGTACTCGTCGGCAAAGAAGTCGACCGGCGGGCTGTCGGCGCGGCCGGCCTCGTAGATGTGCAAGATGTCGCCGCCCGCGGAGAAGGCCCTGCCCTCGGCCTTGACGACGACAAGCGCAACGTCGCGGTCGGCCTGCCATGCCTCGAGCGCACGGGACAGCGCGCCGACCATCTTGTGGGTCACCGCATTGAGAGCCTTCGGCCGCGTCAGGGTGACGATGCCGGCGCTGCCGGTCCGCTCGAAACGGATTTCATCGTCGCCGCCAAAATCCATGTCCAAGAGATTCCCTCACATCGAAACCGCCTGCAGAGCTAATGTGCTGCGCGTGGGTGCGTCAATGCCGCAGGTCCCATCCTGCACCTTGGTCTTGGGCAAATCGGCATGCTAAAAACTGCACAATCCGGAGACGAGCGATGAACAAGTTCACCCCAGCCAAGCCAGCCGGCGCACGCAGCGTCGACGAAATCACCGGCAGCCGGCGCCTGCGCCGCATGCGCAAGGCCGACTGGTCGCGCCGCCTCGTGCAGGAAAACCGCCTCAGCGTCGACGACCTGATCTGGCCGATCTTCATCATCGACGGCGAGAACCGGCGCGAGGCCATTCCGGCGATGCCCGGCGTGTTCCGCCTGTCAATCGATCTCGCGCTCAAGGAAGCGGAACGTGCGGCCAAGCTCGGCATTCCGGCCATCGCCACCTTCCCCAATGTCGAAATGGGCCTGCGCGACCAGACCGGCGCGCATATCCTCGAACCCGACAACCTGATCAACCGCGCCACCCGCGCATTCAAGGCGGCGGTGCCCGAGATCGGCATCATCACCGATGTGGCGCTCGATCCCTTCACCAGCCACGGCCATGACGGCATCCTGCGCGACGGCACCATCGTCAACGACGAGACCGTATCCCAGGTGGCTGCAGCCGCCGTGCTGCAAGCGGCTGCAGGCTCCGACATCATCGCGCCTTCCGACATGATGGACGGCCGCATCGGCGCCATCCGCGACGCGCTCGACGACAACGGTTTCCAGGACGTGGCGATCATGTCCTATGCGACCAAGTTCGCCTCCGCCTTCTACGGCCCCTATCGCGAGGCGATCGGCACGCAGGGCCTGCTCAAGGGCGACAAGAAGACCTACTACATCGATCACGCCAACTCGGACGAGGCCGTGCGCGAGGCCGAACAAGACCTCGCCGAAGGCGCGGACATGCTGATGGTCAAGCCTGGCCTGCCCTATCTCGACATCATCCGCCGCCTGAAGGACGAGTTCCGCGTGCCGACCTTCGCCTACCAGGTTTCGGGCGAGTACTCGATGATCAAGGCTGCCGGCGCCAACGGCTGGATCGATGGCGAAAAGGCGATGCTGGAAAGCCTGCTCGCCTTCAAACGCGCCGGCTGCGACGGCATCCTGACCTATTTTGCGCCAGAAGTGGCGCAGATGCTGAAGGGCTAACCAAGCTCCGACGACGGGATCCCATACGCCAGCTCACGCCAGAATTCTTGAATCCGGCGTTGCAATTCCCATCTGTTTTCCTGCGCGGGCAATCTTGCCCGCCTATCGAGGACACAATGACCGCACGCGTTCTGGACGGCGAAATCATCACCAGCAGGCTTGAGGACTCGCGTGCCTATGACGGCGTGCGGACGCGCCGGGTGCTGGCCTTCCTGATCGACTATCTGATCGTCGGGCTGCTGCTGATTCCGTTTGCAATCATCGTCTTCTTTCTCGGGATCCTGACGCTCGGCCTCGGCTGGGCGCTGTTCGGCATCCTCGGCCCGGCAGTGGCACTGCTCTATGTCTGGACGACCCTCGGCGGCCCGAACCAGGCGACTACCGGCATGCGAATCATGGGCATCCGACTCGACCGCCTCGACGGCAGGCCGGTGGACGGCCTCCTGGCCATCGTGCATTCGGTGCTTTTCTGGGCCGGCAACGTGGTTTTGACGCCGCTTGTCCTGCTGGTTTCGCTGTTTTCCGACCGCAAGCGCACGCTGCACGACCTGCTGCTTGGCACCGTCGTCAGCCGCAGCGACAGCTGAAATTGCCATTCGCCGAGTCAAAACGGGCATTTGCGCCAAAATGTGAAGGCAAAGAATCCACTTACCTTCACATTCATGTTGAATTTTTCGCGGGTAGCGCCAAGCTAGGGAACATTGATTGGGAGTCTTCCTGACGCTCGATGACGCAGCATCCTACCCATTCCCCGCAATTCTTCCTGACGGCGCCTTCCCCATGCCCCTATCTTGAAGGGCAATTCGAGCGGAAGGTCTTCACCCATCTGGTCGGCGACAAGGCCCCGGAAATGAACGACCTGCTTACCCAGGGCGGTTTCCGGCGTTCGCAGAACATCGCCTATCGGCCCGCCTGCGAGACCTGCAGGGCGTGCGTCTCCGTTCGCATCCTGGCCCAGGAATTCAAGGCGACGCGCAACATGCGCCGCGTGATCGAGCGCAATTCCGACATTGTCGGCGCCATGCATGACGCCGAGCCCTCGACCGAACAGTATTCGCTGTTCCGCACCTATCTCGACGCCCGCCACCGCAGGGGCGGCATGTCCGACATGACCGTGCTCGACTACGCGATGATGGTCGAGGACACCCATGTCGACACCAAGGTGATCGAATATCGCCGCCGTGGCCCCGACACCTTCATTACCGGCCAGGGCCAGGGCGAACTGATGGCCGTGGCGCTGACCGACCAGATGGCCGACGGCCTGTCGATGGTCTATTCCTACTACAATCCTGAAATGGACGAACGGTCGCTTGGCACCTTCATGATCCTCGATCATATTGCCCGCGCCCGCACCATGGGCCTGCCCCACGTCTATCTTGGCTACTGGGTCAATGGGTCGCGCAAGATGAACTATAAGGTACGCTTCACACCTCAGGAGCATCTCGGCATGAAAGGCTGGGAGCGCTTCGAAGGCGACATCTGAGCACGTCCGGCCCGTTTTCCACGCTGCCGTAGACCATCTGGCAGGGAAAATCGTGGCAAGCACTCATTCCAATCATTCCAAGGGCCTGTTGCTGACTGCGATAGGCGGCATGGCGCTGACGGTCGACATTCCACTGATCAAGCTCGCCGACGGCAATCACTGGTCGATCCTGCTGATGCGCAGCGGCGTGACGTTCCTAGCTGCCATCGTCATCTGGCTGGTCTGGCGCTCGTTCAGCCGCAACGCGCCGCAGCTCATCCCTGGCCGGGCCGGGCTGGTGGTCGCCGTACTCTACGGCATCGGATCGATCGCGTTCGTCACCGCCGTGTACAACACCTCGACGGCCAACCTGGTGTTCATCCTGGCGTTCAACACCGTGTTCGCGGCGGTGTTGTCGTGGATTTTTCTCAGGGAGCGGCCGCGGCCGGTGACCATGCTCGCCATGCTGGCCATGGTCGGCGGCGTGCTGATCATCGTTGGAAGCTCGATCGGCACCGGCCACCTGTTCGGCGACCTGATGGCCGTTGTCTCGGCTTTCTGCATTGCCTCGGCCATTACCATTTCGCGTTCCAGCGGCAAGGACATGGGCTTCACGGCACTCGTCGGCGTTCTCCTGCCCTGCCTGCTCGCCGCCTACATGGTCTCGATAACCGGCTTTCAGATTGAGGCGCCATGGTGGATCATCTTCAACGGCGCAGTGATCATGCCGATCTCATTCTTCTGTCTCGCCAACGGCCCGAAATACATTTCCGGCCCGGAAGTGGCGATGTTCTACCTGCTCGAGACGGTGCTTGCGCCGATCTGGGTCTGGATGATCTTTGCCGAGGTGCCGACACACAACAGCCTGATCGGCGGAGCGATCCTCATCGTCACGCTCGTCGCCCACTCGGCCTGGCAGCTTTCGGAAAGCCGTAAGCGCAGGGCAAGCGCGGCAGTTCAGCAGGCAGCATGAAGCGCAGGCCTGGGGCCTAGCCTGCCTGCGTTCGCTTGGCCGGGGGCAGGCCCTCGCTGATGGCTTCAATGGTGCGCGGCGCCCCCGCTTCGGGCAGCACGTTGGCCGCAATCGCCGCCGCCTCGTCGTTCAGCTCGATCTCGCGAATCCATTCGCGCCAGATCGCGACCAGCAGCGCCATCAGCACCGGGCCGATAAACAGGCCGAGCAGGCCCATCGTCTTGACGCCGCCGATGAGACCGAAAAAGGTCGGCAAGAAGGGCAGCTTGATCGGCCCTCCGACAAGCCTTGGCCTCAGCGTCTTGTCAACGATGAAGAGTTCGATTGAGCCCCAGCAAAACAGCGCCACACCAGCGACTGGCGAGCCACTGGCAACCAGATAGACCGAGACCAGCGTGAACGACAAAGGCGCCCCGCCAGGAATGAGCGCCATGAACCCGGTGATGACGCCGAGCGTGACCGGCGAGGGAACACCGGCGACCCAGTAGGCCAAGCCAAGAACGACGCCCTCACCTATGGCGATCACCGTCATGCCCATGACGGTGGCGCTGATCGTCTTGGGAACGACGCGCGAGATGCGCTCCCAGCGCATTGGCAGGATACGCTCGCCCAGCCGGTCGAGCTGCGCGACGAAGGATTCGCCGTCGCGATAGGTGAAGAACAGGGCGATCAGCATGAACAGCAGCGTCAGTATGATACCGAAGGCGCTGCCACCGGCGGCAAGCACGCCCCGGTAGATGCTGCCGATATTGGCGCCGCTGACGAGCTGGATCAGTTCACCGATGGAACCGGGATGACCAACATAGCGGGTCCATTGCTCGTTGAGCCATTCGCCGACGACCGGGAGATTGTTGATCCATTCCGGCGTCGCTGCGCCATGGCGGTTGGTCTCGAGCGCCCAGCCGAACCACTCGCGGATCTCATTGACCGCATAGGTCGCGGCAAAGGAGATCGGCACCACCAGGAAGGCAACGATGAACAGGAGCGCCAGCGTCGCACCGACAGTCCTGTTGCCGTCAACCGCCGCAAGAAGCCTTCGATAGAGCGGCCAGCTGGCGAATGCGATGACGAGTGCGGCCAGAACAGGGACCAGGAAGCCGTGAAAGAAATAGATGCCTGCGGCAACGATCAGCACCAGCAGCCAGCGCGCCGCCGACAAGGGCGGCACAAGGGCCGCGCGCATCGGCTGGGACGGGCCGAACAGCCTCGGCTCTCGCTCCGGTTTGCGGGATTCAGTCACTTTCAAGGGCCTTGATCTCCTCGGCCCTGAAGTGGACCCGATTGGACACCCGGCACCGCTTTACGACGCCGATGGGAAGATCATAGAGGCTTATGTGAGGCAGCGCACGAAAACTTTGCCGCACTGCCGCATTCGAGACGCTAGCCAAAGCGGCCGGTGCGCGGGAAGCCTTTCGGCACCATACGTCCGGCCGTGGCGCGCGTTCCGATCCACTCGACCAGTTCCTCTCGTGACCGGGTGAAGGTTCGGTCCGCGGAATCCAGCCAGCTCAAGCCGCTCTCCATCGTGAAGGTCTTCACGTCGAGCACGCCGCCGTCCTTGTACTTCTGCAGCCTGACGCCCTTGCCGCGCGTCATCTCGGGGATCTGCTCGAGCGGGAACACCAGCATCTTCCGGTTCTCGCCGACGATGGCGAGATGATCACCCGCAAGCGGGATACAGCGCTTGGCTTCATCCGGCGTCTTGACGTTCATCACCTGCTTGCCCTTGCGGGTGTTGGCGACAACCTCTTCCTCGGGAACCGTGAAGCCATTGCCCTCGTGGCTGACCAGCAGCAGCTTGCGCTTGGGCTCATGGACGAAGGCGGTGACGATGTCCTGGTCGTTGTCCATGTCGACGATGATGCGGATCGGCTCGCCATGGCCACGGCCGCCCGGCAGGCGGTCAGCGCCAATGGTGTAGAACTTGCCGCCTGTCGTGAAGACGAGGATCTTGTCGGTCGTCTGCGCGTGGAGGGCCAGCTTGAGGCTGTCGCCTTCTTTGAAGGTGAGCTGCCCGAAGTCGGCCAGATGCCCCTTCATCGCTCGCAGCCAGCCCTTCTCCGAGACGACGACCGTGACCGGCTCCTTCTCGATCATCGCGTGCGCGATGTCGGTGAGGTCGTGGTCGGGTGCTTCGGCAAAGACGGTGCGGCGACGGCCGAGCTCGGTTTCGGGGCCGTAGTGCTTGCGAACCTCGCTCACTTCCCACTTGATCGTCGACCACTGCTTGGCATCGGAGGCGAGCAGCGCTTCGATCTGCTTCTTTTCGGTGCTGAGCGCGTCGAACTCCTTGCGGATCTCGAATTCCTCGAGCTTGCGCAGGGCCCGCAGGCGCATGTTCAGAATGGCTTCGGCCTGGGTATCGGTCAGGTCCCAGCGCGCCATCATCACCCGCTTGGGCTCATCCTCCTCGCGGATGATGCGGATCACCTCGTCGATGTTGAGGTAGGCAATGAGGTAGCCGCCGAGAATTTCAAGGCGCTTTTCGATCTCGCCGAGGCGGAACTTCGATCGACGAACCAGCACCTCGCGGCGATGGTCCAGCCATTCGCGCAACACGCTCTTGAGCGACAGCACGTTCGGCACCTTGCCGCGCGACAGCACGTTCATGTTGAGCGGGAACCGGCTCTCGAGCTCGGTGAGCTTGAACAGCGATTCCATCAACAGGCCCGGGTCGACCGTACGGCTCTTGGGCACCAGGACGACACGAATGTCCTCGGCGCTTTCGTCGCGGATGTCTTCGAGCAGCGGCAGCTTGCGGGCGATCAGCAGTTCGGCGATCTTTTCGATCAATCGCGACTTCTGCACACCATAGGGGATTTCAGTGACAACGAGGTTCCAGGTGCCCCTGCCCTGATCCTCCTGCCGCCACATGGCGCGCATGCGGAAGCCGCCACGCCCGGTCTCGTAGGCGTTGACAATGGAGGCCCAGTCGTCGTCGACACTGCCGCCGGTGGGGAAATCGGGGCCACGCACCTTGCAGTTCAGGCGCAGCTCTGGATCGTCCTTGATGCGATCCCATTCGCCCGGCGAGGTCATCAGGTCGGTGACTGAAGCGTCGGGATTATCGATGAGGTGGAGCGCAGCGCTGCAGAGCTCTGCGGCATTGTGCGGCGGGATCGAGGTCGCCATGCCGACGGCGATGCCGGACGAACCGTTGGCAAGCAGATTGGGGAACGCGCCCGGCAGGACGACCGGTTCCTCGTCTTCCTCGTTGTAGGTCGGGCGATAGTCGACGGCGTCTTCGGTGATGCCCTCGAGCAACGACACCGAGACCTCGGTCATGCGCGCTTCGGTGTAACGCATGGCGGCGGCGCTATCGCCGTCGATGTTACCGAAATTGCCCTGCCCGTCGACGAGGGGGTATCGGACGGAGAAATCCTGCGCCAGACGCACCAGCGCGTCGTAGATCGACTGGTCGCCATGCGGATGGAACTTGCCCATCACCTCGCCGACGATACGGGCGCATTTGGCGAAACCCTGGTCGGGATTGAGCCGCAGCAGCCGCATGGCATGCATGATGCGGCGATGGACCGGCTTCAGTCCGTCGCGCACATCGGGCAAGGCCCGGTGCATGATGGTCGACAGCGCATAGGCCAGATAGCGCTCTTCGAGCGCCTTCTTCAGGTCGACCGGTTCAATATTGTCGCCACCGTCATTTCCAGGCGGCAAAAGCCCTTTTCCCATGGGTTTGGACTAGCGGAACGGGTGATTCGCGACAAGCCTTATCGGCAAAAGCAAGGGGCGACACAGTCGCCCGGATGAGACAAATTTTTGCGCTCGCTAAAGTAGCAATTGCGCGATCATCTTGCCGTTCACCATTTTTGCGCGTGTTGCATTGCAGCGATTGCCTTTTGCGCCGAATTGCGGCCAATGTGGCGAGAATGCCTTTTTCCAGTCCAGTTCCTGACGGACAGGATATGGCGTGAACGATTCCTCACAAGTCTCAGGGAACCATGATGACGCAATACCGCTCTGCATTCAGCAAGCTCGCTCTATCGACCTTTCTCTTCACGCTTCCGCTCAATGCAGCACTGGCCCAGGACGCGACCGCGGTAGCCGAAAGGCTCAAGGCCGTCCTGGCAGCCCAGAACCTGACGCTCAGCTGGACCAGCGTGTCGGGCGACGCCTCCGAGACCGTGCTTGAAGGGACAAGCATCGCGATGGCCGGGGAAGACAAGCCGGTTTCCGTCGGCAAGGTCACGCTTGGCGGCATCACCGAGGAGAATGGGGGCTACAAGATCGAGACCCTCAGCACCGAAGCGTACAGCCTCACTGAAGGCACCACCAAGGTCGATGTCAGCCCGCTGAACATCGGCAATGTGTCGCTGCCGGCCGAAGGCTCGACCGATCCGCTGGCATCGTTCCTGATGTACGAGACCGCAAATCTCGACAACGTCAGCGTCAAGATCGGCGACAAGCAAGCGTTCCAGATGACCAACTTCGCGGCGGAGGTGACACCTCCGGCCGACGGCAACGCCATGGAATTCACCGGTTCGGCAGAGAAATTCACCGCCGACCTCAGCCTCGTCGAAGACCCACAGTCGAAGGCTGCGATCGACGCGCTCGGCTACCAGAACATCAGCGGCGACTTTCAGCTGGCTGGCACCTGGCAGCCGACTGACGGCCGCATGGCGCTGTCGAACTACGACATCACCGTCGACGACGCCGGTACACTCGGCATGACCTTCGACCTCGGCGGCTACACCGTCGATTTCCTCAAGTCGGTGCAGGACCTGCAGAAGAAGATGGCCGACCAGCCGGAAGGCACCGACAACTCGGCTCAGGGCCTCGCCATGCTCGGCCTGATGCAGCAGCTCACCTTCAATGGTGCGACCGTGCGCTTCGACGACGATTCGGTGACCAACAAGGTTCTCGAATATGTCGGCAAGCAGCAGGGCATGTCGGCCAAGGACATCGCCAACCAGGCCAAGGCAATCGTGCCGTTCATGCTGATGGAACTCAACAATCCGGAACTGGCAGCGCAGGTGACGGCAGCCGTGACCGCCTATCTCGACAACCCCAAGTCGCTCGAGATCGCAGCCAAGCCCGCCTCGCCGGTTCCGTTCGCCCTGCTGGCGGCCAGCGGCATGTCCAACCCAAAGGAACTGCCCAAGACGCTTGGCCTGACGGTTACGGCCAACCAGGATTGATCCTTGGCAACACGGCCAAACGAAAAAGCCCGGCAGCGATGCCGGGCTTTTTTGTTGAATCGAAAGAGTCGCTTGCGCGGGCCTCTTAAGCTTCCTTCTTGGCCACGGCGACGCGCAGCGACAGCTCGCGCAGCTGCTGCGGCGAGGCTTCGGCAGGCGCATTCATCAGCAAGTCCTGCGCCTGCTGGTTCATCGGGAACAGCGTCACTTCACGCAGGTTCTTCGCACCGACAAGAAGCATGATCACGCGGTCGACGCCCGCAGCCATGCCGCCATGCGGCGGGGCGCCGTACTGGAAGGCGCGGTAGAGACCACCGAACTGCTCCTCGACCTCTTCACGCGACTTGCCGGTCAGCTCAAACGCCTTGACCATCAGCTCGGGCAACTGGTTGCGGATCGAACCGGATGCGATTTCAAAACCGTTGCAGACCATGTCGTACTGATAGGCCTTGATGGTGAGCGGGTCCTGATTGTTCAACGCATCCAGGCCGCCCTGCGGCATCGAGAACGGGTTGTGGGCGAAATCGATCTTCTTTTCGTCTTCGAGCCATTCGTAGAACGGGAAGTCGATGATCCAGCACAGCTCGAAACGCTCGCGGTCGACGAGGTTGAGCTCCTCGCCGGCGCGGGTGCGGGCAGCACCTGCAAACGAGACGAACTTCTTGGGGTCGCCGGCGACGAAGAAAGCGGCGTCACCATCCGACAGGCCAAGCTGCTGGCGGATCGCCTCGGTGCGCTCTTCACCGATATTCTTGGCGATGGGACCAGCGCCTTCGAGCTTGTCGCCTTCCTTGCGCCAGAAGATGTAGCCGAGACCCGGCTGGCCCTCGCCCTGGGCCCAAGAGTTCATGCGGTCGCAGAATGCGCGCGAACCACCGGTCCTGGCCGGGATGGCCCAGACCTCGACCTTCGGGTTGGCAGCGATCATGCCTGCGAACACCTTGAAGCCCGAACCGTCGAAATGCTCGGTGACTGGCTGGATCTCGATCGGGTTGCGCAAATCGGGCTTGTCGGTGCCATAGGTGCGCAGCGCGGTGTCATACGGAATGCGGCGGAACTGCTGCGTCACCGGCTTGCCGTCGGCAAACTTCTCGAACACGCCGCGCATCACCGGCTCCATCGTGTTCCAGACGTCTTCCTGGGTCACGAAGCTCATTTCGAGGTCGAGCTGGTAGAATTCGCCCGGCAGGCGGTCGGCGCGCGGATCTTCGTCGCGGAAGCAAGGCGCGATCTGGAAATAGCGATCGAAGCCGGCGACCATCAACAACTGCTTGTACTGCTGCGGTGCCTGCGGCAGGGCGAAGAACTTGCCCGGATGGATGCGCGAAGGCACCAGGAAGTCGCGTGCACCTTCAGGCGACGATGCCGTCAGGATCGGCGTCGAATACTCTGTGAAACCCTCATCGGTCATGCGCGCGCGCATTTCGGCGATGATCTTGGTGCGGGCCACGATGTTCTTGTGCAGCGTCTCGCGGCGCAGGTCGAGGAAGCGATACTTGAGGCGTATGTCCTCGGGGTATTCGGGTTCGCCGAACACCGGCAGCGGCAATTCCTTGGACTGCGACAAGACCTCGATCTCGCCGGCGAAAACCTCGATCTCACCGGTTGGCAGGTTGCCGTTGACGGCCTCGGCCATGCGCGCCTTGACCTCGCCATCGACGCGGATGACCCACTCGCCACGGACGGTCTCGGCGACCTTGAAGGCCGGCGAATCGGGATCGGCGACGATCTGGGTCAGGCCGTAGTGGTCGCGCATGTCGATGAACAGCAGGCCGCCGTGATCTCGCACGCGATGCACCCAGCCGGACAGGCGGACGGCGGAACCGACGTCGGATTTCCTCAATTGAGCGCAGGTGTGGCTGCGGTAACGGTGCATGGCAAATATTCCGGTTCGGGCTGTTGTCATACGGCGTCGAGGCGTCCGATGCGCCCGGGCCGAAATTTGGCGGGAAAAGCGCATGGGTGCCCGGTTTTGTCAAGGTAAAGCCACCGGTTCGGGCGGCTCCGCTGCGCAGAACGCCCCAGTTAAAGGCGCTTCTTCAGCCAGACGCGCGAATGGCCCGCCGGATAGTCATCGATACGGCCGAACTCCTCGTAGCCCAGCCGCTTGTAAAACTCCGGCGCCTGAAAGGTGTACGAATCGAGATGAACGCCGACGCAACCCCTTTGCCTGGCGACGTCTTCGGCCTTGCCAAGCAACTGTACGCCGAGACCCCGGTTGCGATGTTTCGAGCTGATCCAGAGCCATTCCACGAAAAGCCACGAATATTCGGACGAGCCCTTCAATCCGCCAGCAACCGAACCGTCCTCGTCGCGTGCGACGATCCACAGATCCTGCTCATTGTGGGGCCCCGCCGTCTCGTAGTTGTAGGCGTTCAGGCCATCGCCGATCAGCTGTGCTGTCTCCCGATCGATGCTCGTGCTGACCGTCAGTGTCGTCATCATCAGCTCCCGCTCTCGCCATCCGTCGGGACGACAGGCGCGCAAGCTAACCGTCTCGGCCCTCGACACGTTGGCGCAGCCGGCGGAATATGTCGCGCCAGTGGCCAACTGGCATTGACCGAATGGCCTAACTATAGCCAACTCACCTTTTCTCGCGTTGCCGAATGTCCTCCATACGTCCTCTCATCCCGCTTCTGATCACCGCCGGCATCCTGCTCGGCGGCAACGGCCTGCAAAGCACCTTGATTGCGTTGCGCGGGGCGCAGGAGGGCTTTTCGGCATCGACCATCGGGCTGATGGGCACCTTCTACTTCATGGGGTTCCTGCTCGGCTGCATCTTCATCACCCGCATCATGAAGGCCGTCGGCTATGTCCGGGCCTTCGCTGCGCTGGCAGCCATCGCTGCCGCCGCGACATTGATGCTGGTGCTGGTCATCGACCCGGTGATGTGGTCGCTCATCCGTTTCGCCACGGGCTTCTGCTTCGCCGGGCTGTTCACGGTGATGGAGAGCTGGCTCAACTCGGGCGTCTCCAACCATGACCGGGCCCGGGTGCTCGCCATCTACCGCATCATCGACATCGCTTCGGTGACCGGCGCGCAGTTCATGATCCCGGTGTTCGGCGCCGGCGGCTTCACCATCTTCGCCATCATGTCGATCATGATCACGCTGTCGCTGGTGCCGGTGTCGCTCGGCGACCGTTCCAACCCGACACCGCCGGAGGAGGTCAAGCTCGACTTGAAGCGCGCCTGGCGCATCTCGCCGCTCGGCAGCATCGGCTGCATCTTCGTCGGCGTCACCAACAGCGCGTTCCGGACGCTGAGCCCGATCTATGCCGAACAGATCGGGCTGTCGGTCACCGACGTCGTCACCTTCGTCAGTGTCGGCATCATCGGCGGCGCGCTGGTCCAGTATCCCCTCGGGTACATGTCCGACCTGTGGGATCGCCGCAAGGTACTGCTCGTCACCACCGTCGGCGCGATGACCTCGGCGCTCATGCTGGTCTTCCTTGCTGGCAATTCGCCGCTGGCCAACTTCGTGCTGATCTTCATCTTCGGCTCGTTCGCCATGCCGCTCTATTCACTGTCGGCGGCGCACGCCAACGACCGGGCGGAAAAGGGCGAGTTCGTGCTGATCAACGCCGCGCTGATGCTGTTCTACTCGGTCGGCGCGATCGCGGGTCCGTTCGTGGCCTCGATCGTCATGGAGCAGTTTGGACCACATGCGCTTTTCAGTTTCAGCGCAGCAGTCTACGTCGCGTTCGTGGCGGTCATCGTCTATCGCATGGGATCGCGCTCGCCGGTGCCGGCCGGCCGGCGCGGCCGCTTCATCGCCTTGCTGCGGACGTCGCCGATTTTCGCCCGCCTGGCCGGGCGAAATGGCCCAACGAATGGTTCGGACGCCGACTAGACTTCCTCTCCGGATGCGGCAATCGCTTGACGAATGGCCGCTCGACTGAAATGGAAAGACAACGCGTTCTGATAAAAGCAATATTATGCATGTAATAACGACCCAGGACGAACTCGATACCGCCGTTGCCGCTCTCGAAAAATCCAACTTCGTCACGGTCGACACCGAGTTCATTCGCGAAACCACTTTCTGGCCCGAGCTCTGCCTGATCCAGATGGCGGCGCCGGGCGTTTCGGCGCTGGTCGATCCGCTGGCGCCCGGGCTCGACCTCAAGCCGTTCTTCGACCTGATGGCCAACGAGGCCGTGACCAAGGTCTTCCATGCCGCGCGGCAAGACATCGAAATCGTCTTCCATCTCGGCGGACTGATCCCTCACCCTGTTTTCGACACGCAGGTGGCGGCCATGGTCTGCGGCTTCGGCGACAGCGTCTCCTACGAGCAGATCGTCCAGAAGATCACCGGCGGCCGCATCGACAAGTCATCGCGCTTCACCGACTGGCGCCACAGGCCGCTGTCGGAAAAGCAGCTCGAATATGCGCTGGCCGACGTCACCCACCTGATCGATGTCTACCAGCATCTCGTCACCGAGCTCGAGCGCGAAGGCCGCGCGCACTGGCTGAACGAAGAGATGGAAGTGCTGACCTCGCGGGCAACCTACGATCCGCACCCGGAAGACGCCTGGAAGCGGCTGAAGATGCGCCTGCGCAAACCGCAGGAACTGGCCATCGTGCAGGCCGTCGCCGCCTGGCGCGAGCGCGAGGCGCGCGAACGCAACGTGCCGCGCGGGCGCGTGCTCAAGGACGACGCGATCTACGAGATCGCCCAGCAGGCGCCGCGCGACACCACGGCGCTGTCGCGGCTGCGCACCACGCCCAAGGGCTGGGAGCGCTCCTCTTCGGCAACCGCCCTGCTCGCCGTCGTCAACGCGGCGCTCGAAATACCGCGCGACCAGATGCCCAAGCTGCCCAAGACCTTCCAGCCACCTGAGGGCTCGAGCGCGGCCGCCGAACTGCTCAAGGTACTGCTGCGCCTGGTCTCGGAAAAAGAAGGCGTGGCGCCCAAGGTGCTGGCTTCGGGCGATGACATCGACCGTATCGCCGCCGAAGGCGAGGCCGCCGACGTCCCTGCCCTTCAGGGCTGGCGCCGCTCGGTGTTCGGCGAAACCGCGCTCAAGCTGGTGCGCGGCGAAATCGCCATCCGGTTCGACAAGCGCAAGATCGCAGTGTTCGAGATCGAAGCCTGAACGCCCTGATCGGCGCGGCTCAGACCGCGCCGGCAAGATGCAACGTAAACCAGATCCACAGCAGCCCAAGCACCAGCCAGCCCAGAATGAAGGCCAGGCTGCGAAACCTGACCCGGTTGGCGGTCAGGTGAACCCACGCGTGCGCATAACGTGTCGCCACGAACAGCCAGGCCAGCCCGACACTGACAAATGACGCGCCGTCGGTCACGTAGAGTGCCAGGCACGCTGCGTAGAACAGCACCGGCAGCTCGAACTGGTTGATGGTGTTGTTGGCGGCGGTGACGCTCAACTCCGGCTCGGCGGCGCGCGTCTTGAACTGGTTCACGCGCGCCTCGCCGGCACGCACCGCCTGCCTGCGCCGCATGCCCAGCACGACATAGACGATGTAAACCAAAAGAACCTGCGAGAGCATCGGCCAGAAAATAGCGGTCTGGTTCACAAGCATAACCTCAAGAAAAATGATCGACTAATCTGGTCATCAATTGCTGCACTCCATTTCTGCTTAATGGAGAATTTACGGATCATGATCGAAACTGTGCTGCAGCAGTTCAATGGTCGACCGAAACATGATGCTCCCTGCAACCGCCAATCGCTACCAACCTGCTCTAGCAGTCATCCAAGCCGGAACCTATGCCCGTGAACGCGCAATGCGCGAGGATGCGCAGGCTGTGGGGGGCATGAAGCCGCTCGGCGATATGGCGCAGACTGCACCGGCCCGCCCGAAAGACATGCAGGCCATCAACGAGTATTACTTCGGCATCAGCCTGACGCCGATGGAAGTGATGTTCTCCATGGTCGAGAGGGCCGTCGACTTTCTCAACGACAAGCTGGGCGTGGGCAGCGACGGCGACCCCAAAGCCGTCGAAGCCGGCAACAAATGGCGTGAAGAAGCGCTGATCAAGAATGTCGGTGTCGGTTCGGGGGACGACTTCCGGATCCCGAAACCAGGCGAGAACGGCGTTACCTTCCGGGCTGTGGCCAAACTCGTCCTGGAGAAATTCAAGACCGAATTTCTGGCAGCCGACGGCGATCTCAGAAAGGTGCTGGAGGATGCGGCGGGCTTCCGTCTGGACGGGATGAACGCAGTCGATCTGTTCAAGGCATTCGCAGATCCGGAAAGCGACGCCGCGCGGAAGGTGTATGACGCGGTGTCGGAAGGCCTTGCCGGCCAGGCCGGCAGTAAGGTTTCGCAGCGCTTGGAAGCGGCAACGTCCGGGGCCAAGTCGGTCGAAGAGACCCTCGCCGACCAAAAAGGGTCTTCAATCGACGTCGTCGACAAGGAAACGATTGCCGAGGACCTGAAGGCTGTCCGGACAGCCGAAGCGAAGGAAAAGCTCGACGAAGCAGCAGCCATTCCCGAGAAGATCAGAGACGCCCTCGAGGAAATTCAGGCCGGCAAGGACACGTCCGGCACGGACAGTTCGCAGGCGGCCTTGGCAATAGTCCAGGCCCTAAGCGGGATGAGCGAAACCGTGTCGTCCCCGGCAACTGGCCAGGATGCCCCCGAGATGGAACTGGACCTGTCCGGCATCGCCAGGGACGCTGCCAAGGAAGACCGCGACGAGGGCACCAAGGGGGAAGCCCTGCGTGGACTGCTTGCGCAATACCTCGAATTCATCGACGCATCGGACATCGACAAGAAACAGAAATTGTCCATTCGGCTATAGCCGATCAGCGTACCTTGCGGTCGCCGGTGGCTGGTGATCGCCTGACGCTTCGCAAGCCCGCAAGTACAAAGGTTGCGACGACCGCGACCGATACAGCCAGAAACGCAAACTTGGCGACGATCAGACCGGAGGCGAGCGCCATCGACCTGGCTCCCGCCGATGGCGGGTCGGCGAGGATCCGCGCCACGACGATGTTCTGGGCATAGTCGGCAATCGTATAGGGCAGCACCAACGCAAGTGCTGCGACCGAGCGCATCGTCTCCGAAAGGCCAGCGAAACGCGGCAGCCTGTCGCCGGCCTTCAGGATCAGGCTGACCAGCGTCGCCGAAAGCAGCGCTGGGAAGACCAGGTCGAAGGTCAGGTAGTGCCAGACGAGAATGATCTCGGCGCCCGGCCGGCCGAGAGCCGCAATCCAGGCAAAGCCTTCGCTCTCGGAGAACCCCCAGAAACGCAGATCGAGCGACGGCAGGCCGCCGCTCAAGCTGCGGAAATAGAAGAACTCCAGCAGCGTCATTGCGGCGAATACTGCCGCAGTGACGACGCTTAGCGCAGCCGCGTGACGCCGCAGCCGCACGATCATTGGGCTCACATGCCGCCGGGGTAGTTCGGGCTTTCGCGCGTGATGGTCACGTCGTGGGCGTGGCTCTCGCGCAGGCCGGCATTGGAGATGCGCACGAAAGTGGCGCGCTCGCGGAAGTCGGCAAGATTACGCCCGCCAACATAGCCCATCGCAGCCTTGAGGCCGCCGGCGAGCTGGTGCAGGACGCCGCCGACAGGGCCCTTGTAAGGCACCTGGCCCTCAATGCCTTCGGGAACCAGCTTGAGCGTGTCGCGAACCTCGGCCTGGAAGTAGCGGTCGGCCGAGCCGCGCGCCATGGCGCCCACCGAACCCATGCCGCGATATGCCTTGAACGAGCGGCCCTGATGCAGGTAGACCTCGCCCGGGCTCTCTTCGGTACCGGCGAGAAGCGAGCCGATCATGGCCGCACCGGCGCCAGCGGCCAGAGCCTTGGCGAGATCGCCCGAATACTTGATGCCGCCGTCAGCGATGACGGTCACGCCGGCCTTCTGTGCCACCTCGACAGCCGACATGATGGCCGACAACTGCGGCACGCCGACACCGGCGACGATACGCGTGGTGCAAATCGAGCCCGGCCCGATGCCGACCTTGACGGCGTCGGCGCCCGCGTCGATCAGCGCCTGGGCGCCGTCGGCGGTGGCGATGTTGCCCGCCATGATGCGGATGGAGTTGGAAATCTTCTTGGCCCGCGCCACCGCATCGAGGACGCGCTGGGAATGGCCATGGGCGGTGTCGATGACGAGCAGGTCGACGCCGGCATCGATCAGCCGCTCGGCCCGCTCGAAGCCGTCATCGCCGACGCTGGTGGCAGCCGCGGCGCGCAGACGTCCCTGCGCATCCTTGGACGCGTTCGGGTTGAGCTGCGACTTCTCCATGTCCTTGACGGTGATGAGGCCGACGCAATTGCCGTGCTTGTCGACGACGAGCAGCTTTTCGATGCGGTGCTGGTGCAGCAGCCGCTTGGCCTCGTCCTGCTCGACCGTCTCCTTGACGGTGATCAGGTTCTCGCGCGTCATCAGCTCATAGACCTTCTGCGCCGGGTCGGAAGCGAAACGCACGTCGCGGTTGGTCAGGATGCCGACCAGGCGGCCAGTCTTCTGGCCGCCGGCACCGCCATTTTCGACGACCGGGATGCCCGAAATGCCGTGCGTCCGCATCAAGGTCAGTGCGTCGGCCAGCGTGGCGTCCGGGCCGATGGTGACCGGATTGACCACCATGCCCGATTCGAACTTCTTGACCTGGCGGACCTGCTCGGCCTGTTCGGCCGGGGTGAAGTTGCGATGGATCACACCGATGCCGCCGGCCTGGGCCATGGCAATCGCCAGGCGGGCTTCCGTCACCGTGTCCATGGCCGCCGAAATGATCGGCACGTTGAGATCGATATCGCCGGCAATGCGGGTGCTGATGTCGGTTTCGCCGGGCATCACCTCGGAATGGCCGGGCTGCAACAGCACGTCGTCGAAGGTCAGCGCCAGAGCGCCGGTGGAGGATTCAATGATTTTTGCCATGGCCAACCTCGGAATACGTAAAAGGACGCTGGAACCAGTTGGTATGCAGCGCCGACTCGTCTTTTCCCTTTCAGGATTGGCGGTGGCTGGTACCACGTCTTCGAGCCGATGAAAAGCGCAGCTTGAGGCGCAATCGACACGGAGGCGACTTCATCGTGCCGACTGGACCGCACGGGCCGCATGTGTTGGCTGCGGACAGGCTGCCGCATCCATGTTAACGGTCGGATCGGACGGCGGCCTGGCTGCCGGCAGATGCAGACGCCACTGCGGAAAAGTCCGTGAACAGAACCACCCCGCTCATCCTTGCCGTCGCCCTGTTCATGGAGAACATGGACTCGACCGTCATCGCCACCTCGCTGCCGGCGATCGCGACCGACATCGGCACGAGCCCGATCGCGCTCAAGCTGGCGCTGACGGCCTATCTCGTTTCGCTCGCCATATTCATCCCGATCAGCGCCTGGATGGCCGACCGTTTCGGCGCCAAGCTGGTCTTCCGCGTCGCCATCGGCGTTTTCATGCTGGGTTCGGTCGCCTGCGCCATCTCGGGGTCGCTCGGCGAATTCGTGCTCGCGCGCTTCCTGCAAGGCATGGGCGGTTCGATGATGACGCCGGTAGCGCGGCTGGTTCTGGTCCGCACCACCGAAAAGAGCGGCCTGGTGGCGGCAATGGCAACGCTAACCATCCCAGCACTCGTCGGTCCGCTCATCGGCCCGCCGGTCGGCGGCTTCATCACCACCTTCTTCGCCTGGCACTGGATTTTCCTGATCAACATTCCTATCGGCGCGCTGGGCATCTGGCTGTCGGGGCGCTTCCTGCCCGAGATTGCGCCGGAGGCAACGCGACCGATCGACGTGCCCGGCTTCTTCCTGTCGGCCATCGCCGCCTCAGGCGTGGTCTTCGGCCTGTCGGTGGTCAGCTTGCCGGCGCTGCCGCCTGTCGTCGGCGTCGTCACCATTGCCGTTGGCCTTACCGCAGCGCTGCTCTACATCCGCCACGCACGCCGGACGCCCTACCCGCTGCTTGAACTCAAGCTCTTCGCCAATCCGGTCTTCCGCACGGCGATTGTCGGCGGCTCGCTGTTCCGCGTCGGTGTCGGCGCGGCGCCGTTCCTCTTGCCGCTGCTGTTCCAGCTCGGCTTCGGGCTGTCGCCATTCCAGTCGGGCATGATCACCTTCGCCACCGCAGCGGGAGCGCTGTCGATGAAGTTCGTCGCGCCGAAGATCCTGAAGAGCATGGGGTTCCGCACGGTGCTTACGGTCGCTTCGGTGGTTTCAGCCGGCCTGATGGCGGCCAATGCGCTGTTCACATCCCAGACGCCCTATCTCGTGATCCTTCTGGTGCTGTTCCTGTCAGGTTTCCTGCGGTCCTTGTTCTTCACCTCGTCGAACGCGCTGGTCTTTGCCGACATCGAGACCGCCCAGAGCGGCCAGGCAACCGCCATCTCGGCCGTTGCCCAGCAGACCTCGGTGGCGCTCGGCGTGGCAGTCGGCGGCGGCGCGCTCGAAATATGGTCGCTGGCCACCGGCCAGGCGATCGGCGGGGCCGGCTTCACCTTCGCGTTCCTGACGGTCGCACTGATTTCGGGACTGCCGGCTTTCATGTACGCACGCATGGCGGCCGATGCCGGCGGCTCGGTTTCCGGCCACCGCCTGCGTCAGCGCGAGGCCGACGAGCCGCAGCAGCTATGAGGCGTCAGGCTCGGACCTGCCCTTGAAATCCTTGGCAAGCAAATACAGCTCGGCCGATTCATCGCGCGAGGCCGGTGGCTTGACGTGATGGACGGTGCGGAAATTCTGCTTGAGCAGGGTCAGCAGCTCTGCCTCGGTGCCACCCTGGAAGGTCTTGGCCAGGAAATGGCCACCGGGCTTCAGTACCGAAATGGCGAAATCGGCAGCAACCTCGCACAGATGCATGGTGCGGATGTGATCGGTGCGCCGGTGCCCCGTCGTCGGCGCCGCCATGTCGGACAGCACCAGGTCAGGCGCGCCGCCGAGCGCCTCGGACAGGCGTGCCGGGGCGGCATCGTCGAGGAAATCCATCAGCAGCACGGGCGCTCCAGGCACCGCATCCATTTCGAGATAGTCGATGCCGACGACATGCGGCTTTTCCGCCGTCGAGTTGGTGCGGGCGGCCGCCACCTGGCACCAGCCACCGGGTGCGGCACCGAGGTCGATGACCTTCATGCCCGTCTTCAACAGATGATGCTTGTCGTCGATCTCGATCAGCTTATAGGCGGCGCGCGAGCGGTAGCCGTCGGCCTTCGAGCGCTGGACGTAGGGGTCGTTCATATGGCGCTCGAGCCAGCGGCGCGACGATTCCTTGAGGCCGTGCTTCTTCTTGATCTTGGTGCGCAGCACGCGCGTCGCGCCCGCTCCTACCGCTGGTTTTGGTTTCTTGGTCATGTACGCTGTCCGTTCCGCCAGTTGCGGCGCCACACGCCGTCGTCGGCCATCAATTCGCTCAAAATGCCCTCGCGCAAGCCACGATCGGCGACGCGCAGCCGTTCCGACGGCCAGACCGCCCGAATAGCTTCCAGGATGGCGCAGCCCGCCAGGACCAGGTCGGCGCGGTCGGCGCCGATGCAGGGATTGGCCACGCGCTGCTGGAAATCCCAGCCGAGCACTTTTTCGACCATGCGGTCGACGCTGGTTCCGTCCATCCACAGTCCGTCGACGCGACGGCGGTCGTAGCGGTCGAGTTCGAGATGCACGCCGGCGAGCGTGGTGACCGTGCCCGAGGTGCCCAGCAGGTGGAATTTCGGGCTCGACACGACATGGGCCAGGCGGTCGCGCCCGTCGAACGAACGCAGGCGGGTGGCAACATCCTCGACCATCGCAGCAAAGATCTCGCGCGTCACCGTGCGGCCGCCGAAGCGCTCGGCGAGCGAAACCACCCCGACCGGCAGCGACGTCCACGAGACGATGTGATTCGCCAGCCGCGGCGAGCGATGGCGCGAAACGTCGATCAGGGCGATCTCGGAGGAGCCACCGCCAATGTCGAACAGCACGACCCCGTCGGTGTCGCGTTCGACCAGCGAGCCGCATCCCGAAACAGCCAGCCGCGCTTCCGTCTGGCGGTCGATGATCTCGAGCTTGAGGCCTGCCTCACGCTCAACGCGATCGATGAACTCCGCACCATTCGCGGCCGAACGGCAGGCCTCGGTGGCGATCAGGCGCGCTTTCTTGATCTTGCGGTTGCGCAGCTTGTCGCTGCAGACCTTGAGCGCCTCGACCGCCCTGTCCATGGCCGCCTGGCCGAGCCGACCGGACGCCGAGAGGCCCTCGCCCAGCCGCACGATGCGCGAGAAGGCGTCGATGACGCGAAACTGGCCCGGCCTTCCCGGCACAGCCACCAGCAGCCGGCAATTGTTGGTGCCAAGGTCAAGCGCCGCAAAGACCGGCAGGTCCGACACGGGCATGCGGCGCGGCTGTTCGGCCACGTCCGGCCTTGCGACCGGGTTGCTTGGCTTCAGAGAAACGGCTGGCCCGGCCACGGGTACTGCGGCCTCCGCCGGCTTGCCGCCGGCCGCAAGCTGAACGCCGTCGCGCGCAAAAACCTTGCGGCCGCGGCGGCGCTTACGCCTTTTCCTGGTCTTGCCTTTTGGTTGCGCGGCGTCCCCATTGCCGTGACCGTTGACCGGTCGCACGGCGGCCTGACGGCCCGGTCGGGGAGCTTCCCCGCCATGACGCGACGGACCATCCCCGGAGACACCCGCATCCGACGCGCTGACGTCGGCTTCGCGGTCCTTCACCCTGCAATTTCCTTCTGGCGCCGCGCGAACCCTTCGGACGCTGCACGCGCATATCATCTTGTGTTGGCGCCAGACTATCAGTGCGGGACCCGATCACCAAGGCCCGCCGGCGCTGAAATTTGGCCGGCGCGTCCCGGCCTCGCCGCGTGCCCGGCTGCATCGCTATCGAAAATCACGGGTCGGGTTGAATAGCCGGCTTCGATGAGGCAAAGCTGAAGGACGAGCCGGTCATGCGAGCGGACGCATTGCCACAACGAGGAACTGAAACGCCAGACCGAAAGGAACGGGCAAGCGCTCCTGCATGAGAATCAAAGACTTCATCTGGCCCGTCATCGGGCTCGGCGCCGTCGCCGTTTCTGCCTGGCTGCTCTATCACGAATGGCGCGAAATCTCCCTCGACGATGTGTGGAGCGGCCTGACCGCCATCCCCTTCCACGGCTGGATACTCGCCGCGATCAGCTCCATCGTCGCCTATGGCGCGCTGGCCGGCTATGACCACATAGCGCTGCTGCATATCGGCAAGCGCGTGTCGTGGTTCTTCGTCACCGTCTGCTCCTTCACCACCTATGCCCTTTCGCACAATATCGGCGGCTCGGTATTCTCGGGCGCGGTGATCCGCTATCGCGCCTATGCCACCAAGGGGTTGACCGGCCAGGAGGTCGGCGTGCTCGTCGGCATCTGCTGGTTCACCTTCGTGCTTTCGAGCGTGTTCGTCGGCGGCGTGGTGATTCTGCTCGAGCCGAGCCTGCTCGACCGCTACACCGAGGGCAGCCACGAAGCATGGTGGATCGCGCTGGGCGTTGCCATGCTGCTTTCGGTCGGCGCCTATGTCTTCGGCAGCTGGCTGCATCTCAAGCCGCTCGCCATCCGCAGCTTCCGCCTGCACTATCCGGCACTGCCGATCGTGGCACGCCAGCTGATCATCGGCCCGCTGGAAATACTGGCGGCTGCGGCGATCATCTATTTCGTCCTGCCCGCCGAGCACAATCCGGGCTACCTGATCGTGCTGGGCATCTTCCTGTTCTCCTTCGCGGTGGCGCAGGCGTCGCACGCGCCGGGCGGACTGGGCGTGCTCGAAGTGGTGTTTCTCACCGGCCTGTCGGAAATGGACCCGGCGGCGGTGCTGGCAGCACTTCTGGTCTTCAGGCTGTTCTACCTCATCATCCCGCTCATTCTGGGGGTCATGGCGGTGCTTGCTTTCGAGCACTCGCAGTTCGGCCGGAGCGCCAACAAGGACGAGGCCTGAAAACCGAAATTGCCGCAACTGATGGGGTTGACTATTTTCCGCCGGCGGCTACAAGGCGCGCACAGGTGGCCGCGTCAAACGCGACCCGCCAGCGCCGGACAAGTTTCGGCCATGCTGGGGAATAGGTTAACGGTAGACCCACGGACTCTGACTCCGTTAGTCCTGGTTCGAATCCAGGTTCCCCAGCCAACTCGCCTCCCAGAAGCTTTGAAATCCGCGGGATCCATGGCCGTTCGCAAGGTCATCGTTTCACGTCGAATCGGCCTTCCACAAGTGGTGCCCACAACTGATGTCCAGAGCTGGTGTCCATCCGGCCTGGATTAGCGGAGCACGGGCGGATGGGACTGCGCAGACATCAGATCGAAAACCTCATTCTCAGGGGTCCCGTCTTCTATTGGCGGGCCCGTATTCCCGTCAGATTCGCGTCGGCGGCAGGTGACGGGAGGCTTTCACTGAGCCTTAGGCTCTCGGACCGTAAGAAGGCATCCGTGGTGGCGCGGCGGCTCAATGCCCTGCTGTTGCAGCTCGAACTGATGCCGATGGCGAGAATGGCGACGAAAGAACAGCTGACCAAGATCTTTGCGCTCGAGATCGATGCGGTGCGTGACGAGATCGAGACACTCGACCGCTTTGCCAAACGCAGGGGCACTCTCCGCGATCCAGTGCATCGGGAAGCCGACCGGGGGAATAAGCGTCGAGCAAGTGCTGCTGCTACGCGCTGGCGCAGAGATTGGCGGCTTGCTTGTCCAGCGCGTCGATGCCGCGCTTTGGTAACACGTCAGGCGTCAGCTAACGCCTGCGCGAGGTCGGCGACAAGGTCGTCGGGATGCTCGACGCCGATCGACAGCCTTATTGTCGAGTCAAGAACGCCTATCCGTTCCCGGACGTCTCTGGGCACACCGGAATGGGTCATAGCGGCTGGGTGGCTCGCCAGCGATTCTGTGCCGCCGAGGCTCACCGCAAGCTTGAAAATCTGCAAGGCGTTGAGAAAGGCGAATGCTGCGGCCTGACCACCGACAATGTCGAACGAGAACGTCGACCCGGCGCCTGTGCATTGCGTTCTGAAGGCATGTGCAGCCGGGGTGTCTTCGCCGAGGAACGGCAGATAGGCCACCCTTGCGACCTTAGGATGCTCGGCCAGGAATTCGGCGGCGATGCGGGCGTTGGCGTTGGCCTTCTCCATGCGAATGCTCAGAGTTTCCAGCGAGCGGCCGAGCATCCAGCAAGAATGGGGATCAAGTTGTGTACCAATCGCTCCTCTGAGTGCCTTGATCGGTTTGGTGATGGCCTTGCTGCCGAGGGCCGCGCCGGCGATCAGATCGGAATGGCCGCCGACATATTTGGTCAGGGAATAGACCGAAATGTCGACACCGTGGTCGAGTGGACGCTGGAACACCGGTCCGAGCAACGTGTTGTCGCACACGATGACCGGGCGATGGCCCTGTTTGGCGGCGATCTCATCGGCGATGCGGCCGACAGCCAGGAAATCGACCAACGTGTTGGTCGGATTCGAGGGCGTTTCGATAAAGATCACTGAGACGCGGCCTCGCTCGCAGCCTTCATCGGCAGCAGCGCGAATGGCGGTTTCATCAACACCGTCGGAAAAACCCACAGAGCCAATGCCGAAATTGGCCAGCGTCTTGGCAAACAACGTTTCGGTGCCGCCATAAAGCGGCTGTGAATGCACGATGGCATCACCCGGGCGCGCGAAGGCCAGCAAGGTGGTTGCGATAGCCGACATGCCGGACGAGAACAGGATACAGGCCTCCGCACCTTCATAGATTGCCAGGCGATCCTCGACGATTTCGCTGTTGGGATGATTGAAGCGCGAGTAGACGAGTCCGGCTCCGATTCCGCTTGGCGGCTCCTTGCGGCCGGAGACGAAATCGAAGAAATCGCGCCCCTCTTCGGCTGATTTGAACACGAAGGTCGAGGTGAGAAACACCGGCGGCTTCACCGCTCCTTCCGACAGTTGCGGATCAAAGCCGTAGCTCAGCATTAACGTTTCCGGATGCAGCCGATGGTTTCCGATGTGTGTCTTGGACGGTCTGGGCGCAGTCATGATGATCCCCCGGTTTGAGAGGCAATGTGGGTTTGCCGTATCCTTCGCGTCGATTCTCTTCCGCAGTTGCGTCTAGCGCTGAACTAGCTTTGACTTGTATTCGCTGCGCTGGAGCGTGCCCCACGGCACCAGATCGACCTGCGCGGTGAAGACGAGCATATCGCGGAACCGCTTCTGAATTCTCGCTGCAAGTTCCGGATCGGCAGCGGAATCCTTCGCCAGTTCGACCACCACCGGCACAGGTGGTTCTTGCCGTACGCCCGGGTCCTGCGGCTTGACCAGGATCATGCCACTCACCTCCGGCATGAACTGATTGACCACCTCGCGAATGGCCGATGGGAAAACATTGACGCCGCGCACGAGAAGCATGTCGTCAGTGCGGCCGATGCAGCGGACCCGAGGCGCGGTGCGGCCGCACCGGCAGGGCGAACTCCAGACCTGGACATGATCGCGCGTCCGGAACCGCAGCAGCGGCGCAGCCTGATGGCGCAGATGGGTCAATACAAGTTCGCCGCGCGCACCGTCCTCCATTGCAATCGGTGCGCCGCTTTCCGGATCGACCAGCTCGGGATGGACGAAGCCGCGGCCGCCGAGATGCATGCCGCATTGCTCTTCGCATTCGCCCCACAGCGAAACCCCGATGTCGCCGATCCCCATGGCCTCCGTCACCTTGGCGCGCCATGCCTCTTCGAGGCGCGCGCGCAGGGCCGGTTCGCCGCCGCCGGGCTCGCCAGCGACCAGAACGCGCTTCACGCTGGAGCCCTTGAGGTCGAAGCGCCGCTCTTCCGCCCATTCTGCGAGGTAGGCCGCGTAGGAGGGCGTCATCACCACCGCCGCCGGCTTCAGGAGGCGGATGGCGGTTATCAGGCGCTCGGTATTGCCCGTACCGACGGGAATGTGGGTCATGCCGAGCCGGTCGAAGGCGCCGAGCGCCGCGCCCGCCACGAAAGGTCCGGCATTGTAGGTCGAGACGATCGCTTCGCCCGGGCTGATGCCCGAAGCCGAATAGCTCCGGGCTGAGGTCACGACCCAGTTTTCGAGATCCTGCGCCGTGAGAGGAATGTAACTGGGAGTACCGGTTGTGCCGCTTGTAGAGAAGATGCGCACGATCTCTTCCCTGCGGACCGCCAGATGCGTGCCGATCGGATGATTCTCGCTGCATGACGCCCTGATCTCGTCCTTCTCGGTGAACGGCAGCTTCTCGATCGAATCCAGACCGCCGATCTCTTCCGCGGTGGCAAAGCCGGCCTGCTTCAGCTTGCTGTGGTAGAAGGCCGAGTGGGCGAGGAGATATCCGACCTGCCGGCGGTACTGAGCGTCGTCCTGCCTGACCTGATCGCGCCAGGGGTTGGTTTCCACCTCCGGGTCGAACATGGCTCAGGTCCTGTTATTGGCACCGTAGGAAACGGCCGCTTCCGCATGGCCGGCGAGGACAAAGCCGATGGGGTTTTGCTGTTCTTCCGCAAGATGAGCAAGGAGGCCGCCGGTGCGGGCAAGCAGCGGGATCGCCTTGAGAAATGCGGGAGGGAAGTCGAGATCGAGCAGGACTGCGGCAATCGGCATCGAGACGTTCAAGACGAGCTGCTTCCCCCATACCTGCGCCACCGCTTCGCGCATGCGCCGCGCCAGATCGACATGCGGGCCGCTGACGCCGCGCTGGTCGGCAAGTTCCAGGATGCGCTCGGCGCGCGGGTCGAGCGGCCGATGCACGGGATGCCCGAAGCCCGGCGCCTTTCCGCCCGCTTCACGGATTTCACGAGCCAACTCCAGGACGATCTCGTCGGCATCCCCGCCCTCGGTCACCCGGGCACGCGCCTTTAGGAGAAGCGCGCCGCAGAGTTCGGAGGTACCAAGGATTACGGGGCCGCAGCCGAGAACACCCGCGGCCAACGCGCCCTGTAGTGCATTGGGATCGGAGGCGAGAGTCATCCGCGCCGCCTGGACAGTGGGCATCATCCCGTGTTCGGCGATCGCAACGAGCAAGAGGTCCAGGAAGTAGCGCTGATCTTCAGTCGGCTCGCGCCCGGTCAAGAGCAGATAGAAATACGCAGTGAAGCTCAGCCGACCCATAAGATCGCCGCAGAGATCCCTGCCTCGCACTTCGACTGCGTCTGCTGCCGCAATACAGATTTCAGTGGTGGCTGTGCGCGCTTTACCGATCTGCATGGGCTGCGTTTCCGTCGGAACGGTTCAGTATCTGTGGCACTCGGATGCTAGACTGACGATGGAGATCACACAACAGCGGACGGCGCACAGGCGGTGACGGCGGCGATCTTCGGAAAAGCAAAGCCTTCCGAGCATGAGGCGAATGGACGCCAGTTGAGGAAGGCGAGCGCGTTATGTGAGAGGTTCTCGAAGTCCTTGGTCAGCCTGCGGCATCGAGAGGACTACTGAGCGCGCCGCTGGCATCATCCACCGGCCCCGGCGTGGTTGGTGGCGTGCTGGGTGCCGCATTGTTTTGCGATGGTGAAGCGTTTTGAATGCGGTCGGCATGGGCGATAGTGGCAAGCCGGTGGGCGATGACAAGCGTGCTCAGGCGTCTTCACCGGCACGAAGCGCATGGTCGGCCGGGTCACCGCCTCGCAGATGGCACATAGGCTGCCCCCGGATGGCCTCAAGGTGTACATGTTCGCGCGGCTCATGATATCGGCATGTTGATTGATCCTGGATTCTGACAGAATGGTGGCGCCCAAGCGCATCTCTGAAGGTGAGGCCGATGCGCGCATGGCGCAGGTCAGGCGCGTCCGGACGCTGAGGCTGCTCGACGATGCCGGCGACCGGCGCCTGACGTTGGTCATAGCACCTGCCGGCTTCGGCAAGTCCTCGTTGATGAACCAGCGTTACGAGGATCTGCGCAAGCAAGGCCACCAGGCAGCCTGGGCCGCGCTGGATGGCGACGATCGCGACGGCACCCACTTCCTCCTCGGACTGCTCGGAGTTCTCACCGCAGCACACGTCTTTCCCGCTGCGGCGCAGGATTATTCCAGTCTGTCGCAGCAGCATGTTCTGGGCGTCATCCTGACCCAGTTGCAACGGCTGCGCCGCCCCCTGTACCTGTTCCTCGACGACTATCATTTCGCCCAGAGCGATGAAAACGACGCGACGCTGGCGCGGCTCCTGTTTTCGCCGCAGGCACGAAACCTCAGGCTGCTGATCATCTCCAGGTCGGAGCCGAGGTTGGCAATCTCGGCGATGCAGCTGAATGGCCAACTCACCTATCTGAAGGCCAGCGATCTGCGTTTCTCGCCCGGAGAGGCTCAGAACCTGCTCGCCATGGCCGGGGTAAAGCTCGATAAATCGCAGATCGAAGCCCTGGTCCAGAAGACCCAGGGCTGGGCCGTGGCGCTGCAGCTTGCTCGGGTGCTGTTGCGTGACGGGGCCGTGACCGACAGGGACCTGCTTGAATTCAGCGGCACCCAGTTGGATATGGCACGCTACCTGTCCGAACAGGTCTTTTCGTCGCTCTCGGTCCATATGCAGTCGGCGCTGGTCGGCGTTGCGGCCCTGCCCTATTTCAGCGCCGAGCTGGCGAGCGCGGTCGTCAGCCCTGCCGCCGCCGCCGAACTGACCTCCGACATCGCAATCGGAGGCTTGCCGATCGAGGCGTTCGATGATGGGCACAAGCAGTTCAAACTGCATGCGGTGTTCCAGGAATACCTGATGCAGGAAGCCCTCGCGCGCGGGCTGGACATCAACCAGATCAGGCGCAGTGCCGCGCACTGGTATGCAGCCCGGCGCGACTGGGCGAGTGCCATCCGCCACGCCTTGCATGCGGAAGACTTCCGCCTTGCCGGGGAATTCTCCGAAAACGCGGGGGGATGGCGACAGGTCTATGCCGGCGCCCGCGGGCTGCTGCAGCAGTTTCATGCGCTGGCGGCGGTGCTGCCCGAACCGGAAGCCGCAAAGTTTCCACGCAGCTTTCTCGGACTGGCCGTCGCCGCGGCCAAGGGCGGGAACCTGGCACTGGCGACTCATTATTTCGAGTTGGTCGATCGGACCATCGACCGTTCCGACAATATCCTGGTCAACGAGGTCCGCCTGATCGGCGCGCTCATGGCGCTGTACCGGGACGATCGCATCGAAGCCCTCGACCTGTCGCTTCTCGAGCGCGATCTGACGCTGCTTGAGCTGGTGGAACCCGTGCAGCGCGCACTGACCTACAATCTGCTGTGCTTCCAGTATCTGGAGCGCAGCGAGTTCGAGCGCGCCGAGCGCCACGGCAACCTGGCGATCCAGTCCTTTACCCAGGCAGGAGCGCTTTTCGGGGCGATGCATCTCTATGTCCATGTCGGGCAGGCACAGTTCTTTCGCGGCGACATGGAAGGCGCGAGTGCGGCCTACGAGCGCCTGGCCAGCGACGCGCAGAACGCCATTGGCAAGGGTTGCGACCTCGACGCGATCGCCCAGGTCCTGCTGGCCGAGACGCTGTCGGAGCGTGGTCTTCATGATGGTGCCGAGCGCATCCTTGAATGGTCGCTGCCGCATCTGGAGAAGAACGACTGTTGGTTCGACCTGTTGGCCGCAGCCTATCTGTCCCGCATTCGCGCAAGAATGGTCAGGAACGATTTTGACGGCGTGGACGCCGTGCTCGAACAGGCAAGGCGCACCGCACAGCGCCGTGGCTTTCCCCGCCTGCAAAGACTGGTGGCACGCGAGCAGATGCGCTCGATCATCCACTTCGGCGACATACAGGGCGCCAAGCGTTTCGCCGACCGTTTCGATCTCGGCCCGGAAACCGCGTTCGACGTCGAACGCAACCGGCTTTCTTTCCGGCTGCGCGGCGAGGTACCCGCAACGCTGTGGGTACGGATCTGGATACAGGAAGGCCAGACGGAGCGCGCACTCGACATGCTGCAGCGCCTGGAGGTGGCGCAGGAGCGTCCCTTCAGTGTGCCGCGAATGCTCCGGATGCGCCTGCTGGCGGTGCTGGCCGGCATGAAGACTGGCAAGGCCGAACGCACCGCTTCGGTGCTCGATGAAATCCTGCTGACCCTGCCCAGCGCAACCTATCGCGCCGCCTTTTTTGAGGAAGGACCCGAAATGCTCGCCTTGCTGCGCCGGCGCGCGCAGGAGGCCGGCCCCGACAGCCTGATCGCCCGGCGCGTCGGCCAGATCTTTGCGCCGGCAGATGCGTCCGCTCCAGGACAAGGTTCGGCCGAAACGGCGGCGGATTCCTCGAGCGCACCGCATACGCTGACCCAGCAGGAACTGAAGGTCATTTCATTGATCTGCGGCGGCTTCTCCAACAAGGAGATAGCGAGGCACATGGACGTCAGCGAAAACACCGTGAAGTTTCACGTCCGAAACGTCTTCTCAAAGCTCAATGTCCACTCGCGCACCTCGGCCATCTCGGTCGCGCGAGAGCTAGGACTATTAGCCTAACCGTCATTTTGGGTAGGTACCCAATCAGCCTGCCCACCCGATCGGTCGGGTATGCAAGTCCCCTCCTCGATGCAACCTTTCAGCATGGGCAGCAGATACACGCGCTGCAGTCATAAAGGTGCGGAATGGAGCAGCAGGTGCGAACCGTCGATCCCGTGACCCAGGAGATCATCCAGGGCAAGCTACTGTCGATGGTCGACGAGATGGGTATCGTGATGGCGCGGACCAGCATGAGCCCCGTCATCTACGAGGTTCTGGATTTCGCCTGCGGCATCTGCACCCGCGACTGCGACCTGATCGCCCAGACCAACGGCATCACGCTGTTCACCGGCACCTTCGCCACCCAGGTTCGCAGCCTGGTCGAACGGTTCGCCGACGACATGGCGCCTGGCGACGTGCTGGTCACCAACGACCCCTATGCCGGGGGCACGCATTCCTGCGACCTGGCGATCATGCGACCGATCTTTGCCGAAGGCCGCATCATCGCATTTGCCATCAATGTCGCCCACTGGCTGGACGTCGGCGGTGCGGTGCCCGGCAGCCTGCCGCCGGACGCCAATTCGGTGTACCAGGAGGGCCTTCGCCTGCCCTGCGTCCGCATTGCCCGCGACGACAAGCTGCTGCCTGACATGGTCCGTATCATCAGCGAGAATGTCCGCCTTCCGGAAGTGGCGTTGGGCGACCTCAATGCACAGCTTGCCACTGTGCGCATCGCCGAGCGCCGCATCCTGGAGATGGTCGAAAAGTACGGTGCGGCCACGATCCAGGGCGCATTCGACCACCTCCTCGACGTCAGCGAGCGGCGTAGCCAGGACGTCATCGCGGCACTGCCGGACGGCATCTACGAGGCAACCGACATCATCGATGGCGATGGCATTACCACCGACCCCATCGAAGTGAAGGTCGCCATCCGGATCGAGGGCGGCCGCATGGAGGTGGATTTCACCGGCTGCCCACCAGCCGCGGCAGGCCCGATCAACTGCGCGCGCGGGGCACTCAGCTCGGCAGTGAAGACCATCTTCAAGGCGCTGGTGGCGCCACAGGAGCCGTCCAACGAAGGGTGGTTCCGGCCGCTTTCGGTGATCGCTCCCAATGGAACGGTCTTCACGGCGCAGAAACCCTCGCCGACAGGCTGGTACTACGAAGGCTCCGTCCATGCCTCCGAACTGGTATGGAAGGCGCTTGCACCGCTGATGCCGGAACGTTTCTCCGCCGGCTCCTATTCCAGCCTGTGCGTGACATACATCAATGGCCGGACCGCCGACGGCGAAGAGTTCATCCACATCGAGCCGCAGCATGGCGGCTGGGGTGGAACGCCCGGTCGCGACGGCGCCAGTGCGGTGATCGCCCTGACCGACGGCGATACCTACAATTACTCGGTGGAGCTGATCGAAGCCAAATTTCCGCTCCACGTTCGGCGCTACGCGCTCAATGTCGAGGGCGGAGCCGGCGCAGGCCAGTGGCGCGGCGGCTTCGGGGTCGTGCGCGAATACGAGATCCTGTCCGGAGAGGCCGACATCCACAGCGGCTTCGGCCGCTCGAGGACGCCGCCCTGGGGCATGGACGGCGGCGGCGCGGGCAGTCTCAACCGGCTCGATGTCGTGGACAAGGAGGCGGCGAACACCACCTCCTATGGGCGCCTGTCTCACCGCCGCGTCGTCAAAGGCGACTTGCTGCGTATCGCCACTGGCGGCGGCGGCGGCTGGGGCGATCCAACCAAGAGAAGCAAGGATGCGATCGCCGAGGACATCAGCGCCGGCTACATCAGCGCGGAACGCGCGGCATCGGAATACAACCACCGGGGCACGACGACGAAATGATCAGACTTGCAACCGATGTCGGCGGCACCTTCACCGATCTCGTTGGATATGACGAGAAGACGGGCAAGGTATTCACCTCGAAGAGCCTGACCACACCCCAGGACCAGTCCATCGGCGTGCTCGACGTGATCGACCGCGCAGAGAGTGCCGGCGGCCTGGACCCCGACAAGGTCCGGTTCTTTGCCCATGGCGGAACGACGGTGATCAACGCGATCACCGAACGCAAGGGCGTCAGGACCGCCCTGGTGACCACTGCCGGGTTTCGCGACGTCCTCGAGATCGGCCGCGGCAACCGCCCCGACCTCTACAATCTCCAGTTCCACAGCCCCGAACCGTTCATCCCCAGGAAGCTGCGTACAGAGGTCCGCGAACGGGTCGGCGCGGACGGAAGGATCATCGAACCGCTCAACGAGGACGATGTTCGCCAGGCCGCGCGCCTGTTTCAGGACGAGGGAGTTGAGGCCGTAGCGGTCATCTTCCTGCACAGCTACGCCCATCCGGATCACGAGAAGCGCTGCGCAGCGCTGCTGCGCGACCTGCTGCCGGGCGTCACCGTCTGCGCCAGCTACGAGATCTCGCGCCAATGGCGCGAATATGAGCGCACCAACACCGTTGCCCTCAACGCCTATGTACAGCCGATCATACAGCGCTATTTCGCCAATCTCGAAAAGGCGCTTGCCGCCAAGGGCGTGTACTCAGCCTATTATGCGATGCTGTCGAATGGCGGAGTCGCGACGTTCTCGCAAGCCGTCGCCAGTCCGCTGACCCTTGTCGAATCCGGCCCTTCGGGCGGTGCAGCTGGCGCCGCCAGGATCGGCGCGATCCTCGGCGAAAAGGATGTCCTTTATCTGGACGTTGGCGGCACGACGGCAAAATGCACGCTCATTCGCGACGGCAAGCCAAATCTCGACGCCGAATACAAGTTGGAATGGGCCCGCACCTTCCCCGGCTATCCGGTCCAGGTGCCGGTGGTCGACATCGTCGAGATCGGCTCGGGCGGAGGCTCGATCGCATGGATCGACGCCGCCGGCGGCCTGCGGGTGGGACCGAAAAGTGCCGGGTCTTCGCCCGGACCGGCCTGCTACGGGCTTGGCGGAACCGAACCGACGGTCACTGACGCCAAGGTGGCCATCGGACTGCTTGATCCTGCCGCATTTGCCGAAGGCGCGATGACCCTCGACGTCGAACTCGCGCGCCAGGCCATCACCAGGCTGGCCGGACCGCTCCGTCTGTCCGTCGACGACGCTGCCCAGGCCATCATCGACGTCGCCGAATCCAACATGATCAACGCCCTGAAACTGGTCACCGTCCAGCGCGGCCACGATCCGCGCGACCTTGCGCTGATCGTAAGCGGCGGCGCCGGGCCGATGCTGGGCGCCCGCCTCGGCCGCGAACTCAACGCCAAGTCGATCATCATCCCACCGCATTCGGGCATCTTCTCGGCCTGGGGCATGCTGGCAGCCCATCCGCGCGCGGACATTCGCAAAACCTGGTTCTCGCCGCTGGCCGCCTCGTCGCTTGGCGAACTGGCCGACCTGTTCACCGGCATGGAAGATGAGGCACTGTCCTATTTCGATCTCGACGGCAAGGGCGACATCGCCTTCAGCTACACCGTCGAAATGCGCTATCGCGGACAGGAGCATAGCGTGTCGACGCGGTTCTCGCCGTCGATGCAACTCGTCGATTTCGCCGAGGCCTTCCATCTTGCTCACGAGACCGCCTACTCGTTCCGCCTGCCCGATGCACGCATCGAGGTGACGAACCTGCATCTTCAGGCCGAGATTGCCGGCAATGTCATCGACTGCCCTCTGATCGACGATAATGGTCGTACTGTCGCCAAGGCGCGCAAGGGCGAACGCAAAGTCTATTTCGGCAACGATGGCGGCTGGAAATTCTGCGCTGTCTATGATCGTAACGGTCTGCCCTGCGGCGAGCGGCTAAGTGGCCCGCTGCTTGTCGAGGAGCCAACCACGACAACGCTTGTTCATGCAGGGCAAGTCCTGGAAATCACTGACCGGGGCATCATGGTAATCACGGAAGAGGTCCGCTAGCCCATGGCCATCGCGATTGGAATTGACAACGTAACCAGGACCTTTGGCACCGTCAAAGCCCTGGAGCGCGTGGGTATTAAGATCGGGGCCGGCGAATTCTTCACATTGCTCGGTTCGTCGGGCTCCGGAAAAAGTACGCTACTAAAGCTGATCGGCGGCTTTGACCGTCCCACCACCGGGCGGGTCCTGTTCGATGGCCAGGACGTCACCGACATGCCGGCAAACCGCCGCCCGTCAAACACCGTCTTCCAGGATCTCGCCCTGTTTCCTCACATGACAGTGGGAGAGAACGTCGCCTACGGACTGAAGGTGAAGGGCGTAGCCGCCTCTGAACGCAAGAAGCGCGTAGACAGCACGCTCGCTCTGGTCGATCTGGCAGGATTTGCCGAGCGCAACGTCAATGTTCTCTCCGGTGGACAGCGGCAACGGGTCGCTCTGGCGCGCGCACTTGTCATGGAGCCGGGCATCCTGCTTCTCGACGAGCCCTTGACCGGGCTCGACGAAAGGCTGCGCCAGCAGATGCGCGACGAGTTCGGCAGGCTGCATCAGCGGACCGGGTCGACCTTCGTGCTGGTCACCCACAATCAGGACGAGGCGCTGAGCCTCAGCGACCGCATGGCCATCATGCACAAGGGCAGGATCGAGCAGGTGGGACGGCCGGCCGACTTCTTTGCCAATCCCGCCAATGATTTCGTCGCACGTTTCGTTGGCATGGAACGCGTCCTCAAGCCCGAAAGGCTGGAACGCAGCGGCGGCGACACGGTCGCCATCATAGCCGGTGAGCGGCTGGTTCTGCCAGGCGCTCGCGACGTTGGGGAAATGGGACTCCTGGCGGTTCGTCCCGACCGAATTTCGCTCGCGAACGGGCATGCAGCGCCCGGCAGTTCACTCAGAGCTACCGTGGCCGGGCGCCAGTTTCGAGGCCGGTTCTTCGACTTCTATCTCGAACTTGGCGACGGCCAGAAGCTCGACGCCGAGATCCCGGTCGAGTTCGCCGACGCCTGGCCCGAACCGGGCAATCCAGTGCGGCTCGAATTCGCCGGCGGCGCCTTGGTACCCGTGCCCGCATCGGGAACTGCGCCGAACCGTGACACCTGATCATCCTGAAGAAATCTCATAAAAAGAAGGGGTAACACGATGACAAATCACATGAATCCTTTGAACAATCCGATGGCGAGCAACTTCAACCGACGCCAGTTGCTCAAGACCCTCGGGGCCGGCGGTGCGGCACTGGCGGGCGGAACCCTGTTTCGGCCAATGGCGGCACTGGCTGCGAGCGATCTGGCATTCTGGGCGACCGGTACGCTCGACGTCGGCGATGCCTGGTCTCGGGCAGCCGACGACGCGGGCCTGAACGTTGCCTTCACCGACAATGGCAACGATCCGGGTCCGGCTGTCGCCCGCCTGGTCGCCGGCAACGCCAACGACCTCTTCGATATCGGTGGCCTGCAGGGCGGGGCCGAGAAGGAACTGGCGGTCCAGGGCGCAATCGTTCCCTGGGATATGTCGAAGATCCCCAACTACGAAAACGTCTGGCAATGGGCGAAGGATATTCCCTACCTGCACCATGACGGAAAGCAGTATGGCCTGCCGGCTGTCATCAACGCAGACTCGATCATCTATCGCCCCGACAAGCTGGGCAAGGTCGACAGCTATGGCGTCATCTTCGATCCGAAGCTGAAGGGCCAGGTGGCGATGGAAGACGCCTGGATCAACAGCGCGGTCTTTGCCGCAATGTATCTGAAGGAGTCGGAAAACCAGAAGATCGGCAATCCGGGCAACCTGACCGCAGACGAGCTTGGCCTGGTGATGGAGTTCCTCATCAAGCACAAGCGAGACGGCCAGTTCCGCACCTTCTGGAGCGGCTGGGAACAGGGCGTGCAGCTCGTCGGCGACGGCGAGGTGCTCGCGATGACTGGGTGGGAGCCCATCGTCTACGAAGGTCGCAAGCGCGGCCTGCAGGTCGAGTATGCGGCGCCCGTCGAAGGCTACGAAGGCTGGGGCAACAACCTGGTGCTGCTCAAAGGTGCGGTCGACCGCGGCCTTGGCGATGACGCCCACAAGTTCGCCAACTGGCTGTTCGACGGGTTCTATGGCTGTACGCTTGGCGAACAGCGCGGCTACGTCGTGCCCAGCGATCGCAATGTCGCCTACGCCGAGGCGCACGCAAGCGAGTTCGACCCGGCAAAGGTCAAGGCGCTCGCCGAGCACGTCAAGGCCAAGTTCAGCGGCAAGGTCGCCTGGCAAAACACGCGCCCGGACAATTTCCAGCTCTACGAAGAATGGTGGCAGAAGCTGCGTAACGCCTGATTGCGACCAACAGCGGCGGGAGCGGTTCGCGCTCCCCCCGCACTTTTTCTGGAAACCAGATGAAATCGCCCGGTCTTTTGCTTGCACTGCCGACCGCACTCATCGTGCTGTTGCTCGGATTCGTTCCCCTGATCGTCATTCTGGTCTGGAGTTTCTGGACCTGGGACCCCGCGACCTATTGGATCAGGCCGGAGTTCAGCCTGGCCGGCTATGCAGCGATCCTCGACGCCGGGCGCTGGAGCGTCATTGTCGGATCGCTGGGCAAGGCATTCCTGACCGCCGCAATTTGCGTGGTCATCGGCTACCCCGCGGCAATGGCGGTGCATTTTCTGGCAAGCAGGCGAACGGCACTGCTGCTCATGGCGCTGTTCACCATCCCTTTCTTTACCTCGTACATGATCCGCGCCTTTTCCTGGCGGCTGGTGCTGGGCCGCAACGGCCTGATCAATGGCTGGCTGATGGACCTGGGAATCGTCGACCAGCCACTCGACTGGCTCCTGTTTTCCAATTTTGCCGTCAATGTCGGCCTGGTCGCCTCCTACCTGCCATTCGTCATCTTTCCGCTGATCCTGTCGATGCAACGCGTCGAGCCGTCGCTGCTCGCCGCCAGCCAGGACCTTGGCGCGAGCTTCTGGCGCACCTTCCGCTCGGTTCTGCTACCGCTCACGCAAGCCGGCATATTCGCCGGATTTCTCTTCGTCTTCGTCATGGCGGCAGGGTCGGCGACCGAAGTGCAGATGCTTGGCGGCGCAGCCGCATCGATGATCTCGGTGATGATCAACGACGTCATGCGGGTTGTGAACTTCCCGCTGGCCTTCGCAATCTCGACCGTGGTGCTGATCATCCTGTTCGGGCTGATATTCATCGGCAACCGTCTGTTCAAGCTGACCAGACTGTTCGAGGGTTTCACATGGTAGCCAGTTTCGAAAGCCGCCCGCTGAAGGCCGCCATCTGGTTGATGACAGCCATAGGGCTAGCAATCATCTACCTGCCGCCGCTTTATCTGGTTGCAGTGTCATTCAACCCGGCATTGCAGCCGGCCCTGCCGGCGCTCTCCGATGTCAGCCTGACCTGGTATTTCGCGCTCGCCAAGGAACGCACCCTCATCAGTGCATTGCAGGAATCCCTGCTGGTCGCGACCATTACCGCGCTGGTGGCAACCGGCCTCGCGCTATTGTCGGCGCTCGCTTACATGGACCTCGGCAAATGGCGCTCGCGCTGGTTCATGTTCGTGTTGCTGCCAATGTTCGTTCCCGGCATCATCCAGGGGCTGTCGCTTTCGGTGATCTTCGGACGCATCGGTCTGAAGCCATTTTGGGGCACAGTGGCGGCGAGCCACCTTTTGTGGGCGCTACCATTCGCCTTCACCGTCATCCTGACCAGCATGGCAGCCGTCAGGCGTTCCTACCTGCTTGCGGCGTCCGATCTCGGCGCCTCCTGGTGGCGCCAGCTGGTTGATGTGACATTGCCACTGATCAAGCCAGGCCTGGTGGCCGCTTTCATCTTCTCATTCCTGCTGTCGCTGAATGAATTCGGCCGAGCCTTCTATCTGGTCGGACGGCAAAACACGCTGCCACTGGCGATGTTCGGCAAGATGAACTCGGGCGCGTCGCCAACGATCTATGCCCTGTCAGGCTCGATTTTTCTGGCTTCAATACTGGCGGTATCGTTCGTGCTTCTGGCAGCACGGGCCAACGACCGAAAACTTCGTCGATAGGGAGCCTCCTCTCCTCATTTTGGTCCGGTTGGGACAGCACTCTTCGACGCTCCAGAAATTCACTGCCGCATCGAAGATGGCCTCGGCGTCAGATACGATCAGTCGCCTGCTCCGATCGGTTGATGTCGATCAGAATCACAGCGGCGATCGCCTCCGCCATGATCGCCGCCGGACGCGACGACTGCTCGTCCGTGGCTTGTCGATCGACTCGGCGTCCGCGCCGTCGGTCGTCGATGACGGCAAGCTGGTGACTGGTTGATCTTGCGGCGGACAGTTCTCGCGGCCGCCGCTATCTTGAGCGAGTGTGTCAAGCACTTGGCAATGGATTCGACGAGTTGCGGCACAAAGGATCCCGCCTGATTGAACGAAAAGCCAAGCGCCAGTAGATTCCGTCAAGCTATCGTCGACATCCTTCGGTGATGGAGTGACGCCGCCCGACAAACTTATGCCACCATGCCTTCGGGCAGGTTCCATAGGCCAACGTAGGACCCAAAACACTCAATCCTCCCCACCGCCAACGCCATATGAGATGACTGACAGGAAGCGGATGGGGAGTTTGATCAGTGCGTCTGGTCCGTGTGGCGCGTCGGCGTCGAAGAACAGGCTGTCGCCCGGCAGCAGCCGGTAGACCGATGTGCCATGGCGGTAGTTGACCTCGCCTTCGAGCAGGTAAAGCAATTCCATCCCGGAATGCTGAAACAACGGGAAGGTATCAGTGTCCTTGGTCAGCGTGATGAGATAGGGCTCGACGAAGATGCCACCCGTGTTGGAGCCGATGTAACCCAGAAGGTTGTATTGATGACCGGCCCGCGTGCCGCGCCGCCCGACCTCGACACCTGTTCCTGCCTTCACGAAGACGGCGGTGCGCTCCTGTTCGAAGCGCCTGAGCAAGGACGAGAGCGGCACGGCCAAAGCCTGGGCGAGCGCCTGCAACGTGGCCAGTGACGGCGAGATGTGCCCGTTTTCGATCTTGGACATCATGCCGAGCGACACGCTTGCGGCGTCGGCAAGCTCGGCGAGGGTCATGCCATGACGCTTTCGACAGAAGCGTACTTCGCGCCCGATCGCGGACTGCAGGCGGTTCTCGCCGCTGTCGCGCAACGAATGCGGATTCTGGCAAAGGCTTGCGGGTTGCTCGAGCAGGTCGTTCTGCTGCTCGCAAACGTGCGCCAAGAGGGCGAGATGTGCTTCTTCCACTGTCGTTGACCTCCCGCTCAGAGTTGCTGGAAAAGGCTTCGCCCGAACCACACCCGCTATCGCCCGCGTCACTCGCGCGAATATGGGAAACCGAGCATTGCCGGCTGGCCGGTCCGGAAGCGAACCCCCATCAACAGGATGATCGAAGCGAGATAAGGCAAAGCGAGCAACAACTGGCGCGGCACGCCGACGCCGACCACCTGGGCGTGGGTAGCGACAGCCTCCAGGAAGGCAAACGCCGCAACGGCCATCAGCACACCCTTGGGCTTCCAGTTTCCAGCTATGAGCGCGACGACCACGATCCAGCCGCGGCCGGCCGAGAAATCAGCGATGAAGCGATCAGAGAAAGCGAGCATCAGGAAACCACCGCCGAGCCCGGTCATGGCGCTACCAAACATCACCGCGCCATATTGGCGGACAGGTACGCTCAGCCCCTTGACGTCAAGCGCCTTCGGATTCTCGCCAAGGCAACGCAGCTCCAGGCCATAACGCGTACGATAAAGCAGGAACCAGATCGCCGGAACGATGAAGAGCGCTGCGTAGGTCAACAGCCGCTGCGAGAACAGCACGGGGCCGATGAAGGGGATGTCCGACAGGAAGGGCAACGGCACGTCCTCGAAGCCGGCGAAGGAGGGTTGCGGGCCACCGCGAACGTAGCTTTGAAACCAGTACAGCGTGATACCGTCGGCAAAGAGATTGAGACCGAGGCCGGTGACGAAGTGGTCGACACGCATCGTCGCCGTCATGAAGGCGATGATCAGGCCCATGACGGCGCCAGCCAGGATCGCTGCGAGCACCGCCAGCCACAATGAGCCGGTCGACGTCGCCACGAAATAGGCGATGAACGAGCCCATCAGCATCGTGCCCTCGACACCCATGTTCCAGATCCCGGCGCGCTGGGTCACGAGTTCGCCCATGGCCGAAAACAGCAGCGGCGTCATCGTCCGCAAAGTCGCTGCGAAAATGCTGATGAGGATGGCTTCCTGAAACAATCCGCTCATGACGCGGTACCCCTGACGATCTTGTAACGCGCCATCACGCTGGCACAGAGGACGAAAAGCAGGATGATGCCCTGCATGGCTGGCACGAGAGACGCCGGGATGTCGCTGACCACCCGCATCGACACGGCACCACTTGCCAGCCCGCCAAACAGCAGTCCCGCAAGCACAGTGCCCAGCGGCCGCAAGCCGCCGATCATGCCGACGATGATGCCGGCGTAGCCAAGTCCGACCAGGTTGTCGGCCTTCAGCCGGTGCCCGACGCCGTAGAGTTCGATGACCCCCGCAAGGGCTGCGAGTCCACCGCTGATGCACATCACCGCAATGATGGTCCTGGCGATATTAGTGCCCTTGTGGCCAAGCGCGACAGGATTGGTTCCCAGTGCCTTGATCTCGTAGCCGAGTGCGGTCCGGTCGAGCATGACGGCACAGCAAATCGCAGCGACGAAGGGCAACAGCACGCCGATATGGAGCTTGGTTCCAAACAGCAGCGGCAATTGCTCCGCGGCCGGAAGCGGCACCGACTGCTGATAAGAAGCGCCATCGCCGATTTCGGCCCAGGGTCCGCCCGCCAGAAGGTAAGACAACAGGTAGATTGCAAGGTAGTTGGTCATCACAGTCGAAACGATCTCGTTGACGCCAAAGCGTGTCTTGAGGATCGCGCAGGCCCCGCCCAGCAGCAGCCCGCCGGCGACGCCGAACAGGATCACCCCGGGAAAGAACAGCAGTGGCGGCAGGCCAGCCAGGATCTGGCTGCCGAGATAGCCGGCCATCGCGCCGGCAAAGACCTGGCCTTCCTGGCCGATGCTCCATATCTGGGCGCGAAAGGCGATGACGGTTGCCAATCCCGTCAGGATCAGCGGCGTCGACTTGATGAGGGTGGTCATCACCGCTTTCTGCGAGCCAAAGGCACCGAAGAACAAAGTCCTGAACGCCTCTAGGGGATCAGCACCGGTCGTTGCCACGATGAGTGCGGAGGCAAGCATGCCAGCGGCCAGTGCGGCCACCAGCGTGCCGGCTGTCCACCATGGATTGGCTTCGATGCGCCGTTCGATCCGGATCATCGTCCAGCCTCCATCCTGCGGCCGGCCATCAGCATACCAACCTCTTCCACTGTCGTTGTCTTGGGATCGACGACACCGACGATCTCGCCCTTGAACATCACCGCTATGCGGTCGGCGAGATTGAACAGGTCGCTTAGCTCTTCGGAGGCCAGCAGGATCGCAAAACCCTCTTCGCGCTTCTGCAGCAATTGGGCGTAGACATATTCGATGACGCCGATGTCGAGGCCGCGCGTCGGCTGGTTGGCGAGCAGCAGCCCCGACGAATGCAGGAACTCGCGCGCCAGGATGACCTTTTGGGCGTTGCCACCGGAGAGGTTTTCGACCGGCACCTCGTCGTCGCGCGCGGCGATCTGGTAGCGGGCCATCATCGTCTTCGACAGCGCTGCGATCTTGCCGCGATCCAGAAACAGGCCGGTGCGGTACTTGGCGTTGCGCTGCCAGCCGAGGATGAGGTTTTCGGCGATGCTGAACGGCCCGACCAGACCCTCGCGAAAACGGTCGTCGGGAATGTGCCCCACGCCCCTGTCCATCATGGCGCGCGGCGTGCGCCGGCTGACGTCCTCGCCGTTCAGCCTGATCGTGCCTTCGCGTGCCCAGCGCACACCCGAGAGAACTTCGAAAAGCTCCTTCTGGCCGTTGCCGGCGACACCGGCAATGCCGAGGATTTCGTGCCGGGCGATCGACAGCGAAACCTGGTTCAGAACCGCCTCGTTCCAGTAGCCCCTGGCGCCGAGACCGCTGACTTCGAGCACGGTATCGCCGGGCGCGATTGTCGACTTGTTGACCGAAAACGACACCTCGCGGCCTACCATGAGCCGCGCCAGTTCTTCAGGCGACGTGTCCCTGGTCTGGACAGTGGCGATTGCCTTGCCCTTGCGCAGCACCGTGACGCGGTTCGACTGCATCACTTCGGCGACCTTGTGGGTGATCAGGATGATCGACATGCCGTTGGCGCACATCTTGCGCATGATGGCGAACAGGAGCGCGGACTCATCAGGTGTCAGCACCGCCGTCGGTTCGTCGAGAATGAGGATCTGGACGTCGAGGTAGAGCGCCTTGAGAATCTCGACCCATTGCTGGCGCCCGACCGCCAGTTCCCAGACATAGGCGTCGAGATCGATCTCGATGCCGTAGGCGTCGCACAGGCTCTTCAGCTTTTGCCTGGCTGCTCTGTCGTCCAGCCGCCACCCGGATTTCTGGGTTCCGACAATGATATTTTCCAGCACGGTAAATTCGGGCACCAGCACGAAATGCTGATGCACCATGCCGATGCCGAGCTTGATCGCGTCCCTTGGCGAGTGCATCTCGACTGGTTGGCCGCGTACGACGATCTGCCCGGCGTCCGGCGTGCAGAAACCGAAGATGCAGGCCGACAAGGTCGACTTGCCCGCGCCATTTTCACCGAACAGGCAGTGGATCTCGCCGACCTCCAGGTCGAAGTCGACGCCGTCATTGGCCGTCACGCCGGCGAAGCGCTTGGTCAGACCTTCAACGCGCAGAGCTGTCGACATTCGAAAATCTGTCCTGTCATCAGTCAGTGGGATGGGGAGTATCCTGCCGGGACCGACCTCTCGGCCCGGCAGGAGCGTTGTCTCAATTGGGCTTGGGGGCTGATACATCGAGCGGTACCTGGAACTCGCCTGAGATGATCTTGGCCTTCAGCGCCTCGACCTCTGATATCACCGGTTGCGGCAGCGTCGCCTCGAAGCCGTGATAGGGAGCCATGCCGGCACCGCCATCCTTCATGCCGCGCCAAATCCGCTCCGTGCTGCCGGCAAAAGGCTTTCCCTCGACCTTATGCTGCCACCAGGCATCGACGACATGGGTGATGTCCGGATCCCAACGGATCACGGTGCTGCTGACGATGGTGGTCGGGGAGAAGCTGGACTGATCCTGATTGCTGCCGAAGCAGATGATCTGAGCAGCCTCGCATTCCTTGAAGTTGTCGGTCTGCTGGAAGATGACGTCGGCGCCGGTGGCGATCTGCGCATGGGTGTATTCGGCCGACTTGGCCGGGTCATACCAGGACTCGATGAAAACGACCTTTTCCTTGATCGACGGATTTACCGACCTCGCCCCGGCAAAGAAGGCGTTGATCGGGTCGTTCACGTCGTCGGCGGGAAATGTGCCCACCGTGCCAAGCACGTTGGTCTTGGTCATGCGGCCGGCGATGACACCAAGCAGGTAGGCAGGTTCGTGGACACGCTTGTAGAGCATGTACTGGTTGCCGCCCAAGCCTTCGTTCCCCGAACCCGTGACGACGAAGAGTATCTCGGGGAATTCGTCCTTCAGCTTCTTGACCTGGTCGGAATAGGTGCTGTGCGCCCAGATGACGTCATACTGGCCACTTTCGGCGAACAGCCGCATGGCGTCGCCCGCATCGTCGCCCCATAGCGGGTCGGTGTATTTCCAGCTCAGCTCAAGCCCATGCGGCTTCGCCGCCTTCACCCGCTCGAGCGATTCTATCAGTGTTCCGTCCCAGCCGCTTTCCACGCCGGAAGCCAGAATGACCGCGATGCGAAGCTTGTCCGGATTTTCGGCGCGCGACACCGACGAAAGCGCAAACAGCGCAAGCACAGCCATTGCCAAGGAGGCAACCAGCCTGCCGGTCAATCGTCCAATCATGATTTCTAACTCCCATTGGTTGTCTAGCCCAGTTTGGTCAGGCCCTGCTTTGCCCGGTGTATGTCCACCGGTGCATATTTCCCTCGTTCACAAATCCAGCACGACGATTTCCGACAGCGCCCGCGAACAGCACGGCGTCATCTGGTCATTGGCTGCATGTTCGGCATCGGTCAGATAGAGGTCGCGGTGGTCAGGCAGCCCGGCAAGCACGCGGGTCACGCAGGTTCCGCAGATGCCTTGCTCGCAAGATACCGGGATCTCGATACCGTTGGTGCCGAGCACCGAGACGACGCTTTCGCCTGCTGGAACGGCAAAGACCTGGCCCGTGCTGGCAATCTGGACGGCAAACGACCTGTCATCGCTTGATCCGACATCAGCGATCTTGCCGAAATACTCGCGGTGAATGGTTTCCTTCGGCCACGACCGTTCGGCTTCGCCGATGACGGCGTCCATGAAACCGCGTGGTCCGCAAACATAGAGATGCGTGCCCTTTGGGCTCGACTGCAACAATTCCGCGATGTTCAGTTTCTGCTCGGGTGGTCCGTCATCGCGGTGAAAATGAACCTGCGTCTTGAACGGACCCGTCTCTAGCTCGGACCGGAAAGCCATCCGGTCGAGGTTTCTGGCGCAGTAATGCAGCGCGAAGTCCTGTCCCAGGGTCGATAGCCTGTGGGCCATCGACAGGATCGGCGTCACGCCAATCCCTCCGGCCAGCAGCAGTGACGATGACGCCTGTTCATTCAGCGGAAAGGCGTTGCGTGGGTGGCTGATCTCGATCACATCGCCTGACTTCAGCATATCGTGCATGAAGATCGAGCCGCCAGCGCCCTTCTGATCACGCAGGACACCCAGGCGGTAGCGGTGGCGCTCACTGGGATTGTTGCGAAGCGAATATTGGCGAACAAGCCCGTTGGCCATGAAGACATCGACATGCGACCCCGCCGTGAAAGCCGGCAGGTCCTCGCCACTCCAATCGACCAGTTCGAAGCCGGCAATATCCTGGGCTTCGGTGGTTTTGGCAGCGACCCGGACTTGCAGGCGCGCAGAACGGTTGACCTGGTGGATCATAGCATTTCCATGGGCAGACAGCGCGATGTTCATGCTCGCCTCCTTCCTGGCCTGTCAGGCAAAACGTGGAACTTTGCGGCTACGGTTCCGATTTCGCTGAACTGGCCTGCTCAACTCGCGATCGGCGCGCCGAGCCCGAATTTCTTGGCGAGCGCACGCCGGTATTCAAGCGACAGGCGATCGCAGGGAACGTGGATTTCCTCTGTCAGATCGAGCGGCAGGTCTTCCGGGCGCTGTTCTTCGACCATCGACTTGTCTTCGTCGTTGATCAGCATCTGGAACTTCTTCCAGTATTCGCCGTCCGGATTGCCGGTGGTGTCGGTGAGCAGCTGGAAAATGCGAGTTTCGCGGGCTGAAACCGGACACACCGTATCCGCCAGATATTGCACGTAATCCGAGCCTTCCGGATCGATGATGATGATCGTCGAAAACGGATAGGTCAGCTCATAGCTGTAGACGACGTTGCGCTCGGTGCCCTCGACGCCGTCAGGGTAATAGTTGGCGCCGTTCGGGTATGGATAGGAAAAGCGCAGTCCGAACTCCGCATGATCGACCGTGTATTGCGGAATAGGAACCGCTGTCGCCGAGCCGAAGCTTTCGGCATGAACCCATGGAAAATGGGCGACGTCATTGAAGTTTTCGACATGGCGGCTCGCCGCCGCGTTCCACGTATCCTTGGGCAGATAGACCGTCTTCCAGTCCGCGTTGGAAAGTCCAGGCCATTGCGGGATCGGCCAGATCGGCTCGCCCTTGAGGCATACCCAGATTATGCCGTAGCGCTCCTCTGAAAGCACGGTCAGCAGCCTGAGCCTGGGCGGTATCTTTGCCGTCGGATCGGTCATCGACGGAATCTTGGTGCACTGTCCGCCATGGTCGAAATGCAAGCCATGCATCGGGCAGACGATCTGGCCGTCGGCCATCCAGCCGGAGCTGATCCTGGTGCCGCGGTGGGGACAGATGTCGCGGGCGACGGCCACGCCCTGCGACGTCCTGTAGAGCACAAGGTCGACATCCAGGAGGCGGGCCCGCACGGGCTTTTCGCCAACTTCGTGAGCATATTCCACGGGATGCCAGAACGAGGAGAGGATATGCCAGTCGCTTTCCGCGAATGTGCATCCGGGCGGCAGCTCGCTCTTCGTCTTCGAGTTGTCGACGGGCAAAAACATAAGTTCAGCTCCCTGGAGCCCGGCCCGATTTGCCATATCTGGTTCGTCGGATCGGCTTTGATTTTCGTAGCTGGATAGTCGGCGAACAGAGGTTTTTGAGGAATGTCCTTGCCGATCCAATGGATATCTTGAATGAAGATCGCGATGGACCGCCGCTTGAAATGCCGGGACAGCGAGGTACGTTACGTGCTCATCCACTGCCGGTTGGAGCCAGCCAATGCAGACAATCGTCGACCCGGAGCACGGCTTCACTTTCGGTGAGGCGCTGTACAATGTGGGAGGGGTTTATGGCCCGCTTCGTAATCGTTACGTGACGCTGCTGCTGGTCCACGAAGGAACAGCCAAGGTGACCTGCGACGACGAAGTGACGATCGTGGAGCGTGGCGAATGCGGCGTCTTTCGCAACGAACAATACGTTTTGTTCGAATATGATCGCGGCCGGGTGAGTTGGTGCGAAGGCTCACCGGGAACCTTGACGGAGTCGATTGCGCAGCGTCTGCGCCAAGTGCCCGCCAAGATTCCGATATCCGAGTCGCTTGAAGCACTTCAGCGCCTTGGCGTCGAACTGGGCTCCGGATCCACGGCCAATCTCAACATGCTGCGCAACGCTCTGGGGCAGACACTCTACGCAGTCTATTTTCACGAAGCCCACGTTTCAGAGCGGGATCGGCATATTCCCCGACCCGTCCATCGCGCCAGAAACTACATCGAGGAAAATTCCGAGAAGGACGTCACGATCAACAGTCTGGCGGAGCTGGTGGCGCGAACGCCGCAGCACCTCATTCTGTCGTTCCGCAAACATATCGGCGTCACACCGGCCCGCTATCTCTGGCAGGTGCGCGGAAAACGGGCGCGTCATCTGCTCTTGCACAGCGGCCTGACGATAGCGGAAATCGCATATCAATGCGGCTACAAGAACCCCTACCATTTCTCGCGTCAGATCAAGCAGCTTTTCGGTATGTCGCCAACTGAAGTGCGCGCGAATATGGGCTACCATAAGCCAAGCGAAGTTGCCGAAGATACGGTCGATATCGCGTACTGAGCGGTGTGGAATTTTCGTGGTCTGTCAGCCGGGCCGCGACAAGGCAAGCCCGGCTGATCTTAAGTGATATGGCCGCAACCGGATCGCGCCGTTGTCGACCGCCCGAACGCCGTACCTAGTTGGGCGACAACGCCGTCATCAGCCCGTCGATCTCTTCCGACCATTCCTGCAGCCACCGACGCTTTGTCGTTGCATCGAGCCAGGAGCCGTCGATGCCCGCCAGGATGGCATCCCGGATGTCGCGCGGGGTGAATTTCAGCTGTTCAACCGCCTTGACGTATTCGTTCTCGAGGTCGGTGAAAAACATCGGTGGATCGTCGCTGTGGATCGAAAGTGTCAGTCCGAAATCAAGCATCTGGCGAATGGCGTGATCTGGCGCCGACAGATCGTGCCACGCCGAAGTGACCGCTGCAGTCGAGGGGCATACGGTGAAGAGCACACCCTCATCCTTGCAGCGCTGCATTAGTTGCGGGTCATTGACGACATTGTAGCCATGATCGATGCGCTCGACCTTCAAGGCGTCAAGCGAGCCTCTGATGTAGGCGGCCGGCCCCGTTTCGCCGGCATGTGCGGTCACATGCAGCCCGGACTTGCGCGCATGTGCAAAGACGTCGCCGAAAGGCTCGGGCGGAAATGGCGCCTCGTTGAAGTCCAGGCCGATACCGATCACTTCGTCGGTTCGATGCGCGAGGATCAGTTCGACCATCTCTTGTCCTGCCGCCGGCCCGCGTTCGCGGTTGATGCCGGGCACGATGCGGCTGACAACGCGAAAATCCGTCTCGGCGTCCTTCATGCCGCTCAGGATGCCCTTGAGCTGCGTTTCATATGCTACCCCGCAATCAAGATGTGCGTGCGGGCTGAAGAAGAACTCGACGTAGCGCGCGCCGCTGCGGGCACAGCGCTCGAGCATCTCGTAGGTGATGCGCCTGAAATCGTCGACGTCGACGACGCTTGCCGACACTGCTGAGTAGATGACGAGGAAATCCTCGAGGCTCTTGAAACGATAAAGGTCCTTCGCGTCGTCGACTGGTGGCAGATGCACGCCATTCTTCCTGGCCAGATCCAGTGCGGTTTGCGGGTAAATGGCTCCCTCCAGATGAAGGTGAAGCTCGGTTTTTGGGACTTTCCGGATGAATTCTTGGATATTCACTGGTCTTCTCCACTGCCAACGTAGCTCGCAATTTGTATTGCGCGGACGCCAGGTGGACGATTTTCTGGCCACATCGAGCTTCACAAAGGCATTTGGCGGTTGTCGCCGGCTGCGCCTCATCGTCTCATCGCAATGGCCAAAGTGTCATGCATCAACGCAGCAAACGAAATATCGGCGACGCTCCGAAGCATATCGTGAATGAAGATAGCGATGAGCCAACGTTGCGGGCCTGAGGGCAATCACGCAGAATGCAGCGGCTATCGGGGCGAGTAGATGAAGATCGTCGTTGACCAGGAGGACGGTTTTTCCTTTGGCGAGGCCGTGTATCCCGTGGGGGGAGTGTACGGGCCGCTAACCGGCAACTATGTCGCGCTGCTGCTGGTGCATGAAGGCACCGCCAAGGCGACATGCGACGGCAAGATCACCATCGTCGAAGCCGGCGAGTGCGGCTTGTTTCTAGGTGAGCAGCTGTCCGTGTTTGAGTACGAGAAAGGCACGCGCAACAAGGTAGGCTGGTGCGAGGCGTTTCCTGCGAACCTCCCGGACTCTGCCGCGCTAAGCTTGCGCAACGCGACCAGCAAGATCCCGATCTCCGCACGGATCGAGACTCTCCAGCGACTGGGTTTGGGGCTGACGCAGGGTTCTGACGCGGATACCCATATCCTTTGCGAGACATTGGGGCAGTCGCTGCTCGCCGCATATTTCCATGAAGCGCAGATATCGGAGCGAGAACGGCACACGCCCCGCTCCATCCACCGCGCCCGTCGTTATCTCGAAGAAAACTTTGCAAAGGAACTGACCCTTGGCCAGTTGGCCGACATGCTTGCGCTTACGCCCCAGCATCTGGTCTCGTCGTTCCGCAAGCACATTGGTGTCACGCCAGTTCGCTATCTCTGGCAGATACGAGCGAACCATGGCCGGCAACTGCTGCTTCACAGCGAACTACCGGTGATGGAAATAGCCGAACGGTGCGGCTACAAGAATCCCTATCACTTCTCGCGTCAGATCAGACTGCATTTTGGCATGTCGCCGACGGAGCTTCGCGCCCAGGCGGATCAGCGGATCTCCAGGGAGCCTACGGCATCATAGCCGCAAGCGGGATCGCTCACTCTCTGCTGTAGGGCACGCCGAGCGCTTCGGGCTGGTGCGTGCGCGACCTGAGCCCTGCCAGCAATACCAGCGAGGCGACATAGGGCAGGATCAGGAAGAAGTGGTGGGGGATGGAAACTCCGACCACCTGGGCATGGATCGCAACCGCCTCGAGCAGGGCGAAGATGAAGATCGCACCGACCACACGGAACGGCATCCAGTTGCCGGCAATGATGGCGACGACGACCAGCCAGCCGCGGCCGGCGATGAGATCGGGCACGAAGCGGTCGGAATAGCCGAGCATGAGGAAGGCCCCGCCGAAGCCCGACATCAGGCTGCCGAACATGATTGCCAGGCACTGGCGCCAGCCGACGCTCAAACCCTTGACGTCAAGCGCCTTGGGGTTCTCGCCGACGCAGCGGATCTCGAGGCCGTATTTGGTGCGGTAGAGAAAGAACCACACCGCGACCGGCAGCAAAAACGCGACATAGGTCAACAGGCGCTGCGAAAACAGGATCGGGCCGAGGAACGGAATATCCGACAGCAACGGAATGTCGACCTGATCGAAACCGGCGAACTTCGGCGGCTCGCGGCCGATGACATAGGTCTGGAACCAGAACAGGGTGAGGCCCGAAGCCAGGAGGTTCAGCGCCAGGCCGGCAACGAACTGTTCCGCCTTCAGGACGATCGTGACAAAGGACATGATCAGGCTGATCAGGGCACAAGCGAGCACGGCTGCAAGCAGCGCCAGCCACGGCGAGCCGGTGGTCGAAGCGACGACATAGGCGACCACCGCTCCCAGCAGCATCGTGCCTTCGACCGAGATGTTCCAGATGCCGGCGCGCTGGGTAACCAGCTCGCCCATGGCCGAGAACAGCAGCGGCGTCGCGATCCGGACCATGCCGGCCAAGATGCTGATCAGCAGCGGACCTTGCAGCAACTCAAGCATGGACTTTCTCCTCGACGCGCACCAACTGAAGCTTTGTCGCGACTGCGGCACAGAGGAAGAAGAGCAGCACCAACCCTTCCATCGCCGAGACCAGGCCGGCAGGCGTTCCGCTTTTCAGTCGCATGTAGATGGCGCCACTCTTCAGCGCGCCGAAGAAAAGTGCGGCCAGCATCACACCGCTCGGCCGCAGGCCGCCGACCATGGCAACAACGATGCCGGAGCTGCCGATGCCAAGCAGCGTCTCGGCGCGCAGGCGGTGCGAGGTGCCGAACAATTCGCCTGCCCCGGCCAAACCGGCGAGCGCACCCGACAACAGCATCACGACCAGCAGCAGCCGCCGGATGTTGGTGCCGCGGAAACGCAGCGCGGTCGGGTTGGAGCCAAAGGCGCGAATCTCGTAGCCGAGCGACGTTTTCTCGAGGAGCACGGCGCAGAAGGCAGCAGCAGCAAGCGCCAGGATGAAGCCGATATGCATCTTGCCTGAGCCCTGGCCGAGCAGGATCGGCCATTCGAGCAGCGGGTTGACCGGCGACGACTGGTGATAGGCAACAGTCAGCCCACTCTCCATCCACGGGCCGCCATCGAGAAGATAGGCGAGGATGTAGATGACGATGTAGTTCAACATCACGGTCGAGATGACCTCGCTGGTGCCGAAGCGGACCTTGAGATAGCCGGCAAGCAGGCCGAGCACGCCGCCGCCGACAAGCCCGGCAATGGCAATCAGCAGCCACGCCAGCCAATAGGGCAACGGTGCCACCCAAAGGCTCATCCAGTAGGCCGCCATCGCGCCGGCAAAGACCTGCCCCTCCTGGCCGATGTTCCAGATCTTGGCGCGGAAGGCGATGACCGTACCGAGCCCGACAAGCAAAAGCGGGGTCGCTTTTGCCAGCGAACCATAGAGCGCGTTCTGGCTGCCGAAGGCGCCCGTCAGCAGCGCCGAGAACGCCTTCGCAGGGTCACCGCCCGAAAAGGCCAGCAAAGCTGCCGACGTCAGGAATGCACATATCATCGCTGCGGAGTAACAGGCGACATTCCAGCTCAGGCTGCTGCCCGAGCGTCGTTGAACTGAAATCATTGGACTGTCCGTTCAGGCTCTTTGGCGTCTCCCGCCATCATCATTCCGAGGTCGAGCAATGAGGTTTCTTCAGGACGTACGATGCCCATGATCCGCCCTTTGAAGATCACCGCGATGCGGTCGCAGAGGCGCAGCAAGTCATCGAGTTCCTCCGAGGCCAGCAGCACGGCGAAACCGGCAGCGCGCTTCTCCAGGATCTTTTCGTAGACGAATTCGGAAGCCGCGACGTCGAGCCCGCGCGTCGGCTGGTTGGCGAGCAGCAGCCCGCGCGCATGTAGGAACTCACGCGCCAGGATGACGCGTTGCGCGTTGCCGCCGGACAGCCTTTCGACCGGCAGTTCGGCTGATGCCGTCACCACCTTGAATTCCTCGATCTTCTTGCGTGCGAGCAGGCCGAGCTTGCGCCGGTCGAGGAACGGCCCACGGCGATATTCCGGCGCGCGCTGCCAGCCAAGCACGAGATTCTCGGCGGTGCCGAATTCCGGGATCAACCCTTCGCGAAAGCGGTCGTCGGGCACGAAGCCGACACCACGGTCCAGCATTTCGCGCGATGTCGGTGCGACGATCGCCTCGCCGTCGAGCGAAAAGCCGCCGGAGCTCGCCGCGCGCACGCCCATCAGGACTTCGAACAGCTCCTTCTGGCCGTTGCCGGCGACACCTGCCAAGCCAAGAACCTCATGCTTGGCGATGTCGAAGCTGACATCCTTGAGTACATCCTCGGCCCAGTCGCCCTTGGCGCAGACATTACGCACGGAAAGGAAATCGCCAGCCGGCGTAACGGTTCGGTCGCGGACGTGCTTTGTCACCTTGTGGCCGACCATCAGCGCGGTGATCGCCTCCGCCGTGCTACCGGCCGTTTCCACGGTGGCCACGACCTTTCCCTTGCGCAGAATGGTGACGCGGTCGGACTGCATCACCTCGCGCAGCTTGTGGCTGATCAGGATGATCGACAGGCCGCGGCTGCGCATGCCCGAGATGATCCTGAATAGCTGGTCCGACTGCTGCGGGGTCAAAACCGCGGTCGGTTCGTCGAGGATCAGCAATTCGGCGCCGAAATACAGCGCCTTGAGGATTTCCACCCATTGCTGCTCGCCGACCGACAGTTGCCAGATCTCGCGATCCAGGTCGATGTCGATGCCGCACTCCTGGCAAAGAGCAACCACCTTGCGGCGGGCTTCCGACTTGTTGAGGAAGACGCCGACGTCGGAGCTGCCGACGATGATGTTTTCAAGGACGGTGAAGTTGGAGACCAGCACGAAATGCTGGTGCACCATGCCGATGCCGAGGCGGAGCGCGTCGGCCGGCGAGTTCAGTTCGGCGGTCTTGCCCTTGAACACGATCTCGCCGCTGTCGGCGCGGTAATAGCCGTACAGACAGGCCGAGAGCGTCGACTTGCCGGCACCGTTCTCGCCGAAGAGGCAGTGAATCTCGCCCTTGCGCACGTCGAGGCTGACGCCGTCATTGGCGGCGACCGCGCCAAAGCGCTTGGTGAGATTCTGGACCTTGAGCAGCTCTTCCACCACGACAGGCCGCACCATTTGCGCCGTGCAGTTCACTTCACTTCCGCCGTGTTCACTGCAACGACGAGTTCACGCGAAAGGATCTTCTGCCGGGTCGCGGCAATTTCCTGCTTCACGGCATCGGGCAACTTGGCTTCGAACTCATGGAAGGGCGCGATGTCGGTGCCGCCATCGGCCATGGAGAACCATTTCGGTTCCGCGTTGCCGCTAAACTGGCCACCGGCCTTGTGCTTCTGCCACTCGCCGACAAGCCATTTGAGGTCGGGCTCCCAGTTGATGACCGCGCTGGAAGCAAGCGCAGTCGGTGCATTCTTGCTCTGATCGCTGATGTTGGCGAAGCACATTATGTTGTGCTCTTCGCAAGGCTTGAAGTTGTCGGTCAGCATGAACACGACGTCTGCACCGGAAGCGATCTGTACATTGGCATGCTCGGCGGCCAGCGCATTGTCCGACCACGAGCCGATGAACGACACGCGATGCTGGATGTCGGAGCGGACCGAGCGCGCTCCCTCGAGATAAGCGTTGATCTGGTCGTTAACGTCGTCGGCGGCAAAGGTGCCGACCAGTCCGATGACACCGGACTTCGTCGTCCGTCCGGCGAGCATGCCAAGCAGATAGGACGGCTCATGCAGGCGCTTGTAGAGCCAGTACTGGTTGGCGCCGATCGGCGCATTGCCGGAGCCGGCCACCACGAACATGATGTCGGGGAATTCGGTGTTCAGCTTCTTGATCTGGTCGGAATAGCGGCCATGGCCCCAGATGATGTCGTACTCGCCGCTCTCGGCGTAGAGACGCATCGCATTCTCGGCGTCCTCGTTCCAAAGCGGATCGGTGTATTCCCAGGAAAGGTCGACGGTCGGTGCGATCTCGCCCTTGATCTTGTTGAGCGAGTCGAGAAGCGTGCTGCACCAGCCGACATCGACGCGGCTCTCCATGATGATGGCAATCTTCAGTTTGGTCGGCTCGGCCGCGAATGAGCGGGCAAAGCCCGCCAGCAGGATTGCTCCCGCAGAGCCGAGAAGTGCCGCGCGACGGGTGATGTTCGGTGCCATGTAAGGTTCCTCCATTCCAGCTCGAAAACTGTCCCATTCCGCCTGCCTGCTCGCGCTCAGCCTGCACAGGGCAGGCCGCGCAAAGCGGCGGAATTCCTGCACCAACGACGTTCCCCTTGGTCTTATCTGTCGTCGGTTTTCGGTCTTGCAACCATTAGCTCAAGCTTTCATGCCGGCTTGGGCGCAACAATGGCTGCTATTTCAGTCAGGCATATCCCTGGTTAAACACAACGGCTGCACTTCATGCGGCGCGGCTGGTGTTGCCCAAGATGACGCCGTAACGAAGCCCGCGGTCGCGAAGCCAGCGGCGATAGGCAGCAGAGGCCGCGTCCGCGCGGATCGGCACTTCTGCGCGCGTGTCGAGCGGCAACCGCTTCGGCACCTGGTTTTCCAGGATCGGCTTGTCCTGGCCGAGAATGGTCTGGTGGAAGCTGCGCATCGCAGCGAGGTTGGTTACATCGTCGACAAGGCAGATGACGATATGGACCAGCACGCATTCTTCGCTGACCGGCTGGCCAAACAAGGCAATGACGTCGCGGCGCTTGGCGTCCGTCGAGCCTGTCTTGTAGAGCACCGCGCAAAACGGATGCGGGATGCGGTAGACATATTCCGTATCCACGCCGCTGTCAGAACCGGCATTGGCCTGCGGCTGGTAGAACTCGCATTCGGTGACCAGGATTTCCGGCGGCTCCGGGTAGACGGTGACCTTGTAGGGCTTGACCTCGGTGTGCGGCTCTTCGCCGAGGATGCCGGTGTGGACGAAGGGAAAATGCCCCATGTCGAGAAAGTTCTCGACGGCGCGCGGCGCCGACACGGCGACGCGCGTGACGCCCTGGACGATGACCTTGCGGTCGGGTTCGTTGAACTCGACGATCTCGAACAGGTCGCGCGGAGGATTGCCCAGCGTCGTCCACAGATAGCCGAAGCGTTCGATCAAAGGCAGCATTTCATCGCCCCGCCATACGCCGAGCACGTCACCACGCCGCCCGACCTGGATCGCCTGGCCGAGCAGGATCGTCGAGATCGTCGTGTGGGCAGGCAATTCGTCGAGAGATGCCACGACATGCCACTCGTCGAGAGCGACCGGATCTATCGAAGCGAGGTTTCCCATACTGGCCATCCGCAATACTCGTTCAGCACATTGCAGCCTCGAAACAGGCCGCAGGCGATAATCGTTCGGTTCAGCGATTTCGGAGCGATTGCGGGCGGCATTTGCCCGGCGCCATATCTGGCGAGCACCTGAGTGCCTTATACAGTCGTTCCTCCGCTGCCGGTCTGGCTGGTGTCTTGGCCCAGTTCGGATCGGCAGGTGAAGAATTCCACGGATGACGCCCAATCCGCCATGCATGCGGTTGGCAATCGCATATCGCCAGTTCACCCGGCGGCAAGCATGCGTCGGCTTGCGACTAGGCGCTGCGCGCCTGCTCGCGCAGCTCCGTCGGGGAACAGTCGAACGCCAGCTTCACCTGGCGCGAGAAATGGTAGGGATTCTTGTAGCCGACCTTGTAGGCAATCTCGCTGATCGACAGCCCGGTCCGCTGCAAAAGGTGGGCGCCATAGTCGACACGGCAGCGCCAGAGATAACGCGCCGGAGTCATGCCCATATGCTTCTTGAAAGCCGAGACCAGATACTGCGGGCTGACCCGCACCTGTTCTGCAACATGTTCGATGGTGAGGTCGCCGGCGAAGTGCTCGTCGAGGTAGCGCCTGGCGCGCAGGATCGTCTGCGGCACCGGCTTTTCCGCTGCCAGGACCCCTGCCTCGTAGATGTAGGCGTTGAGCAGCGCGTTTGTCAGCGCCTCGCGCAATCCGCTGCGGCTGTCGCGGTCGCCGATGCCAAGGTCGACGCCAAGTTGCATCAGTGCCTGGACTTGAGGCGTTGCGTCGATGAAAGGCGCGATCTTGCCGGCCTCCTGGTAGAGCCAGCCGGCGTTCTGCGGGCGGCCGTCGCACCAACTGACATGCGAGAAGACCCCCTCCTGCGCAATGTAGTTGTAACGGTCGTGCGTCAGCGAGAAAGCGCACTGCCCGGCCTCGAGCCGGGTGACCCTGTCATCAGCCTCGATCGTGGCGCTGCCGATATGGACGACGATGAAGGCGAGGTAATCGCCCATGATCGGCCCATACTGGCCGCCGGTCTCATATGTCAGTTCCCCGAAGGTGTTTTCGCGGCTGAGATCGATCGGGGGCAGACGCATACTGATCTTTCGCAATGTTCACGGACGCGAGCCAGAGCTCACCCCTGCCCTGATGTACTGTGCGCATGATCATCGGGGCATTGCTCCGCCGGCGCAAGCCGACGGAGCCGCGTCTACTCGCAAGACGCGCTAGAACGATGCCTCCATGCGCACGAAGCCGCCGATCATATCGGCGCCGTCGACGGCAAAATTGTCGTAGAAGCCGATCTCCGGCGTGACCATCAGATCCGGCACGACCTGATATGCGACATTGGCAACCGCGGCAAAGTTCTCGTCTTCGTCATAAGACAGCTGGAAGTTCACCGAGGCTTTGTCGGAAGCCTTGATCGTGGCGCCGCCCCACACGGCCCACCGGCCGCCCCAGATACCGTAGAACTGGGAATAGGGTGCGCTGTCGTCGCTCTTGAGTCCTGCCATTGCGAATGCGGAAACTGTATCGCTGAAGGTGGCATCGAGGCGCAGCTTGCCTGACCACTCCTCCGAAACCGAGTCATAGGCAGCAACCAGGGCCACGCCACCCCAGGATTGCGCGTAGGACAGGCCTGCCACGACATGCGGCATGTAGCTGTCGACGACGAACGGGTCGTAGCCGGTTTCGAGAGAAACGGCCGCGGTGAAGCCGTTTTCGTTCTTGTAGGTGTAGGCGATCTGCGGCGTGGCGAATGGGCCGTAGCCGATCACGTCGTCCTTGGAGACATAGCCGGCATAATTGACGAAGGTGATGAACAGCGAGTCGTTCACGCCGATGCGCAAGCCACCCAGCTCGATGATGGCACTCTCGATTTCCATCGCTTCGTGACCGCCGTCAGAGTCGATGTCATGCTGGAAGTTGATGTGCATGTAGCGGCGCAACGTGCCCAATTCAGTCTCCGAGCGGGCATCGATCTTCAACGCCGCGCGGGCACGCTTGAAATAGGTGTCGCCCCGGCCGTCGTCGTCACGGTCCGCGCCAAAAAGGTCGCCCACACCGATCTCGTAGCGAATGTAGCCGCCGACGCGCAGGCAGGTTTCAGTCCCCGGCAGATAGTAGAAGCCGGCACCGTAGGTATCGCAGACGCGGACATAGCCGATCGGCTCCGGTTCGGCGACGACCACGGCATCAGCGGCCTGGGCGCCATAGGGCGCACCGATTGCCAGCGCGCAGCCAAGCGCAGTTTTCCTGTAATTCATTGTCCCGGTTCCCTCCCGATTTGTAGCTGTTCTGGTTTTCATGCCGGGGTGGACATCCCGCATGCAGGCGGCAATCGTCGCGATCCAGGCGTTCCTCCCCGTCAGCGTCAGGCAGCATGCGTCGCCCCCCATCGCGTGACGGAGGCGCATGCTGCCTGCCGATCAACGACCGGCCTGGATGTTGGTGTGTGCGGCGATTGCGTTGCGACGTTAGGACAGGCGCGGCACCGTCCGAATGGCCGAGATACGCAAAACCATATCTGCAGGTAATGCGAAAAAGAGCCAATGCAGCAGCGGCCAAGCTGCTGCATTGGCGGTCAGCCGCCCAAGGTCAGATTGAACGGCCTTCGTAGATCGGGAATGCTGCGCACAGCCACTCCACCGTCGAATGAACTGCACGTTCCTGTTCAGTGGCACGATCGGTGCCGACGGCGTCGAGCACGTCGGCGATCAGCGTACCAACCTGGGCAAACTCCGCCTCGCGGAAGCCACGCGTGGTGGCAGCCGGCGTACCCAGCCGAATCCCTGAGGTGACCGCCGGCGGCGCTGGATCGAACGGGATGCCGTTCTTGTTGCAAGTCAGCCCGGCCCGGCCGAGTGCCTCTTCGGCGTCCTTGCCGGAGATACCCTTGCTGCGCAGGTCGACCAGCATCAGATGCGTGTCGGTGCCACCTGAAACGATATCGAAACCGCGCGCCGAAAGTGTCGTGGCAAGCGTGCGCGCATTGGCCACCATCTGCCTGGCATATTCCTTGAACCCATCCTCAAGCGCCTCGCCCAAGGCAACCGCCTTGGCGGCGATGACATGCATCAGCGGACCACCCTGCAGGCCAGGAAAGACCGCCGAGTTCAGCTTCTTGGCGATGTCGGCATTGTTGGTGAGGATCATGCCGCCGCGCGGACCACGCAGCGTCTTGTGCGTGGTCGTGGTCACGATGTCGGCGACTTCCAGCGGGTTGGGATGCACGCCGCCGGCAACCAGTCCGGCGAAATGCGCCATGTCGACCATCATCAGCGCGCCGACGCTGTCGGCGATCGCCCGGATGCGTTTGAAATCGATGATGCGCGGGTAGGCCGAGCCCCCGGCGATGATCAGCTTCGGCCGCGTTTCGAGCGCCTTGACCTCCAGTTCGTCGTAGTCGATCAGGCTGTCACTCTGGCGCACACCATACTGTACCGCGTTGAACCACTTGCCCGACAGCGTCGGTCGGGCACCGTGAGTCAGGTGCCCACCGGCGGCAAGCGACAGCCCCATGAAGGTGTCGCCGGGCTTCAGCATGGCGAGCATGACCGCGCCATTGGCCTGGGCGCCCGAGTGTGGCTGCACGTTGACATGGGCCGCGCCGAACAGCCGGCTCGCCCGCTCGATCGCTGCGGCTTCTGCCAGGTCGACATACTGGCAGCCACCATAATAGCGGTGGCCGGGGTACCCCTCGGCATATTTGTTGGTCAGCACCGAGCCTTGCGCTTCGAGCACGGCGGGCGAGACGATGTTCTCGGAGGCGATCAGTTCGATCTCCGACCGCTGGCGGGCGGTTTCGCGTGCGATCGCATCGGCGATCACCGGATCCTGGCGCTTCAAGTCGCGTTGGAAAAAGCCGGACATGCTTCTTGTCTCCTGGCGGCAAGGGGCAGACGCCGTTTGGCGCCTGCCCTTGGCTTGGTGTTGGTAAATTGAAACGGGGACTAGTTGACGGCGTCGGGCGGCGATCGGCCTTCGAAGAAGGCGGTGAGGTTGTCGATCACCCGCATGCCCATGGCGATACGCGTCTCGTTGGTGGCGCTGCCGAGATGCGGCAACAGCACGACGTCGTCGCGCTCGGTCAGCGAGCGCGGCACCACCGGCTCGGTTTCGAACACATCGAGCCCCGCACCGGCTATGCGCCCTTCGTCGAGCGCATTGACCAGGGCACGTTCGTCGACGACATCACCACGCGCGGTGTTGATCAGGAAGGCAGATTTTTTCATGTTGCCGAGGCGGCGACTGTTGATCAGATAGTGGTTTTCGCCACCACCTGGACAATGCAGCGACACGAAATCGGCGGCCGCCAACACGTCATCGACCGTCGCCAGCTGGCGCGCCGGCATGCCGGGATCGGCAACCGGCTGGCTGTCGTAGAAGACGACATCCATGCCGAAACCGTAATGGCAGCGCCGCGCCATGGCCTGGCCAATGCGACCCATGCCGACGATGCCGATGGTCTTGCCGGTGACCTGGGTGCCGCAGAGATGGGTCGGCCGCCAGCCGGTCCATTTTCCGGAGCGCAGTTCACGCTCGCCTTCCCGGGCGCGGCGGGCGCACATCAACAGCAGCGTCATGGCAAGATCGGCGGTCGCATCGGTAAGCACCGCAGGCGTATTGGTGACCACGACGCCAGCTGTCTTCGCCGCGTCAACGTCGATGTGGTTGTAGCCGACGCCGAAATTACCGAGGATTTTTGCCTGGACACCATCGGTAAACAGCTCGGCGCCAAGCCTGTCCGACACGGTGGGCAGCACCGCATCGGCTTCCTGCAGCGCCAGGCGCAGCTCACTGCGATTGTACGGGCGGTCTGTTTCGTTGAGCCTGACGTCGAACTGGCTAGCCAGCCGCTCCTCGACTTCGAGCGGCCAGCGACGGGTGACGATTACCTTCGGTCTGGTCATCCTATCCTCTCAAGCCGCGCGGTCTTGCTGCGGCTGCAGATTGCCGGTGACCTCGGCGCGGTACCATTCCTGGGCCGCGGCGACGCCGGAACCGGCTTCGATCTTGGCGCCGGCATCGCGCAACGACATTTCCGCCGAGGCCAACGCCGCCAGGCACATCACTTCGTTGAGATCGCCGAGGTGGCCGATGCGGAAGACACGGCCCACGACCTTGCTCAGCCCGGCGCCGAATGACGTCCGATACCTGGAGTAGCCGTTGGCGATGACATGCCGCGCATCGATTTCGTCGGGCACGACGATCGCCGAAACGGTGTTCGACCACCACTTCGCTTCCTTGGCGCAGAGCCTGAGCCCCCAGGCATGCACGCCGCGGCGCACGCCCTCCGCGAGGCGATGGTGGCGCGCGATGATGTTGTCGAGCCCTTCGGCAAAGATCAGGTCGAGAGATGCACGCAGCCCATGCAGCAACTGGGTCGGTGGCGTGTAGGGGAAGAAGCCGGTCGACGATGACGCCTTCATGTCTTCGAAGCTGAAATAGCAGCGCTCCATGCGCGATTGCTTGTGTGCTTCAAGTGCCTTTTCGCTCACGGCAAGGATGCCGAGGCCGGCCGGCAGCATCAGACCCTTCTGCGAGCCGGTGACGGCAAGGTCGACGCCCCATTCGTCCATGCGAAAATCGATCGAGCCAATCGAGCTGACGCCGTCGACGAACAGCAGCGCGCCATGGCCGGCTGCGTCGAGCGCCTTGCGCACACCGGCGATATCGGAGGTCACGCCGGTGGCTGTTTCGTTATGGGTGGCGAACACCGCCTTGATACGGCCGTGCTTGTCGTCGCTCAGCCGCCGTTGGTATTCCTCGACCGGAACCCCCTCGCCCCACTCGACGTCGATGCAGTCGACCTCGAGGCCCAGCCTCTGGGCCATGTCGACCCACAGATGCGAGAACTGACCGAAGCGCGACATCAGCACGCGGTCGCCGCGGTTCAGCGTATTGGAGATGGCCGCTTCCCAGGCACCCGTGCCGGAGCCGGGATAGATGAAAACGGTACCCGCCTCGGTCTTGAACACCTTCTTGAGATCGGCAAACAGCGGCAGCGTCAATTCCGGATAGTCCGGTGCGCGCATGTCCTGCATCGAGACATTCATCGCCCGCCGAACGGCATCGGGGATGTTCGTCGGTCCAGGCACGAAAAGATGCGTGGTTCCATTCTTCATCGGATGTTCCTCCTGTTTGATCTCGGCGCGCGACGACCTGCGATCGTCCCTCGCATCGGCGCCCGATTGGCGGGCTTGCCTGCACTGGTTCTGGTGGCTCCTCGCGCCTAGGTGAACGCGACCGTCGGGGGTCCGTTCAACATGGCGAGGCACGCGCAAGCATGCGGCTTTGCTGTCGCGGCCAGACGCCGCGAAGTCCTGCACGCTCATCGAATGCGTCACACGCTCGGTTTCCTGTTCGATGGCCGGGTCAGGTGACATGGCGGGCCGTTACGGCCCGGCTCATCAGTCGCCGGGGCGCAGCCGACGGGCTCCCCGATGTTCGCTGTACCAGGCCAGCGTCTTTTCCCAGCCGCCGAAGGGGAAGAAGTGCAAATGCAGCGGCCCCGCCGGTTGCGGATAGCTCGTAGACATTGCTTCAAGCACATCGGCCGGATTGCGGTCGGCAATGACGTTGAACAGCCCGCTCGCCGAACGCTTCAGCGCCGCGATCGACGGCCCTACCCCACACATCATGGCGAACTTGACCAGCTTGGCCAAGCTGGTCACGCCCGCAAGCCCGACATGCACGGGAAGTCCAGGATATCGATCATGCAAGCCTCGCGCCCAGGCGCCCATCGCAGCACCATCGAAAGCGAACTGCGAGACGACCCGGGCATCTATGGAGCGGGCATCGCAGATTTCGAGCTTGCGCCGAAGCGCATCCGCGAGATCGGCATCGCCAATATTTGGATGTCCCTCGGGGTAGCCCGCGACAAAGGCCGTACGAATGGTCGAGTCGCGAAGCACGGGATGGGCCAGCAGTTGCGCCGATTCATCCATCGGCCCCGGAAAAAGTGCCGGATTGCCGCCCAGAAACAACGCTTCGGTAATGCCGTTGCGGCTGTGCGCAGCGACGAGATCGACAAAGTCCTTCTCGGTCTTGAAGTTGCGCGCGCCGAGATGCGGCACGGCGATGTAGCCCTTTTCCCTGATACGCAGAGCCGCTTCAACCTGCATCGCCTCGGGCTTGCCGGTGAGATGGGTCAGGAACACGCGCGAACCCAGCGGGAAGTGCGAGACCTCGGGCGCAAAGCTGCGCGCCTGCTCCGGCGCGAGCTCGATCGACATGGCAGGCCCGACAGCACGGGCAGATGGCCTATCGGCAACGGCTTCACTTGTTTCGGTCATGTCTGCCCTTGGTCGATTGCGACCAGCCTGCGGCGTTCGCCGCCAATGGCTGGCGCCGCCGATTGTCCAGGGTTGCCGGGCGGAACATGCCGCCCGGCGGTTCTTCGGGGAGGATGCTTGCCGCGTCAGCCTTTGGCGCGCTTGAGCGACAGGAACGGCAGCTCGATGACGCGCGCATTGACGTCGATGGTCTCGCCGTCCTTGTTCCAGCGCAGTGTCAGCTGCGAGCCAATCTCGGCTGCCTTGCCGCGCAGATGACCGAAACCGATCATCTTGCCGATCGACGGTGCCCAGGCGACGCTCGAGGCATGCCCCACTTCAGCCCCGTCATGGAAGGCCGGCACCGGATACCAGCGCACGCGCCGCAGGTTACCCGGCGTGCCGCCGTCGAGGCCCTTGCCGCCGGCAGCCTGCGACCAGTCGATGTCGAGGCCGACGAGTTGGCGGTGGTCGCCCGCTTCCGACATGCGCTGCAGCGCGGCCTTGCCGACGAAGTCGCTCTTGCGCAGATCGATCAGCCGGCCAAGCCCCAGATCGTAAGGCGAAGCCCGGAACTTGCCGGCTGCCTGGATACCGGCGCCACCGTGATCGGGGCCGGCACTTGTGTAGTCGTAGCCGACGATCAGCAGGCCGGCTTCGAGCCGGGCCAAATCGAGCGCCCAGGCACCCGCGGGCAGGATGCCGAAAGGCTGGCCCGCGTCCTGCACCGCGTCCCAGACGGCTGCGCCGTCGGCGGCCCTGACCCAGAGCTCATAGCCATGCTCGCCGGTGAAGCCCTGGCGCAATATCTCGACCTGCCGGCCGGCGATCGTGACGAAACCGAGCCGCGAAAACGGCAACTCATCGAAGGCATTGCCGGTCACAGCGCGTAGCACTTCCCGTGAGCGCGGCCCCTGCAGGGTGAGGATGCCATAGTCATCGGTGATGTCGGTCACCACGACGTCGAGGCCCTCGGCATGGCTCTTCCACCAGGTGAAGCCGGGATCGGCCGAAACGCGGAATGTGGTTTCGTCCATGCGGAAAACGAGGCCGTCGCCGACGACGTGGCCGTTCTCGTCGCACCACGGCGCGTAGTAGATCTGGCCGACCTTCAGCTTGGTGATGTCGCGCGGGATCAGGCTATCCATCAGCCTTTCAGAGTCGGGACCGGCAATGACATACTTCGACAACGGCGACATGTCGCCCATGGCGACCCGATTGCGGATCGCAGCCAGTTCCTCGACCATGTCGGAATAGGCGTCGACGACCATGTTCCTGTCCCAGCGCATCCACAAGGCGTTCTGGTTCAGCGGCGCCGTACGCTCGACGAACGGTGTGCCGCGGAATGCAACCCGGGCATCGGCCGCGGCGGTCAGGCCGGTGATGAATTTGACGTCGTCCATAGAAGTCTTTCCTCCACGCGCCCCACGAGCGGGGCAGCAATTACCGATGTCGATGCGCACCGGTTTCCCCGACACGATCAAATTCACCTCGGCCATGGAAGAATTGGAGCTGGCACATGCCCAGCATTGTTCCATCGCTGCTTTGGCGAGGCCCTTTCAACAGGCCATTTCAATCGCATCTATTGCTGTCGAGATTTTCACGAAGGAACAAAATTCGGAATGCCCGGAGTTGCCGGACGCATACCTGAGGTTCAAGTGGCCGCACGAGTCGCCCAGCGTCCACGAAGATGGTTCGAGACAGGACGCGGCGACCAAAGGCCAATCCTGCCCGGTCGGCGTCTGCCCGCGGGAGAAGTCAGAAAAGATGCCAGATGAGTAAGCGCCAAGGCAAATATTGCTTGCTGATGGGCGGCGCATACGTCAGCTCGCGTCAGAAGCATCCATTCTTCGCACCCGTCCCTAAAGTCGCATTTGGTGAAAGGTTTCGGGTGCCATAAGGCCTACGAAAGCCTCAGCGATTCCACAGCACGGGATGCAATGAATGCCTGGCGGGCGATCTGCATCAGTCCAGAAGCAATTGCCGCTTCGATTGCCTACGCCATCGGACAGCCGGAGGATGTGGACGTCGGCGAGATCATCGTGCGCCCGACTGCCAGCCCTCATTAAGGGGGCGCTTCTCCGGCGCTCCAAACATTGCATTTGCACCTGACCCGATGGTCGTTCTTTGCAGTCAATAAATTTCTGGGCGATTCTGTCGCGTTTGTGGAACATCACGACAACGAGGATCATTCGCTTCGGATGACCCGCGGTCGGCTTCCCCTCGTCATTCATCGTGCTCGACCGTGCACAACCGGGCGATAACCGTAAGGCACACAGATCATCGCGGCTGCCATGGCTTTGGCAATTGTCACGACAGCCATCGATGGTTAGTGAGGTAGGGAGCCGAGCGACAAAGGGAGCACCGAGATACTGATGCCGGACAACAGCTTGCTGACGTTACTTATTGTGCTGCCGTTCCTGGGAAGCCTGGTAACCGTCATGCTGGCATCGACGTCGCGAAACCTCGCCGGTGGCATTGCAGGTGCTGTGGCGCTTGCCTGCCATCTGCTGGCCTGGCTCCTCTATGTCCCCGTCCGGGACAACCAAGTGGTCCACGCGGTGTACGAATGGGTGCCCAGCCTCGGCCTGACCGTGTCGCTGCGGCTGGACGGCTTCGCCTGGCTCTTTGCGCTGCTGGTCAGCGGAATCGGGGTGCTCGTCGTCCTCTACGCCCGCTACTACATGTCGGCGGAAGATCCGGTGCCGCGTTTCTTCTCTTTCTTCCAGGCCTTCATGGGAGCAATGCTCGGCATCGTCGTCTCCGGCAACCTGATCCTGCTGGTCGTGTTCTGGGAGCTGACCAGCATCACCTCCTTCCTGCTCATCGGCTACTGGCACCACAACCAGGCAGCGCGCGACGGTGCCCGCATGTCGCTGACCGTCACCGCGATCGGCGGGCTCGGCCTCCTGGCCGGCGTGATGGTGATCGGGCACATCGTCGGAAGCTACGACCTCGACCGGGTGCTGGCATCCGGCGACCTGATCCGCGCCCACCCGCTCTACGTTCCGGCCTTGCTGCTGGTTTTGCTCGGGGCGCTGACCAAGAGCGCCCAGTTTCCGTTCCACTTCTGGCTGCCGAACGCGATGGCCGCGCCAACGCCGGTCTCCGCCTACCTGCATTCGGCCACCATGGTGAAGGCCGGGGTGTTCCTGATGGCACGCCTCTGGCCGGTGCTTTCGGGCACGCCGGAATGGTTCATGATCGTCGGCCTGGCCGGCATGGCCTCGCTTGTCTTCGGCGCTTACGTCGCCATGTTCCAGCAGGACCTGAAGGGCCTGCTCGCCTATTCGACCATCAGCCACCTCGGCCTGATCACCCTGCTCCTCAGCCTCGGCAGCCCGCTCGCGCTGGTCGCAGCCATCTTCCACATGATGAACCATGCGACCTTCAAGGCGTCGCTGTTCATGGCGGCCGGCATCATCGACCACGAGACCGGCACGCGCGACCTCAGGAAACTGAGCGGGCTCTTCCGCTTCATGCCCATCACCGGAACGCTAGTGATGGTGGCAAGTGCCGCCATGGCCGGCGTCCCGCTGCTCAACGGCTTCCTGTCGAAGGAGATGTTCTTCGCCGAAGCCGTGGAGACGCATGCCGATTCCTGGCTCGACACAGTAGCGCCCTATGCCGCCGTGCTGGCCAGCGCGCTGGCGGTGACCTATTCGATGCGCCTGATCCACTCGATCTTCCTCGGCAAGCCGCCCGAGAGCTTTCCGCGCGAACCGCACGAGCCACCCTTCTTCATGCGCCTTCCGGTCACGCTGCTGGTGTTCGCATGCCTGGTGGTCGGCATCGTTCCAGGGCTGACGATCGGACCGTATCTGCATATCGCGGTCACGTCGGTGCTGGGGGCTGCGACGCCGGAATACAGCCTCGCTGTCTGGCACGGCTTCACGGTGCCTCTGATCATGAGCCTGGTCGCACTGGTCGGCGGCGCCCTGCTCTATCTCGTCATCGGCGACTATCTCGAGCGCGCCGAAGGGGTGTTCCTGCTGCGCCGCTTCCAGGCCCAGCGCATCTTCGAGCAGGTCATGGTCACCGTCTCATGGCGGTGGGCCCGCTTCATCGAGACCAATCTCGGCACGCGACGCCTGCAACCGCAGTTGCGCCTGCTTGTGTTCGTTGCATTCGCCGCGGCCCTGCTTTCGCTGTTCGGCAGCGACATCGGGCTGGCGCCGGTGCAGTTGGCAGGCACGGACTGGGTTTTCACCGGCATGTGGGCCGTGGGCGTGACCTGTGCGATTGCCGCCGCCCACCAGGCCAAATTCCATCGCCTGGCAGCGCTTGCCCTGCTCGGCGGCACAGGCCTCGTCACCTGCATGACCTTCGTCTGGCTGTCGGCCCCCGACCTCGCGGTGACGCAGCTGGTCGTCGAGATCGTGACGACCATTCTCATCCTGCTCGGCCTGCGCTGGCTGCCGAAGCGCTCGCAGGCGCTCAGCGAACCGCTGGGGCCGATGGCGCGCCTGCGCCGCCTGCGCGACCTGACGATGGCCGTCGCCGCAGGCTTGGGCATGACCGTCATCGCCTATGCTGTGATGACACGCCCGGCTCCCGACACCATCGCCGATTTCTTCCTCGAGAAGGCCTACAGCGAGGGCGGCGGACGCAACGTGGTCAATGTGATCCTCGTCGATTTCCGCGGCTTCGACACGCTCGGCGAGATCACCGTGCTCGGCATCGTGGCGCTCACGGTGTTTGCGCTGCTACGCCGGTTCCGGCCCGCACCCGACAGCGTCGAGCGGCCGGAACAGCAGCGCATCCAAGGCGCTTATGACGAGGCACAGCCGGATCGCCAGGCGGGCGCAACCGCCGCCGACTACCTGTTCGTGCCGTCGGTGATCATGCAGTGGATGTTCCCGGTCATCATCATGTTCTCGGCCTATCTGTTCCTGCGCGGCCACGATTCGCCGGGCGGCGGCTTCGCCGCCGGCGTGGCAATGGCTGCCGGCTTCATCCTGCAGTACATGGCGGCGGGAACCATCTGGGTGGAAGACAGGCTTCGCATCCTGCCGGTGACCTGGATCGGCGGCGGCCTGCTCCTCGCCCTTTCCACGGGAATCGGCGCCTGGGTGTTCGGCAAGCCCTTCCTGACCTCACACGCGCAGTATGTCGACCTGCCTCTCATCGGCAAGATACCGCTGGCGACGGCGGCACTGTTCGACCTCGGCGTGCTGACGCTGGTCGTTGGTGCGACCGTGCTGATGCTCATTGCGCTTGCCCACCAATCCGTCCGCAGGCTGCGGGCTTCGCGCATCGAGGAGCAGCCGTGATGGAACTGACGCTCGCAATCGCCATCGGCTGCTTGACGGGATCGGGTGTGTGGCTGCTGCTGCGTCCGCGCACCTACCAGGTTGTCATCGGGCTTTCGCTGCTGTCCTATGCCGTGAACCTCTTCATCTTCAGCATGGGCAGGCTTCGCGTCGGGGCCGCGCCCGTGCTGGACGGCAGCGGCGCCGTCAATCCGGCAGACTATGCCGATCCGATCCCGCAAGCCCTGGTGCTGACGGCCATCGTGATCGGCTTTGCCACCACGGCACTATTCCTCGTCGTGCTGCTCGCCGCGCGCGGCTTGACTGGCAGCGACCATGTCGACGGGCGGGAGCCATGATGGGTTTCTCGCAGCACCTGCTGATCCTGCCGATCCTGCTGCCGATGGCCGCGGGAGCAATCCTGCTGTTGTTCGAAGAGCGGCGCCACAGCCTTAAAGCCGGCATCAACATCGCCGCCACGGCCCTACTCCTGGGCCTGGCTTTCGCACTACTCCGCCTCGCCGACACCGGAGACGCGGCAGGTGGTGCTGTGACACATACCTATCGGCTGGGCGACTGGGCCCCGCCGTTCGGCATCGTGCTGGTCCTCGATCGGCTGTCGGCCCTGATGCTGGTGCTGGCCTCGGTGCTTGCCGCCGCGACGCTGGTCTTCTCCTTGGCGCGCTGGCACAAGGCGGGCCCGCATTTCCACACCCTGTTCCAGTTCCTGCTGATGGGCGTGAACGGTGCCTTCCTCACAGGCGACCTTTTTAATCTCTTCGTCTTCTTCGAGGTCCTGCTGGCTGCCTCCTACGGCCTGATGCTGCATGGTTCGGGCGCCTTCCGTGTACGCGCCGGCCTGCACTACATCGCCATCAACCTGGCTGCTTCGCTGCTGTTCCTGATCGGCGTCAGCCTGATCTACGGCGTGACCGGCACCCTCAACATGGCCGACCTTGCCATGCGCATCCCCGAGGTCGCGCCGGAAAACCAGGCCTTGCTCGCAGCAGGCGCCGCCGTTCTCGGGATCGCGTTCCTCGTCAAGGCCGGCATGTGGCCCCTGTGTTTCTGGCTGCCGTCGGCCTATATGGCGGCCTCGGCGCCGGCATCGGCGCTCTTTGCCATCCTGAGCAAGGTTGGCTTCTATGTGCTGCTGCGGCTCACCTTGCTGTTGTTCGGCGCCGATGCTGGCCCGCTCGCCGGCTTCGGCAGCCAGGTGCTGTTGATCGGTGGCATGGCGACGATCGCCTTCGGCGCGTTCGGCGTGCTTGCATCACAATCGCTTGGCCGGCTCGCCGGATACAGCATTCTGGTGTCGTCCGGCACTCTGCTCGCCGCCGTTGGACTTGGCGACCAGGCCGTGGTCTCCGGCGCGATGTTCTATGTCGTTAGTTCGACGATCACCGTCAGTGCGCTGTTCCTGATGATCGAGCTCGTAGAGCGGGCGCAGGAGCCTGCCGCAAACCTTCTGACGGTCACCATGGAAGCCTATGGCGACGATATCGAACCCGAAGAGGAGGACGAGGAAGAAGTCGGCGTGGTGATGCCGGGAGCGCTTGCGATCCTTGGCGTCTGCTTCGGCTGCCTTGGCCTGCTGCTCGCTGGCCTGCCGCCTCTGTCCGGCTTCATCGGCAAATTCGCGCTGATCAATGCCATCTTCAATCCCCAAGGCCTCGGCACTGCGGCCGGCAGTCCGGATAGCATCGGATGGATCCTTACGGCGCTTCTGATCCTGTCGGGTCTTGCCGCCCTGCTCGCCATGATGCGAACCGGCATCCGCACGTTCTGGGCACCATTGGAGGTCATCGTGCCCAGGGTGCTGGTGGTCGAGATCGTGCCGATCATCCTGCTCATCGGGCTTTGCTTCCTGCTGACGGTCCAGGCCGGGGCTGTCATGCGCTACACCGATGCCGCAGCGCAGGCGCTGCACGAACCGCGTTCCTACATCGAAGGCGTTCTGCCCGGATCCGAGTCGGCAAGCGGGGTGTCGACACAATGAGACGCATCCTGCCGTATCCCGTTCTCACCGCATCGCTCGTCATCGTATGGATGCTGCTCAACGCATTTTCCCTGGGCCATTTCCTGCTCGGACTGGTCGTGGCGATCGGTGCCTCGCGTGCCATGATGCAGCTTGAGCCGTCCAAGCCGCGTCTGCGGCGCTGGCAGCTCATCCCGTATTTGTGCGGCATCGTCCTGCTGGACATCGCGCGCTCCAACATTGCCGTCGCCACCATCATCCTCCAGGGTGGCCGGCGCGGTCGCACTGCGGGTTTTGTTTCGATCCCGCTCGACCTTCGCGACCGTACCGGGCTTGCAGTACTTGCCTGCATCGTGACCAGCACGCCCGGCACCGCCTGGGTGGAATACAACTCCGCTTCGGGCGTCCTGCTCATCCATGTCCTCGACCTCGTCGACGAGCAGCAATGGATCGACCTGATCAAGACGCGCTACGAAGCGACCCTGCGGGAGATTTTCGAATGACCTCCGCCATCCTCGCCTGGTCGGTGACCGCCGCCCAGCTCATGCTGGTCGCCGCCATGGCCTGCAACACCTACCGGCTCATTGTTGGGCCGCGCGCCCAGGATCGCGTGCTCTGCCTGGACGCGCTCTATGTCAACGCAATGCTGCTGGTTCTGACCTTCGGCATCCGAACCGGCAATGCGCTCTATTTCGAGGCGGCACTGGTGATCTCGCTGCTCGGCTTCATCTCGACGGTGGCTCTTGCCAAGTTCCTGATGCGTGGCGAGGTGATCGAATGACCCATGCCGAAAACCTGCCCGCATGGGCGGCACTTCTGGTTGCGTTGCTGGTGCTGGCCGGTGCCGGCCTGACCCTGATCGGGGCGATCGGCACGTTGCGTTTCCGCAGCTTCTTCGAACGGGTCCACGCGCCGACCCTGGGTACGAGCTGGGGCACGGGCGCGATCGTGCTCGCATCGATGATCCTGTTTTCGGTGCTCGGCTCGCGACCGGTGCTGCACGAAATCCTCATCGGCGTGTTCATCAGCATCACCACGCCGGTGACGCTGATGCTGCTTGCACGCGCGGCACTCTATCGCGACCGTTCGGAAGGCGGTTCCGAGGAGCCGCCGGATCATCTCGCCGACACGCCGGATGGGCGATAACCATCGTTCACCACCGGGTGCTCGATCGAGGATTAGGTGTATCTGTAGCGTAAACGGAACTCCCGGGACTGTTGCCCGTTAAAGCTTACCGGAATTCGAAGCGGCGGGCGTTGATGACTACCAGTGAACATCTACTCGGCCCGCTGCCTGCCGCAGCCTACACGACCGATGCAAACGGTCGGATCACCTACTTCAATGATGCGGCAGCCGAGCTCTGGGGGCACACACCCGAAATCGGCAAGGATGAATGGTGCGGATCCTGGCGACTCAGGACGGCCGACGGCGATCCCCTCGCGCATAGCGACTGCCCGATGGCCCTGGCGCTCAGGGAAGGCCGGGCAATCCGCGGTGCCGAAGCGATCGCCGAGCGGCCCGACGGAACGCTCGTGCCGTTCCTGGCATTCCCCGCACCGCTGCGCGACGCATCGGGCAACGTCACGGGCGCCATCAACCTGCTGATCGACATCTCGGTGCAAAAGCAGGCTGAAGTGCAGACGATGCGCCTGGCGTCGATCGTCGAATCTTCGGACGACGCCATCATCAGCAAGAACCTGTGTGGCATCATCGAGAGCTGGAACGCCAGCGCGACGCGGCTTTTCGGCTACTCTGCGGAAGAGGCCATCGGAAAGCACATCATGATGCTGATCCCTGCCGACCGGCGGGACGAGGAAGACCTCATCATCGGCAAAGTCCGCAAGGGCGAGCGCGTCGACCATTTCGACACGATCAGAAGGCGCAAGGACGGCCGGGAGGTGGCGATTTCGCTGACCGTCTCACCCGTGCGCAGCCCCTCCGGCAAGGTCATCGGCGCCTCCAAGATCGCCAGGGACGTCACCGAGCGCAAGGAAAGCGAAAACCGCATCCGCATGCTGATGCGTGAGGTCAACCATCGCGTGAAGAACCAGTTCGCCGTGATCCTTTCGATGATCCGCGAGACTGGCAAACACACGACGACGATTGCCGAGTTCGAAAAGCAGATCCGCAACCGCATCATGGCACTGTCGCGGTCCCAGGACCTGCTCGTCGACGGCGACTGGCGCGGCGCGAACCTCGCCGACCTGGTCGATAACCAGATCCGGCCATTCGCGGCAGAGCATCGTGTCAAGATCTCGGGGGAGCCGATCATCCTGTCGACCGTCGCAGTCCAGAACCTCGGCATGGCGTTTCACGAACTTGCCACCAATTCGGCCAAGCATGGCGCGCTTTCGTCGCCCGGTGGAACCGTCGAGGTCGGCTGGACGACGTCCGGTCGCTTCCGCCTCACCTGGAAGGAAAGCAATGGGCCGACGGTCGAAAAGGCGTCACGAGCCGGCTTCGGCAAGATCGTGCTCGAGCGGATCGCGCCGCTGGCACTGAGCGGCGTCGGCCATCTCAACTTTGAACCGAATGGCATCACCTGGACGCTGGACGCACCTGTCGACCTGATACGGAACGCCGCCCCGTAGCCGCCCTACCCAACCAGACAAGCAGCCCCAACTACTGCCTGTTTCAAATCTCGGGAACCGGATCGACGAGCAGCGGCCCGCTGTGCAGATAACGTGTCGTCTTGCGCTTCGATGCAATATCCGTCCACACCCGCCCGACCTGCTCCACAGTCAGGCCCGTAGCACGACCGACTTCTTCTGCCGGCACGCCATGATTGAGCCCGTAGAGGCACAGGTCCATGCGGTCATAGGGCAAGGAGAAATAGAACTCCTCCTGCGTCTGCTGCAGCGAATAGGTGTCGGTCGTCGGCGGCCGCCGACGGATTTCCTCCGGCACGCCGAGGCACTCCGCAAGCTGGTAGACCTGCGATTTGTAAAGATGCGCGATCGGCTTGACGTCGGCGGCGCCGTCGCCGTTCTTGACGAAGAAGCCCTGGTCGTATTCCAGCCGGTTCGGCGTGCCGATCACCGCATAGTTGAGACGGTCGGCGTGGAAATACTCGACCTGCTTGCGCGTACGCTGCTTCATGTTGGTGGACGCGACAATGCCGAGATAGACTTGCGGCGGCATGCGCAGCTTGGTCTGCTTGCCGTCGGGATCCTGCACCACCAGCGAAGAGATGTTGTAGCCTTCGTTGGTCAGCGCGTTGGCAATCACGATCTTGCAGGCCCAGCCGGGCCCGTATTCGGGCACAAGCTGGCGGATGAAGGCGTCGCGGCGCTCATAGCATCCCATCGCCTTCAGGGTCGGACCGATATTCTCGACAACCGCCGCGATGCCGAAGGTTTCAGCGACAAGGCTCCCTAGTCGCAGGCTCTCCGGGTCGGAATCGTCTTCCGGCATGAACAGGGCGAACACGTTCTTGGCCCCGACCGCACGTACCGCCAGGGCAGCGCTGACACTGGAATCGACGCCACCGGACAGGCCCAGGACAAGCCCTCGCCGGCGCAGCGTGCCGGTCAACTGGTTGCGCAGGGCCGCCGCAATCCTTGCGGCTTCGGCCTCGGGATCGATCGCCAGCGTCGCTGCGCTGAAGCTTCCGGCTTGGGCCACAGTCATGTTCATCCCGTCGGTTCCATGGATTCGGCGGCCAGACGCCGGCTCACCTTGCCAGTGTCGGTCCTCGGCAACTCGGATCGAAACTCGATGATTTTCGGTACCATGAAATCCTCGAGATGCGCCTGGCAGTGGCGCAGGATTTCACGCTGGGTCACGCCGGGATCGGACAGCACGACGAGCGCTCCGATGGCATGGCCGAGAATGGGGTCCGGCACGCCGATCACCACGGCCTCGGCAATGCCGGGACAGGCGTGCAGCACGGCCTCGACCTCCTTGGGCGCGACCTTTTCGCCGCGCGTCTTGATGATGTCGTCCTTGCGCCCGACAAAATAGAGGAAACCCTCAGCATCACGGCTGAACAGGTCGCCGGTGTAGAGCAGCTTTTCCCACGGATTTTTCCCCGGGCGCAGCATGCGGTTTGTCGCTTCTTCGTTCTCCCAATAGCCCTGCATGACATGTGGCCCGCGGATCACCAGTTCACCCGGCGTGCCGGGCGGTGCCGGATTGCCGTCGTCGTCGAGCACGAAGGCTTCCGTGTTGGGGATGGCGATGCCGACCGAACCGGGGCGCCGGTCGAGTTCCGCCGGCGGCAGGTAGGTGCAGCGCTTGCACTCGGTCAGGCCGTACATCGAGTAGAGCCTGACCCCGGTGAAGAGCTCACGCAGCCTGGCTATATGCGCGGGCGGCAGCGCCGCCGCCGTGTTGGTGACATAGCGCAGGCTCGGCAGGAACCCCGGCTTGATGTCGCGCATCTGCAGGATCAGCGCGGCCATCGTCGGAACGAGCGGGAAACCGGTAACGTTTTCCGCGCGAATGACATCGAAGATCGCCTGCGGGAACGAGAACGACTTCTCCAGCACCAGCGTCGCGCCCATCTTGACCGACATGATCAGTTGGTAGAGGCCATAGTCGAAGGCCAACGGCAGGACGTTGAGGATGATGTCGTCGGGCGTGTTTTCAAGATAGGTGGTGATCGAGCCGGCCGCAGCCTCGATGTTGCGGTGGGTCATCATCACGCCCTTGGGCCGGCCCGTCGAACCCGAGGTGTAGATCAGCATGGCAAGGTCGACATCTATGCCGCCATGGTTGGCCGGCGGAGCGTCACTTGCGAGGCATTGCTCGAACGAGACAGCCCCCTTCGGTGCAACACCCCCGGCTGCGGTCGAGACCACCAGCAAGTCGTTGTCGCGTGCGGCCAGCGCCTCGCTGACGACGGGCAAAAGCCTGGCCTGGGTCAGCACGGCACGCGCGCGGCAGTTGCCGATGATGAAGTCGAGCTTGTCAGCCTTGGTCGACGGGTTGATCGGGCTGAAGACCGCTCCCGCCTTGGCAATGGCGAAGACCAACACCGCGGCTTCCCAGCAATTGTCCATGAAGACCAGCACGCGGTCGCCGCGTCCGATGCCGCGATCGCCAAGCGCTGCGGCAAGCCGATCAGACAGGCTGTCGAGTTCGGCATAGGACAGGCGCGCGTCGCGCGCAATCAGAGCAATCTTGTCGCCCCGCAAGCGCGCGCTGTCGCGCAAGAATTGCTCCAGTCGCATTGCCCCTCTCCCAACGCCCTCAGGCGGCGCCTGCTGCCTGCTCCGCGGGCTGCGCCTTTGCCGTCTTGGTCTCGATGAAGGCCGCGATACGCACCAGCGAGTCGAGATTGGCTGGAACGATGTCGGAATCCGCCATCTCGAGCCCGAACTGATCCTCGATGAAGGTGACAAGTTCAAGCACGCCGGTGGAATCGACCACGCCGCTTTCGATCAGCGAGACGTCATCGTCCAATGCATAGGAAGTATCCCCGAACAGGAAATTTTCGATGATGAAGGCTTTGACGGTGTCCTTGATCTGCTGCGTCATGCTCTCTTCCTCTGGTCCATCCTCAGGCAGCCACGGTGGCGCCCGCCCTCTTCCCGGCAAATGACCGGTTCCACAACTGCGTCGACAGGATGCCGACGAAGGCGGCATTGTCGCGGAAACCGGTCACCGGCTGATGCCGGCACTTTTCCGTCAGCTTCCGTACCGTCGAAACGTCAAAGAATCCCGAATCCGCGATCGCCTCCGGGCTCATCGCCTCGCGCATCCACTCCTGCTCGCCTGCGCCGACGAAAGACTGCGAATCCGGGGCACGGTAAGGCTGCTTGACCCGCCGGCCGATCGACGCCGGCAGGAGGTCCTTGGTCGCTTCCCGCAGGATGTGCTTTTCGACCAGCCCCTTGAGCTTCATCGAAGGCGGCAGCCGGCTGGCAAACTCCACCAGGCGATGATCGAGGAACGGGAAGCGCCCCTCGATGCCATGCGCCATCGCCATGCGGTCGCCCTGGCTCGACAGGATGTAGCCCGGCAGCAGGTAGCGGCTTTCGAGATATTGCGCCTGGTGCAACGGGTGCCACCGGGAGAACCGCTCCGGCAGGGACGCAGCAAGTTCGGCGGCAGCATCGTATGGAGCAAGCCTGGCGCGCAGGTCGGCCGAGAAGAACAGCTTTGCCGCTGCGGTGTTGCGCATCCGGGGACGATGCGAATAGAGCAGGTCGTCGAGGCTGTCCTTGCCGGCGCCGAAGAACGCCGCGAGATAGGCCGCCGACTGTTTCTGCAGCCCGGGCAGATAGGGATAGAGCTTGCGGAAAAGATGCGGCCTGCCCGTCGAAGCAGGCTGGCGGTCGCAGAACCGCCGCACAAGCGTCTCCTTGAAGATGTCGTAGCCGGCGAAGACCTCGTCGGCCCCTTCGCCCGTCAGCACGACTTTGATGCCCCTGGCGCGGACAAGGCCGGACAGCTGGTAGAGCGGCGCCGGCGCGGTGCGGATGACCGGCCTTTCAGTGGCATCGATCACCTTGGGGAACACCGACGCGATATCGCCCGGTCCGACATTCACCGCGCTATGATGCGAACCGATGGCAAGGGCCATCTCCTCCTGGAATTCGCTTTCGTCATGCTCGGCACTGTCGAACGTCACCGAAAAGGTGCGCAGCCCTCCTGCCGCCATCGGTGCGGCCAGCGCCGAGACGATCGAGGAATCCAGGCCGCCCGAGAGGTAGGAGCCGACCGTCACGTCGGCGCGCATGCGTATGCGCGTCGCATCGGTCAGCAGCGCCCTGAGTTCCTCCGCCGCGCGGACTTCGTCACGCGGTTCGCGGCTCGCTTCGGCGTCGGGGAAATCGAGCCGCCAGTACGGACGCGTGGCAAGCCCGCCCTTGTCGGCGATCATGATGTGCGCGGGCTCGATCTCGTAGACGTTCTTGAACGCCGTACGCGGGGCGATCGGCGCCCAGAGCGTGAATATCTGGTCGAGCGCAATCTCGTCGAGCTCGGCCGCAAAGCCGGGAACCTGCAGCAACGCCTTTACTTCGGAGGCGAAATACAAGGTGCCGCGCACTTCGGTGTAGAAGAGCGGCCGCACGCCCATCCTGTCACGGGCAAAAAACATGCGCTGGCGCGGCCCGTCCCAGATGGCGAAGGCGAAGTCGCCGTTCATCACATCGACGCAATCGGGGCCCATCTCCTCATAGAGATGCAAGATCACCTCGGTGTCGCTTCCGGTACGAAACCGACGCCCTCGCGCCTTCAGTTCGTCGCGCAACTCGACATAGTTGAATATCTCGCCGTTGAAGGCGATGTGGAGATCGCCCGAGGCACTGGCCATCGGCTGCTGCCCGTCGCCAAGTCCGACGACCGACAGGCGCGCGTGGCCAAGCCCGGCCCCGGGTGAAACATACACGCCCTGCTCGTCAGGTCCCCGATGCGCGATGCTGTCGGTCATCCGGCGCAGCAACTTTTCAGCTGCAGCTGGCTCGACATCGCCAAGGTACCCAACAAACCCACACATACACCAAACCCTGATCCGCTAGCGCGACGAACGCACTTGTTATAGCGCAGGTTAATCAATGATAGGAAAGCACACTTCGGTTCCCAAGACACATCACAATGGCGACAGTCTTGGCCTTCCGGGCGCTCGACATCCCAGGAACGAAACCTCACCATGTAAGCAATTGTATGAACAAGTCATGTTGATGGTCATCCTTGCCGGCGAATGCATTGATCAGTTGACGATCTTGGCCGCAGCAGGTTGTGATGGACGCCGCGAAAGACTTGGCGAGGGCAACAATGCATATCGTTAAGGGCGACGGCGACAATGTTCGCCTCCACCGCTTCATGGGGATCGAGCTGGAGCTTGGACCCGGCGTGCTCGTGCCGCGCGAGGAGACCGAGATATTGGGCAATGCCGCGATCGCCATCCTGGGCGGACGCGCGGCAGGCGCGCGCGTGATCGACATGTGTTGCGGCTCGGGCAATTTGGGCCTGGCGGTCGCCACCAAGGTACCAAGCGCCGAGGTCTGGAGCGCCGATCTGACGGACGCAACCGTGGCAGTAGCCCGGCGAAACGTCGAGCGACTCGGGCTGGCCGATCGGGTGACAATTGCACAAGGCGACCTGTTCGGTGCGTTTGACGGGCTGGACCTCGCCGCAACCGTGGATCTCGTCGTCTGCAATCCGCCCTACATTTCGTCTGCCCGACTGGAGGGCGAACGCAGCGAATTGCTCGCGTCCGAGCCGCGCGAAGCCTTCGATGGCGGCCCCTATGGCCTGTCGATCCACCAGCGGCTGATCCGCGATGCGGCAGCATTCCTCAAGCCGGGGGGATGGCTGGCGTTCGAATTCGGCGAAGGCCAGGACCGCCAGGTCGCGGCCCTGGTTGCCAGGGGGCGCGCCTACGCGCCGGTGGAGTTTGCCACCGACGCAGCACGGTTGCCGCGCGTCGCAATCGCCCGGAAGCTCGCCCCAGCGTGAACCGAATTCGAATTTCGAAACGCTTCCTAGATATTTCCACCCTAAGCCATTGCTGTCGCAAAATGACCGAGGCTTCGCCCGATGCCTGAAATTCGTCCATTACAGGCCGACGACCTCCCAGTCGTCGCCGACATGTTCCAGCGCGTGCTGCGCAAGCGACGCACACCGGCGCCTGCGTCGCTGGCCGGCTACCTCCAGCGCCTCTATCTCGATTCCAGCGACGGCAACGCCGGATCGCCGTCGCTTGTCCACGTCGCCGACAACGGCCGCGTATCAGGCTTCGTCGGCGTCACGTCGCTGCCCATGCGCTTTGCCGAAACCAGGCTGAACGCCTCGATCTGCGGGTCGCTGATGGTCGACGAGGACCAGCGCAACGACCTTTCCGGCGCCAGGCTTCTCAAGGCATTCCTTGCCGGACCGCAGGACATTTCCTTCAGCGAGACGGCAAGCGATGTCACCGCCAACATGTGGACGACGCTGCGCGGCACGATCCTGCCGCAATACAGCCTCGACTGGATCAAGGTCATCAAACCCGCGAGCTTCACCGTCGCGGGGGCCAAAACCCGCGTACCGATCGCCCGTTTTGCCGCACCAATTGCCCGTGCCGCGGACGCCGGCCTGCGGCTCCGTCGCAGCGGCGAGTTCTCGCGCTGGTTCGGTGCCCGCGACGCCGCGGCGACACTCGGTCGCTACACGGTCTCCGACATCGACCAGGACGGATTTTCAAGGCTGCTCGGCAAATTCACGTCAAGGTTCGCGGTCCATCCGGAATGGAACGATGCCTTGCTCTCGCGCATCATGGCGGACGCCTCGGCCAAGAAGGACTTCGGTACGGCTATCCGATGCACCGTGTCGACGCGAACCGGTGCCGTCATCGGCGCCTTCATGTATTTTGGGCGCGCCGGCGAGATAGGCCACGTCCTGCAGGTCTTGGCCCTGCCCGGCCAGGCCGGGGCAGTGATCGACTGCCTGATTGCTCATGCGGCAACAGCGGGCCTCGCAGCCGTCAGGGGACGAACCCAGCCTGCATTGCTGGAAGCGATGCTCGGTCGACAAATAATCTTCATCAACGTCAATTCGACCGTGGTGCACGCCCGCGATCCGGAACTCGTCCGGCAGTTCCAGGCCGGCAACGGGTTCTTCAACGGGTTGGTGGGCGAACACTGGAGCCGGATATTCGGCGACAGGTTCGACTGAACCACCGGCCTAGAAAGCGTAGGACAGAATATCTCCGGCCTGGCTGCTCATCGGTCCGTAGCGGCAGGCGCCCCGCATCGATTTCGACACGCAAAACCGGTTGACCGCGCGCGTCGTGGTTCCACTGAGCACGCCGTTTACCGGACCATTGTAGAAACCGGCCTGCTTGAGCTGGTGCTGGGCCAGGTAGATGTAGGCATTGGGATGGGTGGTGCGCATCATGCGGATGAGCGATTGGCGCGACTCCGCCGAGAGCTCATGCATGCGCGCTGCGATCTGCCGGTAGTCCCCCCGCCCTGAAGCGTCAGCGGAGAACAACATTTCCTCGACAAGCCGGTCACCGCGCGACAGCCAAGGCGACAGCCCGGCGAACAGCTGCCGGGCACGTTTCGTATCTGCCTTGATGAAGGTCGTGCGTCCGTAGCGCCGGCCGTCACGATAATAGCTGATCAGGTGGCGCGCAGCCGCGATGTTGCCGCTGGCGGCTGCTCGCTCAAGAATAGCCACCGCAGCCTTGGCGTCGCGTTTCGTGCCCATGCCGTAGAGCATGGCGTCGGCCAGCGGGACGACCGCATCGTTCAGGCCCATCACCTCGGCCTGGCGCAGCGCCGCAACGCCGTCGGCCGGTTTGCCGGCGTTGCGCAGCAGGCTTTCCGACACTGCAGAGCCGAGAATGAGCAGACCGTAGGCGTCGCCAGCCTCGGCCGCCTGGCGGTAATATCCCGCGGCACGCCGACCATTGCTCTGCAGCAGTTTGCCTTCGCGGTAGAGATCGCCGAGCCGTATCAGGCCCTGCGTCCAGCCGAGCGACGCAGCTTCGGCATATGCCCGCATCGCCGCCGAAATATCGGGCGGACCGGCATCGCCTCGGGTCAACAAATCGCCCATGACGACATGCGCCTCGCCCTCGCCGCTTTCCGTTGCCTTCCTTACCATGGCGCGACCTGCCGCTACGTCCTGCGTGGTGCCCTGCCCTCGCGCCGTCATGGCGCCAGCCCGAACCGCGCCGACAACGTTGCCGCGCGCCGCAGCCTGGCGGTAATAATCGAGCGCCTTCGGCAGATCGACCGCCTCAGTCATGCCATCGCTGTAGAAGTCACCGAGCCGCACCAGTGCGTCCGCGTCGTCGAGATCGGCCGCGCGCTTGTAGGCTGCAACGGCGCCTTCGCCGTCGACATCGCCCGATTGCGGCTCCCGCAGCAGATCGCCCAGGCTTATCAGCGCCACCGGATTGCCTGCATCGGCGATCCGCCGAACGATGCTGCGCCCGCCCTCGACGTCGCGCGCCGTACCAAGTCCGTGCGCCGTCAGTTCGCCCACCCGCAGGGCGGCGTGGATGTTGCCGGCGTCGGCCGCCTGCTTGTAGTAGCCGAGTGCTGCGGGGAAGTCGGTTGCCGGCAGTCCCGGTGTCAGAACGCTATAGATGTCGCCAAGCAATGACAGTGCCTCGGCATCGCCGGTACCGGCGATGGCCTTTATCGAGGACAATCCTCCCTCGACATCCCGTCTCGTGCCCAGCCCGCGGAACGTCAGCTCGGCGACACGCAGCTTGCCGAGTTGCTGTCCGGCCCTCGCCGCCTTGTCGTAAAATTCAAACGCCTTGGCAAAGTCCGGTTTGCCGGCGCGGCCACTGCCATAGAGGTCGCCGAGCCGCAGCGACGCATCGAGATGGCCAAGGGCAACCGCCTTGGTGTAGGCCGTCTCCGCCTCCTGGATGTCGAGCGGGCCGACATTGCTGTCGCTCATGATGTCGCCCAGCGAAACGAGCGCGTGCAAATTGCCGCGATCGGCAAGCGAACGCACCAGCGCGCGGCCGGCCGTGCTGTCCTTTTCAGGGCCCTGGCCGCGCGCCAGCATTTCGCCGCTGCGCAGAATGCCTGTTTCGTTCCCAGCCGCCGCGGCGCGGCGGAAATAGCCGTAGGCGCGCGTCAGATCGACTGAGAGTCCGTGGATGCCGGGACGGCTGTAAAGATCACCCAGTAAGGCAAGGGCAGCGCCATCGCCGGCGGAAGCGACCTCTTCGATGGCGGCAAGGCCTGCCTCGACATCGCTTTCAGTGCCTTCGCCAAGCACACGCATTTCCCCGACGCGAAGCCTGGCGGGGGTGCTGCCGGCCTCGGCAGCCTGACGATAGTAGTCGAATGCCTTTGATAGATCGCGATTGGTGTTTGCTGAATCACTGAAGAGATCGCCAAGGCGCAACAGCGCGTCGGCATTGACGATGCGGCCGGGCGTCGCGGCATCGCCCGAGCCTGCAGATCCGCCCGTCTCCGGTGCGATTTGTGCCGACGATGCCGCACCCGCCAGGAGGATCGCGACAACAGCCGATAACGCGACATGACTTATACGCGACAAAGCCAACTCCCCAGCCACAACACCCGTGCTGTTCAGTAACGGACGCTTTCACCCGGCGCCGTTGCCGTCGGGTCTTCTGCGTCGACCGCCTTCAGATAGTACTCCGCCGCCTTTTTGCCGTCCGCCGGCACGCCCCTGCCGTCGCGATAGAGGTCGCCGAGCCGGAGCAAGGCATCCGCCCGCCCCTGCCGCGCGGCACTCTCGTAGGCCGCCACCGCGGCCGGACCATCGATGGACCCAATGGCCCCCGAAAGATGAAGGTCGCCGAGAACGACATAGGCGTAGGGGTCACCGGCGGCGCCGACCTGCCTGACAAGGTCGAGACCCGCCGCGATGTCCTGGGATGTACCTTCGCCGCGCGCGGTCATCTCGCCCTGCCGCAGTCGGCCGGTCTCATCTCCGGCCAGCCCGGCCCTGCGGTAGAACTCGAATGCCTTGCCCGGATCGACAGGGATAGGTCCGCCCACCCGATAGATGTCGCCGATGCGCACCAGCGCATCGGGTCGACCGAGAACTGCCGCCTTCTCATAGGCACGCACGGCCTCCGGCGCATCGAACGCGCCTGTCGACCCGTCCGCCATCAGTGTTCCCAACGACATCAGCGCTTCGCTGCTGCCGGCATCTGCCGCCGTCCGCACCAGCGCCAGGCCATCGGCAACATTCTTGGCTGTGCCCTGGCCGCGTACCATCATCTCGCCGGCGCGCACGCTGCCGATCACGTTGCCGGCATCAGCCGACTTGCTGAAATAGCCGTATGCCCGGGCCGGGTCGGCCTGCAGAAGCCCCCCTATGCCACGCTGGTAAAGCGCCCCGAGCAGGTTCAGCGCTTCGGGGTCTCCGTCGTCTGCGAGCGCATTCATCTGAGCCAGCCCCGCGTCGACGTCGCGGTTCGTGCCGCGCCCGAGCAGGGTCATCTCACCGACCCGTAGCTTGCCGACGATATTTCCAGCCTGAGAAGCCCTGACGTAGTAGGAGAACGCCCTGGGCAGCTCCGCCGCCACCGAGCCGTTGCGGCTGTAGAGATCGCCAAGCCTGACCAGTGCATCGGAATGGCCGAGCGAAGCCGCCTTGTCGTAGGAGGCTACAGCTGCAGGGAGGTCGACAGGAGCCACGGTCGGGTCGCTGAGCAGATCGCCAAGCGCGATGAGCGCGAAGGTATCGCCGTGATCGGCAAGGCCGGCCAGCATTGCGCGCCCCGCCTGATAGGACTGGCCAGTGCCCCGTCCACGGGCCAGCATCTCGCCGGTCCGCAGGATCCCGGTCTCGTCGCCGCTGTCGGCGGCGCGGCGGAAATAGCCGAACGCCTTGGCAAAATCGATCGAGATGACACCGCCGTCGGTTCGGCTGTAGAGCGAACCCAGAAGCACGAGCCCGGCAGGATTGCCGGTGCGGGCCACCACTTCCTCGATCATCGCGATCCCGGCATTGACGTCCTTGGCGACGCCCTGGCCAATGGCCGTCATTTCGCCAATCCGAAGCTTGGCGGCATCGTAGCCAAGCGCAACGGCCTTTCGGTAGAAGTCGAACGCCTTGGCCGGATCCATGGCCACCATGCCCGGGCCGCCCGGTCTATATAGATCGCCCAGCAGCACCAGCGCCTCGGCGTTGCCGCTGTCGGCGAGCGCGGCGATGATGGCCAATCCCTTGCCGGTATCGCGGGCCACGCCCTGCCCGCGCGCCAGCATCTCGCCAACCCGTAGCTTGGCATCGTCGCTGCCGGCCTTGGCAGCCTGATCATAGAAGAGGTAGGCCCGTTTCGGGTCGGCGGCCACCACCCTGCCCTCACGGTAGAGATCGCCAAGCCGCATCAGCGCCTCGGCGCTGCCCATCGCCGCAGCCTGCAGGTAGAGTTCGGTCGCTGCGAAGGGATCGGCCGGAGCATCCTCGGAGGTTTCCATCAGGTCGGATGGTGAAATGATCGCGTAGATGGCGTCGGGCCGGCCCGGGTTGGCCAGGCCGCGATAGTAAGCGAGCGCCGCCTCGGCACCCCCGACCGTCGTCTTGCCATCACGATAGAGGTCGCCGAGCGCCATGTAGGAGGAAGCAACGGCCTTGATGAAGCCATCGGTCGGCGTTGACTGCTGGCTTCGCAGGACCGGCGGCGCGGCTGCGGGCGACGACTGAGCCTGCGCGTCGGGGCTGGCTTCAGCCGCGATTCCCGACATCATGACGCTGGCAAGACATAACCAGCCGATACGCATGGGCCCAAGCTCCCGACAGCGCGATGGCTGCATTCAAGCAAATGCAGCAACGCTAATATGAAACAATCATTGCACTTTCCCGGCAAGAACAATTTCGACCTGCAGTGTCAGCCGCGCCTGTCCGCGCAGGCTGGCTTTCCAAGGTACGGCACCAAAGGCGGCACGGTCCTACTTGACCCATTCGCCCATCCTTATGCCTGCATCATCCGGAACGAAGACACTGGCGTCTGCTGTCGCCCTCACCAACCGGAACCGCGCCGAGGCCCGCAATGCTGTTTCGATGGCGTCAAGCGAGCCTTTCGGCATGACCCCGAGGTCGTCGATGTAGGCCTTCTGGCTTCGGGTGATGATGACGAAAGCCGTGCCCGGCGGCCGGCCGCGCAGCCAACCCGACAGCTCCGCCGCGGGGTCGGCGAGTACCGCGGCGATGGACTGCTTGCTCTCGGTCGAGATCGGCACATAGGTGAAATTCTCGTAATTCATGAACTGCTGGGGGTAGTTGGGCGCGCCCTCGACCAGGATAGAACCGGCCGGCGCATTGGCATAAAGCCATTGCGATGCCTCAACCTCGGCCTGGGTGAAGCTGTACTGCCTGTCCTTGCCGTTGTTGGCGAGGACGAAGGCCACCGACAGAACTGCGCCCAGCGTTCCCAGGGCATAGCGCGCGATCGCATCACGCTGCGTACCCGACCAAGGGAAAAACAAGGCCGCAGCGAAAAATGCGAGGAACGGCAGGGCAAACAGGTAGACGCGGAAGGCGATCTCGCCGCCGTAAGACGTCGCGACCAAGAGGAAAGCAGGGGCAAGCGTCAGCACGACCGCCGGCCCGTCGCGGAAGCCCGCCACGAGCCGCCGCAAGCCGCCCAGCATCGCGGCCAGCGCGATGATGCCCGTCAGCGCGCGCGACGCCCATGACACCATCACCTGTCCAGGGCTTACGATGGAGGTGTCGACCAGACGTTCGCCAATCTCGGTCGATGTATCGCCGAAGCGCTGGACCAGTTCCGGCAAGACCGTCGCCATGTAGCCGTCGGCGTAGAACAGCAGCCAGGCGGCCTCGACCAGAACGGCAAGAACCAGATAGCCCAAACTGAGCTGTCCCAGGAACCACAGGCCGCCTAGCGCCACCATGACCACCATGGGCGTCAGAGGGTGGGTCGCCACGATGGCGGCAATCAGCACCATGGCCAGCACCGAGGCCAGCACGCGCACATGCGGCGTGACCCCAAGCGTCATCAAGGGCTGGCCGCGCGAAACCAGGGCGAAATAGCGACCGGCGAGCCCGCCGAGACCACGACCTTCGGGATCGCCCCAGCTATGCTCGATGCGAAGCGGACCGACACACAGCGCGATGAGCATCAAGTAGAAAAGGAAGGCGACGCCCTGCGGCGAGTAATAGTCCTGGCCGATCCAGTTTCCGACAGCGAAGAGCCAGACAGCACCCCAGACAAGCCTGGGGTCGGCCGTGAAGCGGCGATAGATGAGCGGCAGCACGAGGATGTAGAGGAGATTGAGCACCGGCGGCGAAAACCGCGCTATGTTGGCGAGCTGGATCGGCTTGATGTCGAACAGGTTGGCGATTGCGGCGCTGACGACGAACAGCCCAGGCCAGTTGCTGTAGGCTGCCAGGAAGGGGGCCGTCGGATCGATCTGGCCATGCCGCTGCACGTAGTCGACGACCCCGACATGCTTCCAGGCCCAGGCATAACGCAAGGTATCGTAGACGATCGCGGGCGTGCCATGGAGAAGCAAGACCAGCATGGCGATGTGCAGCAGCGGAATGCGGGTCTCGCATACGCCACGCCTCAGGCTGAGCGCGAAACCGACGCCAACCGCAGCGTATGCCGCCCAGATCGTGGGGGGCAAAACTGAAAACAGGCCGTAGTCGTCCACACCTGCTGGGTCGGTGAGATACAGGCTGACCACCCATAGCGCGAACACCAGCCCGAGGCAGCCGAGGGATAGAACGGCCGAGCGGCCCAAAGTCCGGTCGTCCCTTGCGGCAAGCGGCTGGCCGATTGCCGGCCTGGCAAGCGCGAGACGAGACTCGGTGACGATCACATTCATATCGAGCCTCCATTGGAGGATACGATACGCAGCACGCGATCGACATTGGAAGCCATCCAGAGCCGGCCGATGCCCTCCGGATCGGGGTGCCGCATCCGCTCGCTGACCTGGTGGAGCCACACCAGAGAGACCATTGCGCGAGTCGCACCGGCGTCGTCGCTCCAATGGTGGTCGTCGCCAGTGCCGGCGGCAAGCCAGGTCCGTTCATCAGCATGCCATTCCGGGACCCACAGGAGATCTGAGACGACAGCGCCGAGAGGCTCTGTCGAAGCGGTCATGCGCATGGCGATTGCCAGCCCACACGCATCGAAGCCGTCCGGAGCATTGGATCGGGCATTGCCCCACTCCAGGATGCTCGCGAGGGAGACGATATCGCCGCCAGCCCTGGCAAAGCGGAGGTTGCGCAATTGCAGGTCGCCGTGGCACCAGCCGAGACGCTCGTCTCGGCCCAACCAGTACCTGCGTTGCTCCGCCACGAACATGTCGAGCGCCTGCTTTCGCCTGGCGGACGACATCATCGAGCCCGGCAGATGCAGCAACTGTGCTGTGGGGCGCTCAACCCATTCCCGGAACCAGACCTCGTCAATGCTGCGTTGCGACGCCGTCCGACCATGCAGGAGCGCTGCGGCGCGGCCAGCAGCCACCAGCCCGGATTGCAGTTGTGCCGGATTTCGCAGCAAGGCGCGCCCATCCTCGCCTTCAACCACTGTCTCAATGCAGTCGACACCGCCCTCTGTCCGCCTGACCACCAGCCGGGAGGGCAGCACCGTCGAGAGCCCTTCAAACCGCGGATCAGCCTGCAGAAGGTCGAGATTGTCGATCATCCGCTCGAGATAGGCAGCGGCAACGGGATCGTGTCCGCTGCGAAGAATGGCCTTGGTCTCTGTCTCGTGCACGACCGCCCCATCGGCCGCATGATCGCCGAGGCAGATGACGCTCGTCCCTTCAGGTCCTGGCTCTGCAGCGAGAGCCCGCCAGCCCGACGCATCTGGCCTGGCGGTCAAGGCCAGTATTGGACGAAGGTCCGCTTCGACGGGAAGCGCCGGTCCGGGGCGTTGCCCGAAGGGCAGGAATTGCGACGACAGCCTCTTCAGCGATGCCGCCACGGCCATACCCCAGTCGTGCACGCTGTGGCGGCGATTGGTGACAAGGGCGAGCACGCCAACCCCGCATGTGACCGCCAGCATAGCCAGCAGCCACGCATGGGCCATACCGATCGGCCCCTGAAGAGGGACGAGGACGGCACCGGCGCCGAGCGCCAGCACCATCAACGAAACCTCGACGGCAGCCACCGACCGCATCCACCCCTTGGTGCGGGCGATCGAGAGGTAGATCGACAGTGCGGCGGAGATGACGCTGGTGATCGTAAGGACGCGCAGAATGGACGCACCTTCGGCGGCATAGGCAGCGCCGAACACCGACATGACCGGGTGCGCGAATACCAGCATTAATACCACGAGGCCGAGTAGCGGCAGCACCGACATGACGGCGGCATCCGCGGCGAGCGAGCGCAGCCGGCCGCTGTCGCTGGCCCCTTCGGCGAGCAGCGAAAGCCCCATCGAACTGCCAACGTAATAGAGGGACGTGAAGATCGTCCACGCGACGAAGAAGCTGGCGCTCTCGGCAGCACCGACAAAGTTGAGCACGATCAGGGGTGTCGCAGTCCAGGCCGCCATCATCGACACCGAGCCGATATAGTCCCAGCCGAAGAAGCGGGCCATGGCGCGGCGGTCGAGCAGGTGCAGATCCCCTGGTTCGGCCTTTGGCAAAAGACGTCTGAAGATCAGCAGATTGACGGCCAGGACAAAGACCACGACCGGTACCGTCCAGGACAGCGCTATCGCCTCCCAACCCAGGCCGACGAGCGCGAGCGGCACCAGCATCGCGATCTTGACGACCTGATAGATCGTCTTGGAGACGGGAACCCATATCGACTGCCGCAGGCCCGACAGCGCGCTGTCCTGCAGTGCAAAGACCGACCATATGGCGACCGTCACCACGAACCATGCAATGACGCCGGCGCTGTCTGTCAGCACTCCAAGCTTCGGCATGAAGGCGCCGACGACCAAAAGGAAGCCTGTCGCCACGATCACCGAGGCAACCACCGATGTCGCATAGGCAAACAGGATCAGCCATCCGGCACGCCCCCCTATCGTCGGAACGAAGCGGACGAGCAGGTTGCCGAAATTGAGCTGCGCGGCATTGGAGAGGTTGACGATGGTCGCCGTGATCGCACCACCGAGACCAATCGCCTCCTGCGAGCAATAGCGGGCCGCCAGAAACCAGAATGCCAAGCCCAGCACGGCGCTCAACCCGCTGTTGGCGATGAGCGCGTAGCCGTTGCGCAGCAGCGACGACGCCATCAATCCCGACGGCACAAGCGATTTCCAGCCCCGCCCGCGCCTGCCGCTGACCGGCATCTGTGCCGGTCCGGGGTGCCGCAGGCTGGGCGGGTGGGCGGTCATTCGCCCACCCGCCGCCAGACACGGACATAGTCGATCAGGAAATCGGCCGGGAACTCCGTCCCGGCATCGGGCGAGCCTGGCCAATTCCCGCCCACCGCCAGGTTGATGAGCAGGTACATCGGCTCCTGGGAAATGCCCTCCGGATTGGTGTAGCGCCACATCTCCTTGCCATCGAGGTACCAGATGACGGCGTCCTTCCGCCACTCCAGGCCATAGACGTGCCAGTTGTCGGCAAGGTCGACCGTCCTGGCATTCTTGCCGGCGCTCTTCCAGTTCTTCTGCTTATCGAGGTAGTGCAGGTGCATCTCATAAGTGCTGGTCGCGTGGCCGAGCACTTCGAGAATGTCGATCTCAGGACGCGGTTCCTGCGTCGACGGCAGCAGCCAGATGGCCGGCCACAGGCCCTTGCCGCGCGGTACCTTGGCCCGGATTTCGAAGTAGCCGTATTTCGTGGCAAAACGGTCGGGCCGCGCCCGCTCGAGATAATCTCGTCCCGTTGTCACCATGCCGGAAGTGTAGTTGAAGGTTCGGCCCTCATGGCCGGCGACCTTCTCAGGCCGTGCCGTCAGGCGCAGGTGGCCGTCGGCAACACTGACGTTGTCGGGCATGTACCACTGCAGTTCCTTGTTGGCGAGGTTGGTGCAGCCGCCCTTGTCCCACCAGTAGCAGCGGGTCCATTTGCTGCGGTCGAGCCTTGGCCGGTTGAACTCCTCGGTGAAGATTCGTTCCCATTGCCCCTTGATGAGCGGCGGCTCGAGCTCTTGAGCGAAAGCACCCGCCTGCGTGAACCACCCGACGCACGCCAGCCCTACCAGCGCCGCACCCCAAGATCCCATACCCATGCAACAACCCAATAGGTCCGATTACATTGGCCCGCCGTAGAACATACCAGACTGCGGTTACCTGCGTGGTTCCGCAAGATGGATCGCGCGCATTTGCCAACGGTGACAGGCAGTTCGACGCTTACGATCTGTTAACTAGGACCGACCGGGGTACGGTTCGTCAAGCAATTTCGCCTCCCGCGGTAAATGACACCGGCGTTCCGGCGCACATGCCAAGGTCACCGAAACCGAAAACGATCACGTCATTTTGAGCAGCCGAACTATCTCTGTGCTCTTACAATAGATCGAATGATTTACTTACACGCTGAATTTACAGACTATAATCCATATCGCGGCGATCAAATAATAAGTTACTGATAGAAAATCTCTATCAACTCAGATTGTCGACGCTTCTTGATAAACACGAAACTGTGAAAGTAACTTTCACCCGCGCGATAGTGCAATTTTGCAGAACCTGTGACATTGGCCGGCAAAACGGGAGGGGTTCACGGACCCGATTGATTTCACGATGACCGAGAACCCGCTCGCCGCGGCAGTCGCGCAATCGCGCGGGTTCGTCGTGCAAAGCCCTGCGCCGCGCGAAGTCTGGCGGCGCCTGATGCTGCTTGATCATGAAGCCCTTCCCTATCAATCGCCGGCCTGGCTCGACAGTCTTTGCGCACTCGGCAAGCACAAGGATGCGAGCCGCGCCTATCGCTTCGACGGCGGCCACCAATACATCCTGCCGATGGTCAGTCGCAGGGGATTGCCGGAACGGCTGTCGGTGGCAGAGTCGATGCCCTATGCCTGGGGCCGCGGCGGGGTCATCTCTTCGGCTCCCCCCCGGGTAGAGCACCTGCGCGCCATTTTCGAAGATCTGGCCGGCCTGCCCTATCTCAGGATTGCAGTGCGGCCCAACCCGCGCCACGCCCATCTGTGGTCGGCCGCGGCGCCCCCGTCTGTCACCGTCGTACCGGGCCTTGCCCACGTACTCGACCTGAGTGGCGGATTCGAGGAGGTATGGTCGAGGCGCTTCAAGAAGACGACACGTACACGCGTCCGCAAAGCCGAACGCACCAGCATCGTCGTCGAACGCGATACCACCGGAAGACTGGTGCCGGTGTTCCATCAGTTGCTTCGCTCATCCTTCAACCGATGGGCCGACAAGCAGCACGAGCCACGGCTGCTCGCAAACCTGCGCGGAGGCCGACGCGACCCGATGATCAAGTTCAGTTCGATTGCCAGGCACTTCGGCGAGGCATGCCACGTCTGGATCGCGTGGGTGGAGGGTAAGCCGGCAGCTGCCGCATTCGTGCTTCAATACGGTAACGTCAACGACGCCCGCGGCGCCATAGACCGCCAGGCGCTCGGCACGTCCGGCGCCAACGACCTGATCCAGAAACTGTCGATCGAGGAAGCCTGTCGCAGCGGATGCCGGTATTATCATTTCGGCGAGACCGGCGCTTCCACCTCTCTTGCACACTACAAGCAACGATTTGGCGCCACTCCCCACCCGCATGCGGAGTATTTCCTGGAGAAGCTGCCGATCACGGCTGCGGACGGTCACCTGCGAAGGGCAGCGAAATGGATGATCGGCTTCAAGGATACCTGAAGAAACGCATCATCCCGGCACCGCCAGCAACACCAGTCGCTGCGCGCCGAAAAAGAAGGCCGCTGCGAGCAGCACCATGGCCGCAGCCTCGAGCCACCAGGGCCAATGCGTGCGACCGGGCCGCAAGCTCGCGACCGATATCTGGCGAAAGGCCAGCACCGCGATGGCGGATGCCACGGCAAGGACACCGTTGGGATAGCCGCCAGCAGCGTCGCCAACTCGCAACTGTTCCTCGCCGATCTCGGCCTTGAGCTGCACTTGGCCGTTGCCATCAACGCCGTCGGCGCTCAGTACCCTTGCGGTCCTGATCGAGGGATGAGCGATCAGCGCATCGCGAAAACGATCCAGCACCAGCGGATCATAGGCATCGCCGGGCTTGAATGGCTGCAGGCGGATCAAATCCTGTTCCTTGAGGACAACGAGCCCGCTGTAGGTGACGGTACCGAATGTGGCCACCGCGCCGGGATCGACTGTCATGCGAACCATCGCCAGGTGCCTGCCCGGCATCGACTGCATTTGGCGATCGGCGATGTGGACAAAAGGGTACGAAGCGCTGCGAACGCGCCAAAGTATCTCATCCTCCAGGGTCGCCAGGACCTCGCCACTGACCGGCTCGCCGGTGGCGGTGGCCAACTGCCGTGAAAGGTCGTCGCGGACCGCCTGCGAAAGGCCGCCGACGCCATCGACCTCGATCATACCGACACGGTAGAGCGGGCCGGGGTGCGGCTTGAACATGACCTTTTGCGGCGCGTCACCGTCCGAATAGCCAGAGACGTCGACGCGCGCGTCACGATAGCCTCGGCCACGCATCAGTTTTTCCAGACGGTGGCGCTCGGCCTCGACAAGCGGCTTCCAGGAGCCCTGCTGATCAGTGCCTGCCCTCGACCGCTCCAGTTCCGGCGCGTTCAGGCTCGCCCGCAAGGCCTTGTCTAGATCGGCATTCGAGGTCGACTCAAGCGCGATTGCCGGAAAGTCGGCAGCAAAACCAATTCCGGCCAGCCACGACAGAATTGCCGCGCAAGCCATCAGGACGATGGCCGGCAATGACCTTGCTCTTGGCATGTCTCTCGCTGTCACACCTCATTCATACACCCCACCTTCCTGGAGTGAAAATAGCCCCGACCAGATTCCATGTTGCAGGGAATGGCACCATCCTCGAGCCACACTGCATCCTGCTTCGCAATCGGGCGGCGAAGAGAGCGTCTCCTATCCGCCACACGGACCCCGCTGCGGCAAAAGCAGAGCCCGGCGGGAAGGAACTGTTAACCACTCGCTTCCTATTGCTCGGGGGTACGTTTCATCGGCGAGTCTTGAGTATGGCATACACGCGTTATCCTCGAACCAATCCTTCGAACCCAACCTCGCCCGACAGCTCCGAGCAGCCGGGGGACGCCGCCGGTTATTCCGGACGCGTCGTCAATCTCTATGGCAACGAGCAGTCCTACATGAAGCCCAGGGGCAACACCCCGGCCGGCAATGCCTCTCCAAAACTCAGCGGAATGGAAGGCCCCGCCTGGCAAGATTATTTCTTCCTGGCACCTAACGTGCGCTTCACCCGTACGCCCGACTACGAGGCGGCGAAACGTTCGCCACGAGATAGCGAGAGCGATGTCGAAGGCACGACGGAGGACAAAAGCTCGGCGCAGCAGGCGGCAATCGAAGCCGCTGCACCCATGGTCCCCCAGGCATATTCAGCCAGCCAGTCACAGGTGAACAATCGGATCACCGCGCAGCCAACGTCCGGCAACAAGACACAGCCGTCGCCGGCCATGGCGCCCGGTCCGCTGCAGCGTGTCGTGGAAAAAGCGCAGGTTCTGCAATCGGCGGCTCCGGCTGCGGCCGCTACGGGGAGCGCTGCTGCCCAGCAAGCAGTTTCCCGGCATACCGACGCGCCGAACGAGACAGCCAACCGTAAGGAGACCCGCTGGTCGTATCTTTCCGACCATGCCTTCTTCGAGTTCATGGCGCCCTACGTGGTCGAGAGCACGAAGGGCGCCGTGCCTTCGCAGCCTGCCCCGGCTCGCGTGGCGCCGGCCGTGGCGACCCCGGTTGCACCAGCTCCAATTGCCGTCAGGCGCGTAGACGTCCGCCCGGCGCCCTCGGTCGACGTCACCTCGCTGTTCCGCGTCATCGAGCGCCCGTCAAAGGCGCAGACAGCGGCCGCCCCGACTGCCGCAAGCGAGAAGGCCGCCGTAGCAACCGAGGCCCAGGCCAACGAGACTCCAACGGCCAAGCCGGTGCCGCAGGAACCAGCCATCGCACCACTCGTCGCAGCAAACGATGCGGTTCCGGCGCCGGCGGCCAAAAGCGTGGAAATCACCATGCCGGTTCCAGTGGCGCGACCGGCCTCGCCCCTGCCTCCAATCACTGCCCTCATTCATTCCGGCGCCGGCGAGGCTTACGAGCTTCCCTCCGAGGAGCTGTTGCAGCAGCCGCCAGAGGGCCAGGGCTTCTACATGTCGCAGGAGCGGCTGGAGCAGAATGCCGACCTTCTGGAAAGCGTCCTCGAGGATTTCGGCGTGCGCGGCGAGATCATCCATGTCCGCCCGGGGCCGGTCGTCACCCTCTACGAATTCGAGCCGGCGCCGGGCGTCAAATCCTCCCGCGTCATCGGCCTCGCCGACGACATCGCCCGCTCCATGTCGGCGATCTCGGCGCGCGTCGCCGTCGTGCCCGGCCGCAACGTCATCGGCATCGAGCTGCCCAACGAGACGCGCGAGACCGTCTATTTCCGCGAGTTGATCGAGTCCGGCGATTTCCGCAACACGAGCTGCAAGCTGGCGCTCTGCCTGGGCAAGACGATAGGCGGCGAGCCTGTGATCGCCGAACTCGCCAAGATGCCCCACCTGCTCGTCGCCGGCACCACCGGCTCGGGCAAGTCGGTCGCCATCAACACCATGATCCTGTCGCTGCTCTACCGGCTGAAGCCGGAGGAATGCCGCCTTATCATGGTCGACCCCAAGATGCTGGAGCTATCGGTCTATGACGGTATCCCGCACCTCCTGACCCCCGTCGTCACCGACCCCAAGAAAGCGGTCACCGCATTGAAATGGGCGGTGCGCGAGATGGAGGACCGCTATCGCAAGATGGCGCGGCTCGGCGTGCGCAACATCGACGGCTACAACCAGCGCGCGGCGATCGCCCGCGACAAGGGCGAAACTGTCGTGATGCAGGTGCAGACCGGCTTCGAGAAGGGCTCCGGCGCTCCGTTGTTCGAGGAGCAGGAGATCGACCTCGCTCCGATGCCCTACATCGTCGTTATAGTCGACGAGATGGCCGACCTGATGATGGTCGCCGGCAAGGAGATCGAGGGCGCCATCCAGCGCCTCGCCCAGATGGCGCGCGCCGCCGGCATCCACCTGATCATGGCGACCCAGCGTCCGTCAGTCGACGTCATCACCGGCACCATCAAGGCCAACTTCCCGACGCGCATCTCCTTCCAGGTGACGTCGAAGATCGACAGCCGCACCATCCTTGGCGAACAGGGCGCCGAACAGCTGCTCGGCCAGGGCGACATGCTGCATATGGCCGGCGGCGGCCGCATTGCCCGTGTCCACGGCCCGTTCGTCTCCGACGCCGAGGTCGAGCAGGTCGTAGCCCATCTCAAGTCGCAGGGACGCCCAGAATATCTAGAGACCGTCACCGCCGACGAGGAAGACGAGGTGCCGGAGGCCGACGACAGCCCCGTCTTCGACAAGGGATCGGTCGCTGCCGAAGACGGCGACAATATCTACGACGAGGCGGTCAAGGTGGTGCTGCGCGACAAGAAGTGCTCGACCTCCTACATCCAGCGCCGGCTCGGCATCGGCTACAACCGCGCCGCCTCGCTGGTCGAGCGCATGGAAAAGGAAGGCATCGTCGGCGCGCCCAACCATGTCGGCAAGCGCGAGATCATGCTCGGCAGGCGTGAGCCTGTGAACAGCCCTGACGAGATGGATTGACAGCCGTCGCGAGGCGTGGAGCTTCAGGGCAACATGCCCAAGGCGGTCCCCGCCTTGGGCATTTCCTTTTCGAGTGGCCAGACGGGCAGCGCGTAGCCTGATCTATCCTGCGCCGACCCGGTTCTTCAGGATCGCCGAAAAGCGCGGATCGAACGCCCGGCTGATCGGTTCGGAAGCGGCCCCGAGCGCGATCGACCACGGATCGGTGATACCTAGCTGCAGGCGCGGCAAGGTTCGGTCTGGCCGGGCGGCGATCGACTGCAGCAGTGGATGCATTGCCTGCAGGATGAGGCGGGCCAGCGCCTCCGGCGCGCCACTGGTCAGGATGACCGTCTGCGGATCGAAAACCGTTTCGATGAGTTGCACGCTCCAGCGCAGGTCCTGGGCGGCGGCATCCACCCAGCCCAGCAGCTCCGGGTCCCCGGCCATGGCGAGGGTATCGACATGTTCGTAAATGCCGGCATCGGAGGGGTCGAGATCCAGATGCTGATAAAGCGAGGCGAGCGACGCCCGGTGTTCAAGGACCGTGCCGTCGGTGCCACGCGGCGACAGCAGTGCCATGCCGATCTCGCCGGCATTACCATTGCCGCCGCGGTAGAGTTCGCCATTGAGGATGAGGCCGGCGCCGATGCCATAGCCGACATAGAGGCAGACGGCGTGGTCGACGCCATGTGCCGCCCCCACTAGGCGCTCGGCCGTGGCGCAGGCGGCGGCGTCGTTCTGCAGGCCGACTTCCAGCCCCGTGCCGGCGGCAAGCGTCTCGAGTAGCGGAAATTTCTGCCAGGCCGGCATCATCCATTTGTTGTCGCCGAACTCTGCCAGCCCGAACGGGCCCGGCATGGCGACGCCGAGGCCGACAAGGCGCTTTTCCGACTGTGCCGAGATGCGCGAAAGCTCCGTCCGGATGCCTTCGATCAGGCCGAGAATGACCCTGACACCGCCCGCGGGATCGTCGGGTGGCAGGTTCGCCTCTGAACGGACGAGGACGGTGCCGACGAGGTCGACCGCAACCGCGCGGGTCAGGTGGCGGTCGATCTGGAGGCCGATGGCGAAGGCGCCTTCCGGCACCAGCCTGTAAGGCGTCGACGGCTGCCCCCTGCCCTTTCTCACTGCCTCCAGAGGCACCACGAAACCATCGCGCTCAAGCTCGTCGATGATGTTGGACACGGCCTGCTTGGTGAGTTGCGTCGCCCGGGCCAGGTCGGCACGCGACAGAGCTCCATTGAGCCGCAAAGCGTCGATCATGACGCGGCGGTTGTGCGCGCTCGCGCCTTCCTGATTGGTGCCGCTGGTGGCTCGGATCGGCCTGATATCGTTCACCACTGTTTCCCCTCTTGACTCCAATAGATAATTGCAGAAGTAATAAGTCAAGTCAGTTGACTTAATAAGGAACCGTGAGAGTTCCGGGGAACGAAGACGGCTGGAGCCGTCGTGCTTTTCGACTGTGACACCGCCTGGGAAAGAACGCCGAGACCTTCGTGCGACGCCTTTCCGAAGCGAGATGGCGGCGCGTGGCGCCGGCATCACAGGATTTGCCAACGTCAGATAATGGAGGATGCAATGTTGAAATCGTTTAGCAGGGCGCTGCTGGGTGCCACTCTCATTGGCGCAGCTTTCGTGCCCCAGGCTTTCGCCGAAACGTCGATCAATGCGCTGTTCATGGCGCAGGCCGCCTACAGCGAGGCGGACGTGCGGGCCATGACCGAGGCCTTCACCAAGGCCAATCCCGAAATCAAGGTCAATCTCGAATTCGTGCCCTACGAAGGCCTGCACGACAAGACCGTGCTCGCCCAAGGTTCGGGCGGCGGCTACGACGTGGTGCTGTTCGACGTCATCTGGCCGGCCGAATATGCTAGCAACAACGTGCTGGTCGACGTCTCCTCGCGCATCACCGACGACATGAAGAAGGGCGTCCTGCCCGGCGCCTGGACCACCGTCAACTATGACGGCAAGTCCTACGGCATGCCCTGGATTCTCGACACCAAGTATTTGTTCTACAACAAGGAAATCCTTGAGAAGGCCGGCATCAAGAACCCGCCCAAGACCTGGGACGAACTGGCCGATCAGGCCAAGATCATCAAGGACAAGGGCCTTCTGGCAACACCGATCTCGTGGAGCTGGTCGCAGGCCGAAGCCGCGATCTGCGACTACACCACGCTGGTCAGTGCCTATGGCGGCGAGTTCCTCAAGGACGGCAAGCCGGCGTTCCAGAGCGGCGGCGGGCTCGACGCCCTGAACTACATGGTGACCAGCTACACCTCCGGCTTGACCAACCCGAACTCCAAGGAATTCCTCGAAGAGGACGTGCGCAAGGTCTTCCAGAACGGCGAAGCGGCCTTCGCACTCAACTGGACCTACATGTACAACATGGCCAACGACCCCAAGGACAGCAAGGTCGCGGGCAAGGTCGGTGTCGTTCCCGCCCCCGGCGTCGCCGGCAAGAGCGAGGTTTCGGCCGTCAACGGTTCGATGGGGCTCGGCATCACCTCTGCCAGCAAGAACCCCGACGAGGCATGGAAGTTCATTACCTTCATGACCTCGCAGGCGACGCAGAACCAGTATGCCAAGCTGAGCCTACCGATCTGGGCTTCGTCCTACGAGGATCCGGCCGTCACCAAGGGACAGGAAGAGCTGATCGCCGCAGCCAAGATCGGCCTGGCCGCGATGTATCCGCGCCCGACGACGCCGAAATACCAGGAATTGTCGACGGCGCTGCAGCAGGCAATCCAGGAATCCCTGCTCGGCCAGGCCAAGCCGGAAGACGCCTTGAAGGGTGCCGCCGAAAACAGCGGCCTCTAGGTTTTACTGCCCCAACTCTCCGGGCGGCTTCGGCCGCCCGGCCCTTTCTGTTCCGGTGAAAGAGTCGCCTCATGTCGGGCTCATGGATGACGACCCGCGCATGGCTGCTGATGCTGCCCTTGCTCGTGGTCATGATATCAGTCATCGGCTGGCCCCTCGTTGACACCGTCCGCCTGTCGTTCACCGATGCCAAGCTCGTCGGCACCCAGGGCAATTTCGTCGGCTTCGACAACTACGCAAAGATGCTGTCAGGCTCGAATTTCCAGCGTACGCTGGTAACCACGACGTGGTTCGCGGTCATCTCCGTCGCAGCGGAAATGGTACTGGGCGTGCTTGCCGCCCTTTTGCTGAACCAGCAGTTTCGTGGCCGCGCGCTTTTGCGCGCCCTGATGATCCTGCCCTGGGCGCTGCCGACCGTAGTCAACGCCACGCTGTGGCGGCTGATCTACAATCCCGAATATGGTGCCTTGAACGCGGCGCTGACCCAGGTCGGCCTGCTCGACGCCTATCGCTCCTGGCTCGGCGAACCCAATACCGCCCTCGCAGCCCTGATCGTTGCCGACTGCTGGAAGAATTTCCCGCTCGTCGCACTCATCGCACTGGCTGCCCTCCAGGCTGTACCTCGCGACATCACCGCGGCATCGCTCGTCGATGGCGCCGGGCCAACCAACCGCTTCCGCTTCGTCATCCTGCCCTATCTGGCCGGACCGCTGATGGTGGCGCTGGTGCTGCGCACCATCGAGGCGTTCAAGGTCTTCGACATTATCTGGGTGATGACCCGCGGCGGGCCTGCCAATTCGACACGGACGCTGTCGATCCTTGTCTACCAGGAGGCATTCTCGTTCCAGCGCGCCGGTTCCGGCGCATCGCTGGCGCTGATCGTCACCTTGCTGGTCACGGTCCTGGCCGTCGCTTATGCCGCCCTGGTCAGGAAAGCCGCAGGGAGTACCGCCTAATGGAACGCAAAAGCGCGCTTTTCACCGTCTTCATTTACGCGTCGGCACTTCTGCTGGCGGTGGTGATCCTGGCACCCGTGCTGTGGCTGTTCATCATGAGCATCTCGCCTGCGGCCGATCTGTCGGCCAAGCCTTTGCGCTGGTGGCCACAGGAGGTCGACTTCTCGCGCTACCGGATGCTGTTGTCGACGGTCGAAAACAGCGCGGGGGCTGCCTTTGTCGCCTCGCTCTACAACAGCTTGAGGATCGCCGGCATGGCAACAGTCGCTGCGATCGCGCTGGCCATCCCCGCCGGCTGGGCGGTATCGCGCACGCCGACGGTGGGCTGGTCGCTTTCGATGGTGATCGCCACCTACATGTTGCCGCCGGTGGCCCTGTCCGTTCCGCTGTACATGGGCCTTGCCTGGCTCGGCCTGCTCAACAACATCTTCGGCCTGGCACTCGTCTACCTAACCATCCTTGCGCCGTTCACGACGTGGCTGATGAAGTCGGGCTTCGATTCCATCCCGAGGGAAATCGAGTCCGCGGCGATGATCGACGGCGCCAGCCTGTTCCAGACACTACGCATCATCACCCTGCCGCTGGCAGCGCCGGTGGTGGCGACGTCAGCGCTGTTTGCGCTGCTGCTTGCGTGGGACGAATTCTTCTATGCACTGTTGTTCACGTCGGACCTGCGCGCCAAGACGCTGACGGTGGCCATAGCCGATCTCGCCGGCGGTCGCGTCTCCGACTACGGACTGATCGCCACCGCGGGCGTTCTCGCCGCACTTCCCCCGGTGCTGATCGGCCTCGTCATGCAACGCGCCCTGATTTCGGGGCTGACCAGCGGCGGCGTGAAAGGATGACCATGACGCAACAAGAGACCAGGCCTGCCGGGCTCGTGGCGATCGACCGCGAAATGGCGCGCCAGTACGGCGATGCACTGGCATCGTTCGCAGAATCCGCGGAAATGGCCGCCAGGGTTGCCGCCTCGCTGGCCAGCACGGGGCAGTTGCTGTTGCTCGGCATGGGCGGTTCGCATGCTGTCGGACGGGCGGTCGAGCCGCTCTATCGCGCGCTCGGTATCGATGCCATCGCACTGCCATTGTCGGAACAGCTCGGCCAGCCGCTGGCGCTCGATGGCCGCACGGTGCTGATGACCTCGCAATCCGGCGAAAGCGCCGAGGTTTTGCGCTGGTTCGCCGAGACCGGCGGAAATTCCGAGACATTCGGGCTGACTCTGGAGGCCGGCTCATTCCTGGCTCGCACCGCGCCGTCGCTGGTCGGCATCGGCGGCACCGAGCTCGCCTTTGCCGCGACGCGAAGCCTGACCGTCACCCTGGCCTTGCATCTCGCCATCCTGGCCGCACTTGGCGAACACCCGAGCGGGGCGCTCGTCGCGCTCCAGGCACCCGAAGTCGTCGACATCCGCCCCGCACTCGCCGCATTGGAGAACGTCGCCACCGTCGTCACCTCGGGGCGTCGCCTGCAAGGCGTTGCCGAAGCCCTCGCCCTCGGTCTGACTGAGCTGTCGCGGCGTCCGTGCTTCTCGCTCGAAGGCGGGCAGCTTCGTCATGGACCGATGGAAATGCTCGGCCCCGACATCGGCGTCGTGCTGTTTCGCGGCGACGACCCGACAGCCTCTCTCGTCACGGCAATGGCGTTGTCAGCCATCGAGACAGGAGCACCGGTCGTCATCTTCGATTCGTCCGGCGAGGCACCCGTAGCCAGCGCCGTCACGCTTCGGTTCAAGCGGGCCACCGGCATGGCCGCCATCTTTGCGATGCTGCCGACGGCGCAGCGCCTGATGATCGCCTTCGCCGACGCCCGCGTCGACAATGCCGGCACGCCGGTGCGCTCGACCAAGATTACCCGGAGCGAATGAATGCGGCCTCTAGCGGTGATCGGCAACGTCAATGTCGACCTCATTCTGGGCCCAACGGCGCCTTGGCCGAAGGCCGGCACGGAGATCATTGTCGACCACGACGAGTTGCGCGTCGGCGGCCAGGCGGGCAACTCTGCCCTTGCCTGGGAGGCGCTCGGCGTCGATTTCGAGATCGCCGCCAATGTCGGCAACGACCAGTTCGGCCTGTGGCTGCGCACGGCCTTTGGCCGCCGCGCGGCGAAGTGGGCCATTTCTTCCGAGCGCACGACGCTGTCGGTCGGCATCACCCACCCCGACGGCGAACGCACGTTCTTCACCACGCATGGCCACCTGCCCCGCTTCAGCCTTGCCGACACGCTTTCGGTACTCGACGGCAAACGGCTCGCCGGCGGCTATGCCCTGCTTTGCGGCTCGTTCCTGACCACTGACCTCGCCCGCGAATACGAGGCCTTCTTCGACTGGGCGCATGGCCACCACATCTCGGTCGTTCTCGATACGGGCTGGCCGCCGGACGGCTGGACCGCGGCGAACTGCGCAACGACCCGCGCCTGGCTTTCACGTTGCGATTGCGCGCTCTTGAACGAGGTCGAAACGACGACGCTGGCCGGCCGCGACGATCCCGCCGAGGCGGCACAGGCGATCTGGTCCAGCATGCGCAAGGGCGCCATCGTCGTGGTCAAGTGCGGGCCGGATGGCGCCATCGCCATCGATGCCGATGGCGAGCTGGCATCGGCAATCGCCCCGCAGGTGAAGGTCGTCGACACGATCGGCGCCGGCGACGTGTTCAATTCGGCTTTTCTGGCAGCCCTTGCCAAGGGCCAGCCCCTCGCCGCGTGCCTGGCTGCGGGAACGCAGGTGGCATCGCGCGCAATCTCCACCTTGCCCCGCAGCTACGGCAGCCTGCCGGATTTCAGGAACGGTATTGCATGAGTGCGCTTGAAATCCAGAACATCCGCAAGAGCTACGGGGCCATCGAAACACTAAAGGGTATCGATATCGCCCTGCAAAGCGGCGAGTTCCTGGTGCTGCTCGGCTCGTCGGGTTGCGGAAAGTCCACCCTGCTCAACATCATCGCCGGGCTGGCCGAGGCGACAAGCGGCGACATCAGGATCGGCGACCGCTCGATCCTCGGCGTCCACCCCAAGGACCGCGACATCGCCATGGTGTTCCAGTCCTACGCCCTCTACCCCAATCTCAGCGTCCGCCGGAACATCGGCTTCGGGCTCGAGATGCGCAAGGTGCCAGTCGCAGAGCGCGACAAGGCCGTGCAGGAAGCGGCCCGGCTGCTGCAGATCGAAGCGCTGCTCGACCGCAAGCCGAGCCAGCTCTCCGGCGGCCAGCGCCAGCGCGTTGCCATCGGCCGGGCGCTGGTGCGCAAACCACAGGTGTTCCTGTTCGACGAACCGCTTTCCAACCTCGACGCCAAGCTGCGGCTGGAGATGCGCACCGAACTCAAGCGCCTGCATCAGATGCTGAGGACGACGGTGGTCTACGTCACGCACGACCAGATCGAAGCGATGACGCTGGCGACCCGGATCGCGGTGATGAAGGACGGCCGGATCGAGCAACTGGGAACCCCGGAGGAGATCTACAATCGCCCGGCCACGCTTTATGTCGCCGGCTTTGTCGGCGCGCCGCCGATGAACATCGTTGACGGCACGGTGCGCGGGCGCGCGCTCGAGGTCGCAGGATCTGATGTGGCGATCCCGCTGCCAGCGCGATACGCTGCGATCGGCGATGGAGCCAGGCTTTCGCTTGGCATACGCCCCGAGGCGCTACGGCTCGCAACCGAAAATGTCGCCGGGCTGTCGTTGCCGGCAACGGTCGAAGTCGTCGAACTGACCGGTCCGGAATTGATCACGACAGCGCGGATCGGCGGGCAGAAGCTGATTGCGTGCCTTGCGCCACGCGCGCGGATCAGCGAAGGGGAAAACCACAGATTTGCGTTCGATGAAGAAGCATTGCATCTTTTCGATCCCAAAACCGGAAAGGCTTGCGAAGTATCGTCGTAAGACAAGTCACTGGGTATAAGTCGGCCGGCAATTCCTCCCCAAAAACGCGAAACTGCTTCTCACAGAATTAGCTGTGTGGCCTCTTGTGCCATCAATGCAACCAGCAGAAGTTAACCCGGTTTGCGCAGACAGCCATGTCTTGCGCTGGATTATGGGCCACAGTCGGCTGGGATGGACACGCTGGAACAGCGTCAAAGCCGACGGCGTGAGGAGCAGCAACGCTCGGCAAGGCCACGGGGTTCTTCGATCCGCTCGGGATCATGGACCATCGACGCCTTGCGCGTGACGGACGGCCGCTCCCCGCACCGCATGGGAGGAAGCAAAGAGTGCTCGATAAGTATTTCAACCTGAAGGAACAAGGGACGACGGTTCGCACCGAAGTGATCGCCGGCGTCACGACCTTCCTGACGATGGCCTACATCATCTTCGTCAATCCCGAGATCCTGTCGTCGACGGGCATGGACCGCAACGCCGTGTTCGTGGCGACCTGTCTTGCCGCGGCACTCGGCTCGCTGATCATGGGCCTGGTGGCAAAATGGCCGATCGGCATGGCGCCGGGCATGGGCCTCAACGCCTTCTTCGCCTTCACCGTGGTCGGCGCCATGGGCTTTTCCTGGCAGCAGGCTCTGGGTGCCGTCTTCATTTCGGGCGTCATCTTCCTGTTGCTGACCGTCAGCGGCGTGCGCAGCTGGCTGATCGCCGGCATCCCGCAATCGATGCGCAGCGCGATCGCCGCCGGTATCGGCCTGTTCCTCGGCATCATCGCGCTGAAAAGCTCGGGCATCGTCGTTGCCAGCCCGGCAACCCTGGTGACGCTCGGCGACCTCAGCCAGACCGGAACGCTGCTGGCCATCGCCGGCTTCTTCATCATCGCGGCACTCGACGCGCTCAAGGTGCGCGGCGCGATCCTGATCGGTATCCTGGTGATCACCATCGCCTCCATGGCGCTCGGTGTCAGCCAGTTCAACGGCATCGTCTCGATGCCGCCATCCATCCTGCCGACCTTCCTGCAGCTCGACATCGTTGGCGCGCTGCATGCAGGCTTGGTGCACGTCATCCTGGTGTTCGTCCTGGTCGAGGTGTTCGATGCAACCGGCACGCTGATCGGCGTCGCCAAGCGCGCCGGCCTGATCGAGCCGGGCAAGCCGAACCGCCTCGGACGCGCGCTTCTGGCCGACAGCACGGCAATCGTTGCCGGCTCGCTGCTCGGCACCAGCAGCACCACCGCCTATGTCGAAAGCGCCTCGGGCGTGCAGGCCGGCGGCCGCACCGGCCTCACCGCACTGGTCATAGCCGTGCTGTTCCTCGCAGCGCTTTTCTTCTCGCCGCTGGCCAGCTCGGTGCCGGCTTATGCGACGGCCCCTGCCCTGCTCTACGTCGCCTGCCTGATGATGCGCGAACTCGTCGAGGTCGAATGGGCCGATATCACGGAGGCGGCACCTGCGGCGCTGACCGCGTTGATGATGCCGCTCACCTATTCGATCGCCAACGGCCTGGCCTTCGGCTTCGTCAGCTACGCAGCACTCAAGCTCCTGACCGGACGGCCCGGCGAGGTGCACATGGCAACGTGGCTGGTGGCAGCGCTGTTCATCATCCGCTTCGCTTTCTTCCCGCACTGATGCTCCACAACACCATCGCCGGAGGCTGTGCAGCCTCCGGCGATTTTGGTTTCAGCCCAGCCGTACGGACGACTGCCTCACTTGGGCGCCGCTGCCGCGATCTCGCCCGGCGGCAAGATCCGGAACGTGAAGGTCGATACCTTTTCGCCCGGCTTGAACGGCCCCGGCACGGCATTGCTGACCGGCTTCACGCTCTGGAGAAAGGCCGCAATCGCGCCCACATCTTCGGGGGTGAGTTGGGCCAGGGCACGCCAGGGCATGATCGGAGCCAATTCCCGCCCGTCCGGCCTTTGGCCGGTCTGGAGCGCGGTGACGATCTGCTCGGTCGTCCAGTTGCCGATGCCCGTCTCCTTGTCTGGCGTGATGTTGCGGCCAACGAAGACACCCAAACCCGGAATCTCAAAACCGACATCCGAGCCGCCGAGAAACTTCGAATCATCGGGTTTGCCAAGAGATAGCCCGGCGTGTGGCAGTCGGTGCAGCCGCCCATCGTCACGAGATATTCGCCTCGTGCCACCTGCGCCTCGTCGGCAATAGCTGCCGAAGACATGGCAAATGTTGCGGCCCACAATGCAAGTCCAATCGGCGTTCGAAACATCGCTTCACCCCTGACGTTGCCTGTTTCTGCTCCCTCGCATTCCGCCGCCTGTTTCCCCCGCCCTGGCATAGACGCGGGTCACCCAATTCTCGCACCCTTGCGGGACGCTGACCAGCAACGATCACTCCATCGTGGCCGCGATCGGCGATGCAAATCGCGATGGCCGCGGCCCTTTCGTTTTTGTACGGCATCGTGGAAAACGAACATCGCAACCGGCAATTGCCATGCAATCCCCACGCCGAATCCGGTTCGCGGGTTCAAGAACAGAAGATTCAACGCATCTCAGGCAAAAATCGTCGCAAATTTGGCGAAATCAGCCATGCTACGTTACGTAAAGTCGAGCGACCCGATCATCGCTATATTTCGTTTGACATTCATTTCCAGTTCGAAATAATCGAAATTGAGCTTCGAAATATCCTGAAATTGCTGCAGTGCGAAAAGGCGACGAAGGCGTGAGCATGCCCGAGATACACGACATCTTCGTCATCGGCGGCGGCATCAACGGCTGCGGGATCGCACGCGACGCAGCTGGCCGCGGCTACTCCGTCTACCTCGCCGAAATGAGTGATCTGGCCAGCGGCACTTCTTCTTATTCGACCAAGCTGATCCATGGCGGCCTGCGTTATCTCGAGCACTACGAGTTCAGGCTGGTTCGCGAAGCGCTGATGGAACGCGAAGTGCTGTGGCGCAATGCGCCGCACATCATCTGGCCGATGCGCTTCGTCCTGCCCTACGCCAAGGGCCTGCGTCCGGCCTGGTTGATCCGGCTCGGGCTGTTTCTCTACGACCATATCGGTGGCCGCAAGCTTCTGCCCGCAACCCGCACGCTCGACATGCGCAGCGACGCCGCCGGCAAGCCGCTCAAGCCGATGTTCTTGCGTGCCTTCGAATATTCGGACGGCTGGGTCAACGACGCCCGTCTTGTGGTGCTCAACGCCCGCGACGCGGCTGACCGCGGGGCCGTCATCCGCACCCGCACCAAGGTGACGAGCGCGCGACGTGACAACGGTCATTGGAACATCCTCGTCGAAGATCTCGGCAGCGGTCAGATCGAAGAGGTCAAGGCGCGGCTGATCGTCAACGCTGCCGGCCCGTGGATCGACCATGTCCTGACCGAGACCGTCGGGCAGAACAACGTCCACAATGTGCGCCTGGTCCAGGGCAGCCACATCGTGGTTGCGAAGAAGTTCGACGACCCGCGCGCCTATTTCTTCCAGAACAAGGACGGGCGGATCATCTTCGCCATTCCCTATGAGGAAGACTTCACTCTCATCGGCACCACCGACCAGGACTATGACGGCGACCCGCGCCAGGCAAAGATCAGCCAGGCCGAGATCGACTACCTCTGCAACGCGGCGAGTGAATACTTCGCTGAACCGGTCAGGCCCGAGCATATCGTCTGGACCTATTCCGGCGTCCGGCCGCTCTACGACGACGGCGCCAGCAAGGCCCAGGAAGCGACGCGCGACTACGTGCTGAAGTCCGATGGTCGCGACGGCCAGGCCCCGATCGTCAACATCTTCGGCGGCAAGATCACAACCTACCGGCGCCTGGCCGAGTCGATGCTGGAAATCATCGAAAAGCACCTGGGCAAGAAGGGCAAATCCTGGACCGCGACGGCTGCCCTGCCAGGTGGCGAGTTCGAGGCGACAGCCTTCGATACGGAAGTGGTGAAGCTCAAGGCCGCCTACCCGTTTCTCGACATGCGTCTGGCACGGCGCCTGACCCGTCTCTACGGCACGCGCGCCAAGGCGTTGCTTGGCCTTGCCAGATCGGAGACGGACCTCGGGCGCAATTTCGGTGCCGATCTTTACGAGGCAGAAGTTCGCTACCTCGCCGACAACGAATGGGCGGTGACGGCAGAGGATGTTCTTTGGCGACGCACCAAACGCGGTCTCAAGCTCGGCAAGGAGCAGGCCGCGTCACTTGACGAATTCATGCATGGAATAAGCCCGGGCGTGCACAACGCCGCGGCGGAGTAGGCGCCACCGCCTGAATCTGCCTCTGGGAGGAGGGGAAATGCTGGAATTACGCAATGTAACCAAGACCGTTGCCGGCGCGGACCACATCCGCGACGTCTCGCTCAAGCTGCAGCATGGCAGCTTGAACGTGCTGCTGGGGCCGACGCTGTCCGGCAAGACCAGCCTGATGCGGCTGATGGCCGGGCTCGACAAGCCGACCTCCGGCTCGGTCTGGTTCGATGGCGTGGATGTCACCGGCGTTCCGGTGCAAAAGCGTAACATCGCCATGGTCTACCAGCAGTTCATCAATTATCCGGCGATGACGGTGTACGAGAACATCGCCTCGCCGCTGCGCGTTGCCGGCGCCGACAAGGCCAGGATCGACCAGGAAGTCAAGCGCGCCGCCGAATTGCTCAAGCTGACGCCCTATCTCGACCGCACCCCGCTCAATCTCTCCGGCGGCCAGCAGCAGCGCACAGCACTTGCCCGCGCCATCGTCAAGAATGCCAGGCTGGTGCTGCTCGACGAGCCGCTGGCCAATCTCGACTACAAGCTGCGCGAGGAACTGCGCGCCGAACTTCCGAAGATCTTCGCCGAGACCGGCGCGATCTTCGTCTATGCGACGACCGAACCGCATGAGGCGCTGCTGCTCGGCGGCAATGTCGCGACGCTGTCGGAAGGCCACATCACGCAGTTCGGTCCGACGATCGAGGTGTTCCGCAAGCCGAACGACCTGGTCACGGCGCGGACCTTTGCCGACCCGCCGCTCAACACGATCGTGCTGAAGAAGAGCGGCCGCAGTTTCCAGCTTGATGGTGGGGTGGACCTCCCGGTGCCGGCAGACCTCGCCGGCATTGCCGACGCCAGCTATACGATCGGCTTCCAGCCCCACCATCTTTCTTTCGAAAAGCGGACCGCAGATGCGGTTGGCGTGAAGGCCAAGGTGACGGTGACCGAGATCACCGGCTCTGAAAGCTTCGTTCATCTCAACTACGCAGATGCGCGATGGGTGATGCTCGCCCATGGCATCCGCCAGTTCGAGCCGGACGAGACCATCGAGGTCTTCATCGATCCGCGCCACGTCATGGTGTTCGACGCGAACGGCCGTTCGGCCGCCTCGCCATCGCAACTGGCAGCATAGGAGGGCGAGATGGCACGCATCGACCTGAACCACATCCGCCACGCCTACGGCGCCAACCCGAAATCCGACAAGGACTATGCACTGAGGGAAGTGCATCACAGCTTCGACGATGGCGGCGCCTATGCGCTGCTCGGCCCGTCCGGCTGTGGCAAGACCACGCTGCTCAACATCATTTCGGGGCTGCTGCACGCCTCGCACGGGCAGCTTCTGTTCGACGGCAAGGACGTGACCCGGCTGTCGACGCAGGAACGCAACATCGCCCAGGTGTTCCAGTTCCCGGTCATCTACGACACCATGACGGTCTACGACAATCTCGCCTTCCCACTGCGCAACCGTGGCGTCGCCGAGGCCGATGTCGACCGAAAGGTGCGCGAGACGCTCGAGATGATCGACCTCGCGAGCTGGGCCAAGCGCAAGGCGCGCGGGCTGACCGCCGACCAGAAGCAGAAGATCTCGCTCGGCCGCGGACTGGTGCGCTCGGACGTCAACGCCATCCTGTTCGACGAGCCGCTGACCGTCATCGACCCGCACATGAAGTGGGTACTGCGTTCGCAGCTCAAGCAGCTTCACCGCCGCTTTGGCTACACCATGATCTACGTCACCCACGACCAGACCGAAGCACTGACCTTCGCCGAAAAGGTGGTGGTGATGTATGACGGCGAGATCGTCCAGATCGGCACACCGGCCGAACTGTTCGAGCGCCCCAAGCACACCTTCGTCGGCTATTTCATCGGCTCGCCCGGCATGAACGTCATGCCGGTGGCAGTTGATGGCAGGCGCGCCCGGCTCGGCGAGCAAGTAATCGACCTGCCCGGCACGCCCAAGGCCGAAGGCAATGGCATCGAACTCGGCATCCGCCCCGAATACGTACGGCTGGGCGCCAAGGGCATGCCCGTCACCGTGCGCAAGGTCGAGGATATCGGCCGACACAAGGTGGTGCGCGCCAGCCTCGAAGGCCGCGAGATCGCGGCGATCCTGGGCGAAGACGACAACGTGCCAGCCGATCCGCACGTCACCTTCGATCCCGCCGGCATCAACCTCTACGACAAGTCCTGGCGCGTCGAGATGGGAGCGTAACCATGGAAAAGACCTGGAACAACAAAGCCTGGTTCATGGTGCTGCCGGTGCTCGTGCTGGTGGCGTTCTCGGCGGTCATCCCGCTGATGACGGTGGTCAACTATTCGGTGCAGGACACGTTCGGCGGCAACCAATTCTTCTGGGCCGGCGCCGAATGGTTCGAGGAGATGCTGCACTCCGACCGCTTCTGGGCGGCGATGGGCCGCAACCTGATCTTCTCGGCGATCATCCTGGCGATCCAGATCCCGCTCGGCATCTTCATCGCGCTCAACATGCCCAGGAAAGGCTGGGGCGTGCCCGTCTGCCTGGTGCTGATGGCGCTGCCGCTGCTCATTCCGTGGAATGTCGTCGGCACCATCTGGCAGGTCTTCGGGCGCATCGACATCGGCCTGCTTGGCTACACGCTGCACGCGCTCGGCTTCGACTACAACTACGTCAACGACCCGTTCGACGCCTGGGTGACGGTCATCGTCATGGACGTCTGGCACTGGACCAGCCTGGTCGTGCTGCTCTGCTACGCCGGGCTGGTGTCGATCCCCGACGCCTTCTATCAGGCGGCCAAGATCGACGGCGCCTCGCGCTGGGCGGTGTTCCGCTACATCCAGCTGCCGAAAATGCAGCGCGTGCTTCTGATCGCCGTGCTGCTGCGCTTCATGGACAGTTTCATGATCTATACCGAACCCTTCGTCGTCACCGGCGGCGGGCCCGGCAATTCGACGACCTTCCTGTCTATCGACCTCGTCAAGATGGCGGTCGGCCAGTTCGACCTCGGCCCGGCGGCGGCGATGTCGATCATCTACTTCCTGATCGTGCTGCTGCTGTCATGGGTCTTCTACACCGTCATGACCAACTACGACGTGGAGAAGTGAGATGGCGGGGACAAGGGAAGCCGTCGTGAACGTCGACAAGGACCAGATGATGCGCAATGCGCCGGCTGCGGAACGCGCCGCCCATGGCGGCCCTGCGGACGCGGCGCTCGCCAGACGGATGCGGCGGCGCGGCGAGGAATCGCGCTTCTGGTGGGTGGTGCCGACGATCTACATCATCTTCTTGATGCTGCCGATCTATTGGCTGATCAACATGAGCTTCAAGTCAAACCAGGAAATCCTGGGCGCCTTCTCGCTCTGGCCGCAAAACCCGACGCTGCGCAACTACAGCGTGATCTTCACCGATCCGTCCTGGTACAAGGGCTACATCAACTCGATCATCTACGTGGTCATGAACACGGTGATTTCGATCTCCGTCGCCCTGCCTGCGGCCTATGCCTTCTCGCGCTATCGCTTCTTGGGCGACAAGCACCTGTTCTTCTGGCTTCTGACCAACCGCATGGCCCCGCCGGCGGTGTTCGCCCTGCCCTTCTTCCAGCTCTATTCCGCCTTTGGCCTGATCGACACGCATATCGCCGTCGCGCTCGCCCATTGCCTGTTCAACGTGCCCCTGGCGGTGTGGATCCTCGAAGGTTTCATGTCGGGCGTACCCAAGGAGATCGACGAGACCGCCTACATCGACGGCTACTCGTTCCCGCGCTTTTTCGTGAAGATCTTCGTGCCGCTGATCGCAAGCGGCATCGGGGTCGCGGCGTTCTTCACCTTCATGTTCTCCTGGGTCGAACTGTTGATCGCCCGCACCCTGACCACCACCGACGCCAAGCCGATCGCCGCCATCATGACGCGCACGGTCTCGGCCTCGGGCATGGACTGGGGCGTGCTTGCCGCGGCGGGTGTCTTGACCATCATCCCGGGCGCGCTCGTCATCTGGTTTGTCCGCAACTACATCGCCAAGGGCTTTGCCCTGGGCCGCGTCTGAGGGAGCGTTTGTGATGGACTTTTCCTGGATGGCCTGGACGCTGCCGACGGCGGCGTTCTTCATCACCATCTTCCTCATGCTGGTTGGCATGGGCGTGTGGGAGTATTTTTCGCCCGGCGGCAATCCGCGCGTCGGGATCCTCAGGTTCGAGACGACCCGAGGAGACAGGCTTTTCGTTTCGCTGCTCGGCAGCGCCTTCATTCATCTCGCATGGCTGGGCCTGATCGGGCCCAACCTGTGGTGGGCTCTCGCTCTCGCAGTGGTCTACGCCATCGGCGTATTCCGCTTCGTCTAGAGGGGGAAATGTTGGGCCGCCGCAAGCCCGCGGCGGCGCCAAATGGCAATGCAACCTTGTTTGGGAGGAAATTAATGCGACGCCATATTCTAGCATCAACGAGTGTGATCGCCCTGCTTTTGGGCGCAGGCAATGCCTTTGCCGGCATGGAGGAAGCGAAAACCTTCCTCGATACCGAGATCAAGGACATGTCGGCGCTCGACCGCGCCGGCCAGGAAGCCGAAATGCAGTGGTTCATCGATGCGGCGAAACCTTTCGCCGGCATGGACATCAAGGTCGTTTCGGAAACCATCACCACGCACGAATATGAATCGAAGACGCTCGCCAAGGCGTTCTCGGACATCACCGGCATCAAGATCACGCACGACCTCATCGGCGAGGGCGACGTCATCGAAAAGCTGCAGACGCAGATGCAGTCGGGCGAAAACATCTATGACGCCTATGTCAACGATTCCGACCTGATCGGCACCCACTGGCGCTATCTGCAGGCGCGCAGCCTGACCGACTGGATGGCCAACGAAGGCAAGGACGTCACCAATCCGAACCTCGACATCGCCGACTTCATCGGCAGCAAGTTCACGACCGCCCCGGACGGCAAGCTCTACCAGCTTCCCGACCAGCAGTTCGCGAACCTGTACTGGTTCCGCTACGACTGGTTCAACGACGAGAAGAACAAGGCCGATTTCAAGGCAAAATACGGCTACGACCTCGGCGTTCCGGTCAACTGGTCAGCCTACGAGGATATCGCCGAGTTCTTCACCGGCCGCGATATCAACGGCCAGAAGGTCTATGGCCACATGGACTACGGCAAGAAGGACCCCTCGCTCGGCTGGCGCTTCACCGATGCCTGGCTGTCGATGGCCGGCAACGGCGACAAGGGCCTGCCAAACGGCCTGCCGGTCGACGAATGGGGCATCAAGGTCAACGAGAAGTCCCAGCCGGTCGGCTCGTGCGTAGCCCGCGGCGGTGACACAAACGGCCCGGCCTCGGTCTACTCGATCGTCAAGTATCTCGACTGGCTCAAAGCCTACGCTCCGCCGGAAGCGCAGGGCATGACCTTCTCCGAATCCGGCCCGGTTCCGGCTCAGGGCGCGGTTGCCCAGCAGATCTTCTGGTACACCGCCTTCACCGCCGACATGGTCAAGCCAGGCCTGCCGGTGATGAACGAGGACGGCACGCCGAAATGGCGCATGGCGCCCTCGCCGCACGGCGTCTACTGGAAGGACGGCATGAAGCTCGGCTACCAGGACGTCGGCTCGTGGACGATCCTGAAATCCACGCCTGACGACCGCGCCAAGGCCGCCTGGCTCTACGCGCAGTTCGTGACGTCGAAGACCGTGGACGTGAAGAAGAGCCATGTCGGCCTGACCTTCATCCGCCAGTCGACCCTCGACCACAAGAGCTTCAGCGATCGTGCGCCGCAGCTCGGCGGCCTGGTCGAGTTCTACCGTTCGCCGGCCCGCGTCCAGTGGTCGCCGACCGGCACCAACGTGCCCGACTATCCGAAGCTGGCCCAGCTGTGGTGGCAGGCAATCGGCGATGCTTCGTCGGGTGCCAAGACGGCCCAGGAGGCCATGGACTCGCTTTGCGCCGAGCAGGAAAAGGTGATGGAACGCCTGGAGCGCGCCGGCATCCAGGGCGATATCGGTCCGAAGCTGGCGGAAGAGCATGATCTCGCCTACTGGAACGCGGAAGCGGTCAAGGCAGGCAATCTTGCGCCTCAGCTGAAGATCGAGAACGAGAAGGAAAAGCCGATCACCGTCAATTACGACGAACTGGTGAAGAGCTGGAGCAAGTAGGGGTTCAGGCGGAAATTCCGCCTGGCAGAACCTGGGGAGACGGCACAGTGCCGTCTCCCCTATTTTTGCAAGTGACTGCAGGAGACGGAAATGAGCGGTTTTGTTCTGGCGATCGATCAAGGCACCACGTCCAGCCGGGCAATCGTGTTCGACCAGGCGATGAGCGTTGCCGGCATCGGCCAGAAGGAATTCACCCAGCATTTCCCAGCATCGGGCTGGGTCGAACATGATCCGGAAGAAATCTGGGACAGCGTGGTTTCGACCTGCAAGACTGCATTGAAGAAGGCCGGCAAGGACGCCGCCGACATCGCCGCTATCGGCATCACCAACCAGCGCGAAACCGTGGTCATCTGGGACAAAGCCACGGGCAAACCGATCCACAACGCCATCGTCTGGCAGGACCGGCGCACCGCGCCGCTGTGCGCCAAGCTCAAGAAGCAAGGGCTGGAGCCGCGCTTCACCAAAAAGACCGGACTGCTGTTGGACCCCTATTTCTCCGGCACCAAGATCGCCTGGCTGCTCGACAAGGTGAAGGGCGCGCGCAAACGTGCAGAGCGCGGCGAACTGCTGACCGGCACCATCGACTCGTTCCTGATCTGGCGGCTTACCGGCGGCAAGGTGCACGCGACGGACGCTACCAACGCCTCGCGCACGCTGGTCTACAATATAGAAAAGAACGCATGGGACGCCGAACTTCTCGACATCCTGCGCATCCCGGCCGCGATGCTGCCCGAGGTCAAGGATTGCGCCGCAGACTTCGGCGTCACCGAGAAGGCGTTGTTCGGTGCTGAAATCCCCATCCTCGGCGTTGCGGGCGACCAGCAGGCGGCAACCATCGGCCAGGCTTGTTTCGAGCCAGGCATGATGAAGTCGACCTACGGTACCGGTTGCTTTGCCATCCTGAATACGGGCAGCGATATCGTGCGTTCGAAGAACCGGCTGCTCACCACCATCGCCTACCGGCTCGACGGCAAGACGACCTATGCACTCGAAGGGTCGATCTTCATTGCCGGCGCTGCGGTGCAGTGGCTGCGCGACGGCATCAAGGTGATCGGCAAGGCCGAGCACAGTGGCGAGATGGCGGCACAGGCCGACGATACACAGAGCGTCTATCTCGTGCCTGCCTTCGTAGGCCTCGGCGCGCCGCACTGGGATGCCGAGGCACGCGGCGCCATTTACGGGCTGACCCGCAATACCGGCCCTGAAGAATTCGCCCGGGCGGCGCTGGAGTCCGTCGCCTACCAGACCCGCGATCTGCTCGACGCGATGAAGAAGGACTGGAAGACCAGGAACGGCAAGACGGTGCTGCGCGTCGACGGCGGCATGGTCGCCTCCGACTGGACGATGCAGCGCCTCGCCGACATCCTCGACGCGCCGGTCGACCGACCGACCGTGCTCGAAACAACAGCTCTCGGCGCTGCCTGGCTCGCCGGTTCGCGGGCGGGCGTGTGGCCAAAGGCCAAGGATTTCGCCAAGGCCTGGGCGCTCGACCGACAGTTCAGGCCCGAGATGCAGGCGGCCGTGCGCTCCGCCAAGCTGAAGGGCTGGCATGACGCGGTACGCCGGACGCTGACGCCAAAATAGCCTGTCGCTGCGATAATCCCCTACCTGGCAAATTTGGCCAGCAGGGCCTGCGCCTCTTCGGCGAGGGATCGCGTCAGTTCAGCCGCCGGCATTTCGCGGCCGAGGCGCGCGGCCTGTCCTGACCACAACGACATGAAGTCGCCCGAACCCTGCGGCTCGGACTTCGCCCGCAGCGGCGCCAGCGCGCCGCCTGCAAGCGGAAAAGCGGGCGCCAGATCGGACAGGGGGCCGACTTCGCGCATGATGCGGTTGACGATGCCGCGCGCCGGCCGGCCGGTGAAGACATTGGTCAGGGCGGTATGATCGTCCTTGGCGGTGCGCAGCACTGCCTTGTGAGGGGCCGCCACCTTGGCTTCCGGGCAGAACAGATAGGCGGTGCCGATCTGCACCGCCGAGGCTCCAAGCACGAAGGCCGCAACGATACCGCGTGCATCGGCGATGCCGCCGGCTGCGATGACCGGCACCTTGACCGCGTCGACCACCTGCGGCACCAGCGCGAAGGTGCCTGCCTGATTGGCGACGTCGTCGGTGAGGAAAATGCCGCGATGGCCACCGGCCTCGGCCCCTTGCGCGATGATGGCATCGCAGCCGTGCTGCTCCAGCCACACCGCTTCGTCGGCTGTCGTCGCCGACGACAGCACCTTGGCGCCGGTCGCCTTGACCCGGTCGAGCAGGCCAGCGTCGGGCAGGCCGAAATGGAAGCTTACCACCTCGGGGCGGAACTCCTCGACGATCTCGCAGAACTCGGCATCGAAAGGCGCTCGCGCCGAGCGTGGTGTGGGTGCTGCAGGATCGAGTCCGAGTTCAAGGTAAAATGGTTTTAGGCGGCGTTTCCACGCGGATTCGCGGGCGAGGTCTTCCTCGGGCTGCCTGTGGCAGAAGAAATTGACGCTGATCGGCCGCGAGGTGCGCTGGCGGATGATGCCGAGTTCGGTGCGCGTCTTCTCAGGGCTCATCAGCGCACAGGGCAAGCCGCCCAGTCCGCCAACTTCGGAAACGGCAATCACCATCTCGGAATCGACAGGCCCGGCCATCGGCGCCTGCAAGATCGGAAGGTCGAGGCCCAGGAGATCAAGAATTCGACGATCGGGCCACATGTTGGCTTCCTTCCTGGGTTTGGCCGCTCAGTGCCGCTGGCGCTCGGCCTTCCGGGCAGCGATCTGGCGCATGGCCATCACACGGCGCCGCAATATCTCGGTGCGCATCGCCATTAGATGCAGAGTGAAGAACAGAAGGGTAAAGCCAAGCGCCATCACAAGCAGGGGCCAGAGCAGGCTGGGATGGATCGTCGGGCCATCGAGGCGGAACACCGAAGCCGGCTGGTGCAGCGTGTTCCACCATTCGACCGAAAACTTGATGATCGGGATATTGACGAAACCGACCAGCGTGATGACCGCCGCGGCACGCGCCGAGCGCGCAGGGTCGTCGAGCGCGCGCGTCAGCGCGATGATGCCGAGATACATCAGGAAAAGCACGAAGACCGAGGTCAGCCGCGCGTCCCACACCCACCAGGTGCCCCACATCGGCTTGCCCCAGATCGAGCCTGTAAGCAGCGCCAGGGCTGTGAACACGGCACCGACCGGTGCTGCCGCCTTCAGTGCAACGTCGGCGAGTGGGTGGCGCCAGACAAGCGTTCCCAGTGCCGCAATTGCCATCACGGAATAGCACATCATGGCGAGCCAGGCGAAGGGCACGTGGATGTACATGATGCGGACGGTGATGCCCTGCTGGAAATCACCGGGCGCGGCAAAGCCGAGATACAGGCCTGCAGCGAGCACCAGCGCCGAAGCGCCGGCGAGCCAAGGGACAACCTTGTCCACCAGCGTGATGAAGCGGGTCGGGTTGGCCAGGTCGCTGAAACGCCAAGCCTGCGAACTCGTCTGTGTCATGGACGCTAAATAGCCGTGGCCGGCCTTCTTCGCAATCAGTTCCAACGTCGCGGCCCGCCAACGCAAACGGGGCGCCGAAGCGCCCCGCAGTGTTGACAAAAACCAGATCGGCCTCAGGCCGCTGCTTCGAGGACAGCGTCAGGCCGCTGCCTCGACATGGGTGACACGGCGGACCTCTTCGTCGTTGAGCAGGCCACCGGCGCGCAGCAGCGAGGCAAAGCGTCCGTTGCGAGCCGAAAGCTCGCCAAAGCCGCCCATCTCGACGACACGACCGTGATCCATGAACACGACGAGGTCGGCGTCGCGAACAGTGCTCAGGCGGTGGGCGATGATGAACGTCGTGCGGCCATCGCGCAGCATGTCGATCGCGTCCTTGACGCGGTTCTCTGTCTCGACGTCGAGCGCGCTGGTCGCCTCGTCCAGCACCAGGATCGGCGCGCTCTTGAGGATGGCGCGGGCAATCGCGATGCGTTGGCGCTCGCCGCCGGACAACTGCCCGCCGCGCTCGCCGACATTGGTGTCATAGCCTTCGCTCTTCGACAGGATGAAGTCTTGCGCTGCCGCGGCGCTGGCTGCGGCGTGCACTTCCTCGTAGCTGGCGCTGGCGCGGCCGACGCGGATGTTGGCCTCGATCGAGCGGTTGAGCATGCCGGCATCCTGGAACACGGTGGCGATCGAATGGCGCAGCGACTTCTTGGTCACGCTGCGCGTATCGATACCGTCGATCAGGATACGGCCATGCTCCGGCGCATGAACGCGTTGCAGGAGGTTGATAAGCGTGGTCTTGCCCGCGCCGGTCGGGCCGACGATGGCAACGGTCTGGCCGGCGCTGACCTCGAAGGAAACGTCGCTGACGCCCTGCCCCGAATTCGGAAACTCGAAGCTGACATTTTCGAAGCGGACATGACCGGTAACGTTTTCCAGCTCACGCAGGCCCTCGGGCTCGCGATGGTCGGCGGCGGTATCCTCGAGACGATAGAACTCCTCCAGCTTCGAACGGGCGTCGAAGATCTGGTTGGCGAAATTCGAAACCTGGTCGAGGCGGCTGATCAGCAAGGCGGCAAAGCCGGTAAAGGCAACGATATCGCCGATCCGCAACTGGCCCTGGGTGACGAGATAGGCACCGATGAGCAGCACCACCATCATCGAGATCGTCGAGGCGAGCCGATGCATGGCGGAAGCCAGCGCCCACCAATCGAGGACCGGGTTCTGCGTGGTGATCAGCGCCTTGACGTAATCGCGCAGCGATTCCGTTTCCTGGCCGATACGGTTGTAGCTCTGCAGCACCGCCACGTTGCTGACCGAGTCGGAGACGTGGGAAAAGACCTTGTGATAGTGGCGTTCGACCGAAGCCTGGCCTTCCTTGGTCTTGCGCATCACCAGCCGGCCGATCATCAGATAGAGCGCGCCGAGGCCGATCAGCACCAGCGACATGCGGACGTCCATCGCGAAGGCCGTCGGGATGAGTAGCGTCAGCGCCACGGCGGTCGACAGGTGGGTGCGCATGAATTCGAGCCACAGGCTGAACAGCGCCTCTACCGCGCGCAGCAGCGTGTGCAGCGAGTGCGACGTGCCACGCTGCTGGTGCCAGGCAAGCGGCATGGTGATGACGCGTTCGAACGACTGGCAGAGAACTTCGCCGCGCCGCGCATGGGCCAGGCGGTCGGCGCCACGCGCCACCAGAACGAAAGCGACAATGTTGAACGCGCCGAAGCTGGCCCACAGCGCCATCGTGGGAACGACTTCCGTCTTTCCGGCAATGGCATCGATGATGCGTCCGAACAGAATCGGCTCGGCAATAGTGACGATGGCCAACACGACGTTGGCTGCGCAAATCAGCCCGACCTTCTTGCCGTCTGCGGCAAGATAGCGAAGGGCTCTCCAATAAACCTCAAGCAACGACACTTTGGTACCCCTTGAGTCCCGTTCGTCCCTTTATTGTGCACTGCACCATGGCCGACAAATAGCGACCTCGGGTCCGCAAGACAATGCGCAGATAACCTCTGAGTTCAAAAAAATCGAACAACACATAGCTACGCTCGGTAATCTCGTGTGATCCGATAAGGAATTGAGAACTAACGAAAAAAGGCATCGTTGCGGCGAAATGATGACGAAGATGACGGACAAGTTAACGCAGGGGCATTCCGGTCAGGCCGGAATGCGCACCACCACCTCGATCTCGCCACGATCGCGCATGGCAAAAGACGCATCCTTGCCCTTCACGCCATCGACATCGGCCTTCGCAGCCTTAGTGGTTTTGTCTCTCACCACCCGCAACCTATAGACAGCTCCACCCAAGCGCAGGGTCGCAGCGTAACCTTCCCAATGCTTCGGAATGGCCGGAGAAACCACAAGTCGGTCGCCGCGCCGGCTGATGCCGAGGATGCTCTCGACCGCCGCACGATAGAGCCAGCCGGCCGAACCTGTGTACCAGGTCCAGCCACCGCGCCCTGCCTTGGATGCGTCGGCATAGACATCGGCCGCCACGACATAGGGTTCGACCCGGTAGGTCTCCGCCGAATGCTCGTCGAGCGCATGGTTGACCGGGTTGAGCATGGAGAAGCAGCGGTAGGCCTCGTCGACCTGCCCCATTTCCGCCAGCGCGATGACAAACCACGTCGCCGCATGGGTGTACTGGCCACCGTTCTCGCGCACGCCTGGCGGATAGGATTTGATGTAGCCGGGTTCCTTCTCCGTCTCGGAGAACGGCGGCGTGAACAGCCTGATGAGCTGCATCTCGTCATCGACCAGCATCTTGGTCGCCTGTGCCATGGCGGTGCGCGAACGGGCAGGATCGCCCTCGCCCGAAATCACGCTCCACGACTGGGCGATCGAATCGATCTTGCATTCGTCGGAATTGCGCGAGCCGAGCGGCGTGCCATCGTCGAAACTGCCGCGACGATACCACTCGCCGTCCCAGGCGGCATTCTCCAGCGCCCGCTTCAGGGCATTGGCATGCTTGTCCCAGGCATTGGCACGCTTGGAGTCGCCCTCTGCCTTGGCCAGGGGCGCAAACTCGCCAAGCGTCTTCAGCAGGAACCAGCCGAGCCAGACGCTGTCGCCCTTGCCCTCCTCGCCGACGCGGTTCATGCCGTCGTTCCAGTCGCCACCGAGGATCAGCGGCAGGCCGTTCTTGGCGGTCCGCTTGACGGCGAGGTCGAGCGCGCGGGCGCAATGCTCGTAGAGCGAAGCCTTCTTCTTCGACGCCTCGGGCGTGAAGAAGACGTCATGCTCACCCGGGTTGAGCTGTTGTCCTTCGATGAAGGGCAATTGCTCGGCCAGGATCGCGGCGTCGCCGGTCACGGTGACATAGCGTGCCGTGGCGCTGGCCAGCCAGACGACGTCGTCGGAGATCATCGTGCGCACGCCGGCACCGGTGCGCGGCAGCCACCAGTGCTGCACGTCGCCTTCGGCAAATTGCCGGCCTGCCGCATTCAGGATCTGTGCACGAGCCAGGCTTGCGTCATGCATCAGCAGCGCAAGCGTGTCCTGCAGCTGGTCGCGGAAGCCAAACGCACCGCTCGCCTGGTAGAAGGCCGAGCGCGCGCGGATGCGGCAAGCAAGGCTTTGATAGGGCAGCCAGTGGTTGACCATCGCGTCGAGCGCCTTGTCCGGCGTGTCGACTTCGATCGTGCCGAGGAACGAGCGCCAGTCATCCGCATTGTCGGCAAGCCGCTTGTCGAAATCGACCTTGAGATGACGGGCCACAAGTGCGCTCGCCTCTTCGTCGGAGCCGGCATCGCCGAGCAACCACAACAACGACACAGAGCCGCCAGCCGGCACCTCGACGTCCCGCGCAATCGCGGCACAAGGATCGACGCCGGCTTCCACGCGGCCGGTCAGTTCCACACCGAGCGTCACCGCGCGCGGCGCCTCGACCGTTCCTCCCGTGCCAATGAACTCGAGACGATCGGCGGTGACCGAACCGGCCTTGCCGTCCATCACCATGAAGGCGACGCGCTCGCCGAAATCGAGACCATAGGTGTTGCGCGCCAACAGTGCGCCGGTCGCCGGATCGAGCGAGGGAACGATGTTCGGCGCGGTCTTGGCCCGCCCGGTGCCGAGCACCCACTCGGCATAGGCATAGACCCTGAGCTTGGCCGCCACGGCGCCGGAATTCTCGATGCGCAGTCGCGAGACACGGACAGGATCCGCCGGGTCTACAAGGTGGGTCAACTCGGTCGTCAGCGTGCCGCGCTTGGAGCGGAAGGTCGAGAAACCCTGGCCGTGACGCGCCTCGTAGGAAGCGCTCGCATCACGGGCGACAGCGGCAATCGGCGAGTAGGTCCTGCCGCTGGTGCGGTCGAAGACGTAGATCGCCTCGCCCGGCCGGTTGGTGACCGGGTCGTTCGACCACGGCGTCAGCTGGTAGTCGCGGCTGTTGCGGCTCCAGGTGAAGGACGCGCCTTCGGCCGAACTGTGGAAGCCGAAGCCGGCATTGGCAACGACGTTGATCCAGGGCTGCGGCGTGGCACGCATGCCATTGAGGCGCACGACATAGTCGCGGCCGCCAGCGTCGAAACCGCCAAATCCGTTCCAGTGGGAAAGTCCGTCCCCGGCAGCCTTGCGAGCGTTTCGCGAAGGCAAAGCTGCCGTTGCCGTCGATTCCTGGCGGTCCGTTGCCTGAGCCGTCGCCAGCGCGTCACGCGCCTGAAAAGCGGCGGCCTCGGCGCGCTCGATCTGGTCGAAGATGGTGCCATTGCGGGTGTGCAGGCAGACCCGCGCGACAGCGAGCAGCGTGCGATAGGACGCTTCGTCCATCAGGTCGCGACGCACGGCGAAGATGTGCTGGCGCGGGCCGAGTTCCTTGCCGCGTAGCCGGCTGTTCTCGCAAAGATGCTCGATGGCCTGCTGCAGATCCTGCACGTAGGACGAAGCCTGCTCGTTGACGATGACGAGATCGGCGACCAGGCCGCGAGCCCGCATGTACTCCTGGAATCTCAGCGCCTGGGCGACGATCTCGATATCGGCAATGTCGCCGATCCGGATCGCCAAGATCGGGAAATCGCCGGAAATCGCCATCGGCCACAGCGCCGACTGCCGGCCGAGGCCGGAGGCGATCGCGTCCGCCGAAAGACGCAGGAACGGATCGGGATAGATCAGATAGCGCGCCAGCTTCTGCACATTGGCGGCATCGGCGAGATTGAGGCCGAGGTGGCGTGTCTGAACCTGCGAACGCGTCCAGGACAGCATGGCCTGGCGCGGGAAACCCTCGGGATGGTCGAGCCGGGCTACCGTCTCCTCGACTTCCTCGCGGGTCGAACCGACGACGGTCCAGAACGTCAGCGAGACCTTTTTGTTGGCCGGCACGCGGACGCGGCGGCGAAGTGCCGCTACAGGGTCGAGGGTGAAGCCGGCACTGCCAGAAAGCTTGGCGCCCGCGTCGAAGGCTGCCGGATCGGCGATGGTACGGCCACGGCCGATGAAGGCGCGGCGGTCGGTCTCGGCCTCGGTATCGCGTGCAAAGCCAGACTGATCGGTGACGAAGTGCGCGGCCACGACCGAGGGCTCATTGGCGGCCCGCTTCTGCCGGGTCGCCAGGATCGCGCTGCCGTTGTGGGTGATCTCGGTTTCGACGAACATCTTCGAGAACGCCGGGTGGGCGTTGTCGTTGGCCTCGGGTGCAAGCACCAGCTCGGCAAAAGACGTCACCTCGATGTGACGATCGACGGCGGCATCGTTCCAGATGACGATGCGACGGGCCTCACCATTGCCTTCGGAAACGACGATGCACTCGACCTCGCTGCGCAGCGTGCCGACAGTCTTGATGAAGCTCGCCTTATCGTCACAGAACAGCGTCTGGGTCTGCTCGCCGGTGGCGCGCTTGGGTTCGGCGGTCGCCGACCACCAGTCACCGGTATCGGTGTCGCGCAGGAACAAATAGGTGCCCAGCCGATCCTCGGTCGGGTCCGGCTGCCAGCGCGTGATCGCCATGTCGTTCCAGCGGCTGTAGCCGGAACCGGTGGCGGACACCATCACCGAATAGCGGCCGTTCGACATCAGGTTGGTCGACCGCAGGGCCCGCATCGGATTGAGCACCAAGCGCGTGTCTGCGCTGTGGTCGGTGGTCTCGTCCTTGGTGTGCTCGGCAACCTCCGTGCGAACGGTTGCCACCGGAATGTCGCGCGGCGCCTTCTCCTGCAACAGAAGCTCGGCAGCCTCGATCACCTGGTCGCTGTGGAACCGGTCGCGCATCCGGCCTTCGAAGATGGCGTTGGCAATCGATACGATCGACATGCCCTGGTGGTGGGCCATGTAGTTGTAGACGATGGCATGATCGGCGCCTTCCGGCACGCGCTGCGGCGTGTAGTCGACCGCGTCGTAGTAGCCGTAGCGACCGAGCGCCCCGATCTTGCGCAACCGCCGCAGGTTCGCAGTCGCCTCGCTCGGCATGAACTGGGCCGCCAGCACGGTCGCATAGGGCGCAATCACCGTATTCTGGCCAAGGCCGCGCTTGAGGCCGAGGCCCGGCACGCCGAAATTGGTGTACTGGTAGGTCAGTTCGCGGTCGCGGCCATTGTAGGCGGCTTCCGAAATGCCCCACGGAATACCCTTCGAGCGGCCATACTGGATCTGCCGGCGGATGATGAGCTTGTTGGTCTGATTGAGAATGCCGCCCTGCGGCTCCTTCATGACCAGGGGCGGCATCAGGTATTCGAACATCGAGCCCGACCACGACATCAGGGCACCCTGGAAACCGATCTCGACGATCGGCCGGCCGAGCCGGAACCAGTGCTCGGTCGGAATATCGCCCTTGGCGATGCCGAACAGGCTGGTCAGACGCGCCTCGGAAGCCAAAAGGTCATAACAGCTTTCGTCGAGTTGATGTTCCTCGACTCGATAGCCGATGGACAGCAGCTTGCGCTCATTGCGCATCAGGAACGAGAAATTCATCTCGAAAGCGAACTTGCGGGTGCGCTCGCGCAGTTCCATCAGCTTGGCCCGCAGAGCGGCAACAGCCTGGTCGTCGCTGTGCGCGTCATGGACATGCGCCTCGCACGTCACCTCGAGCGTCCGCGCCCAATCGGACAGGACTTCGCTCTTGGTCGATACCGCCTCGGTGTGGATGGCACCCGCCAGCTTGCGGATCTCGCCCGACAAGACCGCCAGATTGATGGTGCGGATCGAGGCCATTTCGGGCTGCGACTTGATCGTCTCCACTGCGCGGCGCATGCCGTCGATGCGGTCGATGAGCCGCTGGCGCAGCGGCCTCAACTGCCGGCGATCGTCCGGCAGGTCGGCTACGCTTTCCTCGATGATCGAGACTATATCGAGAATGCCTTCGAAATCGCCCTGCAGATGGACCGAGGGCGCCTCCGCCCATTCAGAGCAGGCCGTCGCGACCGCCACGAGGTGGCCGGCGAGATTGCCGCTGTCGACGCTCGAGACATAAAGCGGATAGAGCGGACGCAGATTGGTGGTGTCGTACCAGTTGTAGAGATGCCCCCTGTAGCGCTCCATCTTCTCTATGGTCGAAACCGTGGCGTCGATGCGCGCAACCGCATCCGCAAGGCTGATCCAGCCGAAATCCCGGGCGGAGACGACCGACAGCAGATAGACGCCGATATTGGTCGGCGACGTACGTGTGGCGATGACGCCAGTCGGGTTTTCCTGGAAATTGTCCGGCGGCAGGTGGTTTTGCTCCGGCGTCACGAACGTTTCAAAGTAGTGCCAGGTGCGGCGGGCCACGGTGCGCAGCGTATGCACATCCCAGGGCATGACGTGCAGCCGGTCCTCGGTCTCGGCCGAGCGGCTGATCAGCCACGCAAAGGCGGGCGAGCCGGCCCAGAAGACGGCGAATGCGAAAGCAACGAACGCGCCGGTCGAATCCGCGAAAACCGGCACTGCCAGGCCGATGACGGCAATGATCACCGCGCCGTACATCATCCGGTAGTAAGCTGCGAGGTCGTTGCCGCCTGATTTGTGCGCCTGCGAGGCGGTGCGCCACTCCAGCAGGTCCTTGCGGCTGACGAACAGGCGGTAGAGCGTGCGGACGATGGCGTCGCCCATCATCCAGGCGAGATGCGCCATGAGCACGATCTTCAACGCCACCATCGCCGTGCCGAATGCCAGGTCGCGGCCAAGCGCGCTGAAATGGCCTCGCGGCGTGGCGTCGCGGTTCTTGGGCAGGATGGCGTCGATGATGTCGAAGGTCGGCGCCATGAACAGGCTGAGGATCAACAGCGCCTGCCATTGCGCCGCCTGGGTGAAGGGCAGCAACGTCCAGCCGGCAATCGCCGCCAAGACCCAAAAGATGGGGGTCAGCGAGCGCCTGAGATTGTCGACCATCTTCCAGCGCGACAGCGCCGGAACGCCGGATTTCGGATCGAAGATGAAGCCGAGCAGCTGCCAGTCGCCACGCGCCCAGCGGTGCTGGCGCGAGGCGTCGACCGAATAACGGGTCGGGTAGTCTTCGACGACCTCGACATCGGTGACGAGCGCCGAGCGCGCGAGCGCACCTTCGAGCAGATCGTGGCTGAGCACGGTGTTTTCGGCGATACGGCCCTTGAGCGCAGCCTCTATAGCGTCGACATGATACAGCCCCTTGCCGGTGAAGGTGCCTTCGCCGAACACGTCCTGATAGAGATCGGAAACGGCAAAGACGTAAGGGTCGAGGCCGCGGTGGGCCGAGAAGACGCGCTGGAAGAAAGAGGCTTCATCGCCCGTCGTCAGTGACGGCGTCACGCGCGGCTGCAAGATTGCATAACCAGCCGTCACCAGGCGCTTTTCGGTGTCGAACTCCGGCCGGTTGAGCGGGTGGCACATCTTGCCCACCAGCTTGGTGACCACGCCGCGCGTCATGCGCGTATCGGCGTCGAGCGTCATGACGTGAACGATGTTGTCGGGCAGCGCCACGTCCGTCGGCATGAAGGTGGTGTCGCCGTCGCCGCGCAGCAAAAGGTTCAGTTCGTGCAGCTTGCCGCGCTTGCGCTCCCAGCCCATCCAGCAGCCTTGCGCCGGATTGTAGAGTCGGCGGCGGTGCAGCAGATAGAACCGCGGCGCGCCCTCGCTCGGATAGCGCTGGTTGAGCTTGGCGATCTCGCGGCGGGCGTAATCGTAGATTTCGCGGTCGCCGGCCGAAATCTCGGCCTGGCTGTCGGGCCAGTCGGAGAGCACGGCGAAATGGAGTTCACCCGACATGTTGGCGAGATAATGCACCTCGATGTTGCGGATGTTTTCCTCGACATCGTCGCGCGAGCCGATCAGCGACGGCACCACCACGAGCGTTCGGGCTTCAGCCGGCACGCCGTGCTTGAACTCGTAGCCGATGAGCCGGGTCGGCTCCAGGAACTTGAGCACGATGGTGTTGAAGAAAGCGAGTGCGCCTTCACTTGCCGGAACAGCAAACAGCGTCAGCATCAGCGCGATCGCTGCCGTCGGCAGGCCAAGGGCCGCGAGCGCGTTGCCGGCGAGCAAAAGCAGGACCACGGTCAGCGCAAAGACCGGAAGGGCTATGCCGAGCCAGTTGGTCTTGCGGAAGGCACGATTGATGACGCGGCCGATCGTCGGGCGATAGCCGATCGCCTGCTCCAATTCCTGCCGGCGCGGGCCGACAAGGAAGAAACCGACGTCCGAACATTCCTTCTGCAGATCGTCCCGATCCGCAAGCGGTGCAGGCTTTTCCGTGTGCGCGAAATCGGTCGCACGCTCGGCGACCTGAAATTCGGAAAGCTTGGAGTGGCGGGCCAGATCCTCGATCGCGGTGCGATACTGGTCGCGCGAGGCGAAATCGAGCGCTGCAAAATTGGTGCGCTCGCGCAGCAGCGTGTCGACGCGGCTGACATCCTCGAACCAGACAGTCCAGTCCTGGTCGTTGATGAGGCGAAGGCCACGGATGATGTTGCCGGTGGTGACGTTGCCGCTCGAGAGCGTGTGGTGCTCGCCGATGATGATCTCTTCGGCGTCGCTACCAGACTTCTCAAGCTCGTTTTCGAGCCAAATCAATGCTTTGCCGGCATTTTGCGAGCCATCGCGCAATCGATAGAGCAGTTGTGTCGCAAAGGTCGTGTCACGGGCATGCGCCGCATAGGCCCTGAGCAAGGCCAGGCCGTCATCCTGTTCCTGCACACCTTGCAGGCGGTCGGCGACGTCGTTGGCAATCGCTCGCATCTCGCGGGCGCGATTGACCCGCACGGCGATGCGGCGAAGGTTCTCGACCAGCACGAAGCGCAGGAGTGACGGCAGCGCCCAGAGTTCGCCGATGTGCAGCGGCTCGACGGACTGGTAGCCCTCGACTATCGACTTGAACATCTGCGCCGACACGGTGCTGTCGGAGTGGGCGACGTAGATCCAGGCGATGGCGAGCGCGCGCGGGACCTGCTGTCCTTCGCCGAGTTCGATGGTCGGCAGTTCGCGGTAGAAGCGGCGTGGCAGGTCGCGTTTGACCTGATAGATCGTCTCCTCGACAAGATAGTTATTGTCGAGCAGCCATTGCGCGGCGGGCGTGATCGGCTCGCCCCTGCCCTGCGCGGCGTTGGTGTCGCGATAGACCTGGAGAATCTTCTTGGCGCTCTCGCGAATGCGGGCGTGGAAGTCGAACGCTTCGAGACCGGCATAGGAGCGCAACTCCTTGCGGGCCAGACTTTCGCCCGTCGCCCTGAGCCGGTCCTCATGGAGCACCGTGGCCCTTATCGGCTGTTCTGCCACAGCCGGAAAACTAGGCACTACATCTTTGATCCGGCGCGGGTCGGTCTGAATATTCATCTACAGCATTTCCGTCTGACAGAAAGTCCGCCACGCCTTTCGGCGCCGCGGACCTGTCGCATAAACCGTTTCAAACAAGAATTGGTTGCATGGCAACACAACAGGTCGATTGATCGCTCTTGCACCGCGATTGAGTGAAAATATGGCGCCGTCATCACCCACGTCGCCAGGCGCCTCATAGCAGTGCCGGGTAGAGACCGGAACGGAAGGATTCAGGCTTTTTCGTGTTCGATGCTCGAATTTGGCCATATTTCAGGCAGTGCCCGTCAAAGGAACTCGCTTTGGCAATTGCGAGGCACGAATCGCCTTGCTCCGCGCCCGGATCCTTCTTGTGCCGGACGAATTTCCGCCCGCCAAGTCGTCGGGCGAAGGTCATCCGCCGCGCGGCAATACGGTGTAGACCCTGACGACAAAGGCGTGGAATTCGGCCATGTAATTCCTGAGGAATTCGGCGGTATCCTCATTTGTCACCTCGCCTTCATCGGTGATCAGCCCCGGCTTGAACTGGATGTAGGCTTCCGGCGCATTCATTTGCGGCGAATTGCAAAAGCTCAGCACGCTGCGCAGGCTTTGTTGCGCGACCGCCGTGCCGATCGCACCCGGCGACGTTCCGATGACGGCCGAAGGCTTGCGGGTGAACGAATTGGTGCCATAGGGCCGGCTCGCCCAGTCGATGGCGTTCTTCAGGCCGCCGGGGATGGACCGGTTGTATTCGGGCGTAACGAACAGGATGGCGTCGACACCAGCAAGCGCCTGCTTGAAGGCGCGGGCGGGCGGCGGAAAATCGGCGTCATAGTCGTAGCTGTAGAGCGGCAGGTCCCGAAACGAGATTTCCTCCATTTCGAGATGCTTGGGTGCGAGCCTGACAAGCGCCTTGGCGAGCTTGCGGTTGATCGAGCCTGCGGCAAGGCTGCCTATGAAATAACCGACCTTGTAGGTGTCCATGGCACATTCTCCATTTCGCCGTGCGATAGCGGTCGCCGACCTGACCTACCCACCCCGATGGGATAGTTTGCCAGTTCCGGCCGGATGTCACGACGATTTTGGAGATTGCGCGCTTATTGGCGGCGAATGGAGACGAGCAGGAGCGATACCGCTTCGCTAGGCTCTATTTCCAGCACAACTGGGCCAGCTTCGGTATGCAGCGTGTCCAGCGCGGCGATTTTCTCATTGCCGATACGCGCCGAGCCCGAGGCGAAGAAGGCCAGGCTGGTCCCCTCACCCACGCCAATCCTGGTCGGCTCTGAAAATTCCAGCCGCTGAACCGAGTGGCTGATGCGGCCCCGCCGGGTCATGACGTTGAAATCGAGAACCGGGCCGTCGATGAGCTTCGCCTCGGTGCTGACATCGCCCGGGAAAATGTAAGGCTCTGACCGTGGAGAAAGTGCCACCGGCGCCGCATCGCCCGCCGCGAGTTCCATGCTGCCGGCCAGGACCGTCAGCGTCCGGTCGATGCCGGCAAAGACGGAAAACGGTCCGCCGCTTGCGACTTGCGCCATCGAGATGCGCCAGTCGAAGTCGTCGAGCCCGGCCGCGGGCGGCCAGGCCATGATTTCGGTCGTCACGCCGCCGCCGTTCTTCCACGGCATGGGTCGGCAGTCGGCGTGGCGAATGATACGCATGGTCAGCCCAGAATGCCCGGCAGGTTGAGGCCCTTGTCCCTGGCGCAGTCGAGGGCGATGTCGTAGCCGGCATCAGCGTGGCGCATGACGCCGGTCGCGGGGTCGTTCCACAGCACGCGCTCCAGGCGGCGTGCTGCGTCCTCGGTGCCGTCGGCACAGATGACCACGCCCGAATGCTGCGAGAAGCCCATGCCGACGCCGCCGCCATGGTGCAGCGACACCCAGGTGGCGCCGGAGGCGGTGTTGAGCAGCGCGTTGAGCAGCGGCCAGTCGGACACAGCATCCGATCCGTCCTTCATCGCCTCGGTCTCGCGGTTCGGCGACGCGACCGAGCCCGAGTCCAGGTGATCGCGGCCAATGACGACAGGCGCCTTGAGCTCGCCCTTGGCGACCATCTCGTTGAAGGCGAGGCCGAGGCGGTGGCGGTCACCGAGGCCGACCCAGCAGATGCGCGCCGGCAGACCCTGGAAATGGATGCGCTTGGCGGCCATGTCGAGCCAGTTGTGCAGGTGCGTGTTGCCGGGGGTGAGTTCCTTCACCTTGGCGTCGGTCTTGTAGATATCCTCCGGGTCGCCAGACAGCGCCGCCCAGCGGAACGGGCCGATGCCGCGGCAGAACAGCGGACGGATATAGGCCGGGACGAAACCGGGGAAGTCGAACGCGTTCTCCACGCCCTCTTCCAGCGCCATCTGGCGGATGTTGTTGCCATAGTCGACGGTCGGAATGCCCATCTTGTGGAAGTCAAGCATCGCCTTGACGTGCACGGCCATTGAGGCGCGCGCGGCTTTCGCCACCGCCTGGGGATCCCGCTCGCGCTTGTCTTCCCATTCGGCGACCGTCCAGCCTTGGGGCAGGTAACCGTTGACGGGGTCATGCGCCGAGGTCTGGTCGGTCACCGCGTCGGGCTTGACGCCACGCTTGACGAGTTCGGGGAAGACGTCGGCGGCATTGCCGAGCAGGGCGACGGAAATCGCCTTCTTTTCCTTGCTTGCCTTGTCGATGATGGCCAAAGCGTCGTCGAGGTCCTTGGCCTGGACGTCGACATAGCCGGTCTTCAGCCGCATCTCGATGCGGCTCGGCTGACATTCGACGGCAAGACAGGAGGCTCCAGCCATGGTGGCGGCCAGCGGCTGCGCGCCGCCCATGCCGCCGAGGCCGGCCGTCAGGATCCATCGGCCAGCCAAGTTGCCGCCAAAATGCTGGCGGCCCATCTCGACGAAGGTCTCGTAGGTGCCCTGAACGATGCCCTGGCTGCCGATATAGATCCACGAGCCGGCAGTCATCTGGCCGTACATCATCAGGCCCTTCTTATCGAGGGCGTTGAAATGATCCCAGTTGGCCCAGTGCGGCACCAGGTTGGAGTTGGCGAGCAGGACGCGCGGCGCATCCTTGTGGGTGCGGAACACGCCGACCGGCTTGCCCGACTGGATGAGCAGCGTCTCGTCCGCCTCGAGCTTGCGCAAGGCGGCTACGATGCGGTCGAAGCTCTCCCAATCGCGCGCGGCGCGGCCGATGCCGCCATAGACCACGAGTTCGCTCGGCTTTTCGGCGACCATCGGGTCGAGATTGTTCATCAGCATGCGCAGCGGCGCTTCGGTGAGCCAGCTCTTTGCGGTGAGTTCCGTGCCGGTGGCGGCGCGGATGACGCGGTCATTGTCGATGCGGGAATGTTGGGTCATGCGTAAGCCTCCTAGGAGTGTCGGCTGCCCGCCCAAGCGAGCGCGGTTTCGAAAATCTTGGTAAGCATCGCACGCATCGGCGCGGCGAAGGCGGGGTCGTAGCGGCTCGGCCAGTTGGACGGTTCGATCTTTCCTTCCGGCTCAAGCATGTAGCCGCGGCAGGAAAGCTCCATCTGCAGAGCATGGACACCCTGCTCCGGGCGACCGTGGTGGCGGGTGATCCAGCCGCCCTTGAAACGGCCATTGACGACAGAAGGCCGGCCCGTCGCCGCCATCAGCGCAGCAACCTGTTCCTGCAAGGCGGGGTCGGCGCTGTTGCCGGAATTGGTGCCGAGATTGAACAGCGGCAGTTTGCCCTCGAAGAGCCTGGGAATGACCGAGCGGATCGAATGGCAATCGTAAAGCACCACGTGGGGGTGCATCGCCCGCAGGCGGGCGATCTCGGTTTCCAGAGCCGCATGGTATGGTTCGAAATAAGCCGCGCGGCGCCGGGCCACCTCGTCGGCATCGGGCTCCTGCCCATCCCTGTACAATGCCTCGCCGTCAAAAGTCGTGGTCGGGCAAAGCTCCGTGGTCGCCTGGCCGGGATAAAGTGAGGCCCCCGAGGGATCGCGGTTGACGTCGATGATCGAGCGCGAAACCGAGGTGCGGACGACGGTCGCGCCCAGATCACCGGCAAAGTCGTAAAGCTGCTCGATCCACCAGTCGGTGTCACGCCGGGCCAGCCAGGGCGAAACGAAGCCGTCGTCGCGCCCAGCAAGATCGGTACCGGTGTGGGGGATACTGACAAGCAGCGGGGCGTCGCCCCGCTGGACCGTCAGCCAGGACCTATCGCTCATGCCTGAGCCCCCGAAATCTGCGGCAAGGAAACGGCGCCAGCCGCTTCGACGATCGCCCCGTTGCGGACCAAAGCGATGGCCTTTTCCATGTCGGGATGGAAATGGCGGTCGTCATCGAGATGCGGCACCTGCGCCCGGACCAGCTTGCGCACCGCTTCGAGCGCCCCACTCGATGCCAGCGGGGCATGGAAATCGCAGCCTTGGGCAGCAGCCAGCAGTTCGATGCCGATAACGCCATTGGCGTTTTCGATCATCGACAGCAGCCGGCGCGCGCCGTGGGCAGCCATCGAGACATGATCTTCCTGGTTGGCGGAAGTCGGGATGGAATCGACGGATGCCGGGTAGGCCCTCTGCTTGTTCTCGGAAACCAGTGCTGCAGCCGTGACCTGCGGGATCATGAAACCGGAATTGAGGCCCGGCTTCGGCGTCAGGAAAGCCGGCATGCCGGACAATGCGGGGTCGACCAGCATGGCGATGCGGCGCTCGGACAGCGAGCCGATCTCGCAAACCGCGAGCGCGATCATGTCGGCAGCAAAGGCAACCGGCTCGGCGTGGAAATTGCCGCCGGAAAGAGCCGTATCGTCCTCTGTGAAGATCAGCGGGTTGTCAGTGACACCATTGGCCTCGGTGCCAAGCGTGTCGGCCGCCTGGCGCAGCAAGGTCAGGGCTGCGCCCATCACCTGCGGCTGGCAGCGCAGGCAATACGGGTCCTGGACACGTTCGTCGCCGACACGGTGGCTCTCGCGGATGGCGCTGCCGGCCATCAGGTTGCGCAGCGCATCCGCCGTTTCCATCTGGCCGCGATGCTTACGCAGCAGGTGGATGCGCGGATCGAACGGCGCGTCCGAGCCCTTGGCCGCGTCCGTCGACAGCGCGCCGGTGACAAGCGCCGACTTGTACAGAACCTCGGCATCGAACAGGGCCGCAAGCGCATAGGCGGTCGAAAACTGGGTACCGTTGAGCAGCGCCAGGCCTTCCTTGGCGCCGAGGGTGATCTGCTCGAGTTCGTGGGTGACGAAGGCGACCTTGGCCGGCACGATGCCATGCGGCGTATGGCAATCACCCACACCGATCATCGTCGCGGTCATGTGCGACAGCGGCGCCAGATCGCCCGATGCGCCGACCGAGCCTTGCGCCGGCACGACCGGAATGACACCCTTGGCAAGCATGGCCTGCAGCAGATCGATGGTCTGTTCGCGCACGCCGGAGGCACCCTGTGCCAGGCTTGCAAGCTTCAGAGCCATCATCAGGCGCGTCACCGCGACCGGCATGGCCTCGCCGACGCCCGCGGCATGGGAAAGCACGATGTTGCGCTGCAGGGTTTCCAGGTCGTCCGCCGGGATGCGGACGCTGGCCAGCTTACCGAAGCCGGTGTTGATACCGTAGACCGGCTCACCCTTGGCGACGATCCTTGCCACCGTTTCGGCGCTGGCCCTGATCCTGGGGCGGCAGGCCGGGTCGAGTTCGGGCACGGCGCCACGATAAATGGCGCGCCAATCGGCCAGCGTTGCGTTACCGGGCTTCAGAACGAGCGTAGTCATTTACCTCTCCAGATACGGGCATGGAGCGGATTGAACCCCATGCGATAGACAAGTTCGGCCGGGCTTTCGATGTCCCAGATGGCAAGGTCGGCCCATTTGCCGGCTTCGAGCGTGCCGGTCTCGGCCTGCAGGCCGAGCGCACGCGCGGCTTCGCGGGTGACTCCGGCGATGCATTCGTCGACGGTCATGGCAAACAGGGTGGCGGCCATGTTCATGGTCAGAAGCAGCGAGGTCAGCGGCGAGGTGCCGGGATTGTTGTCGGTGGCGACGGCCATCTTGACGCCGTGCTTGCGGAACAGGTCGAGCGGCGGCTTTTTGGTCTCGCGGATGAAATAGTAGGCGCCCGGCAGGACAACCGCGACCGTGCCGGCCTTGGCCATCGCGGCAGCGCCAGCCTCGTCGGTATACTCAAGATGGTCGGCCGACAGCGCGCCGTAGCTGGCGGCAAGTGCGGCGCCGCCGAGATTGGACAACTGGTCGGCATGGAGCTTAACCGGCAGGCCGCGCTCTGTAGCCGCATCGAAAACACGTGCCATCTGATCGGGCGAGAAGGCGATGCCCTCGCAGAAGCCGTCGACTGCGTCGGCAAGGCCTTCATCAGCTATTTTCGCCAGCATCGGACCGGCGACGAGATCGATATAGGCATCCTTATCGCCGTTGGCTTCCGGCGGCAGCGCATGGGCGCCGAGGAAAGTCGTGCGCACTGTCACAGGCCGCCGCCCGGCCAGTTGCCGCGCTGCGCGCAGCGACTTGCCTTCATTGTCGAGGTCGAGCCCGTAGCCCGACTTGATCTCGACGGTCGTCACGCCTTCGGCGATCAGCGCATCGAGGCGCGGCAAGGTCTGCGCCACGAGGTCTGCCTCGCTCGCCGCACGCAACGACTTGACCGACGAGACGATGCCGCCCCCTGCCCGCGCCACCTCTTCATAGGTGGCACCGGCCAGGCGCATCTCGAACTCGTTGGCGCGATTTCCGGCGTGGACAAGATGGGTGTGGCAGTCGATCAGGCCCGGCGTGATCCAGCGACCACGGCAATCCAGAACCTCGGCACCCGACAGCAGCTCGGCCGGCATGTCAGCCTCAACACCGGCATAGACGATGCGGCCGTCTCGTGCTGCGACCGCGCCCGCATCGACAGTGCCAAGGCCGGCCGTGCCCGCAGCCAGCGTCGCCAGCCGCGCATTGCGCCAAACCCTTGCCGATCCTGTCGATTGCGCTCCAGCCATGATCTTTTTCGTTTCCTCCACTTTCAATTATGTATATACATATCTAAGCACGATGCAAGTGCTATCGTGCGGTTCGCGACAGTGGTGAGGAGATTATGGTGGCAACAATCTTTGCGGAACAGGCGCTTCTGGCCGATGGCTGGCAACGAGATGTGAGGCTGACGCTGGCCGGCGGACGCATCGATCAGGTGGAAGCCGGAGCCGTCACCGCCTCGAACGACGAGCGCCACGCCATCGTGCTGCCGGGCATGCCAAACCTGCACAGTCACGCCTTCCAGCGCGGCATGGCCGGCCTCGCCGAAATCCGCGGCCCGTCGTCCGACAGCTTCTGGTCGTGGCGCGAGGTGATGTACCGTTTCGCCCTGTCGATGACGCCGGACCAGGTCGAGGCGGTGGCGGCGCAGCTTTATGTCGAAATGCTGGAGGCGGGATTTTCGCGCGTCGGCGAGTTCCACTATCTCCACCACGACCGCGACGGCAGCCCCTACGCCAACATCGCCGAGATGGCCGAACGCATCGCGTCAGCTTCGGTCGACACCGGCATCGGGCTCACCCTTCTACCGGTTTTCTACGCCCACTCCGGTTTCGGCGGCACTCCGGCAAATGAAGGTCAGCGGCGATTCATCAACGATACGAATCGCTTCGCACAGCTTTTTGAGAAGTGCGGCGAAGCGGTTGCCGGCATCGACGGCGCAGTGCTCGGACTTGCGCCGCACAGCCTACGCGCGGCGACCCCGGATGAATTGCCGGTTGTCACGGCCATGACCACCGGGCCGATCCACATCCACATCGCCGAACAGGTGAAAGAAGTCGAAGACTGCGTCGCCTGGTCAGGGGCCCGGCCCGTCGAGTGGCTGTTGCGCAACGCTGATGTCGACAGGCGCTGGTGCCTGATCCACGCCACGCACATGACCGAGGCCGAAACGATCGCCATGGCTCGGTCGGGAGCGGTCGCCGGCCTGTGCCCGATCACCGAGGCCAATCTCGGCGACGGCGTCTTTTCTGCGCCGCTGTTCGTCGAACACGGCGGCAGATACGGCGTCGGCTCGGATTCGAATGTTGAGATCGGCGTCGGCGGCGAACTCCGCATGCTCGAATATTCGCAGCGGCTGGCGCACCGCGCCCGCAATGTGCTTGCGACATCAGGCCAATCGACCGGCCGCGCACTTTTCGACCGGGCACTCGAAGGCGGAGCACAAGCGCTCGGCGCAGGGAACGCCGCAATTGCCGCGGGAGCGCCGGCCGATTTCATCTCGCTCGACGCAGGCCCCCCCACCCTCGCAGGGAAAACCGGCGACGCCATTCTCGACGCCTGGATATTCGCGCGTGGCGGCAAGGTCGATTGTGCCTGGGTCCGGGGACGCAAAGTCGTGTCGGGCGGCCAACATTTCCGCCGCGATGCTATTGCGGCGCGGTTCCGGAGCGTGATGATGCAGCTGACGGCGGCGTAAAGGCGAGGAAATCCTGGTGCCTGATTCGATAGCGGACCTAGTTGAAGCGCCGGAGAGCGGCGATGCATCGACATCGCTCTACCAGCGCATCCTCAACGACATCCGCGACCGCATCGTTTCGGGCGAATGGGAGCCGGGGTACCGCATCCCCTTCGAACACGAACTGACCGAAGAGTATGGCTGTTCGCGCATGACCGTGAACAAGGCGCTGTCGCAACTCGCCAAAGCCGGGCTGATCGAACGGCGTCGGCGCTCCGGCAGCTTCGTGCGCAGGCCGCAGTCGCAGGCAGCCGTGCTCGAAATCCACGACATCCGTATCGAGGTCGAAGCGCTTGGCCTGCCCTACCGCTACGAACTGATCTCGCAGCTCAAGCGGCGTGCAGGCGCGGCTGACCGTGACAGGCTGGGGGCCGGCGTTTCGGGCCAGCTTCTGGCGTTGAAATGCCGCCACTATGCCGGTGCGCGGCCGTTTTGCACGGAAGACCGGCTGATCAATCTCGCTGCCGTGCCCGAGGCTGCGGACGAGGAGTTCCTTGAAACTGCCCCCGGCCCCTGGCTGATCGGACAAGTGCCCTGGAGTGCGGCAGAACACGTCATCCGCGCGGCGGCGGCCGATGCCGAGATTGCCGTGGACCTTTGCCTTGCCGCCGGGGCGCCCTGCCTGGTCATCGAAAGGCGGACATGGAGCGCCGAGCGCCCGGTCACGCATGTGCGCTTCACCTATCCGGCGAATGCCCATGCGGTGGTCGCCCGCTTCACGCCATCCGACAGCTAGCCAATAAGCAAAAACGCCGCGCATCCCGGGGACGCGCGGCGTTTCGTTGGACTTGAAGCCGAAGGCTATCGTCAGGCAGCAGCCGTGACGATGATCTCGACCTTGTATTCCGGACCGGCGAGCTTGGCTTCACCGGTTGCACGTGCAGGCGTGTTACCCTGAGGCACCCAGCCATCCCAGACCGAGTTCATTTCGGCGAAGGTCGACATGTCGTCGAGCCAGATGATCGCCTGCAGGATCTTGGTCTTGTCGGTGCCGGCCTTGGCCAGCAGGGCGTCGATCTCGGCCAGGATGGCCTTGGTCTGCGCGGCAACGCTTTCGCCCGCGGCGCCAACCTGGCCAGCCAGGTAAACGGTGTTGTTGTGGATGACGATCTGGCTCATGCGAGGGCCGACATCGATACGACGAACGCTCATGGTGGTCTCCTTCCGTTATAGGTGGCGCCTTCTTAGATTTTGCTGCCCCATCGGCGCAAGGCCGCAATGGTCAAATTCCGTGGGCCAGTCCTGTCAGTTGCGGCCCTATGGGGAAAATGCACCGCTTTGTCGCACCGCGTCGTTGACTAATGTAATAACATCACATATCCAGAGTTCGAACGAGCGGCCGCCTGTGGACAGACCGATGACCGACGCCTGCCTGACATTCAAGGACCTGACGCTGGGCTACAGCAGCCATCCAGCGGTCCACCATCTCAACGGCTCGATCAAGGCCGGTTCGTTGACGGCGGTCGTCGGCGCCAATGGCTCGGGCAAATCCACCCTGATGAAGGGCATCGTCGGCGTGTTGAAGCCGATGGCCGGCTCCTGCACCGTCGCTCCGGGAAAACGCATCGCCTATCTGCCGCAGCAGTCGGAACTCGACCGCAGCTTTCCCGCCCGCGTCATCGATCTCGTTTCGCTCGGCCTGTGGCCAAGGCGGGGCCTGCTCGGCCGCTACACCAAAGAGGATCGCGAGGCCGTCAGCCACGCATTGATGGCCGTCGGGCTGGAGGGCTTCGAGAAGCGCTCAATCGACACGCTTTCGGGCGGCCAGCTGCAGCGTGCGCTGTTTGCCCGCGTGCTGGTCCAGGACGCCGACATCATCCTGCTCGACGAGCCGTTCAACGCGGTCGACGCCAAGACGGTCGGCGACCTCATCCGGCTGATCAAGCGCTGGCACGGCGAAAACCGCACGGTGATGGTGGTCGCCCACGATCTCGAGCTGGTGCGCGCCCATTTTCCCAACACCCTGCTGCTCGCACGCCAGCCTGTTGCCTGGGGCGAAACCATCGAGACGCTGCGCCCGGAAAACCTCCTGAGAGCCCGTCGCTTCGACGAAGCCTGGCATGACGATGCGCCATGGTGCGAACCGGAACCAGGCCATGTCCATGCGCACAGCCATGACGATCATCACCATCATGAGCACGGCGAGGTCCACGGCCATCCCGACCACGAATCCGGCCCGCGGGCAGCTTGAACATGTATGATTTCCTGATCGCTCCGTTCGTCGAATTCGGCTTCATGCAGCGCGCGCTTGCCGGCTCGCTGATGTTGGCCCTGGGTGCCTGCCCGGTCGGCGTGTTCCTGATGCTGAGGCGCATGAGCCTGACCGGCGACGCCATGGCGCATGCCATCCTGCCGGGCGCTGCCGCCGGCTTCCTGCTCTACGGCCTGCAGATCGTGCCGATGACCATCGGTGGGCTGATTGCCGGCGTCATCGTGGCGCTCGGCGCGGGCGCGGTCTCGCGTTTCACAGTCCAGCGCGAAGACGCCTCGATGGCGGCGTTCTACCTGATTTCGCTGGCGCTGGGCGTGCTCATCGTGTCGCTGCGTGGATCGAGCGTCGATCTGATGCATGTGCTGTTCGGCACCGTGCTGGCGTTGAACGACGACGCGCTGACGCTGATCGCGCTGATTTCAGGATTCACGCTGCTGACGCTTGCCATCTTCTGGCGCGCACTGGTCGCCGAATGCCTCGACCCACTGTTCCTGCGCTCGGTCAGCCGGCTCGGCACGCCGGTGCATTTCATCTTCCTCGGCCTTGTCGTGCTCAATCTCGTCGGCGGCTTCCAGGCGCTTGGCACCCTGCTCTCCGTCGGCCTGATGATGCTGCCGGCTGCGGCTGCCCGGTTCTGGACGGCACGGGTCGAGCCGATGTGCGCGCTGGCCTTCGGTTTTGGCGCGATTTCCTGTGTTGCCGGGCTGCTGGTGTCCTATCACGCCTCCCTCCCCTCCGGCCCGGCGATCATTCTTTCGGCAGGGGCGATCTATCTCGCTTCCATTCTTTTAGGTACGCGCGGCGTCTTCAACACCAAGCTTCGCCGCCACCGCCACCGCACCGCCTGATCCGCTTCAACATGGAGAGACATATGCTCAGGACAATTGGCTTCGCCTCGCTTATGAGCGTTATAACATTAACCTCGCTCGGAACGACTTCAGCCTCTGCCGAACCGCTCAAGGTCGTGGCAAGCTTCTCGATCATCGGCGACTTTGCCCGGAATGTCGGCGGCGACCGCATCGAACTGACCACGCTGGTCGGACCGGACGGCGACGCCCATGTCTACGAGCCCTCGCCCGCCGACGCGGTGACCATGTCCAAGGCCAATGTCGTCCTGGTCAACGGCCTGCAGTTCGAAGGCTTCCTGCAGCGCCTAGTCGAGGCCAGCGCCACCAAGGCTTCGGTGGTCGAACTGACCAAGGGTGTCGAGCCCATCAAGATGAAGGAAGGGCATGAGCACGCTGCCGAGGCAGGCAGCGACGATCACAACCACGGCGACCTCGATCCGCACGCCTTCCAGTCGATCGCCAACGCCAGGATCTATGTGAAGAATATCGCCGACGCCTTCTGCGCTGCCGACGCCAGCGGCTGCAATAGCTACAAGGCAAACGCCGAAGTCTACACCGCCAAACTCGACGCGGCCGATGCCGAGGTCAAGGTGGCGGTGGCGGCAATCCCCGAGGACAAGCGCATCGTCATCACCTCGCACGATGCCTTCGGCTATTTCGAGAACGCCTACGGCCTGACCTTCCTGGCGCCGGAGGGCATTTCGACCGAAGCCGAGGCCTCGGCGGCCGATGTCGCGGCGCTGATCTCGCAGGTGCACGGCGACAAGGCATCGGCGATCTTTCTGGAAAACATCACAAATCCGCGCCTGATCGAGCAGATCTCCTCGGAAACCGGCGTCAAAGTCGGTGGCACGCTCTATTCCGACGCGCTGTCCAAGGCCGACGGCCCGGCCGCGACCTACATCGACATGATGAAGGCCAACATCGCCACCATCAAGGGCGCCATCCTCGGCAGCTAACCGGATATCGCCAAGCGGCCAGCAGGCCGCCTTTTGGCCCGACAATCCGATCCGACCAACCAGCCGGCATGAGGCGGGGCCCAAAACCTCGCTTTTTTCTCAAACCTTGTCCGTTATGTAATAACATCTTACGAGGAATATATGAAACATCTGCTCGCCACCACGTCTGCGCTTGCCGTTCTGCTCGGTTTCGCCGCTGCTTCTGCCTTCGCGGAGGAACAAACCGCATGGCGGCTGTTCGTTTCCGATCACGCCCAACCCGTCGTCCACGCCATCGACATGGAGACCGGCCAGAAGATCGACACGTTCAACGTCAAGGCGCCGACCAGCCTCTATCGCTCCAGTAGCGGCCGCACCGTCTTTGCCGTGCAGGGCAAGGGCGATGTGATCTCGGTGCTTTTGAGCGGCATTTCGTTCGGCGACCATGGCGATCACGGCGACATCAGTATCGAGGCGCCAAGGCTTCTCGACGTCAGCTTCGAGGGCAAGAAGCCGTCCCATTTCGTCGACCATGGGGGCGACATCGCCCTGTTCTTCGACGGAGAAGGAAAGACGCGGGTCACACGTGAGGCTGATATTCTCGAGGGCAAGCCGGCCATTCGCGAAGTGACCACCGACGCGCCGCATCACGGCGTGGCCATCGCCCTGGGCGACCACGTGCTTGTGTCGGAGCCGAACCTTGCGAAGCCCGATGAACTGCCCATTGGCATTCGCGTGGTCGACCGTTCGGGAGCGTCCGTCGGCGGCCTGCACGATTGCCCGGACCTGCATGGCGAGGCGTCATCGGGCAACCTTGTTGCGGTTGCCTGCGCCAAAGGCCTACTCATCACCTCAGCAGGCAGCGGCACCCCGAAGGTCAATCTGCTGCCCTACGCCGATCTTCCCGAAGGCAAATCGACGACGCTGGTGGGCGGTCGCGGCCTGCAATACTTCCTCGGCAATTATGGCCCCAGCGCCGTCGTCCTGATCGATCCGAAGTCCGAAGACGCCTTCAGGCTGATCGAACTGCCGACACGCCGCGTGCATTTCACCGTCGATCCGGTGCGGGCGAAGTTCGCCTATGTCTTCACCGAAGACGGCCAATTGCACCGGATCGACGTGGTGGCGGGCAAGGTGGATGCCTCGCTCAAGCTGACCGAGCCCTACAGCATGGACGGCCACTGGAGCGACCCGCGTCCGCGCATCGCCGTCGCCGGCGATCGCATCGTGGTCTCGGACCCGCTGAAAGGCGTCCTGCATACCGTCGATGCCACGACCTTTACGCCGACTGAGGAGATTTCCGTCGAAGGCAAGCCGTTCAACCTCGTTGCCGTCGGCGGATCCGGAGAAGCCCATTGAAATGAGGCGGAGCCGGGTCACACCGGCTCCGCCTACCTGCATCTGCTACCAGCAGATGGTTGCCCCGCGGCGCCAGCAGTGGCAAGACTGGCGCCGACCGGCTGCGACTGCGGCCCACGAACCCTTGCGAGGACGAACATGGAAATTCGCCAGATCACCGACGATTACTCGGTTTCCGGCCAGATCACGCCGGACGAAGTTGCCGCCGTCAAGGCCGCAGGCTTTAAGAGCGTGATCTGCAACCGGCCCGACGACGAGCAGCCCGGCCAGCCTTCCGCAGGCAGCGTCAAGGCAGCAGTCGAGGCAGCCGGCCTTGCTTTCCGCCACATCCCCGTCATCAGCGGCCAGATGACCGGCGACAATGTTGCCGACATGGCCGATGCGCTCGACGAGATGGAAGGTCCGGTCTTCGCCTATTGCCGCTCGGGCGCCCGCTGCACCAACCTCTACATGGCAATCCAGCAGAGCAAGGGTTGATTGGAGCGGCAGCGGACGCGCTTCGATTTGCAGGACCACCAATTATGACCTAAATTATGGTCATAAGGATTGTGCCCATGAACGTTTCCGTCGCCGAGGCCAAAGCCAAGTTCTCCGAACTCATCAAGCGGGCTGAAGCCGGCGAGGAGATTGTCGTCACGCGCCACGGCAAGGCCGTGGCGCGCGTCATGCCGCCGGAGCCAGAACAGGAATTGCTTCCACGGATAGGTGCGCTCAAGGGCAAGATCTGGATCGCTGATGATTTTGACGCACCGCTTGATGATTTCAAGGACTACATGAAGTGACCGGCGAGGCCTTTCTCGCCGACACGCATATCATCCTGTGGTCGATCAACGACGACCCACGACTGAGGCCAGCACACCGGAAGATTCTCGCCTCTTCGGCGATTGTCTATGCCAGCGCGGCGAGCGTCTGGGAGATTGCGATCAAGCAGAACATCGGAAAGTTGGACGCGCCGACCAATCTCGATGTCCTCCTTCCTAGAATGCAGTTTACGCCGCTTGCCATCACCATCGAGCACGCACAGCGCGTGGCCGGATTGCCTCGCCATCACGGCGACCCGTTCGACCGGCTGCTGATCGCGCAAGCGCAGACCGAGAACCTGTCGATCCTCACGGCCGATCCATTATTCTCGCATTACGACGTCGCACTCGCCTGAAGCCCCAGCCGCTCGACCTCCTCGCCGCGGAACTGCAGATCGTAGTCGAGGAAGAACTCGTCGAGTTGCGGCGGAGCGACCGAAGTGCCCGACAACATCGCATGCACCTGGCCACGATGGTGGATCTGGTGGATGTAGAGATGCGCGAGCAGATCGCCGATGCGCTCGGGGATCTGCCCTGCCTCGCCGCGGTCGGAAAGCACCGGCCTGTCGAGATCGGCCTCCGTCAGCCGGTCGCAACAGCCGATCAGCCGGCGGTCGAACTCCGCCTGAGCTCCTGCCAACGCCACCGCGTCGTCGAAATCGACAAAACGGTCGAACACCCTTCGCCCCTCACCGCCCTCTTCGATCATGTCGAGATAATAGATATCGACTGACAGGATATGGTTGAGCGTCTCCTTGAGGGACGGAAAGAAACTGGTCCGCAGAGCCTCGAATTCGCCCGGCATCAAGGCCTGCACGGCGCGGTAGATGCGGTCGTTCGACCACAGATTGTTCCGCGCCATGCAGCGAAAGTGGCTCGTCAAGTCCACGGCGGCCTCAGGCCGGCTCGAAGCGGCCGACCTGGCGTTCGATCGCGCCGAAGATGGAGTGGCCGGACTTGTCCTTCATTTCGACGCGCAGCGTGTCGCCGAGCGAAACCGACAACGTCTCGACCGCGCCCCTGACAATGGCACCGGTGCCCAGCGGCCTGGTCGCCGCCGCATCGACAATCAGCTTGGGAAAGCTGGTCCAGCCGACCGAGGCAATGCTTCGCGTGCCTGCCAGCAGCGGCAGATGCACCGCACCGTCCCAGGCATCGCCAAGTTCGTCCGGCGTCACCGCAACAGGCGACAGCGCCGACGTTCCGCTCTGCCCGGCATCAAGGTCCGTATCGGCCGAAAGCACGACAAGGGCAATGGCGTCCTTGGCGCTGTCTGCTGTCGCCGCCATCGCAACGTCCGCGACGATCACCGCGACGGCCGCCTCGATCTTGGCGTCGCGCGTCTTGCCGGCGAGTTCGATCGGATCGCGCGGGCCAACAAAGGCATCGCCGCCGCCCAGGCGCTGGTAGGCGCGCGGCAGGGGCGAATGGGCGTCATGCTCATGGAAGCGCGACGAAGGCACCGAGCCTATTTCCAGCGAATCGGCCAATGCTGTGAGATGCGGGAAAATCCGGCGCCAGTCGTCCAGCGCCGCTTGCAAATTCGGCGCCAGGAAGGAGGCATCGGTGTATCGCGTCAGGTCGCGCGAGACGATGACCAGTTTCCCGTCACGCGAACCGTTCTTCAGCGTCGCCAGTTTCATGCAGGTCCTCCCGATTGCGGGCGTCATCGCCCTCGACCACCACAACAAGCCCGTCGCGGCCGATCGTCAAGGGACCATTCCATGTTTTCCTGACAGCCTCGATCCAGTCGGCTTCGCCGATCTCGGTATCATCGGCTGGAATGAGGTGGTTGAGCACCAGCCGTCCAACCCCGGCCCTGGCAGCAATGGTGCCCGCCTCTCCGGCCAGGCTATGGCTTGCCATCAGGTGCTGCCTCAGGCGGACGCCATTGCCGGTACGCGCCACCAGCCGTTCGACGCCCTCCTCCAGCATTGCTTCGTGGAGCAGTATTGCGGCGCCGCGGGCAAAATCGGCGAGCGGTGGAAAAAAGGCCGTGTCGGCGGAAAATACGATGCTCTTGCCCGCATGCTCGAAGCGAAGGGCGAAACACTCGGTCACTGGCGGATGGTCAACACGCAGGGCGGTGACGCCAAGTGCACCGTCGCGCAGCACATCCCCTTCGCCGAACTCAACAACCTCGACCATCCTGCGCAGGTCGGGACGGCCCTCATCGTCGATCCGGGTTTCGATGTCGAATTCAAGCGCTTGCACGAAACTTTGCCAGTATCGATTCAACCCGATGGGGCCAAACAGCCGGACCGGTGTCGCGAGTCCGGCCGTCCACGCGGTATGGATCAACGCTCCCAGTTCAAGCACATGGTCGGAATGAAGATGGGTGATGAAGATGAGATCGAGCGCTTTCAGGCTCAGGCCCGCGTCGGTCAGGCCGCGCGTCACGCCGAGCCCGCAGTCGACGACGATGGTGCGGCCGCCGAGTTCGAGAAGTGTGGAAGTCGGCCAGGGCCCGCCGGGCCGGATCGCCGGACCGCCCTTGGTGCCGAGCAGAACGAGACGATCGCTCATGCGCTTCTGCCCCGCGCCGAGCCTGTCGCTCCGATATCCTGATTCATGCCACACCTCGCTGCAGGCGCCCAAGCTAAAGCGCCGTCAAGGTTCGTGGCAAGGCGAAAGCGTCAGTCGACGCGGCGCGGATACTGGGCGCGCGGCGGAATCCAGTGGTGAACCAATGCCAGCACCAGGAGGCTGACGCAGCCGAGCAGAATGACAACGAAGAGCGTGCCGCCCTGATAGGGCGAAGCGGTTGCCACGAGCGGGATCGCGCCCGCCGGCGGATGCGTTACGCGGAACATCAGCATCAGCGCGATCGAAACGCCGACAGCGACCGCCGACACTTCCCACAGCCCCGGGAAAGTCATGGCCGCGGCCACGCCGATCAAGGTTGCGATGAAATAGCCGGCGAAAATATTGATCGGCTGTGCCAGTGGGCTCGCTGGCTGGCCAAACAGGAGAACCGCAGTCGCGCCCAACGGTGCAATCAGCATCGGCAAGCCAGTGACCGATGCTAAACCACCCACGGTCGCCATACCCACGACCGCCCCCGACCCCGACTTGAGGTGCGAAAGGAATTGCCCTTGCGGTTCGTGCCGGGCGGTAAGCGTGCGAATATGGCGGCGCATCGTCGGTTCCAGGCGAACGGTCTGCTCCAATAGCAAATCGCCTATTCGCTTGGCAACGCCGGTTTGTTCGAAAAATTCACCTTATAGTGAAAAAACTTTCCTGTGGCTCACCAATCCATGACCACCTTGCCGGAATTTCCGCTGCGCATGGCATCGAACCCGGCCTGGTAGTCGTCGATGCCGATGCGGTGGGTGATGAGACCCGTCACGTCGAGCGGCCCCTGCACCAGCGCGATCATCTTGTACCAGGTCTCGAACATCTCGCGACCATAGATGCCCTTGAGGTGCAGCATCTTGAAGATGACCTTGTTCCAATCGATCTCGAAGCCGGTCGGCGCGATGCCGAGGATGGCGATCTTGCCGCCATTGTTCATCGTGTCGATCATGTCGCGGAAGGCGACCGCCGAGCCTGACATCTCAAGCCCGATATCGAACCCTTCGGTCATGCCCTCGTCGCGCATCACGTCGCGCAGCTTTTCCCGGGAGGCATCGACCACATGATGGACGCCCAGCTTTTTCGCCAGCGCCAGGCGGACAGGGTTGATGTCGGTGATGACGACCTTTCTCGCGCCGACGCACTGCGCCACCAACGCCCCCATGATGCCGATCGGTCCGGCGCCGGTTACCAGCACATCCTCGCCGACCAGGTCGAAGGACAGGGCCGTATGCACGGCGTTGCCGAGCGGGTCGAAGATCGCGGCGATCTCGTCGGACACGTCGTCGGGGATCGGCACGACATTATGCTGGGGAATGGCGACATATTCAGCGAAGGAGCCCGGGCGATTGACGCCGACGCCCAGCGTGTTGCGGCAGAGATGCCCTCGCCCGGCGCGGCAATTGCGGCAATGGCCGCAAACGATATGGCCTTCGCCCGAGACCCGCTGGCCGACCTTGTAGTCCTTCACGCCGGCGCCGAAATCGGCAACCGTGCCGACGAACTCGTGTCCTGTGACCATCGGCACCGGCACGGTCTTCTGTGCCCACTGGTCCCAATTGTAGATGTGGACGTCAGTGCCGCAGATCGCCGACTTCCTGACCTTGATCAGCACGTCGTTGGGACCGACCTCGGGCACCGGCACCTCTTCCATCCAGATGCCGGGTTCGGCCTTGGCCTTCACCAGAGCGCGCATCATGTTCGACATTGTCTTCTCCTGCGAATCCCTTGATCCAGAATCGCTTTTGGCGCCGCTGGTAGCTTACGAAACGACGCCCAACTCTCGTCCGACTTCGCCGAAAGCGGCCACCGCCCGGTCAATGTCGGCAGCCGAATGTGCCGCCGACATCTGGGTGCGGATGCGCGCCTGCCCCTTGGGCACGACCGGGAATGAGAAACCGATGACGTAGATGCCGCGCTTGAGCATCCGCGCCGCCATCTCCTGGGCGAGGGCGGCGTCGCCCAGCATGACAGGAATGATGGGATGGTCGGCACCGGCAATCGTGAAGCCAAGCTTGCCCATGCCCGAACGGAAACGCTCGGCATTGGCATAGAGCTTTTCGCGCAAGGCGCCGCCTGAGGCGATCATGTCGAGCACCTTGATCGACGCTCCCGCGATCGAGGGCGCAAGCGTGTTGGAAAACAAGTAGGGGCGCGACCGCTGGCGTAGCCAGTCGACAACTTCGCGCTTGGCCGATGTGTAGCCACCCGAGGCGCCGCCCAGAGCCTTGCCGAGCGTACCGGTGATGATGTCGACCCTGCCCTCGACGCCGCAGTGCTCCGGCGTGCCGCGGCCGTGCTTGCCGACAAAGCCGACGGCATGGCTGTCGTCGACCATCACCATCGCCCCGTATTTTTCAGCCAGGTCGCAGACGCCGCCGAGATTGGCAATGATGCCGTCCATCGAGAACACGCCGTCAGTAGCGATCAGCTTGAAGCGGCTGCCTTCGGCCTTCTTCAGTTCCTCTTCGAGCGCTGCCATGTCGTTGTTGGCGTAGCGGAAGCGCTTGGCCTTGGAGAGGCGCACGCCGTCGATGATCGAGGCGTGGTTGAGGGCATCGGAAATGATGGCGTCGTCCTCGGAAAGCAATGTTTCGAACAGGCCGGCATTGGCGTCGAAACAGGAGGAATAGAGGATCGTGTCCTCCATGCCGAGGAACGCCGACAGCTTCGCCTCCAGTTGCTTGTGCTCTTCCTGGGTGCCGCAGATGAAGCGCACCGAGGCCATGCCATAACCGTAGCGGTCGAGTGCCTTCTTGGCGGCGTCGCGCAACTCATGGCTATCGGCGAGGCCGAGATAGTTGTTGGCGCAGAAGTTCAGCACCTTTTCGCCGCCGACCTCGATCTCGGCACTCTGCGTGGAGGTGATGACGCGCTCGGACTTGTAGAGCCCTGCCGACTTCAGCCCCTCCAGTTCGGAGGAAAGATGGGACAAAAACGCGTTGCTCATGGCCAGCTTGCCGCCTCGAATTGGAGTGCATCTGGGCAAGTGTCGCGCCTGGCAAGGTGAAAATCCATCACAAAAGCGACGGCGGGACGAATGGACGCCATCCGCCCCGCCACCCCAGTCACATCAGCTCAACGGCGCGCCGATGATGTCGATGCCGTTGCGGGCGCAAGCCTCGGTCAGCATGGCAATGACTTCGGGCGTCGGCGCTTCCTGCGGTGGGATCTCCGCCCTGGGGGCTGGAATGCTGACTTCGCGCACCATGCGCTCGAAGTCGCCGCCTGTGGTGATGGTCAGGCAGCGGGCGCCCTCGGCGGATTCGACGCGATAGCTGTGCGGAATGCCCTTCGGCGCCAGCAGGGTCTGGCCGGCGCGGCCGTAGAGATCCTTGCCACCGACGTTGAAACGCACCACGCCCTCGAGGATGTGGAAGACCTCGTCCTCGTTGTGGTGAATATGGAGCGGCGGCGACGATCCGTATGGCATCAGGTGTTCGATGACGCTGATGGTGTCGGCTCCCGCCTGACCCGAAACCCGGATGGTTGCAAGCGTGCCGTTGAACCACAGCAGTTCGCCGTCATTCTCGGTCTTTGCATGAATGGTCACTGTGTTTTCCTTTCGAACAAGCGCGGCGCCGGGCCGCGGTGGCCTTGATCTAAGGGGCGAGCGTATCCGTTCGAATTCAGCAAAACCGAAAGCTGTATCTGCAACCTGAAACATTTCGCACCTAATATGAACCAGGATGCAGAGACAAGTCTGTCAGGAATACGACGCGCGCACGCGCCGCTTCCTTGACCGCAGCGGGGCGTCGGCCACGCTATCCTTGGCCGCACATCAAGCCTGCGCCTTGGGGACAGCATGACCGACGCGACGATTTCGAGCATTCGCATCTTCCGGCAATGGCAGCCGTTTCGCGACGGCACCTATCGCTGCTCGGGCGGGCGCAGTGCGGAAGGCTTCGATTCGACCATCGTCGAGATCACCAGTCGCGACGGCACCACCGGATACGGAGAAATGGCGCCGCTGGGCAGCTTCTACGACCCGGCATTTGCCGCCGGCGCGCGCGAAGCGATGCGGGAACTGGCACCGCAAATGCTGGGCTGCGACGCATCGGGTATCGAGGCCCTGAACCGACGCATGGACCTGCTGCTCAAGGGCCATCCCTATGCGAAGTCGGCGCTCGACATGGCGCTGTGGGACCTAACCGGCAAACGCTCAGGGCTGTCTGTAGCCGCGATGAGCGGCGGCGCGGAGGGATCGACGCTGGCGCTTTATCGCTCCATCGCCCAACAGGCCCCCGACGCGATGGCCATGCGAGCGGAGAAATACATAGCCGAAGGCTACCGCCGCCTGCAGGTCAAGGTCGGGCTTGACGTCAACGAGGATATTGCCCGGCTCGAGGCGGTACGGGCAAGCGTTCCGGCCGACACCGTTCTGTTTTGCGATGCAAATGCAAGCTGGGGTACGGCAGAGACACGCCGCTTCCTGTTGGCGACGCGCAATCTCCACTACACACTGGAGCAACCTTGCGCGAGCTACGAGGAGAACCTCGCCATCCGCCGCGCCACCGACCGGCCTCTTGTGCTCGACGAAACCATCGACGGTGTTGACGTGCTGGTCCGCGCCATATCCGACGGGCTGGTCGACGGGATCACCATCAAGCTGGCGCGTGTCGGCGGCCTGAGCAAGGCAAGACTGTTGCGCGACATCGCGATTGCCAAAAATCTCAAGGTCACCATCGAGGATACGGGCGGCGCCCAGATCGACACGGCCGCCTATTCCGGCCTGCTATTGTCGACACCGGAGCATCTCAGACAACACACCGTCGACTTCCACAACTGGGTGACGGTGTCGAACGCACGCGGCGATTTTGCCATCGCCGATGGCATGATGCGCCTGCCCGGCGGCCCAGGGCTTGGCCTCGACGTCGATGCTCACGCCTTTGGCGAGCCAATCTTCAGCTGCTCTACCTGAGGGGATGGCTGGACGGACACGCCCCCGCACCCGTCCAGCCCAGCATCGGCGCTATGGTAGCGGGGCGCCGACGACCTCGATGGAACTGTTCACGCGATTGTCCGGGAAAGATTCTCTCGAAACGGAAGGAGCCGGACGGCTCATCTGGCGAACCATCTGCTCAAACTCCCCACCCTGGGTGACGATGAGACAGGTCGCGCCATCGGCGGACAGTATCTGAAAATCGTGAGGAATCCCCTTCGGCGCCATGACGGTCTGCCCGACATGGGCGAGGAAAACCGTGTCGCCAATCTGGAAACGCATCATGCCTTCGAGAATATGGATGAGTTCGTCGCCGCTCAAGGTCACCTGCAGCGGCGACGAGCCGCCTGCGGGCATGCGGCATTCGATGATGCTGATCTGGTCGTTTTCGACGCTTGCGGCTGTGCGGATCGTCATGAGGTTGTCGCCGAACCACAGGATCTGGCCGGCATTCTCGAACTTGGTCTGGGCGTTCATCGACAATATCCCCTCTGCCCGTCCGGCGAAAAACTGCCGGACGCCCTTGGGGATTATCGACGCCATGTATCCGCCTGACGTCGAGAAACAGGCGGTGTGTTTCAAAGTCATGAAACAATTCGCGCTATAGGCGAACTGTAATCGCACCAGCTAAACTACAAAGCGAACCATGGACGCACCGTAGCGACTTGTGCCTGCCAACAAGAAAACGGCCGCATGGCGTGTCCATGCGGCCGTTGCGACCTTCAGCGTGTCAATCGAAGGCCTAGAAGAAAGCCTGCAGACCTGTCTGGGCGCGGCCCAAAATCAGCGCATGCACGTCATGAGTGCCTTCGTAGGTGTTCACGGTCTCGAGGTTCTGCGCGTGGCGCATGACGTGGTAACCGATCTGGATGCCGTTGCCGCCATGCATGTCGCGGGCCTGGCGGGCGATGTCGAGCGCCTTGCCGCAGTTGTTGCGCTTGACGAGGCTGATCATCTCGGGCGCGAACTTGTGCTCGTCCATCAGGCGGCCGACGCGCAACGAGCCCTGGAGCCCGAGCGCGATCTCGGTCTGCATGTCGGCCAGCTTCTTCTGGTAGAGCTGCATGCCGGCGAGCGGCTTGTTGAACTGCTTGCGGTCGAGGCCGTACTGGCGGGCACGGTGCCAGCAATCCTCGGCGGCGCCCATGACGCCCCAGGAAATGCCGTAACGGGCGCGGTTGAGGCAACCGAACGGACCCTTGAGGCCCGAAACGTTCGGCAGCAGCGCATCTTCGCCGACTTCCACGCCTTCCATGACGATCTCGCCGGTGATCGAGGCGCGCAGCGACAGCTTGCCGCCGATCTTCGGCGCGGACAGGCCCTTCATGCCCTTTTCGAGCACGAAACCGCGGATCTGGTTGTCGTGGGCCGCCGACTTGGCCCAGACGACGAAGACGTCGGCGATCGGCGCGTTGGAGATCCACATCTTCGAGCCGCTGATCTTGTAGCCATTCGCGGTCTTTTCAGCGCGGGTCTTCATGCCGCCGGGATCGGAACCTGCATCCGGCTCGGTCAGGCCGAAGCAGCCGATCCACTCGCCCGAGGCAAGCTTGGGGAGGTACTTCTTGCGCTGCTCCTCGGAGCCATAGGCATATATCGGGTACATCACCAGCGACGACTGCACCGACATCATCGATCGGTAGCCCGAATCGACGCGTTCGACTTCGCGGGCGACCAGGCCGTAGGTGACGTAGCCGGCGCCCAGGCCGCCATACTCCTCGGGAACGGTGATGCCGAGCAGGCCGGCCTCGCCCATCTCGCGGAAGATCGCCGGATCGGTCTTCTCGTCGAGATAGGCTTCCTCGATGCGCGGCGCGAGCTTGTCGGCAGCAAAAGCGGCCGCGCCGTCGCGTACCATGCGCTCGTCTTCGGACAGCTGGTCTTCGATCAGGAAAGGGTCGGCCCAGACAAAGCTGCCGCCGCCGGCCGGTGTGGATGCGCTCATTGTTCCTCCGGAGAATGGTGATTTTCCGTCATTCTAGACCGCTTCAGCACTTTTCGCTAACAAGTAATCTCGTAAGGTTTATGCGTAAATTCGATCAACTCAAGACCAGGCCCGACGATGCGCCGCAACTATGTCCCCACGATTGCAGAGCTCGAGGCCTTCCGCGCCTGCGCCGGCCTCGGCACGACAATTCGCGCCGCCGATCACCTCGGCCTGACCCAGAGCTCGGTCAGCCGCTCGATCGGCCAGCTCGAGGACCGGCTGGGCGTGGCGTTGTTCCACCGCGTCCGGCAGCGGCTGGCGCTTTCCGATGCCGGCCGCCGCTTCGCTCGCGATGCCGAGGCGATCCTCGACAGCCTGCATGAGGCGGCGGTGCGTACCATGGCCTTCGGCGGCCAGTCGGACGTGCTGAGCATCGCGGTGCTGCCGACATTGGCCGACCGCTGGCTGATCCCAAGACTCGCGGGCTTCCACGCCGCCCATCCGCACGTCGCCATCGACCTTGCGGTGCGGCTGGAGACCGTCGACCTAGAAACAGAAACTTTCGACGCCGCGATCCAGCGCGGTCCGGCAGAGCCGGGACAACCGGGCATCGTCCGCCTGTTCGACGAGGAGCTTGTGGTGGTGGCTTCACCGGCTTTGCTGGACGGGCGCGCCGCCCTCGATGATGCCGAGCTTGCCGCGCTGCCGCTGCTGCAGCAGTCGACCCGGCCGACCCTGTGGCTGCGATGGTTCCAGGCCGCTGGCATCGATCCACGCACCACTTTGCGCGGCCACCGTTTCGAACAATTCTCCATGGTGGTCGAGGCGGCGGTCGCCGGGCTCGGCGTGGCCCTGGTGCCGGAAGTGTTGGCAGAGCGCGAACTCACCGCCGGCAGACTGGTACTGGCCTCACCCAACCGCATTGCCGGCGAAGTGCCTTACCGGCTCGCCTTCCGGCCCGGCAGCGAGGACCGGCCCGGCTTGCGCGAATTCGTCCGCTGGTTGGCGGCCGAAGCGGCGGACCAGCCGGTCAGATCCTGAGTCCAAACCTGATGCCGTCATAGATGGCGGCGTGGATGTTGCGCGCCTGCACGGCATCGCCGATGCGCAGCAGCAGGAAACGGCCATCCGGGTTCTTGGCCGGAAAGATGTCGCCGCCATGGATCAGGCGCTCGTAGTCGATGACGCCGCCATTTTTCGACAGCGGCTTGAGCTCGAGATAGAGCTCGTCGAGCGGCAACGTGCCATGCTCAACGACCACCTGATCGACACGGCGCTCCTCGTGCCAACCCTTGGCGTAGTCGGAAGAAAGGGTAGCAACCAACTGATTCCCTTCGCGCCTGACCGACTTCAGCCGCGTGTTGATGGTGATTTTCACGCCGGAGCGATGAAACGCCTCCATGTAGGGCACGTGGTTCATGCCGCCGATCTCAGGGGCAAAGAAGCGCTCCGGCGTCAGCAGTTCGAGCTTGCTACCTGCCTTGCCGATCAGTTCGGCAGCCGTCATGCCCTGATGGCCGCCATTGTCGTCATAGAGCAGCACGTTCTCTGCCGGCTTGACGCTGCCGGCGATGATGTCCCAGCTCGACGTGACCAGATCGTCGCCTGCACCGAGCGGCGGGCTCTGCGGCAGGCCGCCGGTGGCAATCACCACGGCATCCGGGTCGAGCGCCAGCACGTCGTCCACACCCGCCCAGATGTCGTAGCGGATCTCTACGCCGAGCCGCTCCAGCTCGGCCAGCCGCCAGTCGACGATGCCGATCAGCTCGCGCCTCCGCGGATTCTGCGCCGCAAGCCGCACCTGGCCGCCGGCCTGGCTCGATGCCTCCAGCACGGTCACCTTGTGGCCGCGCTCGGCCAGCACGCGCGCAGCCTCGAGGCCGGCAGCACCGGCACCGACCACGGCGACACTGCGCAGCGGGCCGTCGGTGCGGGAAATGACATGGGGGATCGTCGCCTCGCGGCCGGTGGCGGCATTGTGGATGCAGAGCGCGCCGCCGCCCTCGTAGATGCGGTCGAGGCAGTAGGTAGCGCCGACGCAGGGGCGAATGCGGTGCTCCTCGCCTGCCATCACCCTCCTGGTGATGTGCGGCTCGGCGATGTGGGCGCGCGTCATGCCGACCATGTCGAGCTTGCCGCTGGCGATGGCATGGCGGGCCGTGGCGACATCGGAGATGCGCGCGGCATGGAAGACCGGGAATTTGGTCGCCACCCTGACCTCGCCGGCGAAATCGAGATGCGGCGACGACGGCATGCCGTGCAGCGGGATGACGCCGGTCAGTGCTGCGTCCGTGTCGATATGACCGCGGATGATGTTGAGGAAGTCGAATTTTCCCGACGACGCCAGGCGTCGCGCGATCTCGATGCCCTCCTCCTTCGACAGGCCCTTGTCGAAGTCCTCGTCGGCGACCATGCGGATGCCGACGACGAAATCGGGACCGACAGCAGCGCGCACGGCATCGATCACCCGCCAAGTGAAGCGCAGCCGGTTGTCGAGCGAGCCACCATAGTCGTCGTCGCGGTGGTTGGTCGCCGGAGACCAGAAGCCGTCCATCAAATGGCCGTAGGCCTCGAACTCGATGCCATCGAGCCCGGCCGCCTGCATGCGCTGGGCGGCCGAGGCATAGTCGGCGACGATACGCTCGATGTCCCAGTCTTCGATGGTCTTGGGGAAGGTGCGGTGGGCGGCTTCGCGCACCGGGGAAGCGCTGAGCACCGGCAGCCAGTCGGCCTTGTTCCAGTTGGTGCGGCGGCCAAGGTGGGTGATCTGGATCATCACCTTGCAGTCGTGCTCGTGACAGTCGTCGACGAGTTCGCGCAGCCAAGGCACGATCGCGTCGTCATAGGCGTGGAGATTGCCGAATGCGGCCGGGCTGTCGCGCGAGACGATGGCCGAGCCCGCCGTCATGGTCAGCGCCATGCCGCCCTTGGCCTTCTCGGCATGGTAGAGCCGGTAGCGCTCCTTGGGCATGCCGTCTTCGGAGTATGCCGGTTCGTGGCTCGTCGACATGACGCGGTTCTTCAGCGTCAGGTGCTTGAGCCGGTATGGCTGGAGAAGCGGGTCGTTGCTGGTCATTGCCTTCCTGCATTATCCGGCGCTAATACACGCCACTCGAAAACCGATGCGGGCGCGGCAAACGCGACTTTTCGCGGACAATCGCGCCGATGCAATGAGCCAAGTCCAGCCCAAGAGCCGCCCAATGACCATCACCGACACCCTCACCCAGCTCGGCACCAAGGTCGAAACGCCGACCTCGCCGGAAACCGCAGTGCTCGAAACCGTGCCCTACACCCGCGTCGAAGGCCCGCCGGCCATCGTGCGCTTCACCTGCCCGGAATTCACTTCGCTCTGCCCGGTGACCGGCCAGCCCGACTTCGCGCACATCGTCATCGATTATGCGCCGGACAAGATGTTGGTCGAATCCAAATCGCTGAAGCTGTTTATGGTGTCGTTCCGCAATCACGGCGCCTTCCACGAGGATTGCACGGTCATGATCGGCCGCCGCGTCGTCGAAGCGACAAAGCCGCTGTGGCTGCGCATCGCCGGCTACTGGTATCCGCGCGGCGGCATCCCGATCGACGTGTTCTGGCAGACCGGCACGCCGCCGGAGGGATCGTGGCTGCCCGAAACGGGTGTTGCGCCCTATCGCGGCCGCGGCTGAGCCGCCCTGCCCCCGTTCGTGTCTGCTCATGGCGCCACGGGGTCATCTTGCACCACAACCTTGGCGATCCGGCCCTGCGCATCGAAGCGAACAATTTCCTCGCCGGAGCGGCTGAGGCGTGCGCCGGCGACGCCATGCGTCGCCTCCAGCCGCCAGCGCGACCATGCCGAGCTTGGCGACACGGCGGAGACCTTCTCGTCCACCGATTTCTGGTCACCATAGACGGCGAAATAGCTGCGAAAGGCCGCCATGATCGCATCGCGTCCAATGATGGCGCCGACGCCGTCCGAGACATATTCGGCATCGGACGCGAAGCAGGCCTCGATGGCGGCAAAGTCGAGGGCGTCGATCGCGGCATGGTAATGCGTCAGCGCCGCAACCGGCTCGAATGGCTGATCGCGCGAGGAACCGTCGACCATCAATACCACGCGTCTTCCATCGACGTCTTCTTGCGCGTCATGAAGTCCTGCAGCGCCTCGTCGATGCCGGGGTCGAGCGGCGGCGCCTCGTATTCGGCGAGCATCGTCTTCCAGCGCTTGTTGGCGCGGGTGGCAGCGTCGACCGAGCCTGCCGCCTGCCACTTCTCATAAGGCTCGTTGTCGGCGATGGCCGAATCCCAGAAGGCCGTCTCGTAATTGGCCATGGTGTGGGCGCAGCCAAAGAAGTGGCTGCCGGGGCCGACCTCGCGGAAGGCGTCGAGCGCCAACTGGTTGTCGTCGATCTTGACGCCGTCGAGATAGGTGTGCAGCGCGCCGCAGAAATCGGCGTCCATGACGAACTTCTCGTAGGACATCGACAATAGCCCGTCGAGGAAGCCGGCGGAATGCAAGATGAAGTTGGCGCCGCAGTGCACGGCGGCCAGCATCGACATGGTGCCTTCGTTCATGGCGTGCGCGTCCGGCAGCTTCGATGTGGTGAAGTTGCCGGAACAGCGCAGCGGCAGGTTGAGCCGGCGGGCCAGCTGCCCGATGACCATCGAGCCGATGGCCGGCTCGGGCGTGCCGAAAGTCGGCGAGCCCGAGCGCAGCGACATGGACGACAGGAAATTGCCGAAAATGACCGGCGCACCCGGCCGTTCGAGCTGGGTCAGGGCGCAGCCAGCCATGGTCTCGGCCAGCGACTGGGCGATCGCGCCGGCGTTGGTCACCGGCCCCATGGCGCCGCCGAGGATGAAGGGCACCACGACCGCCGCCTGGTTGGCGCGGGCATAGGCACGCAGGGCGGTGGTCATGGTCGCGTCCCAGACCAGCGGCGAATTGACGTTGACGTTGCCGAGGATAACGCAGTTCCGGTCAGTGAATTCCTCGCCGAAGACGATACGCGCCATGTCGATGGAATCTTCCGCGCGGGCTTCCGAGGTCACCGAGCCCATGAAGCCGCGGTCGGAATAGCGGATATGGCTGTAGACCATGTCGAGATGGCGCTTGTTGACCGGCACGTCGACCGGCTCGCAGATCGTGCCGCCGGAATGATGGAGCCAGGGCGAGGACTGCGCCAGCTTCACGAAGTTGCGGAAGTCCTCGATAGTGCCGTAGCGGCGGCCCTTGTCGAGGTCCATGACGAAGGGCGAGCCGTAGGCCGGCGAAAACACCACGCTCTTGCCACCAATCTCGACCGAACGCTCGGGATTGCGGGCATGCTGGGTGAAGGTCGCGGGCGCCGTCTTGAGCACTTCGCGCAACAGGCCGGGCTCGAACTTGACCAACACGCCCTCGACCTTGGCCCCTGCCCGTTTCCAGTGATCGAGCGCTACCGGATCGTCTCGAAACTCGATGCCGATCTCGGCGAGGATGCGGTCGGCCGTCTCCTCGATGCGGACCAGGTTTTCTTCCGACAGGATGTCGTAGGTCGGGATGTTCCTGACGATATAGGGTCGGCCATGCGCTTCGGGCCCGTGCGAACGCTGTTCGCGACGCGCGTTGCGACCGCCGCGCTCACGGCGTTTGCCAGGCTCTGCCTGGGTTTCGGGGGCAACGACGTTCATACAGGGCTCCTGAACATTCCAGCATGAAGCTAGCCCTTGGCAGCGCGGCTGTGACGCTTGAAAATCCTGATTGTTTGCATAAACATGGCTTATGCAAAGCCTGCGCCATCTGCTGCCATCCGCCGGCAGCCTGATCGTCTTCGAAGCGGCAGGACGGCTGGCGAGCTTCACCGCCGCCGGCCGCGAGCTCGGCATGACCCAGGCCGCCGTTTCCTATGCGATCCGCGGACTGGAGGATCAGTTCGGCGCCAAGCTGTTCCAGCGCCGCCACCGCCAGGTGCTTTTGACCGAGGCCGGCGAACGGTTCCATGCCGACGTCACGCTCGGCCTGTCGCATATCCGCAAGTCGGCTGAGGAGCTCAGGGCGCGCGCCGGCGGCATGCATGTGACGCTTTCCGCCTCCACCGCCTTTGCCTCGTTCTGGATGATGCCGAGGCTGCAGAAATTCCGCGACGACCTGCCCGGCATCGACCTGCGCATCCAGACCGCCGATCGCGACCTTGATCTCGTCGCCGAGGGCATTCCCTTGGGCATCCGCGGCGGCGACGCTACCGACTGGCCGGACTATGAGCTGCTGCAGATCGCCGACGAGGAGGTCTACCCGGTCGCCGGTCCGGCCTATCTCTCACGCGCCGGCACGCCAACGACACCGGCGGAGATGACCCTGCATCACCTGATCCATCTCGAAGAACCCTATCGCCCGGCCGCGACCTGGAACGAGTGGTTCCAGTCGGCCGGTCTGAATGGCGCCGTTGCCAAGCGCGGGCTGGTCATCAACGACTATGTGCTCGTCATCCAGGCTGTCATGGAAGGCCAGGGCATCGCGCTCGGCTGGCGCCATCTCACCGACCGGCTGATCGCGGCGGGGCTGCTGGTCCGGCTTTCCGACCACGTGATGACGACCGGCAAGGGTTTTCACGTTGCTTGGCCGAAGAACCGTCCGCTCAGCGAGAGCGCGGAGAAGGTGCGCGACTGGTTGGCCGCTCAGGCTTAAGGCTGGCTTCTTTTATTGACAGGTGTTTCCGCCAACTATGCAACTCGGCCTGTCCGTGCCGAACCGAATCCAGCTATGATACCAAGATGCCCATTCGCCAGCTTTCCGAAACGATGATCAACCAGATCGCCGCCGGCGAGGTCGTCGAGCGACCTGCCAGCGTGGTCAAGGAACTGGTCGAGAACGCGCTCGACGCGGGTGCCTCGCGCATCGAGGTCGCCACTGCAGGCGGCGGGCTCAACCTGATCCGCGTCGTCGACGACGGCTCGGGCATGCCGGAGGAGGAACTGGCACTGGCGATTTCGCGCCACTGCACATCAAAGCTCGGCGACGACATCCTCGACATCCGCTCTCTCGGCTTCCGGGGCGAAGCGCTGCCTTCGATCGGCTCAGTATCGAAACTCGCGATCCGCTCGCGCACGCGCCAAGCCGACAGCGGCGCCGAGATTGCGGTCGAGGGCGGGCGCGTCTCGTCCGTGCGGCCGGCACCGACCAACCGGGGCACATCGGTCGAGGTGCGCGACCTGTTTTTCGCCACCCCCGCCCGGCTCAAATTTATGAAGACCGAGCGCGCCGAGGCGACGGCCATCGCCGACGTCATCAAGCGCATCGCCATCGCCTTCCCGGCCGTGCGCTTCACCCTGTCCGGCACCGACCGTTCGACGCTGGAGCTGTCCGCGACATCGGACGACGTCGAAGGCAGGCTCGTCCGCATCGCCCAGGTGATGGGCACCGACTTCCCCGACAATTCGATCGTCATCGATGCCGCGCGGGAGAGCGTTCGACTGGAAGGCCATGTCTCGATCCCGTCCTACACCCGCGGCAACGCGCTGCAGCAGTATGCCTATGTCAACGGCCGGCCGGTGCGCGACAAGCTGATCGCCTCGGCGATACGCGGCGCCTATGCCGATGTCCTGCCGCGCGACCGCCATGCGGTGACGGTGCTGTTCCTGTCGCTCGACCCGGCCTTTGTCGACGTCAACGTACATCCGGCCAAGGCCGACGTGCGCTTCCGCGATCCGGGGCTAGTGCGCGGCCTGATCGTCGGCGCGATCCGCCAGGCGCTGGCCGGCGCGGGCATCCGACCAGCAACAACACGCACGCAGGCGATGATGGGGGCCTTCCGGCCGGGAACCACCAGCTACGGCCACCCCGGCCCGGCCAACGGCCATCGCGCCTACAATCCCGACTTCAGAGCGGCAACCTCGGCAGGCTACGAGCCGCAACGCTCGCCGTTCCGGCCACTCGATGCGGGCTTCGCCGAGGCGGCACAGGCGAGCTTCGACACGGGTCCGCTGCACAGCGCCGATGCCCGCGCCGGGCTGACCGAAGTGGCGGAGGTGCTGTTGCAGACCGAACTGGGCGCCGCCCGGGCACAGGTTCACGAAAACTACATCGTCGCGCAAACGCGGGATTCTCTTGTCATCGTAGACCAGCACGCGGCTCACGAGCGGCTGGTCTATGAGGCGCTTAAGAACGCCCTGCATTCGCGCCCGGTGCCGGCACAGATGCTTTTGATGCCGGAGATCGTCGACCTGCCGGAAGAAGACGCCGAACGGCTGGCGCTGCATGCGGAAACGCTGGCCCGCTTCGGCCTCGGTATCGAGCGCTTCGGTCCGGGCGCGGTCGCCGTGCGCGAGACGCCGGCCATGCTTGGCGAGACCGACGTCACCCAACTGGTGCGCGACCTCGCTGACGAAATCGCCGACAGCGACACGTCGGATACGCTCAAGGAGCGGCTCGACGCCATTGCCGCGACCATGGCCTGCCATGGCTCCGTGCGATCCGGACGGCGGTTGCGGCCTGAGGAGATGAACGCGCTGCTGCGCCAGATGGAAGCGACGCCGGGTTCCGGCACCTGCAACCACGGCCGGCCGACCTATATCGAACTCAAGCTCGCGGACATCGAAAAGCTGTTCGGCCGGCGCTGACGCATTTCGCCGCCCACCGCCCAAAGGCGGCAGCTTGACCTCGGGCATTTGGTAGCCTTAAAAGCCGAGCAAGGAAGTTGAGCAAAAAGCGATGATGAACCGTTTCGAAGGCCCCGGCGCACGCGAAGCCCGCATCCGCTATCTCGACGGCGATTTCCAGGTGACCAGCCCCGGTTCCTTCGTGCGCTGTGCGGTGACGTCCGACTCGATCCCGCTCGACGAGCTTAAATACTGGAGCGTCGCCCGCCAGGAGCCCTATCGCGACGCAGCGGTCTCGCTGGCACGCGAGATCGATATGAACCCGGATCTGCGCAAGCGCCGCTAACGGCCTTTAGCCAGCAATCTTCCGCCGGCGCCAGGCATCGAGCGTTTCGTCGACGATGCGCTCGGCCGAATGTTCGATGTCGAACACCGCATCGATCTCCAGCACGTTGAGGCGCTCGAGGAATTCCGGCGATGCCGCGCCGTGGCGCAGGCGCGCCGCATCCTTGGACGTCGTCAGCAGTTCCAGTTCGCCGGCGTCGGCCGCTGCCACCAGATCGTCCAGTTCGTCCGGAAGATAGAAATGATGGTCGGCGAAGGCGTGCGCCAGAACCACGGTCCCGCCGGCCTTGCCAACCGTGTCGAAGAACTTTTCGGGATGGCCGATGCCGGCAAAGGCCAGGAAGCGCCGCCCTGCGAAGGCCTTCTTGCCGCGCGGCCGGGCCGTCGCCGAAAACACCGGTTTTCCGGCCCGCGCTGCCTGGCGCACGACGGAATCGGCCCTTTCGCCCTCGCCCATCTTGAGGATGGCATCGGCAAACCGGAGCTGGTCGATCAGCCGGGCGCGCATCGGACCGCCTGGAATGACGTGGCCGTTGCCCAGGCCGAAACGCGCATCGACCACGATCAGCGCATAGTCGATATGGATGCGCGCGCTCTGAAAGCCGTCGTCCATGATCAGGAAATTGCAGCCCCGCTCGATGAGCAGGCGTGCGCCGGCCGCCCGGTTGGCGGAGACGGCAACCAGCGCGTGCTCGGCGAGCAACAGCGGCTCGTCGCCAACATGCTTGGCACTGTCATGGCGGGTGTCGACGACATGCGGCTCGGCGAAGCTGCCGCCATGGCCACGCGACAGGAAGCCGGGCACCAGTTGCATGCGCTTGGCCTGTTTGGCGAGCGCGATCGCAATCGGCGTCTTGCCGGTACCGCCGACGGTGAAGTTGCCGACGCAAAGCACGGGAGCGTCCATCTTCTCCCGGCGGGCCGATTTCATGCGCCGGCCGGCAACGAAGGCATAGAGCGACGACACCGGGTAAAGCGCGTAGGCGCGCCAATCCGGTTTTTCCCACCAGAAAGGAGGCGCTTCGCTGGCCAGATCTACCTCCCGCCCGCGCCCTTGAGGCGCGACTGAACGATCAGCGGATGGATGAATGGCTCCAGCGACTTCAGCGTGCGGGCAAGCGCGCCGCGCATTTCCTCGACCGTCAAGGCGCCAGCCGCCATCATGTCGTGCCGCGCGATCTCGTTGCCGAGCAGGAAGTTGACCGCGCCTGCGAGCATGTCGCGGTCGCGCACGATCTTGGCGCCGCCGCGGTCGATCAGCCGCTGATAGGTGTCGCGGAAGTTCTGCACATTGCGCCCGGCAAGCACCGCAGTGTCGAGCATCGCCGGCTCGAGCGGGTTCTGGCCGCCCTGCGAGGTCATGGAACGGCCGACAAAGGCGATTTCGGTCAGGCGCAGATACAGCCCCATCTCGCCGATCGTATCGCCGAGAAGGATGTCGGTGTCGGGCAGGATGTGGTCGCCGCTGCTGCGACGAGCAACCTTGAGGCCCATGCCCGTCAGTTCCGTCATCAAGGCGACGGCACGATCGGGGTGACGCGGCACGATGATGGTCAGCAGATTGCGGTGGCGGTTGCGCAGCATGGCATGCACTTCCGCCGCCATGACCTCCTCGCCGTCATGGGTGGAGATGGCGGCCCAGGTCGGCCGGCGGCCGATCTGGCGCTGGACCGAATGCAGGGCACGCTCGTCCGCCGGCGGCGGCGACGTGTCGACCTTGAGATTGCCGGAAACGGTGACGGGACGCGCGCCGAGAGCGCGAAAACGCTCGCCGTCGACCTCCGACTGGGCGACCACATGGGCCATGTTTTCGAACAGCGCCTCGGCGATGTTGGCGCGCCTTTTCCACGAAGCGAACGACCGGTCGGAAAGCCGCCCGTTGACCAGGATCTGCGGCACGCGCCGTGCGCCGAGTTCGAGGATGGTCATCGGCCAGATTTCAGATTCGGCGATGATCGCGAGGTCCGGATGCCAATGATCGAGGAAACGGCTCACCGCCGGCTTGAGGTCGAGCGGTACGTATTGATGGATGACGCGATCGCCCAGGCGCTCTTCCACGACCTGCGCGGAGGTAACCGTGCCGGTCGTCAGCACGACATGGATGCCGTAGCCCAGTATGGCCTCGATCAGCGGCACCACCGCGATCGTCTCGCCGACGCTCGCCGCGTGGAACCAGATCAGCGGACCCTCGGGCCTTTCGCGGCTCGGCACGCCATAGCGCTCGCGCCGGCGATTGCGGTCCTCCTTGCCCTTGGAGGCACGCCAGGCGACGTAACCGCCGACCATCGGATAGGCTGCGGCGCCCGCATAGCGATAGGCTCCCAGAAATGCGCGGGCCCAGCGTTCGCTCATCGGGGACCGTCCACCAGACCATAGGCCTTTTCTGTCGCCCGATTGAGCGCGGCGGTCACTTCGACGCGGATCCGTTCCATCTCGGCATCGTCGGCATCGGCAGGCACTTGGATCAACGGCTCGACGATCACCGCGCATCCGCCGAAAGGCAGGCTGATCGTGGTCTTGTCCCAGGTCTTCTCCAGCACCTTGCGCCGGCTGGTGGCAATCGCGATCGGCGCGATCGGCCGCCCCGACAGGCGGGCCAAAAGGACGATGCCCATGCCCGATTCGCGCGGCGTGCCATGCGGGATGTCTGCAATCATGGCAACGTTCTTGCCGGCATCAAGCGCCTTTTTCAGGGCAATCAGCGCGGTCGCGCCGCCCTTTTTGAGCCTGCTCTTGCTTTCCCGCCCGCCAGAGCCGCGCACGGCCTCGATGCCGAATTTTTCGACCACCTGAGCGTTGAGCTCGGCATCAGCGCTGCGCGAGACCATCGCCACCAGACCGCGCTTGTTTGGATAGATGGCCGGCGCCAGCAGGTGCTGGCCGTGCCACATTCCGAATACAAGCGGCTCGCTGTCGGCGTAGGCATAGGAGGCGAGATCAACGGAGCCCTCGACCAGAGGGTTGGTCCGGCGAATGAAACTCAGGCCATAGGCAAACAGGTTGGTGATCGCGGCCTTGGCGAAACGCGACTGGGCGAGCGGTTCGCGAATGCGCCGCCAGAACGTCTTGGGTGCCTTTCTGGCACGCTTTTTCTTCGCCGCAGGCCTTGCGGCCGGCGGCGCCATGCCAGGTTGCTCCATCAGTTCTGACCGGTCGCCTTCGTATCCGGCTCCAGCAGCCGATGCAGGTGGACAACGAAGTAGCGCATATGGGCGTTGTCGACGCTCCCTTGCGCCTTCGCCTTCCAGGCAAGCTCGGCCGACTTGTAGTCGGGATAGACGCCAACGATGTCGAGCGCGTCGAGATCGCGGAACTCGGTTCCGCCGAGTTTCGTCAGCTCGCCGCCGAACACCAGATGCAAGAGCTGCTTTTTTCCGTCTTCTTCGGACATCTTCTTCCTTGATTCATCATCTCAGGGCCCGCCTGATCTAGACCAAACCGGGCCGTTTTGGAACAGTTTGCAGTTCGTCAGCCTTCTTGACCGGCAAGCACCCCTGCCATGACGTCGAGCATCGCCCCGCTGCCAGCCATCAGCGCGCCATGGACGATCTCCCTGCCAGCAAAGGCCGGCAGGCCGCCGTGGCTGTCGAGCAGCTTTCCGCCGGCCTCGGCCAATATCAATTCCGCTGCGGCAATGTCCCAGTCGTGTGCGTTCGGCTTGACGAAAGTTGCATCGAGCGCGCCGCTGGCGATCATCGCCAGACGATAGGCGAGCGAAGGAATATACGCCTCGCGATCCAGCCTGCCCTGCCATTCCTCCGGCATCCGGTCGATCATCGGCTTAGGGCCGGCAATGCGCACGCGCTCGCCCGCATCACGCACCCTGATCGGGGCATCGTTGAGGAAAGCGCCCCCGCCCGCGACCGCCCAATAGGTCTCTTCGCGCGCCGGGCATTCGAGCACGCCGGCCAGCGAGCGGCCGTTTTCGACGACGGCAACGCTGACGCACCAGGCCGTGCGGCCTTCGACGAAGCCGCGTGTGCCGTCAATCGGGTCGACCACAAAGGTGCGGCGCGCGCCAAGCCGTTCGAGATTGTCAGCGGTTTCTTCCGACAGCCAGCCGTAGTCCGGCCGCGCCGCCATCAGCGTTTCGCGTAAGTAGCGATCGGCGGCGTAGTCGGCCTCGCTGACCGGCGAATTGCCGCCCTTGAACCAGACTTCCGGGCTCTGCCGGAAATAGCTCATGGCAATGCGCCCGGCCTCGGTGGCTGCCGTACGCAGCAGCTCGAGTTCGGCTCGAAGCTCCGCCTGGTCTATGATCTCAGTCTCCGGCAAGGGTCATGCCTTCGATCAACAGGGTCGGCGCGGCGGTGCCAAAATTGCGGTCGAGGTCGCTCGCCGGCACCATGCGCATGAACATATCCTTGAGGTTGGAGGCGATGGTCACTTCCGACACCGCCCAGGCAAGCTCGCCATGCTCGATCCAGAAACCCGAAGCGCCACGGCTGTATTCGCCGGTGACCATGTCGACGCCCTGACCGAACACTTCGGTGACGTAGAACCCGCGCTTCAGCGAGCGGATCATCTCTTCGGGCGATTTCTCACCGGGCTCGATGGCAAAATTGGTCGAGGATGGCGACACGGACGAGCCGCCACGCGCACCGCGACCGTTGGTGACCAGTCCCAGTTCTCGCGCCGCCGACGTCGACAAGAACCAATGATTGAGCACGCCCTTGTCGACCATCTTGAGCGTGGCACCTTCGATGCCCTCGCCGTCGAAGGGACGCGATGCCTGGCCGCGCTGCTTGAGCGGCTCGTCGATAGCGGTGATGGCGGCGGATGCCACCTGCTTGCCCATCATGTCGCGCAGGAAGCTGGTCTTGCGGGCCACCGAAGCGCCGTTGATGGCGCCGGCAAGGTGCCCGGCAATGCCGCGCGCGACGCGTGGATCGAAGACGACATCGACCGGCCCCGTCGCCGCCTTGCGCGCGTTGAGCCTCTTGACCGCGCGTTCGCCGGCATTGCGGCCGATGTCGGCCGCGGCATCGAGATCGGCGAAATGCAGCCGCGAGGAATAGTCGTAATCGCGCTCCATCCACGTGCCCTCGCCGGCGATGACGCTGGCCGAGCGCGAGAAACGCGAACCGACATAGTGGCCGACGAAGCCATGCGAGGTGGCGAGCACCAGGCCGCCAAGCCCCGCGGCAGCACCGGCGCCAGCCGAGTTGGTCACGCCCTTGACGGCAAGTGCGGCCTCTTCGGCGGCAAGCGCGTCTTCCCTCAGCCGCTCGGCCGACACCTCGGTGTCGTCGAAGAGATCGAGATCGCGCGGCGATTGGGCCAAAAGCGCCGCATCGGCGAGACCCTGATACGGATCTTCCGGCGACACCCTGGCCATTGCGACAGCGCGTTCTGCGAGGGTCTTGGGGTCGGACGCGGCGGTGGCCGATACGCTGGCAACCCGCTGGCCAACGAACACGCGAAGCGACATGTCCTCGCTCTCGGACGCCTCGGTGCCCTCGACCTTGCCCAGTCGCACCGAAACGCTGGTCGAACGCCCGCGCACGGCAACCGCATCGGCGGCATCGGCGCCGGCCCGTTTTGCCGCCTCGACGAGGCTCGCCACCCGGTCGGCCAGTTTCGCGGCGTCGTTGGTATCGTTCATTGGCATGTTCCGATTGCTTGCCGCATGGGTCACGGCCCGTCCCCTCCATCTATTGTCCCCGACCCGCTTGTGCAATGGGCGGGTGCATGGTCAAACGACCCTAGCCAAGCACATCGCCGCACAAATCTTCGGGAATTCGCATGTCCGCACAGGCTCAGGCACCGGCAAAATTCACCACCGGCTCGACCATGCGCCATGTCGTGGTCATGACCGGCACCGGGTCGATCGGGTTGATTGCGATCTTCATCGTCGACGCGCTCAACCTGTTCTACATTTCGTTGCTCGGCATCGAGGAACTGGCTGCAGCAATCGGCTTTGCCTCGACGCTGCTATTTTTCACGCTTTCGATCTCGATCGGCTTCACCATCGCCTGCGGCGCATTGGTGGCCCGCTGCCTCGGGCGCGGCCAGCGCGAAGAGGCCGCGCGCATGGGTGGCGCCTCAATGGTCTTCATGGGGCTCGCAACGCTGGTGATGACACTAGCTGCAATGCCGTTCCTGCGGCCCCTGGTTGCGCTTCTTGGCGCGACTGGCGAAACACTCGAGCTGTCGACACGCTTCCTGCAGATCGTGCTGCCGTCGTTTCCGATCATGGCGCTCGGCATGTGCACGACGGGTATCCTGCGCGGCGTCGGCGACGCGCGGCGGGCAATGTATGTGACACTGGGCAGCGGCATCGCGGCGGCGATCCTCGACCCGATCCTCATCTTCGGCTTCGATCTCGGCCTCGACGGGGCGGCGATCTCAACGGTGCTGACGCGCTTCGTGATGCTCGCCATCGGTTTGCACGGCGCCCATGTCGTGCACAGACTGATCAGGCTTCCCAACCTGAGCGGCTTGCGCGATGCGGTGCGGCCGTTCTTCGCGATCGGTGTTCCGGCGATGCTGACCCAGGTCGCCACACCCGTCGGCAATGCCTATGTCACGATCGAGATGGCCGCCTTCGGCGACCAGGCAGTTGCCGGCTGGGCGATCATCGGCCGCCTCGTGCCGGTCGCATTCGGCGTCATCTTCGCGCTCTCGGGAGCGGTCGGACCGATCCTTGGCCAGAATTACGGCGCCCGCAAATTCGACCGGCTGACGACGACGATGCGCGACAGCCTGCTGTTCACCATCGTCTATGTGCTGGCTGTATGGGCGCTGCTGGCAATCTTCGCCAATCCGATCGCCAGCGCGTTCGGCGCCGACGGAATTGCGCGCGACCTGATCGTCTTCTTCTGCCATTTCGCCGCCGGCAGTTTCCTGTTCAACGGCGCGATCTTCGTCTCCAGCGCCGCCTTCAACAATCTGGGCTATCCGACCTATTCGACCGTCTTCAACTGGGGCCGCTCGACCCTCGGCGTCATCCCCTTCGTCTGGGCCGGCGCGCATTACTGGGGCGCCATCGGCGTCATCGCCGGCTGGGGCCTCGGGGCCGTGGTGTTCGGCGTCGCGTCGATGATCGTCTGCTTCCGCGTCGTCAAGGCGATTGCCAATGAGCCGCAGCATCAGGAAGAAACCGTGCCGACACCGCCGCCGGCCGCACAGTCGCCCTTCTCCACCGGCAAGGCATCGACGCTGCAATAAGCGCGTGCGCCGTCGCGTACCTATTGCAGGATTTCGTCGACAGCGCGCTTGAGTTCGTCCTTGATCGCCACCGTCTCGGCCATGACCTGGTCGATCTTGAGGAAATCGAGCGCCCTGAAGCGCGACACGGGCGGTCGCAAGAAAATGTCGGGTGGGTTCTGGCTCAGCTTGTTGGCGATGATCGACTGCATCATCAGCTGGCTGGCACCGAACATCAGGTCGATCGAATTGGGCTGCTTGCGGCCGTTTTCAAACGGTGCGCCGACGACATCGATGGCGATGGTGAAATCGGCCACGCCATCGAGCAGATCGAACGGCACAGGGTTGTAGATGCCGCCGTCGATATAGAGCGTGTTGCCGCGCAATACCGGCTTGAAGACAGCCGGAATCGCCGCCGATGCGGCGAGCGCCGAGAACAGCTCGCCTTCCTCGAACACCGACAGGCAATGGCCGTAGTAGTCAGTCGCCGTCACCTTGAGCGGCAGCTTGAGTTCTTCGAACGTCGCCGGCACGCCCTCGGGCAGGAATGCCTTGAGAATGCGCTCGACATTGAACTGGGTCACCCTGATGCCGCTTTCGACCATTTCGGAAAGCGTGCCAGGCCGCGCCCGCCACATGCGGCTGGCGACTTCGGCAGGCCGGCCGAGCACGGCCCGGGAATGCTCGTGGATCTCGCGGCCGCTCAGGCCGGCAGCCATGCCTGCCCCCATGACGGCGCCGATGGACGAGCCGGCGATCGCCACCGGCTTGATGCCGAGCTCGTCGAGTGCCTCGATGACGTGGATATGGGCAAGCCCGCGTGCGCCGCCGCCGCCGAGCGCAAGGGCGAAGGTCGCGCTCATCCCTTGCTCGTTTCCGCAAATTTCGGGCCGAGGATCATCACTGCCGGCTCGACCGTCAGGAGCTTGCGCGCCGCAGCCTTCACCTGATCGAGCGTCACCGCATTGATCAGGTCGATCCGCCGCTGCATGTAGTCGATGCCGAGCTTGTCGGTCTGCAGGTCGACCAGCGTGCTGGCAATAGCGCCCGAGGAGTCGAGATTGTTGATTGCATAGGCGCCAAGCATGTACTTCTTGGCCGCCTCGAGTTCGGCCTCGGTGGGTCCATCTTCCGACATCTTGCCAATCACATCGCGAATGACGGCCAAGGTCTCCGCAGCCCTGTCGGAACGGGTTGCCGTGCCGATGATCAGCGACGAGGCGTGTTCCTGGTTGATCAGCGCGGAACTGACGCTATAGGCCAGCCCACGCTTCTCACGCACTTCGTCGAACAGCCGCGACGAGAAGGTGCCGCCGCCAAGGATGTGCTCCATCAGCGCGGCTGCAAGGAAGTCCGGCGCTTCGCGCGGCACGCCGGGGTAAATCAGCTGCAGCGAGGTCTGCGGCAACGGATACTCGATATGCATCGTCTGGCGCAGCTTGGGCTCGACGCGCTCGACGGCGCGCAGCTCCGCCTTTTCCGGCAAGCCGCCGAAGACCTGGTCCAGCCGCTTCTTCAGCGTCTCGGCATCGATCGCGCCGACTACCGCGACATGGATGTTCTGGCGGGTGAAATTGGCCTTGTGGAAAGCGCGCAGGTCGTTGGCGGTGATTGTGGCGAGCGACTTTTCCGTGCCCTGGTCGGGCCGGGCATAGGGATGTTCGCCATAAACCGCCTCGGCCCATTTGCGCGCCGCCTGTGCTTCGGGATCGCGGGCGTTGGCGACGATGCCGGAAACGATCTGCGAGCGGATGCGGTCGATCGGGGCCTGGTCGAAACGCGGTTTCTCGACCGCCAGCTTGAGCAGTTCGAACGCCTCGTCCTGCCTGTCGGCCAGCATGCGCATGCCACCGCCGACCGCGTCGTTGCTTTCGTTGAAACCCATTTCGGCGCCGGCTTCGTCGAGCTTGATCTGGAAGGCATCGCTGTCGAGATCGCCGGCGCCTTCGTCGAAGAGACCGGTCATCAGATTGGCAAGTCCCTCCTTGCCGACCGGATCCTGGGTGCTGCCGCCATCGAACAGGAACTTGATGGCGATGATCGGCACCGAATAATCCTCGACCAGCCAGGCGGTGATGCCTTTGTCCGACTTGACCTCCTGGATGCGGACCTCGGCGCGCGCGGCAACCACCGCTGGCAGCACCAGAAAAACCAGCGCCAGCATCAGCGTCAGCGCCGACATCGAAATCCTGAAACGCATTGCCGTAAGCGTGATCATCAAATCATTTCTCGACAGATTTCGCCGGCAGCAGATAGCCGGCGACCGAATGGTCGGGATTGAGGTATTTGGCGGCAACCGCCTTGATCTGGTCGGCGCTGACCGCCCGTATCCTGTCCGGCCACTGCCTGATGTCGTCGACGGTGCCGCCGGTGGCCAGCGTACTGCCATAGATATTGGCCATGCTCGCCTGGTTGTCGCGCGCAAAGATCATCGAGCGGACAAAACGGTCCTTGGCCTTTTCAAGCTCGTCCGATGTCACGCCATCCTTGATGATGCGGCGGATTTCGACGTCGACCGCGGATTCGACCTGCTGCAGCCCGGCCTCGCCACGCGGTGCGCCATAGACAGTGAAGCTGGTGTCGTCGACCATCGTCCCCTCGAAGAAGGCGCCTGCGGACGACGCAATGCCATCCTTGACGACCAGAGCCTGGTAAAGCCGGCTGCGGTTGCCACCACCCAGGATCTCCGAAAGCAGGTCCAGCGCCTCGGCCTCGCCGGCTTCGGCGGTCTGGTAGGATGGCACCACCCAGGCCTTGGAGAAGCTGGGCACGCTCACCCGCTCGTCGGTAAGCTCGACCGTGCGCTTGGTGTTCTGCTCCGGCTCCGTCGGGCGGATACGCGGCGGAAGCTCGGGGCCACGCGCGACCTGGCCGTAGGTCTTCTCGGCAAGCGCCTTGACGTTTTCAGGCTCGACATCGCCGGCGACGATCAGGATCGCGTTGTTGGGCGCGTAATACCTGTCGTAGAAGGCGGTCGCATCGAGCCGGTTCAGCTTCTCGATCTCGTGCATCCAGCCGATGACCGGCGTGCGGTAGGGCTGGTTCTGGAACAGCGTCGCGTCGACTTCCTCGTTGAGCAGAGCGCCGGGATTGTTTTCGATGCGCGAGCGGCGTTCCTCGAGGATGACGTCTCGCTCGGGGCCGATCACCGCGTCGGTCAGGACCAGGTTGCGCATCCGGTCGGCCTCGAAGCCCATCATGGTTTCGAGCGCGCCGGGGGTCACCGTCTGGTGGTAGGCCGTATAGTCGTAGGTGGTGAAGGCGTTCTCGCTGCCGCCGATCTCGGCGACCTTTTGGCCAAACTCGCCAGCCTTGTGGTTGGTCGTGCCCTTGAACATCAGATGTTCGAAGAAGTGCGCGATGCCGGACTTTCCCGGCATCTCGTCGGCGCTGCCGACCTTGTACCAGACCATGTGGGTGACGATCGGCGCGCGATGATCGGGGATGACCACCACCTGCATGCCGTTGTCGAGCGTGAAGCTGGTGACGTCCCAGTCGCCGCGCGGCGCTTCGGCCAGAACCGGTCCTGCCCACGCCAGGCCCAAGGCGAGCGCGGCCGGCAGCGAGCCCTTCGACCGCAAGAATCCCAAAATCATCAACTGCCTCTGAATGTGAACGTGCTGCCTTATAGGCGTTGGCACAAAGCGGCGGGAAGTGAATTGTTCGTAATGAAGCCCGAACAAGGCCACACTCAGGCGGCAAGCGCGCCAATTTTGCGAAGTGGATCTGGCGGCCGACAACAATTTCGCCAGATCAGGACTGCCAAGTCATTGGAACAGTTGGTATTATAACGACAGGGAACGGCGAACGCTGGCCCTCTTCGTAGTTTCGTGAATGGAGAGCAAAAACAGGAGGAACGGCGATGACTGTAGTTGCCCATGCGGACCAACAGCGTGAAGAGTGGCGGGCGGGGGTCATCAGCCGGATGCAGATCTCGGCCCTCAACGGCGCAACTCAGCTTTGCATTTTCGAACAATGGCTGCAGCCAGAAGCCGGACCTCCCACGCATTGGCACCCTGTCGAGGAGGTGCTCACCGTACTCTCAGGCGAAGCCGAGATGTGGATCGACGAAAAACACGTTGTCCTCGCCGGCGGACAGTCGCTCATTGTTGCAGCCCGTCAAAAACACGGTTTCCGAAACGTCGGCTCTGGAACACTCCACGTGCATGCGGTGCTTGCAGCGCCAATCTTCGAGGCGACCTTTGACGGCTCCGCCGAACCGGTGCGGCGCTGGATCCCGCGGCAGCCAGGCCCGAATCAAGCGATTGGATCGATCAGGCAGCTTCGATGAAGCGGATCACGGTCTCGCCATAGGAGCGTTCGTCGACGACGGAAAAGCCGGGGCCCGGCTCGAATGGAGCCGATGCCACTTCTTCCACCACGCACAGCGCGCCCGGCGCGAGCCAACCGCCGGCTTGGGCGGAACGTAACGCGCCTTCGCCCAGTCCCTTGCCATAGGGCGGGTCGGCAAAGACCAGGCCAAACGGTCCCAGCGTGCCGGCATCGCCGAGGCCAGTCGCGTCGCGACGGAAGATCTTCGTCCGCCCGGTCAGACCAAAGCTTTCGACATTGGTACGGATGAGCCCGCGGCCCTCCGCGGACTCCTCGATGAACACACAATAGGAAGCACCGCGCGACAGCGCCTCGATGCCGAGCGCGCCGGTGCCGGCAAAAAGATCGAGCACGCGCGCGCCAGCGAGCCTGCCGCCAAAGCGATGGGCGAGCATGTTGAACACCGCCTCGCGGGTGCGATCGGTGGTCGGGCGGATGGCGTTGTCACGCGGCGTGGCCAACGGCCTTCCGCGCAATTCGCCACCGACAACCCGCATCAGCCGCGATCCTTGCGCGGACCGCCCGGCCGGCCGCCACGCGGACCATCGCCCTTGGGCTTGTCGAAGCGGGGCTTGTCCGAGCGAGGCTTATCAAAGCGCGGCTTGTCGCGCGGCGGCCTCGCGGCTGCTTCGGCCTTGGCCTTTTCGCTTTGCGGACGCGCGCCCGGTGCCATCCAGACATTGGCCTTGCGCGCACCAGGGGTTTCGAACGGCTTCTTCTCGCGCTCGTCGCCCTTCCTGCCGCCAGACCGGGGCTTGTCACCGAACTTCGGCTTGTCGCCAAACTTGGGCCGATCACCGAATTTCGGCTTGTCGCCAAACTTTGGCTTGTCACCAAAACTCGGTTTGTCGCCGAAGGTGGGGCGCTCGGTCGACAGGCGTCCCAGTACGTCTTCGCGGTGACGTTCATTGGAACGCTTGCGGTTCTTGATCAGGCCGCCCTCGCCGATACGGCCGCGTTCGCCGTCACGCTGGAACTTCGGACGTGCCGGTTCTTCCTCGCGCGGCTCGCGGGCGCGCACCGTGGGCTTGTTGGAGAAGGGGTTGACGATGTCGGCATCGAAATTCGCACCGGCTTCCTCGATCAGCCGCTCGCCCAGCTGGTCGCGCAGCATCTTGCCCTTTATCTCCTGGACGTGCCCCTCGGGCAGTTCGCCAAGCTGGAACGGGCCGTAGGAGATGCGGATCAGCCGGTTCACTTCCAGACCGAGCGCGCCGAGGATGTTCTTGACCTCGCGGTTCTTGCCTTCGCGAAGGCCGATGGTGATCCAGGCGTTGGTGCCCTGCTCGCGGTCGAGGGTCGCCTCGATCGAGCCGTAGAACACGCCCTCGACGGCGATGCCATCCTTGAGGCCGTCGAGCGTCTTCTGCTCGACCTTGCCATGGACGCGCACGCGGTAGCGCCGCAGCCAGCCGGTCGCCGGCAGCTCGAGCACGCGCGACAGCCCGCCGTCATTGGTCAGCAGAAGCAGCCCTTCGGTGTTGATGTCGAGACGGCCGATGGTCATCAGTCGCGGTAGTTCGGCCGGCAAAACGTCGAAGACGGTCTTGCGGCCTTCGGGATCGCGGTTGGTCGTCACCAAGCCGGCCGGCTTGTGGAACAGGAACAGTCGGGTGCGCTCGATCGGCGGAATCTCGGTGCCGTCGAGGAAGATGACGTCGTTCGGCATGACGTTGAACGCCGGCGACGACAGCACCTGGCCGTTGACCCTGACGCGGCCGGCAGCGATCAGTTCCTCGGCATCGCGACGCGAGGCGATGCCGGCGCGCGCAAGGCGCTTGGCGATGCGCTCGCCCGGCTCGGCTGCCTCCTCGGGACCGCGCGGACGCGGCTTGAAGCCGTCGTCCTTGGGTCGGTGGTCGCCTTGCGGCCTGGGACGGAACGCCCTCGCCTCGCCGCCTTCGCGCTTCTCATAAGGCCTGCCGCCCTCGGGGCGTGGGCCTGAGCGGAACGGGCGGTCGCCACTTGCTGGCCGCGCCTCGCCGTCGCGTGGACGGAATTCGCGGTGCGGACGATCGCCGCCTTCAGCAGGACGCGCACGATACGGCTTGTCACCACCAAAGGAGCGGCCGCCCTCGCGCTTCTCGTAAGGCTTGCCCTCGGGGCGCGGGCCCTTGTGGAATGGCCGCTCGCCGCCGGCAGGACGTGCCTCGCCGTCGCGCGGACGGAATTCGCGCTTGGGACGTTCGCCGCCCTCCGAGCCCTCGGCGGGACGCGCACGATAAGGCTTGTCGCCGCCAAAGGAGCGGCCGCCTTCGCGCTTCTCGTAAGGCTTGCCCTCAGGGCGCGGGCCCTTGCGGAACGGCGTCGCCGAACGTTCGGGACGCGCAGCACCGTCGCGCGGAGCAAAGTCGCGCTTTGGACGCTCGCCGCCCTCGGCACCTTCAGCGCGCTTCACAAAAGGTTTCTTGGCAAACGGCTTGGCGCCGCCTTCGGTGCGCGGCTTGCCGAATTTCTTCGCGCCGCCATCGCGGCCACCTGCGCCACCCGGCTTGGAGCCGCCCTTGCGCGGGAATTTCTTACGATCGTCGTCCATGGTGGCCTTTGCCCTTTTCGGCGGCTAGATAACAGGAAGCTCGGGGGTTAGCGAGGGGTAACAGGATGGTTGAGGCGTGAAACGGCCCGATTACATGGCATTGGCGTTCGCGGAAGCAGAAGCTGCCGCCAAACGCGGCGAGGTGCCGATCGGCGCAGTCATCGTCCGTGGCAGCGAAATCGTCGGCCGTGCAGGCAACCGCACGCGCGAACTGAACGACGCCACGGCCCATGCCGAGGTGCTGGCCATCCGCGAGGCGTCGGAGAAATTCGGCTCCGAGCGGCTCACCGGCCACGACCTCTATGTCACGCTGGAACCCTGCACCATGTGTGCGGCCGCAATATCGTTAGCACGGCTCAGGCGGCTCTACTTCGGCGCGGTCGACGACAAAGGCGGCGCTGTGGTCAGCGGCGTGCGCTTTTTCGCCGCGCCGACCTGCCACCACGCTCCTGACGTCTATCCGGGGATAGGCGAAACGCGGTCCGCCGAAATACTGAAAGGCTTCTTCAAGGACCGACGCGACCTATAGGTGTTCGCGACGCGTCAGCGATCGATCAGAACGGCCACCAGCTGCTGCCCTTCTTGGCAAGCTTCTTCTTGCGGCGTTCCTTCTTGATCTCGTCTTCGCCGAGTTCATCCTGCGCAGCACTTGCTGCGGCCTCGCGATACACCAGCGGCGGCTCGCTCAGATACTTGCGCGTGCTGGCACTGCCCTGCTTGTTCTCGCGCAGGCGGCGCTCGATCTCTACCTTGCGCTGCGCGGGCGTCCACTTGCTCATATCCGGGCCGTTCAGCGACGTCATGTCGTTGACGACCTGAGGCTCAAAGTTCGGATTGTCGCGATTCTTGGTCGCATCGTCGCGGATGCGGGCACGACGTGCCTCCGGCGATTCGGGCCAATCGGCGCTGGCCGTGCTGACGATGTTGTCCTGCGGCGCCGGAAGTGCTGCCTGCGCCCCGGTCTTGGGCTTCACCAGTTCAGGGCGCGGCTTGTAATCGATGCTGTTGGTCTTGGGCTTCATCGAGAACATGTTGGTGACGTCGCCGGCAAGCTGCTCGGTCGCTGTCTTGTCGGTGCCATAGGTGGGCGCGCTCATGCAGCCCGTCAGCGCCAGGCCGGAAACGGCGAGCGACGCAAGCAAAGCTCCACGCGCGCTGATGCGGTCCGTCATGCCAGTAATTTTCACTCGAACGCCTCTCGCTAGATGCCGGCCTTGAGCCGGGTCCCGATCCGTTTGCTCATCCGACGGAAATCCGGCGACAATTTGTCTGCCGAAGTTTCGCGCTTTTACCTTAATGGGCCGTCAAGGGCAACGACCGGCGGGAGATGTCCAACCGGTCGTTGCATTTCGGCAACCAGCCTAGAGCCGGCCGAGGGCCTGCAGTTCGTGCAGCGCGGCTGCGTCGCGGGCCGATACATCGGCAAATGCAGCGTCCGAGCCGACATCGCCGGTGTAGCGCCACGAACGTGCGCACTTGACTAGCCCGCGGCCATCCGCCTTCTCCACGACCACCGCCACGCCGGGAACCTCGCGCAAGGCGAAGGCATCAGCCGGAACGTCGCCGTGCGAGATGACGAGATCGCTGGTGATGCTGATCTCGGCCAGATCGATACCGGTCAGTGCCTCTTCGAGCACCGCATCGGTCATGTAGACGACCGGCACGGCCTCCAGGGACGAGCCGATAGTCTTCTTGGCACGCTCAAGCTCCAAAGCACCGTTCACCACGCTGCGAACCTGGCGGATCTTGCGCCACTTCTCGGCCAGCGCCTCGTCGCGCCAGGCAGCCGGCACGTCGGGGAACTGGTCGAGGTGCACCGACTCGGACTGCGGGTTGCGCTCGAGCCACGCCTCTTCGGTGGTGAAGGGCAGCATCGGCGCCAGCCACTTGACCAGGCAGTTGAACAGTTCGCGCACAACATGGACGGCGGACTTGCGGCGCACGCTCGATGGCGCATCGCAGTAGAGCACGTCCTTGCGGATATCGAAGTAGAAGGCCGACAGCTCGACGACCATGAAGTCGATCAGCGCACGCGTGATGCGCTTGAACTCGAAGTCGTCATAGCCCTTGCGCACCAGTGCATCGAGTTCGGCAAGCCGGTGCAGCATCAGCCGCTCCAACTCCGGCATTTCGGCAAGTGTGATCTCCTCGCCTTCGTCATGGGCGAGCGTGCCGAGCATCCAACGGATGGTGTTGCGCAGCTTGCGGTAGGCGTCGATGTTGGTCTGCAGCACGTTCTTGCCGAGGCGCTGGTCTTCCCAATAGTCGGTCGTCATCACCCACAGGCGCAGGATATCGGCGCCCGACTGCTTCATGACATCCTGCGGCACGACCGTGTTGCCGAGCGACTTCGACATCTTGCGGCCTTCCTCGTCCATGGTGAAACCATGGGTGACGACCGCCTTGTAGGGCGCACGGCCGCGGGTGCCGCAGCTTTCGAGCAGCGACGAATGGAACCAGCCGCGATGCTGGTCGGAGCCTTCGAGATAGACATCGGCCGGCCACTTCATGTCCGGACGGTCTTCCAGCGTAAACACATGCGTCGAGCCCGAATCGAACCAGACGTCGAGGATGTCCATCACCTGCTTCCACGGCTCATTGGCGCGCGAACCCAGGAAACGCTCGCGCGCTCCTTCGGCAAACCAGGCGTCGGCACCTTCCTTTTCGAAGGCCTCGACGATGCGGGCATTGACTGCCTCGTCCTTCAGCACCTTGCCGTCGGCGTCGGCGAAGATGGCGATCGGCACGCCCCAGGCGCGCTGTCGCGACAGCACCCAGTCGGGGCGATCCTCGATCATCGCGCGCAGGCGGGTCTGGCCGGCGGCGGGCACGAAGCGCGTGTCGTCGATGGCCTGAAGCGCGCGGCTGCGCAACGTCGTGCCGTCGCCGAGCTGCTTGTCCATGTAGACAAACCACTGCGGCGTGTTGCGGAAGATGATGGGCTTCTTCGAACGCCAGCTATGCGGATAGCTGTGCTTGAGACGACCCCGCGCGAACAGTGCCTTGCGCTTGATCAGCTCTTCGATCACCGCCTTGTTGGCGTCGCCCTTCTTGCCGTGATCGTCGATGACGCGGACTGCACCACCCTCACGATCAGGCCCGAAGCCCGGGGCGTCCTTGGTCAGGAAGCCGGCATCGTCGACCGTGAAAGGGATCGCCGGGTCGATGCCGCGCTTCTCCAGTTCGGCAACCGCGTCCATCCACGCGTCGAAATCCTCGCGGCCGTGACCCGGTGCGGTGTGCACGAAGCCGGTGCCGGCGTCGTCGGTGACGTGGTCGCCCGACAGCATCGGCACGGGGAATTCGTAGCCGCCGCCAAGACCTTCGAGCGGATGAGAAAGCACAAGCTTTCCAAACTCTTCACCAGAAACGCTGCGAAGCAGATTCAACGTCACCTTGGCCTTGGCGGCAGCTTCTTCGGCCAGCGCTTCGGCAAAGATGAGCTTCTCGCCCGGCTGGGGGCCGAAATCGTTCTCGGCAGCTGTGACCTCGTACAGGCCATAACCGATGCGCGGCGAGTAGTTCACCGCACGATTGCCGGGGATAGTCCAGGGCGTGGTCGTCCAGATGACGACGTGGGCGCCGGCCAAGGCATCCGAGCCGGAAGCCACCGGGAATTTCACCCAGATCGTGTCGCTCTCGTAGTCCTGGTATTCGACTTCGGCCTCGGCAAGCGCGGTGCGCTCGACCACCGACCACATCACCGGCTTGGAGCCGCGATAGAGCTGGCCCGACATGGCGAACTTCAGGAGTTCACCGGCGATGCGGGCCTCGGCGTGGAAATTCATGGTCGTGTAGGGATTGTCGAAATCGCCGATGACGCCGAGGCGCTGGAACTCCTCGCCCTGGACCTTGATCCAGCCGGCGGCGAATTCGCGGCATTCCTTGCGGAACTCGTTGATCTCGACTTCGTCCTTGTTCTTGCCGGCGGCGCGGTACTTCTCCTCGATCTTCCACTCGATCGGCAGGCCATGGCAGTCCCAGCCCGGCACGTAATTCGAGTCGTAGCCGCGCATCTGGAACGAGCGGGTGATGACGTCCTTGAGGATCTTGTTCAGCGCATGGCCGATGTGGATGTTGCCGTTGGCATAGGGCGGGCCGTCGTGGAGCACATACTTCTCGCGCCCGGCAGCGCTTTCGCGCAGGCGCTTGTAGAGGCCCATCTTCTGCCAGCGAGCGACCGTCACCGGCTCCTTCTCAGGCAGGCCGGCGCGCATCGGAAACTCCGTCTGCGGCAGGTAGAGGGTCTTGGAATAGTCGATCTTTTCGGACGTATCGGTCATCTGTCTTGCCATCTTGCCCGGCAAAGCTGCCACGGGCGTTCAACTGTCGTGATCTGGAAAAGGCGCCCTACGGCGCGCACGCAAAGTCGTCCCGGACTTGCGGACGCGTCAAAGCGTCCGGAAGGCCGGGCCCATAATTCGTATCGAAGTCGCGAAGATAGGCGCGAGAAATCTCATGGCCGCGCTTTTAGCGGAGGCGCGACGCGGAATAAAGCGTCTAATTCGCCCGAATTCAAAGGTTGAAGTCGAAGCGGTAGCTGGTCGAGACACCAACCGTCAGCTGGTCGCGCGAACCACGCTCCTTGACGATCGTCGAATCCGCTGCCGGCCCCATCAGTCGCGAATACTCGGTGAACAGGCTGGCTGTGATGTTGTCGGTCGCCTTCCAGGTGATCGCGCCACCAACGCCCGCCGACTTCATGCCGCTGCCCGGATCATACTGGCTGATGCCTGATGTCAGCGCTTCTTGCGCGCTGACCCCGTAGTAGGTGTCGAAATAGTCGTCAGTGGCGAAAGAAACGCGCGGCCCGCCGGAAACACGGATCGTCGGCGTCACATCGTGGAAGGCATCGACAGCAACGTCGGCGACAATGCCGCTATGAGCGCGGATGCCGTGGCGCACCTCGGCGCGGGCACGCACCCAGTCGGTCGGATAGAACTCGAAAAATCCGCCGACTTCGCCGCCCCAGCGAACATCGTGGAGCCCCTGGAGTTCGTCCTCGGCATCGCGGCCGAAGATGATCTTGCCGTTGAGACCGGCACGCACGCCGCCGCCGTCGATCAAGGCCAGGGAAATATTGTCATTGCGCGAGGAAAAGCGCGTCTCGCTGCCAGCCTTGCCGAGCGAGATGATCGGCTGGGCGGAGAACATGTATTTCTTGGAGCCTTCGAAGCTGGGCGCGACCATGCCAGTGGCGCCAAGCGTCAGGTACCAGTCGCCGGAAAGGAAGCCGAAAGCGCCCTCGCCGGCCATCGCCGGTCCATTGACCAAGGCAAGAACGGAAACCGCTGCCGAAATACGACCGATAGACCTCATCACAACCCCGCGTACGCTACGAAACCAATCGCCAGGAACAATCGGTGTGACGCCAACAACGTAAAATTTGAATTAAGTTCGTTCGTTCGCACTGACGTTTATTTCCCTCCCAGGTTGCCCGCCACTGGACCGACTCGGTTGCCAAGACTAGCCTCCGAAACCGGCACGACGCCACCGTTGTTGAAAATTGTTCAATTCAAGGAGACGGGATCGATGGCAACTTCCGATCAAATGCCCCAGGGCAACCTCGCCGAAATGCGCTCGAAATGGGGCTGGTTCGTCGCGCTTGGCGTGCTCGTGCTGGCGCTCGGCATCATTGCGGCCGGCAACCTTCTGGCCGCCACCGTAGTGTCGGTATTCTTCGTCGGATCGCTCATGATCGTGGCGGGCGTGATCGAGATCATCCACGCGTTCGGCGTGAAGAGCTGGGGCAGCTTCTTCTGGTGGCTGCTTGGCGGCGTCCTCTATGTCGTCGCCGGCTGGCTCGCCTTCGTCAACCCGGTGCTGACCTCGGCCATCCTGACACTGCTGCTTGCCGCCAGCCTCGTCGCCTCGGGACTGATGCGAATCTGGATGGGCATCAAGGGCAAGTCGGCTCTGGCCAGTTGGGGCTGGATCGTCGCAGCCGGTGTCGTCACCGTGCTGGCAGGCCTTGTCATCGCCGCAGGCTGGCCGGTCAACAGCCTCATCATCCTCGGCATCTTCCTGTCCGTCGACCTGATGTTCCAGGGAATCACCTACATCGCCTTCGGCCTGGGGCTGAGGAAAGGCGCCTAGAAGGCGATCGCCCGATCAAGCTCCGAGAGAGGGCGCACGCCGGAGAGCAGCGCCCTCGCCTCGGCTTCGTCGCGCTTCATCTGGACAACCAGTGCGTCGAGGCCTTCGAATTTCACCTCGCCCCTGAGGTAGCCGAAGAACGACACCGAGGCGATCTCACCATAGAGATCGCCGGTGAAGTCGAAGACAAAGGTTTCCAGCAGCGGCGCGCCATGGTCATCGACAGTCGGGCGGCGGCCGAAGCTGGCAACGCCGTCATGTAGCGTGCCATCGGCACAGCGGAAGCGAACGGCATAGATGCCTTCCTTGAGCCCGGCCTCGGACGACAGCCGCATGTTGGCTGTCGGGAAACCCAGCGTGCGGCCCAGCTTCGCCCCGCCCACGACCTCGGCCTCGACCGTGTAGCGATAGCCGAGCAAGCCGGCCGCCTCCGCCGCCTCGCCTTCGGCCAGCAGTTCGCGGATACGGCTTGACGATATGATCTCGGTGCCCTCGTCGCGAAAGGCGTCGACCAGCGTCACCCCAAAACCGTGGCGTTCGCCCGCTGCCATCAGGAAGGCCGGGCCGCCCTGGCGGTTCTTGCCGAAGTGGAAATCGAAGCCGGTCACCGCGTGGCTGATACCAAGCTGCTGCTCCAGTATGGCGATGACGAAATCCTCGGCGGAGAGGCCGGAAAATTCGCGCGTGAAAGGCCGCTCGATGACCCCGGCGAAGCCAAGCGCCTCGATCAGCCGCGCCTTGACATGCGGCGGCGTCAACACGAACAGCGGCGCATCAGGCCGGAACACCTTTCGCGGGTGCGGTTCGAAGGTCAGCACCAGTGCCGGTACGCCGCGCTGGCGCGCCTCTTCCAGCGCGCGCTCCAGCACCGCCTGGTGGCCGCGGTGGATGCCGTCGAAATTGCCTATGGCAACGACGCCGCCGCGCAGCCAATCCGGCACTGCTTCCTCACCTGCAACGCGAAGAAAGGCCTGTTCCATCGTTTCGCCTACCGAAGCCTTGGAATGGTGGCCACCGGTGCGTAGCCATGCTTGTCGAGAAACGCTGCAAGCTTGTCGGCATCGGGTGCCAGTGGATCGCCATAGTCGCGGGCGTGAATGCCACCCGAGACATAAAGAACGTCGACGCCGTTGTCGGCGGCACCCTTGACGTCGGTGAACATGCCGTCGCCGATGGCAAGAGCTTCCGATGCCTTGACCTCGCGGCCAAGCACTTCGCCGGCAGCGGCGAGTGCTGCCTCATAGATCGGCCGGTGCGGCTTGCCCGAAACCAGCGTACGACCGCCAAGCTGGCCATAGTCACGCGCCAGCGCTCCAGCGCACCAGATCAGTTCGTGACCGCGCTCGACCACGATATCAGGGTTGGCGCAGATGAACGGCAGGTTGCGGGCCCGCAGGCGCCGCAGCATCTCGGCATAGTCGTCGGGCGTTTCGGTCTCGTCGTCGAAAAGCCCAGTGCAGACCACGACGGACGCCTCGAACTCCTCGACCAGATCGACATCGAGACCGTCATAGATCGGGAAGTCGCGCTCAGGCCCGATATGGAAGACGCGGCGTGGCCCGGAGCTGATCAGGTCGCGCGTCACGTCACCCGAGGTGACGACGCGATCCCAAGCGGAAGCCGGCACGCCGAGGTTCGCCAGTTGTACGATGACACCGTCGCGCGGGCGCGGTGCGTTGGTGATGAGCACGACGGCCACACCCTTCGCGCGTGCCGCCTCAAGCGCTGCCGCTGCTTCCGGGAAAGCGTGCACACCATTGTGGATGACGCCCCAGACGTCGCACAGCAGGGCCGAGTAGCGGCCCGTGAGGGCTTCGAGCGACGCGATTGATTGCGGCAAACCCGCCATTGTCTGTCCTTCGATCGTTCCCAAAGGGGGAGTTTTGGCCGAGCGGCCAGGAAGCCCGGAATTATCCGAACCAGCCCTGCCTGTCACCAGCTTTCGCGGCATGACGTCCCAACACCGACGAAACCGCAGTTCGCCCGCAGGCACATTGGTTATCGCTTTACTAAGCAATCACTCATATTTCTTGCGATTTCGAGAACCGCAAATTTAAGGATTTCATGACATCGTCCCTAGGTTGAGCTTGGGGAAGCAATCCAATGATCCGCAAATTCCTGAAGGATACGCGCGGCAGCTATGCCATTCTGACGGTCGCAGCGATGGTGCCGATCATGGGCGCGCTGGCGCTTGCCATCGACTACGCGGAAGTGTCGCGACAGCGCGAGGTTGTGCGCAACGCACTCGATGCTGCCGGCATGGCGGTTGCGCGGCGAATTCTCGATGGCAAGCCGGGCGAACAGCCGACGGACGACCAATTGAAGGCTTATGCCACCGATTTCTTCAACAACAATCTCGGCTCGGTCAAACCTGCCAACGCCCCGCTGAAGGTGACGCTTCCGAACGCCGAATTCGGCGGCGGAACCTTGGAAATGGAGTCCACGCTCAAATATGAGCCATATTTCCTGCCTGCTGCAGCCGCGCTGATAGGCAAGTCCAGCAGTGACATTGACCTGAACTTTGTCGTCCGATCGGGCATCCGCCTGAAGAACACGCTGGAAGTAGCTCTGGTGCTCGATAACTCGGGATCGATGAGCTACCTCGGATCTGGCACCGGCCAGAAACGCATCGACTTGCTGAAAAACGCATCCAAGCAGCTTGTCGACACTCTGGCTATGCAAGCCCTGCAGATGAAACAGATCGACAAGCCGGTTCAATTTGGGCTTGTGCCCTTTGCGGCCTCGGTCAATGTCAGCCCCACCAATGCGAACCAGTCGTGGATGGATGTCGACGGAATCTCGCCGGTCCATCACGAGAATTTCGACTGGTCTACATTGAACGCATCAAACAAGTACGCCGAAAAGACGGGCGATGTCTGGTACAAGCGGGGCAACGGCTGGGGTGAAACAGAGGACACCCCGCTGACACGGTTTTCGCTTTACATGGACACCGAGAAAGTCGTGGCGCGCGAGTTCGTCGAGACCAGCCGCGAATGGGTCTGCGTGAAGAAGAAAAACGGCAAATGCCAGACATATGACTGGAAGATCGAGGGATACAACGTCGATATTCCCGGGCCTTTCGCGACCTGGCAAGGCTGTGTCGAGGCGCGGCCAGCCCCCTACAACAACAACGATGTCACTCCCAGCACGAGCAATGCTGCGACACTCTTCGTGCCGATGTTCGCGACCGACGAGCCTGGCGACAATTGGGCAACCGAGACGGACAGCACCCCAGACGACCGCAACGCGGTCAACAATTGGTGGAACGATGGCATCGAGGGTTCCGACACACTGACCAACAATCGCTCCCGTCAAAAGAACATGACGAAGTACTTCGATATTCGTCCCTTCGATGCCGACCCTCCCAAGAAGGGCAACGGGCCAAATTACTCCTGCACGACAAACCCGATCACCCCGTTGCGGGATGTCAGCAAGGCGGACGAGAAGCAGCAGATCAAGGCCGCGATCGACGAGATGACGCCAAGCGGCAACACCAACGTGCCTGAAGGCACTGCTTGGGGCTGGCGTGTTGTCTCGAGCGGAGCCCCCTTCACCGAAGGCAGGGCGGACGGTGAGAGGGGCAATGACAAGGTCGTCATCGTGCTCACCGACGGCGCCAATACCTATGGCGACCTTGGAAGTGCCGATCCTGCCGGCAACAAATCGACATATGCGGCATATGGCTACACGGGCAAGGGCTACAATGGCAGCGGCACCAGCCGCATCTTCATGGACACCAGTTCCGCTGTCGGCAAGTCCACCTACACCAGCGAGAACTACCAAGCCGCGATGGACGAGCAGATGCAGCAGGTCTGCACCAAAGCCAAGGGAACAAGTGCCCGCAATGACCAAGGCGAAGGCAACGACAGCATTATCGTCATGACCGTCTCCCTGGATCTCACCGAAGCCAAGAGCGATGAGAAGAAGGCTATCGCCGCTCTCAAGAATTGTGCGTCCTATTCCCGCACGACGGTTGGGAAGAAGCTGTATTGGAATGCCACCGGCGACACCCTGATGCAGGTCTTCAAGGAAATCGCGGACGAGCTGTCCAACCTGCGCATCGTCAGCTGACGCAGACTGTCACCGACGACAAAAGGCGCCCTCCTCGCGGACGGGCGCCTTTTTCATGTCAGTCCATATGTGCAGCCGGCGCACCGGCGGCGGCCTGCGCCTTCGGCTTGCGTAGCAGCAAAGCCAACGGGATGGCGCAGAGCGAGACGATCATCATCAGCTTGAAATCATCGATGTAGGAAATCATCAGCGACTGGATGTTGACTAGGCCGTCGACCTGCGCCAAGGCGGCCGGGTTGCCGGCGGCAGCGCCCGGCGACAGCGCCATCAGGTTGGGGTTGAAGGGCGTGATGTTGGCCGACAGCTCGGCGTGGTTGATCTGAACGTTACGCGTCAACAGCACCGTGACAATCGAGATGCCGATCGAGGAGCCGATGTTGCGGACGAGGCTGAACAGGCTCGCGGCATCGGTCCGATGTCGCGGCTCCAGCGTCGCGAATGCCACCGTCGACAGCGGCACGAACACCAGGCCCAGCCCAAGCCCCTGGATCACGCCGGTCGAGACGATCAGGAAGGCATCCATCTGCGGCGTGAAACCGGTCATGTAATAGAGCGAGATCGCCGTCAGCAGCAGGCCCGCGACAACCAGGTAGCGGTTGTCGACCAGCCGTACCAGCCGCCCGACGAGCAGCATCGCGACCATCGTACCGACGCCGCGCGGCGCCATGACCAGGCCGGTGGTGATGGTGGGATAGCCATAGATGCGCGTCAGCATCGGCGGCAAGAGCGCCAGGCTGGCGAGCAGGATGACGCCAATGACAAAGATGAACACCAGCCCGGTCACGAAATTGCGGTCGGTGAATATCTTGGGGTCGAGGAACGTATTCTTGGACGTCGCCATGTGCACGGCAAAGACCCAGAAACCGGTGATGGCGAGCCCAAGCTCGATCCATATTTCGACAGCCGAGAACCAGTCGACTTCGCCGCCACGGTCGAGCATGAGCTGGAGCGCGCCGACGCCGAGCGACAGCATGGCGAAGCCGAAGAAATCGAAACCGCGCAGGCGCTTGACCACGGCTGGCAGATAGGCGGCCGAGCCCATGAAGGCGACGATGCCCACCGGCAGGTTGATGAAAAACACCCAGCGCCAGTTGAAGCTCTCGGTCAGCCAGCCGCCAAGCGTCGGGCCGATGATCGGGCCGACCATGATGCCGGCGCCCCACATGGCCATTGCCTGGCCGTGGCGTTCCTTGGGGTTGATGTCGAGCAGGAAGGTCTGGCTGAGCGGCACGATCGCCGCGCCGAACACACCCTGCAGGACGCGGAACAGCACCATCGATTCCAGGCTCCAGGCAACGCCGCAGAGCATCGACATGATGGTGAAGCCGACGACCGAAACGAGGAACAGTTCCTTGCGGCCGAAGCGATCCGACATCCAGCCGGTCAGCGGCGTCATGATGGCGGCGGCGACGATGTAGGACGTCAGCACCCAGTTGATCGTGTCCTGGGAGGCGCCGAGGTCGCCGACCATCGAGGGCAGCGCGACGTTGGCGATGGTGGTGTCGAGCACCTGCATCACCGTCGCAAGCATGATGGCGACGGTGATCAATCCGCGATGCGGCACATCGGTGAGAGACTTTGCGGCTGCCTGGCTCATTCGACCAACCCTTGGGACCTTGTGGTCGTCAAGCGGCGACCGGAAAACCGGAGGGCCGGCCGCATATGGCGGCCGGCTCGATCCTGGACTTTATGCGCACCCTTGGTGGGGTGTTATTCCGCTGCCACCGCGTGGCCGAAGATGCTGCCAAAGCCGCGCGAGACACCGGTGTCGATCGACACGGTTGCGCTCATGCCCGTGCGCATGGCCAGCCCGCCGTCGGCGGTATCGACCTTGACGCGCACCGGAATGCGCTGGGTCACCTTGACCCAGTTGCCGGTGGCGTTCTGTGCCGGCAGCAGCGAGAATTCCGCGCCGGTGCCCGCGCCGATCGCCTCGACCGTGCCGCGGAAGGTGCGGTCCGGATAGGTGTCGAGCACGATCTCGGCCTCCTGGCCGGGCTTCATGTGGGTCAGCTGCGTTTCCTTGAAATTGGCCTCTACCCAGGTGTCGCCGGTCTCGACCAGGCTGAACAGTGCGGTTCCGGCGCCGACATACTGGCCGATCTTGAAGGATGCTGCCTGCGAGACCACGCCATCCGCGGGAGCACGCACCGTCGTTTGGGCCAGATCGAAAGCTGCCTTGTCGCGTGCTGCCAGCGACGACAGCACCGTGGGATGCTGGTCGGCCTCGATGTCCGGGTTGCCGCCGAGCGCGGCCTTTGCGCTGACGATGCCCTGCACGGCAGCGCTGTGCTGTTCCTGGGCCTTGTCGAGGTCCATGCGGGCCTCGTCCAGGGACGACTTCGTGTTCACGCCCTTGGTGACGAGCCCGTTGCTGCGGTCGAACTGCGCCTGGGCGTAATCGAGACCGCTGGCCGCTACACGCTCCTGTGCCACGGCCTGGCTATAGCCGGCACGAAGCTGCTCGACATTGAGGCGAGCTGCGGCAAGGGCTGCGTCCGACTGCGCCAATGCAATCTTGTAGGGCTCGGGATCGACCTCGAACAGCACGTCGCCAGCTTTCACCGTCGTGTTGTCGGCGACGTCGACCTTGACGATGCGGCCCGCGGCTTCCGAGGCGATGTTCACCCTGGCCTGGCGCAGATTGGCGTTTTCGGTTTCCTGATAGCGGCCGCCGGTCACCCAGAAATAGCCGCCGCCGACAACCAGGGCCAACGGCAATGCAGCCATCAGCACCAGGCGACCACGCTTCTTGGGCGCCGGTTCGGGCGCTGCCGGCGGAAGCTGGCTTGCCGCCGCGAGTTCGACCTTTGCGCTGTCTTCGTTCACTTTCGCCACCGCGTTCATTTCGTCTTCTCTCTCAAACAATTCGCATCGGCGGGTTCGCCCGCGGAAAGGTTGTCGACTATGGTACGCAAGGCATGGACCGTGGCGAGGCGCTCTTCGTCGGAAAGTCCGCTCAGCGCTCGCTCGTAGACCTCACCCGCAACGGCCTTGACCTTGGAAAAGGCCTCAAGTGCCCTTTCGGTCGGGAAAATCATGCGCACACGCCTATCGGAGGCGCCTTGCCGGCGCTCGATCCAGCCGCCCGCCTCCATGCGGTCCAGCAGCCGCGACACGCTGATCGGCTCGATTTCGAGAAGTTCGGCAAGGCGCGCCTGCGCCACACCCTCATCCTTGACCAGCCTGACGAGCAGTCGCCATTGCGCTGCCGACAGCCCGAACTCACTGCCGCGCTGCTCGAAATTGCGCCGTATCAGGCGCGCCGCGTCATGGATGAGGAAACCCAGCCTTTCGGTACCGTCATTTTTCATGAGCGGCATATATTATAAGCATGCTTACCATTCAAGGGCTAAAGTTACGCCTGGCATAGGCGCCCGCGCGACGATTAGGCCCCTGTTAATCACGGCCGCACATCGTTTACGAAAAGGACCACACGCCACGGGACCGATTGCATGCAAAACCCGCCGCCGAACCGGCGCTATCTCCTGAAAGCCCTTGCCGGCATGGGCGTCCTGGCACCCTTGCCGCTCTGGGCCGCGCCTCTGCCGACGATGGAGGAAGTCGCCTTCGATCCCGACATCCCTGCGCTGGGCAATCCGGATGGCAACGTCACCGTCGTCGAGTATACGGACTACCAGTGCCCCTACTGCAAGCTGAGTTACATCGAACTGTCGAAAGTAATGGCCGAGGACGGCAACATTCGGCTCGTGCTCCGCGACTGGCCGATCTTCGGGCAGGTTTCCCGCAACGCAGCGCTCCTGACGCTGGCGTCGCACAGCCAGGGACGTTACGCCGAGGCCGTGAAGACGCTGATGACGGCCAACGAGCGCCTGACCTTTCGCAACACCGCCAATCTTCTCAGCAATGCCGGCATCGACGTCGAGTTGGCCCGGAACGAACTCGGCGCGCGACAGGATATCTTCGTCAGCCTGCTGACGCGAACCGAAGCGCAGGCCAAAGCCTTCCAGCTCAAGGGCACCCCTGGCTTCCTGATCGGCAAGTCGCTGTACAAGCGTGGCATGACGGCCGACGACTTCCGCAAGGCCATCGCCCAGGCACGCGCTTAATTCGCCGAAATCTAGCTGTCGTGAAGCTGTCGTTCCCTTGACAGTAAAAGGGCGACAGACTATCTCACCGTCACGTTAGCACTCGCCTGAAGTGAGTGCTAACCAAGTCCGGCCAGACCGGACCGAGGGTTCTCAACAGTCCACCGAGGAAGTTCAAATGGCAAAGTCGAAGTTCCGCCCGCTTCATGACCGCGTGGTCGTTCGCCGGGTCGAATCCGAATCCAAGACCGCCGGCGGGATCATCATCCCCGATACGGCCAAGGAAAAGCCGCAGGAAGGCGAAATCGTCGCCGTCGGCTCTGGCGCGCGCGATGAAGCCGGCAAGCTCGTTCCGCTGGACGTCAAGGCTGGCGACCGCGTGCTGTTCGGCAAGTGGTCGGGCACCGAAGTGAAGCTCAATGGCGAAGACCTTCTGATCATGAAGGAATCCGACATCATGGGCATCATCGGCTAATCGCCACCCATCCGCACCATCCAATCTGAAATTCGGGCCTCCAAGGCCCATCGAGGAGCTTAAAATGGCTGCCAAGGAAGTAAAATTCTCCCGCGACGCCCGCGAGCGCATGCTGCGCGGTGTCAACATCCTCGCCGACGCGGTCAAGGTGACCCTCGGCCCCAAGGGCCGCAACGTCGTCATCGACAAGTCGTTCGGCGCCCCGCGCATCACCAAGGACGGCGTCACCGTCGCCAAGGAAATCGAGCTTGAAGACAAGTTCGAGAACATGGGCGCGCAGATGGTCCGCGAAGTTGCTTCGAAGACCAACGACATTGCCGGCGACGGCACCACGACCGCGACCGTTCTGGCCCAGTCGATCGTTCAGGAAGGCCACAAGGCCGTTGCCGCCGGCATGAACCCGATGGACCTGAAGCGCGGCATCGACCTGGCCGTGGCTGAAGTCGTCACCCACCTCGTCAAGAGCTCGAAGAAGATCAAGACTTCGGAAGAAGTCGCGCAGGTCGGCACCATCTCGGCAAACGGCGAGAAGGAAATCGGCTCGATGATCGCGGAAGCGATGCAGAAGGTCGGCAACGAAGGCGTCATCACGGTTGAAGAAGCCAAGACCGCCGAGACCGAGCTTGAAGTCGTCGAAGGCATGCAGTTCGACCGCGGCTACCTCAGCCCCTACTTCGTCACCAACCCCGACAAGATGGTTGCTGACCTCGAAGACGCCTACATCCTCCTGCACGAGAAGAAGCTGTCGAACCTCCAGGCCATGCTGCCGGTCCTCGAGGCCGTCGTGCAGACCTCGAAGCCGCTGCTCATCATCTCGGAAGACGTCGAAGGCGAGGCTCTGGCCACGCTCGTCGTCAACAAGCTGCGTGGCGGCCTGAAGATCGCTGCCGTCAAGGCTCCGGGCTTCGGCGATCGCCGCAAGGCCATGCTGGAAGACATCGCCATCCTGACCGGTGGCCAGGTCATCTCCGAAGACCTCGGCATCAAGCTCGAGAACGTCGGCCTCAACATGCTCGGCCGCGCCAAGAAGGTGTCGATCTCCAAGGAGAACACCACCATCGTCGACGGCGCCGGCAAGAAGGCAGAGATCCAGGGCCGCGTCGCCCAGATCAAGCAGCAGATCGAAGAGACCACGTCGGACTACGACAAGGAGAAGCTGCAGGAACGTCTCGCCAAGCTGGCAGGCGGCGTTGCCGTCATCCGCGTCGGCGGTGCGACCGAGATCGAGGTCAAGGAGCGCAAGGACCGCGTCGACGACGCGCTGAACGCAACCCGCGCCGCTGTTGAAGAAGGCATCGTTCCTGGCGGTGGCGTGGCTCTGCTGCGCGCTTCGCTCGCCATCAAGGCGACCGGCGAGAACTCCGACCAGGCCGCCGGCATCAACATCGTCCGTCGCGCTCTGCAGGCTCCGGCCCGCCAGATCGCTTCGAACGCTGGTGCCGAGGCTTCGATCGTTGCCGGCAAGATCCTCGAGAACAAGACGGCTACCTTCGGCTACAACGCCCAGACCGGCGAATACGGCGACATGATCGCCTTCGGTATCGTCGATCCGGTCAAGGTCGTTCGTACCGCTCTGCAGGACGCAGCTTCGGTTGCCGGCCTGCTCGTCACCACCGAAGCCATGATCGCCGAAGCTCCGAAGAAGGACTCGGCTGGCGGCGGCATGCCTGGCGGCATGGGCGGCGGCGGCATGGGCGGCATGGGCGGCATGGATTTCTAATCCAGCCATCTGGCTCAAGCTTACGGAAAGGGCGCCTTCGGGCGCCCTTTTTCTTTGTTCTTTGCGTCAAAGATTCCAGAAGAAATTTACAATCAGGCGGAACCTTTTCCGGATGTCGACGTTTTGAACCTGTCCGAGGCACGTCCGGATGGAGCAATCCTGAAGGAAAACCAAAGGACAAATAGGACGCCTCCAGCACTTCAACAGGTGCGGGAGGCGTTCTCTTTTGTGCCTGTGAACGGCCAGCTTTGTGCCTGGAGCGATCAGCGCGCGCCGGATGCCATCGCCAGCGGTTCGCGAACACCCGCAGACATGCGTATCTCGGCAACAGCCCTTTGCAGCGGGCCATTGACCCGAAGCGCTTCGCGGCCGGCCGCGATCGTCAGGTCGACCTGATCGACCGGCAAGCTCAGCCGGGTCGGTACGCGGTTGAGCTTGGCCTGCTGCGACGTGTCGAGATCGCCGAACGAAAGGTGCTCGACCACCAACTGCACATCCCTGCAATTCCAGCCGGCCAGGGTGCCGCGGTGACGCCGCACCGCTTCGGCAGACAGGCCGCATCGATAACGGATGAGTTCGCCACGCCATTCGCCGACAGCGAATGTGAGCGCGTCGAGCTGGTCGCGCACCAAGGCCGCCATTGTCGTCTCGGTGACCGCTTCGAGCAGATTGCCAAGCCTTGGGCCCCTGATCGTGTCGCCCCAGTTGACCTCTGCAGCGCGGCCGGCGTCCGCCACGATGAACAGCAGCTTGCGCAGCTTGACCGCGGCAGCCGGCGAAAGCGGGCCGTAGGGCGTGCCGGCGGCTGAACGCTCGATGGTAAAGCCGGTGATGCCGAGATTGTCGGTCAGCCCGCCGTCGAGCAGCTTGACGTAATCCAGGCTGTCGGTCTCGTGGTAGGACCGGATGGCGCCGGCATAGGCCTTGAGCCTGACCGATGCATCGGGATCGGCGAGCGCCCGGCTCAGCCATTCCGGCTGGCGGTAGCCGCAGTCCGGCTTGAGGGCCGAAACAACGACCGGAGCGAAGACGACGGGTACGGCCGCCGAAGCCGCAACGGCGTCGGCAAGCCTGACCTTGTCCAGATCGCTGCACAGGGCTGCGAAGGTGTCATAGGTGAACAGGAAGGGCGTGCGGTTGTAGATGTCGGAGGCATTGATCCAGACGATCGGTCCATCCGGCCGCCTGAAATCCTCATAGGTCGCGCCGTTGAAGAGATTGTCGTCGAGCCATTTGGCAAAGCCGCTGCGGTCGTTGACCCCGCCATTGAGCGCGCGGATCAGGTTTACCGGCGACAGAGTCGATTTCCTGAGATCGGCTTCGGCATTCTGGATGAGGAACTTTTCGCGGAAGTCGCGATAGTCGTCCCTGCCCTTGTAGCCGAAATAGGATGCGGCGACCGCGCCGCCCGAGGCACCCGAAATCATGCGTATGTCGTCGGCGAGGCTGCGCCTGACCGGGGTCTCGTCGATGACCATGTCGTCGAGTTCGCGCAGCACGCCATAAGCGAAGGCCGCAGCGCGCGTGCCGCCGCCGGAGAACGCCAGCCCGACCACCGTCGAGCCGTCGTCGCCGGGATCGGGGATGAACTCCGGCGATGCAAGCCCGACCTGCGATGTGAGGACATTTATCGGGCCGACATCGTCCGCGACGCAGCCCGCGGACAACAGACCTGTAGCGATCGCAAGGCCACGACCAAATGCCAATCGCATGCAACTCCCCCTTGGCACTCGATTTCCGCCTGAACCTAACCGGATCGATATGCCCTCGCAACGGATCGGCGGCCGGAACCCTTGGCGGTTCCGGGCGTTGAAGGTCGCACCAGCCACAGGAGATGCGAAATGGTGAACAAGGACCAGGTCAAGGGCGTTGCCAAGCAGGTTGCCGGCTCCGTCAAGGAAGCAGCAGGCAAAGCCAGCGGCAACAAGGAAACCCAGGCCAAGGGCACCGCCGAGAAGATCGTCGGCAAGGTGCAGAAGGCCTATGGCGATACCAAAGAGAAGATCAAGAAGGCACTGTGAACCACGCTCACCGATAGGAAACGAGGCGGCTGGGCCGCCTTTTTTCATGCCCGGAGCGTGCAAGCTGAAATGACTTCCAACTTGAACCGATTAGCTTTCCCGACCGGACCATTCTCCGCTTGATGCCTTGGGTGCAACGCGATAGGCCGTTGCCCGCAACGACATTTTCGGAGACCTGATCGTGACAGCCCAGAAGACCAGAACCGAGACCGACACCTTCGGACCGATCGAGGTCGCTTCCGACCGCTATTGGGGCGCGCAGGCGCAGCGCTCTCTGGGCAATTTCAAGATCGGCTGGGAAAAGCAGCCGCTTTCCGTCGTACGCGCGCTGGGCATCGTCAAGCGCGCCTGCGCCGAAGCGAACATGGCGCTTGGCCGCCTCGACCCCAAGGTCGGCAATACCGTGGTGGCAGCCGCTCAGGAAGTCATCGACGGCAAGCTCAACGACCACTTCCCGCTCGTCGTCTGGCAGACCGGCTCGGGCACGCAGTCGAACATGAACGCCAACGAGGTGATCTCCAACCGCGCCATTGAAATGCTGGGCGGCGAGATGGGCTCGAAGAAGCCGGTCCATCCCAACGACCACGTCAACATGAGCCAATCGTCGAACGACACCTACCCGACGGCCATGCATATCGCCTGCGCCGAGCGCATCGTCCACGACCTCTTGCCGGCGCTGAAGCACCTGCATGCCGCCCTCGACAAGAAGGCACGCGAATTCGACCATATCATCAAGATCGGCCGCACCCACACCCAGGATGCAACGCCGCTGACGCTGGGCCAGGAATTCGGCGGCTATGCCGCGCAGGTCGCCTCGTCGATCAAGCGCATCGAACTGACACTGCCGGGCCTGCAGGAACTGGCCCAGGGCGGCACCGCGGTCGGCACAGGCCTCAACGCGCCGATCGGCTTTGCCGAGAAGGTGGCCGAGCAAATCGCGGCCATCACCGGCCTGCCTTTCGTCACAGCGCCGAACAAGTTCGAAGCGCTTGCCGCACACGACTCGATGGTCTTCTCGCACGGCGCCATCAACGCGGCCGCCGCCTCCCTGTTCAAGATCGCCAACGACATCCGCTTCCTCGGCTCGGGCCCGCGTTCGGGCCTCGGCGAGCTGGCGCTGCCCGAAAACGAACCCGGCTCGTCGATCATGCCGGGCAAGGTCAACCCGACCCAGTGCGAGGCGCTGACCCAGGTCTGCGTCCAGGTCTTCGGCAACAACGCAGCACTTACCTTTGCCGGCAGCCAGGGCCATTTCGAACTCAACGTCTACAACCCCGTCATGGCCTACAACTTCCTGCAATCGGTGCAGTTGATGGCGGACGCTGCGGTCTCGTTCACCGACAACTGCGTCGTCGGCATCGAGGCGCGCGAGGACAACATCAAGGCTGCCCTCGACCGTTCGCTGATGCTGGTCACCGCCCTGGCGCCGACCATCGGCTACGACAACGCCGCCAAGATCGCCAAGACCGCGCACAAGAACGGCACCACGCTGCGCGAGGAGGCCCTCGCCACCGGCCTGGTCAGCGCCGAGGACTACGACCGCATCGTCCGTCCTGAGGACATGACCCGGCCGGGTTGAGGTACCCAGCGCAAATTCATTCCATTAGTGAACGATCTGTCGACACATTCGCACCTTTAGTGAACAGTCGAAATCCGTTAGGTGTGGGGCATCGAAATTCAACGGAGCCCCACCCCAATGTCCAACGCTTCCATCGCTTCTGAAAAGGCCGTCAGCGGCAACGCCTCGGCCCTTATCCTGGCAGGCCGCGTCCTGCTTTCGGTCATCTTCATCCTCGCCGGCTTTGCCAAGCTGACCGCCATTTCCGGCACCGCCGGCTGGTTTGCCAGCATCGGCCTGCCCGCTCCGACCGTAACGACGGTCGTTGTCGGCCTGGTTGAACTGGTCGGTGGCATCGCCGTCCTGGTCGGCTTCCAGACCCGCATCGCCGCCATCCTGCTCGGCGTGTTCACGCTGGCCGCTACTGCTATCGCCCACACCGACTTTGCCGATCAGGTCCAGATGATGTTCCTGCAGAAGAACCTGGCGATTGCCGGCGGCCTGTTCGTGCTCGCCGCCTTCGGCGCCGGCGCCCTGTCGATCGACGGCCGTCGCAGCTAAGTTTTATAAATTCCTCCCAAGGAATGGCCCGGGCTTGTCCCGGGCTTTTTTGTGCCAACACCGCCGCGGCGAGATGTGATGACTTTGCAAGGATGCGGGCGCATTCTCGGCGAACCATCGAGGGTGCGCCAATGCTCGGGAACGCGTCGTTGCTGCTTGCGAGAATGCTGATTGCGGCACTGTTCGTACCGGCCGGCATCAGCACCTTGTCCAATGTCGCCGGCGCCGCCAGCTACTTTGCCGGACTTGGCTTTCCGCTGCCGACATTGGTCGCGTTGGGTGTCGGCCTGTTCGAGCTGATTGGCGGCGCGCTGGTCCTGGTCGGCTTCCAAACCCGCATCGCCGCGCCACTGCTTGCGGCGTTCGCATTGTCTGCGGGTTTCATCGGCCACTTCGGTCAGGGTGGCGACGACCCGGCTCTGCTTTTCATGCACCAGCAGGCGCTGATGAAGGACATCGCCACGGCAGGCGGCTTGCTGGCGCTATCAGTGGCAGGCGCCGGGGCGATCTCGCTCGATCGCATGCTCCGACGCCAGGCTATTTGACCGACGTACTTGGCCCGTCCTCGACCGCCAGCACCAGCTTGCGGCCGGTAACCTTGGCGAGTTGTGCCAGCCGGCCCGCAGGACGCTCGCCATAGAGCTGGCCAAATTCAGCGGGGATGACCAGCGCCAGCACGCCCCCGCCCCTGTCTTCCCAGCGCAGCTTGGGCATGACGCCGGGCATCGAGGCGGAGAGCAGATAAACCACGCGCATCATCGCGCCGAGGATGCGCGCCCGTTCGAGATAGCGTGGCGTCGCCAGCTCCTTCAGTTCGGGTGCGAAGCTGTCGTTGAAGACACCGTCATGGCGGAAAAGGTTGGCCAGGGCCAGAAATGCACGGCCGGGATGGTCGACGCCGATGAACGAGGCGTGCGCGATGATGTTGAGCGACTGCCGGCCGCGATATTCGGGATGGGCGCGCCAGCCGATGTCGGCAAGCAGGCAGGCGGCATGGCGATATCGCGCCTCCTCCTCGGTCTCATCGATGCCGAAGGCAGCGAATGCCTGCTTGGTCCACTCGGTCAATTCACGGGCATGGCGCACCGAACGTGCGCGCAGGACCGCCAGTTCCTCGGCCGCCGAGATCAGTGGATCGGATCGACGTACTTCCTCATCGAGCAGCGAAAACAGAAAGCCCTCGCGCACACCCAGTGCCGACACGACAATCTTCGACGGCTCCATCGCGGCGATGATTTCCTGAAGCACCACAGCACCATAAGGGAGCAACGTGCGGCGGTTTTTCGACACGCCCTCGATGCCCTTGAGCTTTTCGACGTCGCCGCGTGCCACCTGCTTGAGAAATGGGATCATGCTGGCAGGGTCGAGCTGGTAGTGATGCATGACCTCCAGCGGATAGTTGGTAACGCCCATGTGCAGCCGGGCGAGGTTTCGCCAGGTGCCGCCAACGGCATAGAAGGTCCTGCCTTGTCCGCCCTTGAGCAGTTTGGCACGCATCAGTTCGGTGCGGGCGATCTTGGCTGCCACGACGGGCGAACCCTTGGCCATGTCCTGGAGACGCAGTCCGCCCAGCGGAAGCGTGATGCCGTCGCCGATGTCCTCGCCTCTGACGTCGACCAGTTCGAGGCTGCCGCCGCCAAGATCGCCGGCGATGCCGTCGGCGGGGTGGAAGGCGGAGATCACGCCCAGCGCCGAGAAATGCGCTTCCTCGCGGCCAGTAAGCACCTGTATCTCGGTGCCGAGCACGCGTTCAGCACGCTCGATGAAATCAGGGCCGTTGATGGCCTCGCGGGCGGCAGCGGTCGCCAGCACATACATCTTCTCCGCGCCCGACTGCTCGGACAGCGCGCGAAAGCGCCGGAACTCTTCCATCGAGCGGGTCACGCCCTCCGGATCGAGCTTCCCAGTCGAGACGATGCCGCGGCCAAGGCCGGCAAGCATCTTCTCGTTGAACAGAAGGGTCGGCGAGCGCGCCAGGCCCTCATAGACGACGAGACGTATGGAGTTCGAGCCGATATCGATGATCGACAGCGGTCGGCGGTCCTTGAGCCGGCCCTGCGAAAGCTCGGCCATCAGTTGGCCGCCGCCTCCGCCTTCTTGCGACGTTTGAACTGGGCGATGCGTTTGGGTGCATGGGACTTCAGCGCGTCACCCCGTCCGGACAGGCTCGGATTGGTCATGAAATATTCCTGCGCGTTGAATGGCTCTTCGCCCTCGTCCAGCGTCACCCGGCGCGAGGTACCATCCGCCAATACTTCGAAACTTTGCTGGTTGTCCATGATGTTTCCCAGCATGACCTGGCCAAGCACCTGCTCGTGGACGGTCGAATGCGTGGCGATCGGGATCATGCATTCGACACGGCGATCAAGGTTGCGCGGCATCAGATCAGCCGAGCTGATATAGACCACGGCTTCGTCCGAAGGCAGGCCGTGGCCGTTGCCGAAGCAATAGATGCGGCTGTGCTCGAGGAAGCGGCCGACGATCGACCGGACGCGGATGTTCTCCGACAGTCCGGGCACCTGCGGCCTCAGGCAACAGATGCCGCGTACGACGAGGTCGATCTCGACGCCGCTGCGGCTCGCGTCATAAAGCGCGTCGATCACGTCAGGATCGACGAGCGAGTTCATCTTCATCCAGATCTGTGCCGGCCGGCCTGCGCGGGCATGTTCGACCTCGTCGGCGATGTGCTTGAGGATGCGGCTGCGCAGCGTATAGGGCGATAAGGCGATGCACATCTCGTCCGCCGGCTCGGCGTAGCCGGTGATGAAGTTGAAGATCTGCGCCACATCGCGCGCGATCGCCGAATCGGTGGTGAAGAACGACAGGTCGGTGTAGATGCGCGCGGTGATCGGGTGGTAGTTGCCGGTGCCGAGATGGACGTAGTTGCGCAGGCGGCCGTCCTCGCGCCGAACCACCAGCGACATCTTGGCGTGCGTCTTGAGCTCCAGGAAGCCGAACACGACCTGCACGCCGGCGCGTTCGAGATCGCGAGCCCAGCGGATGTTGGCCTCCTCGTCGAAGCGAGCCTTGAGCTCGACCAGTGCGGTCACCGACTTGCCGGCCTCGGCGGCGTCGACAAGGGCGCGCACGATCGGGCTGTCGTTGGACGTGCGGTAGAGCGTCTGCTTGATCGCCACGACCTCGGGATCGATCGCTGCCTGGCGCAAGAACTGCACCACCACGTCGAACGATTCGTAGGGGTGGTGGACGACGAAGTCCTTCTCGCGGATCGCAGCGAAACAGTCGCCGCGATGCTCGCGGATGCGCTCGGGAAAACGCGGATTGAAGGGGGGGAACTTCAAGTCGTCGCGCGGCACGGCGACGATCTCGGAAATCTGGCTGATGGCCAGCGGGCCGCTGAGGACGCTGATGCGGCTCGCCGAAACGCCCAGTTCGCCGGCAACGAAATCGCGCAGTTGGGATGGCATCTGGCTGTCGAACTCAATGCGGATGACCGAGCCGCGCCGACGCCGCTTCAATGCGGTCTCGAACAGCCGCACAAGATCCTCGGATTCTTCCTCGACCTCGATATCGCTGTCCCGAATGATCTGGAACGTGCCCGATCCCTTAACCTCGTAGCCGGGGAAAAGCTTACCGATGAACAGGTTCACCGTCTCCTCGATCGGGATGAAACGCACCGAGCGCTTGCGGTCCGGCAGCCTGATGTAGCGCTTCAGCGCCACCGGCAGGCGCAGCAGCGCCGTCATCTCCTCGCCGCTCTTGCGATGACGCAACTGCAGCGCGATCGAGAAGCCGAGATTGGGAATGAACGGGAACGGATGTGCCGGATCGATCGACAGCGGCGTCAGTACCGGGAAGATCTGCTCCATGAAGTGGTCCTCGAGCCACTTCCTTTCGTCCTTGCCGAGATCGGCCGCCGCTATGCTCTCGATACCCTCGAGCTTGAGCAGTTCCATCAGGCTCGACAGGCTCTTCTGCTGGTCTTCCTGAAGCCGTTCGACCTCGAGCAGCAGCTGATTGAGCTGCTGCTCGGGGGTGCGCCCATCGGCACTGCGGACGGTGATGCCTTCGCGTACCTGGCCGGCAAGACCGGCGACGCGGACCATGAAGAACTCGTCGAGATTGCCGGCCGAGATCGACAGGAAGCGGACGCGCTCCAGCAACGGATGGTTCGGGTTCTGCGATTGTTCGAGCACGCGCCGGTTGAACTGCAACCAGGAGAACTCCCGATTGACGAAGCGGTCGGGGTTACCGTCGATTGCGCCGGTCGGCGACTTGTCGTTGACGAAATCGGTATGGACCGGCTTCAACTGATTCATATGCAAACCTTCCCCACTGCCGCGTCCCGCCGCTTATCCGGCTCAACTTATCCTCTGACAGGCAATTGCGACAGTTTCATTTCAGCATCTTGCAAACCCGCCGCTTATGATACAAACGCTGTCGAATAACGGCGTCGCGCGCCCTGTGGACGCGCCAAAGACGCCATGGCATTCATGCGCGCAGTTCCTCAGAAGGGAAAAACACCATGGCCGGCGGCTCCATCCCCCACTTCCAGAACGATGCTGGACATGCCGTGATCGAAATCGGCGTGAAGGAATTCATGTGCGTGGGCGCCAACCCGCCCTTCGACCATCCGCATGTGTTCCTCGACATGGGCGCCGATGCCGAAAAGGTCTGCCCCTATTGCTCGACGCTCTATCGCTACTCGTCCAAGCTGAAGGCCACCGAGACGCTGCCGCAAGGCTGCCTCTACGTGGTCGACCGCGCAGCCTGACCCGCAAGCCGCGGTCATGCAATCGCGGCAGATAGTGGTTGCCGGAGCTGGCATTGCCGGGCTCACTGCAGCAATCGCCTTTGCAAGACACGGCTTTAGCGTTCGCGTTTTCGAACGCTCGCCGGCGCTTGAGGAAGTCGGCGCGGGGCTCCAGCTCTCTCCCAACGCAACCCGCATCCTCGACCGTCTTGGCGTGCTCGACCTGGTTAGCCCGTCGACCGTACGACCGGAGGCGGTGGTATTGCGCGATGCTGCAACCCTGAGCGAACGGGCGCGTGTGCCGCTGGGTGCTGCCGCAGAGCGCCGCTGGAAAGCCCCTTATCTGGTCGCCCACCGCGCCGACCTGCAGAGCGCGCTGCTCGCACGAGCGTCGGAAAGCCCATTGATCGAGATCGTGACGGACGCCACCGTCAGCGGGGTCGAGGCACAGGCAAGCGGCAACAGGATAACACTCACGCAAGCGGGCATCGTCTCCCACGAGCAGGCCGCGCTGCTGGTTGCAGCGGATGGCGTCTGGTCGTCGAGCCGGCGCCTTGTCGGCCCCAACGAAAAGAGCCGCTTCACCGGCGAACTGGCCTGGCGCACGACGCTTTCCGCCGATGGCGACGTCGGCCGGCATTTTGCATCCCTAAGCTCCCCGGCCATGGTGACGACCTATCTTCACGCAGGTTTCCACCTCGTCGCCTACCCGATCCGTGCGGGGGCGGCGATCAACCTCGCCGCATTCACCCCGGGCAACTCGATAGCCGAGCAATGGTCGGGCGAGACCGATGCCAACGCGTTGAAACGCGCCATGCGCGGTACGGCTCCTGCTCTGTCCAGGCTGATCGACGAAGCCGGGCCATGGACGGTCTGGCCCTTGCACGCCGTCGACCCGACCCGGCCCTGGACCGCGCCAAGCGGCATCGCCCTTATCGGCGACGCCGCACACGCGATGACGCCCTTCGCCGCCCAGGGCGCGGCTATGGCGATCGAGGATGCGTTCACCCTGGCCGACGCCATTGCCTCTGGACCCAACACTGCCAACGCATTGTCGCAGTGGGAGATGCTGCGGAAGCCGCGCGTGCGGAAAGTGGCGCGGCGCGGCGCGCTCAACCGCCTTGCCTGGCATGCCGCCGGGCCGGTGGCGATGGCACGCAACCTGTTCCTGAAGCTCAAGTCGCCGGACAGCCTCGCAGCCGACATGGATTGGCTTTACGGCTGGACCCCGCCCGGCTGGAAAGACGACGGCCGGTTGTAGAGGCCAAGAGACCAGTTGAGCGTCGCAGGCAGCGGGTTCCACCAGCCGGTCGTCAGTCCGGCCTGGCGCAAGGCGGCGGCTGTCCAGGTGTTGCAACCGGCAAGCGCGTTGAACTTGCCGTTGGCGTCGAAGAAGCCGTCATAGGCACCGTACGCAACCCCGGGAATGCGTTGAACGCCCGCACTGCCCCGCTCGAAGCTGCTGTCGATGAAGTCGAGCAGGGAGGCAAAACCTGCCTCGCTGATGTCGAACCGGCTGACCGTGGGTTGCGGCAGCGCTATTTCGCCGGCCAGGTCGACATGCATCACCGAGTTGTCGAGCGTCAGCGCCGCAAGCACAGGCGCGGGCTTCAACTCCGACCATGTCGGCGTGCCGATATAGAAGGCCTTGCTGCCCCAGCCGAACACCAGATAGCGCGCCGTCGGCAGGTCGGCCTGAATGCCGGCATCCAGCAGGAAGTCGAATTTTTCCAGCACGCCATCATCGATCGGCACAGCGATGTCAGTGTGGATCGGGTTGGTGAAAACGAGAATGTGGCGCGACGTTGCATCGCCTGCCGCAGCGCCGCCGAACAGCGGCCTCGGCACCAGGGTACCGAGCGCCACACCGGCGGCAACCAGCAGGGCAAGCATGCCTAGAAGACGTATTGCTCTTCGCAACGACTCTACATCCCTGCTACTCTTTGCCGGTTCCAACAAAAAAGCCCGGCCGAAATACGACCGGGCTTCGCGGAATTTTCCAGCCGAGCCTAGTGCAGGATCTGGCTGAGGAAGAGCTTGGTGCGCTCGTGGCGCGGATTGTCGAAGAACTCGCCCGGCGTGTTCTCCTCGACGATCTGGCCCTGGTCCATGAAGATCACCCGGTTGGCGACCTTGCGGGCAAAACCCATCTCGTGGGTCACGCACAGCATGGTCATGCCCTCTTCGGCGAGGCCGACCATCGTCTCCAGCACTTCCTTGATCATTTCCGGATCGAGCGCCGAGGTCGGCTCGTCGAACAGCATGATGCGCGGGTTCATGCACAGCGACCGCGCAATCGCCACGCGCTGCTGCTGGCCGCCGGACAGCTGGCCCGGATACTTGTTGGCCTGCTCGGGGATCTTGACCCGGCGCAGGAAGTGCATCGCCTGCTCCTCGGCCTGCTTCTTCGGCGTCTTGCGCACCCAGATCGGCGCCAGCGTGCAGTTCTCGAGGATGGTCAGGTGCGGGAACAGGTTGAAGTGCTGGAACACCATGCCGACTTCGCGGCGGACCTCGTCGATCTTCTTGAGATCGTTGGTCAGTTCCTTGCCGTCGACAATGATCTTGCCCTTCTGGTGCTCCTCCAGCCGGTTGATGCAGCGGATCATGGTCGACTTGCCCGAGCCGGACGGACCGCAGATGACGATGCGCTCGCCGCGCATGACCCTGAGATTGATGTCCTTCAGCACGTTGAACTCGCCATACCATTTGTGCATGCCGACGATGTCGATGGCGACATCGGTGTCCGAGATATGCATCTTCGCCCGATCAACCTTGATCTCGTCGGCGCTGACTGCGTTTTCGATGGCCATGGGCCGTTCCCTTTTGTTGTTCGTTATCGCTTATGCCCGGTGTCGAGCCGGCGCTCCATGAAAATAGAATAGCGCGACATGCCGAAGCAGAATATCCAAAAGACGAGGGCTGCGAAGACAAGCCCCGAAGCCGGAGTCTGCGGCGAAGCCCAGGCCGCATCGGAGAAGTTCTGGCGCACGACGCCGAGCAGGTCGAACATCGAGATGATGTAGACCAGACTGGTGTCCTTGAACATGCCGATGAAGGTGTTGACGATGCCGGGAATGACCAGCTTCAACGCCTGCGGCAGCACGATCAGGCCCATCTTCTGCCAGTAGCTGAGACCAAGCGAGTCGGCGCCTTCATATTGCCCCTTGGGTATGGCCTGCAGGCCGCCGCGCACGACTTCGGCCATGTAGGCCGAAGCGAACAGCGACACGCCGATCAGCGCGCGCAGGAACTTGTCGAACGAGACGCCCGCCGGCAGGAACAGCGGCAGCATGACGCTTGCCATGAACAGCACCGTGATCAGCGGTACGCCACGCACCGTCTCGATGAAGATGACGCAGAGCATCTTCACAACCGGCATCTTGGAGCGCCGACCGAGCGCAAGCAGGATGCCGAAAGGCAGTGAGACCACGATGCCGACAAAAGACAGCGTAAGCGTCACCAGCAGACCGCCCCAGAGCGGGGTCTCGACATGCGGCAAGCCAAACACGCCACCGATCAGCAGGAAGTAGGAAACGACCGGAAGCACCAGGAAGAACAGGACAGAATTGAGCCCCTTGCGCGGGATGCGTGGAACCAGCAGCGGCACCAGCAGCGCCACGAACATGATCGCCACCAGGATGACGCGCCAGCGCTCGTCCAGGGGATAACGGCCAAACATGAACTGGCCGAACTTTGCCTTGACAAACGCCCAGCAGGCGCCCGACCAGCCGTCGGGCTGGATGCCGCCCTGCGCCACGGTGGCGCAGAACGTTCGATCGGTGCCGGTCCACTGGGCATTTACGATGGCCCAGTTGAACAGCGGCGGGACGATCATCGCCACGATGAAAAACCCCACGATCGACAACACCGAATCAAACGGGTTGGCGAACAGGTTCTTGCGCATCCAGGCCAGCGGCCCACGCTCGCGAAGCGGCGCCGGCTGCGGAAGCGCCATTTCGGTGCGGACGTATCCGATATCTTGCGACATGCCCGCCTCCTACCTTTCCACCAGCGCCATCTTGGCGTTGAACCAGTTCATGAAGGCTGACGTGATCAGGCTGAGACCGAGATAGACGACCATCCAGATGACGACGATCTCGATAGCCTGGCCCGTCTGGTTGAGCACCGTGCCGCCGACCGCAACCAGGTCCGGATAGCCGATGGCGATCGCCAGAGACGAGTTCTTGGTCAGGTTGAGGAACTGGCTGGTCAGCGGCGGAATGACGATGCGCAGCGCCTGCGGCACCACCACCAGCCTGAGCGCCTGCGCGGACCTGAGGCCAAGTGCGGCGGACGCCTCGCTCTGTCCGCTGCTGACGCCCCGGATGCCCGCGCGGACGATCTCGGCGATGAAGGCTGCGGTATAAAACGACAAGGCAAGGTACAGCGACAGGAATTCCGGTTTGATTTGCAGGCCGCCGGTCAGGTTGAACGTCGACTTCTGCGGAAAGTCGAAGCTGAGCGGAAAGCCAGTCGCGACCAAGGCCAGGAACGGCAGGCCGACGATCAGCGCCAGCGACGTCCAAAACACGGGAAATGTCGCGCCCGTGGCCATTTGCCTTTGCTTGGCCCGCCGGGCGACGAACCAGGACATGGCAACGCCGAGCAGCAGCGCCACAGGGACCAGCATCGACCCGTCGCCCCAGACCAGCTTCGGAAAATAGAAGCCACGGCTATTGAGGAAGGAGCCGAAGGGCAGTTCGATGCTCTCCTTCGGCAGCGGCAGCACCGAAAGCACGCCGAAATACCAGAAGAAGATGACGAGCAGCGGCGGAATGTTGCGGAACAGCTCGACATAGACCGTGCAGATCTTGCGGATCAGCCAGTTGTGCGACAGCCGGCCGATGCCGATCAGGAAGCCCAGAATCGAAGCGGTGACGATGCCGGCGGCAGCCACAACCAAGGTGTTGATGAAGCCGACAAGCAAAGCGCGCCTGTAGGTCGAATCCGAATCGAAGGCGATCAGCGTATCGCTGACGTCGAATCCGGCGCGGCCGTTGAGAAAGGCGAAACCCGAAGCAATATTGGCGCGCTTCAGGTTTTCGACGGTATTTCCAATGATCCAGTAGACGAACGCCACAAGCGCAACGATCACGAGGACCTGGAAGAAGATGCCGCGCACCTTCGGATCGTAGAAAAGCGACGCGCGGCCGCCCCCTACGTCTTGGGGTATGTCCTGCGTAGCCATCGGAAGTCCCTCTGAAAGAGTAACCGGAAGGCAGAAGATCTGCCTTCCGGACGAGACTTCGGATCAGCGGATGGGCGGCGCGTACTGCAGTCCACCCTTGGTCCAGAGCGCATTGATGCCGCGGGCGATCTTCAGCGGGCTGCCCTGGCCGACATTGCGTTCAAAGACTTCGCCGTAGTTACCCACGGCCTTTACGATGTTGACGACCCAGTCGTTGCCGAGGCCGAGATCGGTACCGATCTTGGTGTCCGCTTCAGTTCCGAGGACGCGCTTGATCTCGGGATTGCCCGATGCCTTCATCTCCTCGACATTGGCCTGGGTGATGCCCAGTTCCTCGGCGGTCAGCAGACCGAAATAGACCCACTTGACGATGTGGTACCACTTGTCGTCGCCCTGGCGCACGGCAGGTCCGAGCGGCTCCTTGGAGATGATCTCAGGCAGCACGACGTGATCGTCGGGCGAGCTGAGCTTCAGGCGGATACCATAGAGACCCGACTGGTCAGTGGTGTAGACGTCGCAACGGCCGGCGTCATAGGCAGCGTCGACTTCTTCCAGCTTCTCGAAGACGACCGGGCTGTACTCCATCTTGTTCGCCTTGAAGTAGTCGGCGAGGTTGAGTTCGGTCGTCGTGCCGGTCTGCACGCAGACGGCGGCGCCCGACAGCTGGAGAGCGGAATTCACGCCCGGCAGCTTCTTGGCGTTGATCATGAAGCCCTGGCCGTCATAATAGGTGACGCCGACGAAGTTCAGGCCAAGTGCCGTATCGCGATTGATGGTCCAGGTGGTGTTACGCGACAGCATGTCGATTTCGCCCGACTGAAGTGCCGTGAAGCGCTCCTTGGCCGAAAGCGGCGTGAACTTGACCTTGGTGCCGTCGCCAAAGATCGCAGCAGCCACGGCGCGGCAGAAATCGACGTCCAGACCCTGCCAGTCACCCTTGTCGTTCGGCGCCGAAAAACCGGCCAGGCCGGTGCTGACGCCGCATTGCAGAAACCCCTTAGCCTTGACGTCCTCGAGCGTGCCGGCCGAAGCGGCAGTCGCCATAAGGCCGAGCGCAGCAGCCCCGAGAATGCCTGAAATGATGTATTTCATGACCCACGAACCCTTTTCTGTTTTTTCCAGGCTGTTGCCTGTCTTTTTAATGTGTGAACTCAGCATCCCCTATCCGGCCCATATCCGGATTGCGCACCTTGCCGGTGCGCTTTGCTGCAGTCCGGTTCACAAATGCCATCGAAGGCGATAATTCTTGTTAGGTCAAGCAATAAAGGCCTGCCGCCGCCGGCTCCGCCTTTAGTATTAGTCCGGCCTTGTCGCGCAGCTTCAAAGCGCATTGAACAGTTGTTCAACGCTCAGGCGGCTGGCAGCCTTTTCTGCCGCATCCCGGTTGCTGCCGGCAGCATCTTTCCGGGCCTCGGCCGGAACCCGACACGGCGGGCAGCAAGAAAGCGCGCCATGACGACGGTCAGGACGAAGCCGAACAGGAAGCCCGCCACGACATCCGAGGGATAGTGGGCCGCGGCCGGCACGCGGAAGGCGGACAGCATCAGGCAGACGAGGCCGATCGGCAGCCATTGGCGCGGAAACCAGATCATCAGGACGGCGGCAACGGTGCCGAGCGTCGTCGAATGTCCGGAGGGAAAGCTCGAGAAATACTTGCTCACCACGAACGGGTCGAAATGGTAGGCACCGAGTTCGCCGAACATCGAGGGGCGCGCCCGCCCGATGACGATCTTCACCAGATTGACGGCGATGCCGGTGATGGCAATCGAGCCGAACAGGAACGCCGCCTGGCCGAACCACGAAACGAGTCTAGCCCTGACGCGATAGCCTGAGTTTCTCCAGTCTGCGGTTGCCGTCACCAGATAAACCAGCAGTGCCGGGACCAGGTACCACTCCGACTTGCCGGCCTGGCTCGCCTGTGCAAGCCAGCGTGTGAGCTGGTTGCGGTTGGACAGTATAAAGTCCATGACCCGCGCGTCGACCACGAACAGCAAGAGGGCAGCCACCGCACCGACTGACACCAGCCATGTCAGTTCGCGCGTCCATACCGGCTCGTTCAAGCCGACGGGATCCCGCCAGATCCGGCGCCAGGAAACCGACACCGTTTCAGCGAGGCGCCCGAAATGGCCAGCCGGCCAGATCTGGCCCAGCCGAACGGCGGGCCGCGGCGGTTGCGCCGGCCCAGTCGGCGCACTATGGCTGGCGTCTTCGCTGAAAGGGTGCGGATTCATGACTCGAGACAACGGCAGGATCAAAGGCGTCAACACGCGGCTCGCGCATTCCGGGCACGATCCACACGGCTTTCATGGCTTTGTCAATCCGCCGGTCGTCCACGCCTCGACGGTTCTTTATCCCAACGCTGCAACGATGGCGGCGCGTGCTCAAAAATACACATATGGCACCCGCGGAACGCCGACGACGGATGCCCTTTGCGCGGCCATCGACGAACTGGAAGGCTCGGCCGGCACCATCGCCGTGCCTTCGGGGCTTGCGGCCGTCACCATCCCCCTGCTTGGCTTCCTCTCGGCCGGCGACCACATCCTGATCACGGATTCCGTCTACCACCCGACGCGCCACTTCGCCGACACCATGCTCAAGCGTCTCGGTGTCGAGGTCGACTACTACGATCCGCATGTCGGCGCGGGCATCGCCGCCCTCATCAAGCCGAACACCAAGGTGGTGCTCACCGAATCGCCCGCATCGAACACATTCGAGATCCAGGATATTCCGGCCATATCAAAGGCAGCCCATGCCGCCGGTGCGATCGTCATGATGGACAACACCTGGGCCACGCCGCTCTATTTCAAGGCGCTCGATTTCGGCGTCGACGTCACCATCCACGCGGCGACCAAATACCCCGCCGGCCATTCCGATGTGCTGAGCGGCACGGTTTCAGCAAACGCCGACTGCTGGCCCAGGCTTCGCGAGGCGTTCTTCACGCTTGGCTGCTGCGCCGGTCCCGACGACGTCTACCAGGTGCTGCGCGGCCTGCGCACCATGGGTGTTCGGCTCGCCCATCACGAAAAGAGCGCGCTGGACATCGCGCGCTGGCTCGAAGGCCAGCCGGGCGTGGCCCGCGTGCTGCACCCAGGGCTCGAAAGCCACCCCGACCATGAATTGTTCAAGCGCGACTTCGGCGGCTCCAGCGGCATCTTCTCCGCGGTGCTGTCCGGCGGCGGCCAGAACAAGGCACACGCCTTCCTCGACGCGCTCGAGATCTTCGGCCTGGGCTATTCCTGGGGTGGTTTCGAGAGCTTGGCTGTGCCGGTCAACCTCAGCGACCGCAAGGTGGTCACCCCTTATGAGGGCCCGATCATCCGCCTGCAGATCGGGCTTGAAGATGTCGCCGACCTCAAGGAAGATATTGCGGCCGGGCTGCAAGCCGCCAACGCGGCGGAGTGAAGCCATCAGGCTCTCGATGCCGAACCAGCACCAGACGACAGCCTGAGGCACCGCGACAAGGACAGATTGAAATTCCGCGAGGAAGAACATGACCACGTCCGACCGCCCCGCCGAGATCGCCCACTGGACCGAAGTCGAGCGCCCCGACGGCGAGACCTTTTCCGGTACTGACGAGTTGCGGGCCCTCGGCGCGCCGCTTGCCACTCATTTCGGCTTGCAGCGGCTTGGCATCCACCATGTCCGGCTGCCGCCGGGCCGGCGCACGTCGTTCCCTCACGCCGAAAGTCTGGAGGAGGAGTTCGTCCACGTGCTGGAGGGTGAGCCCGACGTCTGGCTCGATGGCCTCCTGCATCGCCTGAAGCCGGGCGATTCCGTCGGCTTTCCCGCGGGCACCGGACTGGCGCACAGCTTCCTTAACAACACAGATGCCGAGGTGCGGCTTCTGGTGGTCGGCGAGACCGCCAAGGCCGAAAACCGCATCGTCTATCCCGTCAATCCCGAGCGCAAGGCAATGCGCGACGACTGGTGGGACGACGCGCCTCAGCGGATCCTCGGCGACCATGACGGAGTGCCCGACCGGTGGCGGTCCAAGCGTTGAAAATTGGCCAGCGCCAAGAAAAGATGGCGGGCCAGGAACACGAACAGATCCGTACGATGCGAAGTGGCGCGCTCTATCTGTACGAAATTACGGACAGAAAACGGACCGGCAGCCGTCCCAACTGCTCCGGCCCATGTGGCGAATGGCCTGTGAAGTGCAGGCTGTCGCCGGGCCCCATGACATAACGCTTCGAGCCGATCCGGTAGGTCATCTCACCCTCCAACAGGTAGAGAAACTCCATTCCGAAATGCTCGAGCGATGGAAGGGTGTCCGTCTCCCGGTCCATGGTGAAGAGGTAGGTTTCTACCGTCAAGTTGTTCGGCTGGGAGTCAAAATAGCCAAGCAGCTTGTAGTGGTGGCCAGCACGGCTATCGCACTTTTCGACCGCAATTTCGTCCCCGGCAGGGACGAAGACGGCGTTCTCCTCGTACTCGCAACGGCGCAGAAACGTCGTGAGCGGGACATCAAGCGCCCGCGACAGCGCCTGGAGTGTGCCCAACGACGCGGAAATCACCCCGTTTTCGATTTTCGACATCATGCCGACGGAGATGCAAGCGACACCTGCGAGATCGGCTGCGGTCATGCCAAGACGCTTGCGGCAGGCGCGCACTTCCATTCCAATTGCTAGCTGCAGCCGATCCTCGCCGGGTTCATTGGCAACATCCAGGCTCTGGTCCGGCGAAACCGACGTAAACATCTTGGCATCTTTCGCTGTTGGCAATGCATAGCCTCTTTCCGCCGTGGCCTAGGCGGCCGGTCAAAAGGGTGAACTGAACCGCGAGCGCGCCGCCCGGAGGTAACGCACGCCCTTGGCGCAACACGCCCAGCAGACAATTCCGCTGGGCGTGTTTTGCTTCTTCAGACCGATTCGGGCGGCCGTCGCGGTTTGCCATCCGCCGAGATGCAACGCGTGATGCCGTGACGGCGGTAATACTCCGCCGCTTCCCGCATTTCCCGGTCCTCATCGACGATGCAGCGATAGTGCCACCAGAGCCAGAAGCAGACGGCGGCTGCCACCAGCAGCCATTCGAACCCCTGGAAGGGGTAGAAGGCACCGATGGTGTCGAGATTGGTCCAATCAGTCAGTCCGGTTTCCATAGCTTGGGTCTCCTCCAATTGGTTGACAGTCAGAAACGCGCAGCTTCGTTGCGCTCAACCGCTTCGAATTCGGTGACCACGCCGGCGCCGTAGGGATAGATGTCCCGGTTATGCCAAGTGTCGGCGCCTGCCAGTTCCACTTCGAAAGGTTCACGCAGGATGCCCATGCGCTGCAGCACCTTGGCCACCACCCACGTGGCAAGAAAGCCAAACAGCCCGAAGGTGAGAATCGCACCGATGATCATGCCAATCGGATTGATCGCCGGATCTCCCGCCGGCGTCGTGCCCAGCCATCCAACCGAGCCTGCCCAGTTCTGCACATCGGGCGCGGCTGGTGCGGCGGGATAACCCCACAGGACGAAACCGCAGACAATGAGCCCCCAAACGCCCGCATAGCCGTGAACCGCAATAGCCCCGACCGGATCGTCGATGCGAAAACGGCGCTCGACATAATGATGAAGCTTGAACGCGATCGCCGCGCCGGAAGCGCCGATGAACATTGAAATCAGCGGATGGTAGAGATCATTACCCGCCGAGGCAGCGATGATGCCGGCAAGGCCCCCGGACAGCGTCCAGAACGGATCGCCGCGGCTGACCACGCAAGCCGCCATCAGACCACCAGCCAGCGACATCAGGAAGTTGAAGGTGATGGCCGAGAGCGTCGTGGGCGTTCCATAGATCGTCGTCGCAGCGAAGCGGACAGTTTCGGCGTCGCGGCTCACATCGACGATCGGAATGTTGCACGCCGCATAGAAGCCCCAGAACCCCGTGTAGATGATGAACAGGCCAAGGACCGACAGGAAGGAGTTGTGCGGCTTGATTTCCCGAACCTCGCCGTTTGGACCAAACTTGCCGATGCGAGGTCCCAGCACGATCGTCAAAGCCAGACAGGCACCGCCGGCGATGGCATGAATGACTCCCGATGCGTAAGCGTCGTGATAGCCGAGCAACTGCGTCGTCCAGCCCGTGGCGTTCCAGCCCCAGGACGCATGCCAGATCCAGGTGATCGATCCAACCAGGACGGACAGGATCATGAAGGCGCCGGTTCGTACCCGTTCAATCGCCACCCCGGAAAGGATGGCGCTCATCACCCACGAAAACAGCAGGAATGCCGCCCAGAAAACGCCCTGTATGTTGTCCTGGAAATTGGGGCCCATCTGCTCTGCCCAAGGCAGTGCCGCAGCCGTTGCCGCATTGGATATGACGCCGCCGAAAAGAAACGGCCCGTTGTTGAACGCCCAGTAGATCCACCAGGCAAACAGGAACCAGGTGACGGTCACAAGTGCCAGACTCATCGTGTGGCGGACCAAAGTCTGATTGAGATTCTTGGGGCGGGTCACGCCGAATTCATAGGCGAGCAGGCCGGCATGGATGAGAAACATCATGACGACCGTGACCCAATAGTAAAACTCGGTAAAAATTGTCGTTAGAGCAGTTAGTTCGTTGTTCATATGGTCCCCTGACATTTCTATTTCTATGGGCGACAGACAACAGTCGGCCCGTCGACCAAGCGCATGGCGCAATGGTCGAACAGCTCCTCCCCAGGGCGGCGGCGGACACCTGAAATGACTTATGGCTTGCTCGGCTCGATGACGCGGCCAGCCACAGCTCTATTCATGGTCATTTGACGGAAGTGATGGACGCTAGACTTCAGAAGAATGCCATCGCGAGCGAGGCATTGGACACGCACCCAAAGCGTCAGAACCGCTTCCGAACGATACGCGACGGCCTCCTTACGTCAGCGTAAGAGAAGGGCCGTCCCTTGGTGTGTATCGAGGCGCAGGTCGTCCTGCACGATAGGAAGTTTACTTTCCTATCAGTGGAAATCAACTGGTCAGTACTGATTATTTTGGAATTGGCAGGGGATGCCTACTTCGCACATCCAGAGGCAGACGGATCACGCCTTCGACGGGCTACAACACGAGCGCCAATTGCTGCTGCAGGATCACCTCAAGGCCGGACTGCTGCCGCGCTTGAAGTGATCAACATTTTAACCTTACCCGGAAATCAAGAGGCCGCCATGAAGGCGGCGGTGGGCGGGCCGAAAACTTCCATGGAATCAACGGCTGAAAATAGATTGGCGATCCCGACAGGATTCGAACCTGTGACCATCGGCTTAGAAGGCCGGTGCTCTATCCAACTGAGCTACGGGACCGCTGGCCGGCCCGTGTCAGGCCGGCATGACCATGCCTCAGGTCGTCAGTGCGTCCAGGGCGTCCTGCGGTCATAGCGGAAATTGTCGGAGTAGGAAATCTGCCGGCGCTTGGCTTCCTTGGGCTCCTGCACGCGGAAGGCGATGCCTTCGCGCTCGGCGTAAGCCACCGCCTCTTCGCGGGTCTCGAAGGTCAGGCGGATCTGGCTCCTCATGTCGCCGGAGCTGGTGTAGCCCATCAGCGGATCGATCTTCTTCGGCTTCTCGGCGTCGAATTCGAGCACCCAGTGCCCGGTCTTGGCTTTGCCCGACTGCATGGCGGTCTTGGCGGGGCTGAAAATTCGCGCGGACATAATTCCCTCACTCGTGAGTCCGCAGCGTGCGCGGACATCCAGATGCGCCCGTCATTTACTGCGCAATCGTCATTGCTGCAAGGCGAAAGCCGGTTTCCGCTTTTTTGCCCTTGCCATGTCGAGCGGAAGCCACTAGGCACGGCGTCGAAATGTGATTTCGGAGTGTAGCGCAGTCTGGTAGCGCATCTGGTTTGGGACCAGAGGGTCGGGAGTTCGAATCTCTCCACTCCGACCATTCAAGACCTTGCAATCCCCCCGCCATACATAGTCAACGCTCGACTGCCAGAAGGCACCGCGCGCAACAGCGCGACGCCGCTCGTCCCTAGCTCGTTGGCGATCAGCGCTGGATATGGACGGCTGCAAAGGACGCGGCCGCAGCCGGGAGAGACCAATGCGGCTCGCCAGCCCTCAGGTCTTCGGGGACTTGAAATTGCGCTGATAGGTGTCCTGGATCAGCTTGCGCGAGGCTTCCTCAGCGCCCGCCTCATCCTTGGCCTCGATCGCGATGGCAATCGCCTCATGCATGGACAGCGAGTGGCCTATGCCACCGAAGGCGCGCATCGTCTTGGGGATACTCACGGTGAGTGCGGCGCGTATCACCGACGAAACAGGCAACAGGAAGCGGTTGTGGGCGGCCTGGATGATCTGAAGGTGAAAGGCAATGTCGGCCTCGACCGACTGCCGTTCGTCGTCATACTGGCGCGACATCGCCTCGAAGGCGCGGCGAATGCCGGCCCGGTCGGCAGCGGTCGAGCGACGCGCGGCCAAGCCGGCGGCCATCGGCTCGATGGACAGACGAATCTCGAACAGTTCCTCGGCAAGTGTTCCGCTGCTTTCGGAATCGTCCTGCCACGACAGGACGGTGGGATCGAGCGTGTTCCACCGATCGGCCGGCAGGACACGCGTGCCCATGCGCGGCTTGGCCTCGATGAATCCCTTGGTCGACAGGATCTTCAGCGCCTCGCGCAGCGTCGTGCGGCTGACCTGCAGGCTCGACAGCAGTTCCAGTTCCTTCGGCAGCATGTCGCCCGGCTTGAGATCGCCGCGCGTGATGCGGCGGCCGATCTCGGCGGCGATCTGCGCCGGCAAGCCGCGTTCCTGCATCAGCATTGGCTTGGTCATGGCACCCGGTCCCGACATGGATTTTTGGCCGTAACAGCCGGCACGGCACAGCGCGCCGGAAATCTCGCTGGCGCGCTGTCATAATTCACAGCATTGGCAGCAATTCAACCAGCGCTTACGCGATGGTCCTGCGTTGCAGAGGCCCGAGGTCGGCGGCGAAGCGATCGATCATCGCAAGCCCGGTCGCGTTCGGACGCAGCGCGGGGCCGCGATCGTGGACGGTCAATCCCGTGCGCAGGGCAAACAGACGCTTGCCGTAGCACAGCAGGTTCTCCAGCCCCTGCATGGTCGAGACGACAGCCGGAAGCATCCTGCGATAGGTCGCCAGCGCACCTTCTTCGTCGCCGGCACGGAAGCTGTCATAGGCTGCGACCGCATAGTCGATGCAATCGGGCGCAAGGATCAGGCCACGGCAGCCGATGCGCAGATTATCGAGCATCTCCAGCCCGGCCCGACCGTTGAAGATCGGCAGCTTTCCGCCGGTCGCCTCGACCAGGCCGGCGATGTCGACCACCGGCCCCTCGCCTTTCACCAACTGGATGTTCGGATGCTGGCGCACGAGATCGCTGATTTCGGTCGAGCTCAGCCCGCGGCCCATGAAGGCCGGCGCATTCTGGATGGCGACCGGCAGATCGGTCGCCTCGGCAACGCGACCGAAGAAGCGGATGTATTCGGCCGCACCATATTGGCCGACCATCGGCGGCTGCAGGATCAGCCAATCCGCGCCGACGCTTTCGGCATGGCGGACCTGGGCGATCTGCTCGGCGACGGACGAGCCGAAGACGGTCAGCGCCAGCGGCACCCGACCGCCGGTGTCTTCGGCGATCCAGTCCATGACGGTCCGACGCTCGGCTTCGGTCAGCTTGGACACTTCGGTGGCAAGGCCGAGCGCCGCCATGCCATGGACACCGGCCGACAGGCAAACCTCGACCTGACGTCGCATCGCGGCACGGTCGAGCCGCTCCTGCTCATCGAACAGCGCGTAGAGGATGGCGTGAATGCCGTGCATCTCGGCTACCGGAAAACCGGACATCGGCATCTCCCTCAATGGCTTTCGCGCGGCACGTCGTGGCCGCGGCAGCCGACCAGGAAATCGAGGTCCGCACCGCGGTCGGCCTGCATGACGCGCTCGACATAGAGGCTCTGATAGCCACCCTGCATGTCAGGCACCGGCGGGGTCCAGCGCTCACGGCGGCGGGCAAGTTCATCGTCCGACACTTCGAGATGCAGTCGGCGGCTCTCGACGTCGAGCTCGATCATGTCGCCGTCCTCGATCAGCGCGAGCGGGCCACCGACAGCCGCTTCGGGCGCGGCATGCAGCACGACGGTGCCAAAGGCGGTGCCCGACATGCGCGCGTCCGAAATGCGAACCATGTCGCGCACGCCCTTCTCCAGCAGCTTCTGCGGCAGCGCCATGTTGCCGACCTCGGCCATGCCCGGATAACCCTTGGGGCCGCAATTCTTGAGCACCATCACACAGGTCTCGTCGATGTCGAGCGCCGGGTCGTCGACCCGTGCCTTGTAGTGCTCGATGCTCTCGAAGACGACGGCGCGGCCGCGGTGGCGCATCAATTCGGGCGATGCGGCCGAAGGCTTCAGGATCGCGCCATTGGGGGCAAGGTTGCCGCGCAGGACGGCGATGCCGCCCTGCGAAGTCAGCGCCTTGTCGCGCGGCAGGATGACCTCGTCGTTGAAATTCTCGGCGCCGGCGATGTTTTCGCCCACCGTCCTGCCGGTCACCGTCAAGGCGTCGAGATCGAGCAGGTCGGCGATTTCCTTCATCACAGCCGGCAGGCCACCGGCGTAGCAGAATTCTTCCATCAGGAACTTGCCGGATGGCATCAGGTTGAGGATGGTCGGGATGTCGCGGCCGTAGCGATCCCAGTCGTCCAGCGAAAGCTCGGCACCGATGCGCCCGGCAATCGCCAGCAGGTGGACGACGGCATTGGTCGAGCCACCGATGGCGCCGTTGATGCGGATCGCATTGGCGAAGGCCTTGAGCGTGAGGATCTTGGATAGGCGCAGGTCTTCCTTGACCATCTCGACGATGCGCCGCCCCGAAAGGCGGGCGAGCCGAGCGCGGTGCGCATCGACCGCCGGATAGGCGGCGTTGCCCGGCAGGGCCAGGCCGAGCGATTCCACCATCGACGCCATGGTCGAGGCGGTGCCCATGGTCATGCAGTGGCCGGGCGAGCGCGACATGGCGCTCTCGGCGGCGGCGAATTCCTGTTCGGTCATGACACCGGCGCGCACGTCCTCGGAGAATTTCCAGACGTCGGTGCCAGAGCCGATGGCCTTGCCGCGGAAGCGGCCGTTGAGCATCGGCCCGCCGGAGACGACGATCGCCGGCACGTCGCAAGAAGCCGCGCCCATCACCAGCGACGGCGTGGTCTTGTCGCAGCCGGCCATCAGCACCACGCCGTCCATCGGGTTGCCGCGAATGGCTTCCTCGACATCCATCGAGGCGAGATTGCGGAACAGCATGGCGGTCGGGCGCAGGTTCGACTCACCGCAGGAGAAGACAGGGAACTCGAGCGGCAAGCCGCCGGCTTCCAGGATACCGGCCTTGACGTGCTCGACCAGCCCGCGGAAGTGGGCGTTGCAAGGCGTGAGTTCGGAGAAGGTGTTGCAGATGCCGATCACCGGGCGGCCGTCGAAGGCATCGTCCGGCAGGCCGTTGTTCTTCATCCAGCTGCGGTGGATGAAGGCATCCTTGCCGAAGCCTCCGAACCAGGCCTGAGAACGCAATTTCCGTGTCACGTCTTGTCTATCCCGTTGTTGATCGGTGCCGTGCGGCACCGATGGCTTGAACGCGCCTGCGGCCATTCTTGGCCCGCTCGCGCAGACGCCGGAACTGCGGGATGACGGCGATGGATGTCCCCGGCAAGCGTGCCGGCACTCCTCCTCGCGCTGCCCTCCCTTGAGCCGACGCATGCGACGCTCGATCCCACAAGCAGTCAAGCAATCAGTCTTGTTTTCTCTTATAATCGGAGTTATTGGGGCGTCAAGAGCATCCAGTTTGCCTGGGAGGGCGCGTGACCGAGTTCGTTTCGTGGAATGCCGGAGATGCGGCGATCGCAGGCATTGCGGTCCGCCACATCGGGCTGTCGGCGCCCGCCGTTTCCGCCGGCCAGAATGAGTGCTCGACGGCTCGGGCGCGGCACACGGTCGCGCACCGCAAGGCGCAATCGCCCAGGCCTATGAGTTGATCCAATCGGGGATGGCGCAATCCCGCCACCACCCCGGTCATCGCCCGAAATCAAAACCCAAGAGAGGAGTTAACATGCGTCTCAAAGCGCTCGCATTCACGCTGGCTGCAGCCGTCAGCCTCATCGGCCTCGCCGGCCAGGCATCGGCCGCCCGCCTCGGGCATGGCATGCCGGCAGAGCACCCGCAGGCCGTCGCCATGAAGAAGTTCGCCGAAGACGTCGCCAAGGCGACCGAAAACCGCGTCGAGATCCAGGTCTTCGACGGCGGCATCCTCGGCGGCGACGACAAGATGCTACAGGCTGCACAGAGCGGCACGCTCGAACTCTACATCGGCGGAGTCGCGCCGCTTTCCGGCAAGATCAAGGAAGTCCAGATCTTCGACTTCCCGTTCATGTTTGCCAATCGCGAAGAAGCCGGCGCCGTGTTGAACGGCCCGATCGGCCGCAAGATGCTGGACCGCATGTCGGAAATCGGCCTGACCGGTCTCGCCTGGAGCGAATTCGGCTTCCGCAACCTGACCAACGGCGAAAAGCCGATCAAGTCGGTCGACGACATTTCGGGCCTGAAGCTGCGCGTCATGCAGAACCCGGTGGCTCTCGACACCTGGAAGGCACTCGGCGCCAACGCCGTGACGATGTCGTTCTCGGAAGTCTTCTCGGCGCTCGAGACCAAGGCGCTGGACGGCCAGGAAAACCCGCTGGCCCACATCTACGCCAACCGCATCTACGAAGTGCAGAAGTACATCACGATGACCAACCACGTTTATTCGCCGGTGGCCATCGTCGCTTCCAAGACCTGGTTCGAAGGCCTGTCGGAAGCTGACCGCAAGGCGGTCATGACGGCTGCTGCCGACGCTTCGGCCTACCAGGCCAAGCTGATTGCCGAAAACGACGGCAAGATCACCGACCAGCTCAAGGCAACCGGTGTCGAGATCGATGCCATGCCGGAAGCCGAACTCGCCAAGATGCGCGAAATCGTCAAGCCGGTGGTCGACAAATACACCGCCTCGGTCGGCGCCGATTTCGTGACGGAGTTCACGGCCGCCGTCGAAGCCGCGCGCAAGGGCGCAGCCAACTGACGCACAAGCCAGGTGATGCCGCAGGCGGGAACGCCTGCGGCATCACTGCATGCGTCCCTGATCCATTCGGGAGGTCCGAACAATGCCGCGTCTGGTAGACAGATTTTTTCACCTGCTTGAAGCCGTCATGGTGGTCTGCATGGCCGGCATGTTCGTGATGGTGCTCGGCAACGTCATCTTGCGCGCCGGGTTCAACACCGGCATCGACATCTCCGAAGAGCTCCCCCGCTTCCTGTTCATCTGGCTGACCTTCATCGGGGCTGTGGTAGCGATGCGGGAGAACCGGCACCTCGGCGTCGACACCGTCGTTCTGGCGCTGCCTGTCAGGTGGAGGCGGCTATGCTGGATGATCTCCCAGATCCTGATCTTCGTCTGCAGCGTCTACATCTTCGTCGGCACCTTCATGCAGCACGAGATCAACGCCAGCACCATTTCCACCGTCATGCAGTTGCCCATGAGCTGGGTCTACGACGTAACGCTCGTGACCGGCGCCCTGATGGCTGCGCTCTGCATCCACAATCTGGTTCGTTTCGCGCGCGGCCAAGTCCGCGACGACGAACTCATTCAGGTCGAGGAAGAAGGCATGCATGACGTCGATTCCAGCGTTGAGGCGGCGCGCAAGTCATGACCATCCTTATCTTCGTCGTTTCCCTGCTCGCCGCGATGGCGATCGGCATGCCGGTCGCGTTGGCCCTCATCGTCTCGGGCCTGGCCCTGATGTTCCACATGGGCATGACCGACCCCCAGATCATCGTGCAGAACATGTGGGACGGCGCCAACAGCTTCCCGCTTCTCGCCGTGCCGTTCTTTATGCTGGCGGGCGAATTCATGAACGCCGGCGGCATCACCCGGCGCATCATCCACATGGCAATGGCCTGGGTGGGACACCTGCGCGGTGGCCTGGGCTTCGTGGCGATCGGCGCTGCCGTCGTCATGGCATCGCTCTCCGGTTCGGCCGTTGCCGATACCGCAGCTCTGGCCGCGGTGCTGCTGCCGATGATGCGGCAGGCCGGCTACGATCCCTACCGTTCCGGCGGCCTGATCGCTGCCGGCGGCATCATCGCCCCCGTCATCCCGCCGTCGATCGGCATGATCCTCTACGGCGTGGCGGCCCAGGTTTCGATCTCCAAGCTGTTCCTCGCCGGCATCGTGCCTGGCATCCTGATGGGTACATCGCTGCTGCTGACGTGGATGTACGTCGCGCGCAAGGACAAGATCGAGGTGGCTGCCAAGCCGCCACTAAGGGAGCGGCTTAGCCTCACGCTCGAGAGCTTCTGGGGCCTGATGTTGCCGGTCATCATCATCGGCGGCCTCAAGTTCGGCTTCTTCACGCCGACCGAAGCTGCAGTCGTGGCGGCCGTCTACGCCCTGATCATCGGCCTGTTCGTCAATCGCGAACTGAAGTTCGGCCAGCTCTACGGCCTCATGCTCAACGCCGCCAAAACCACCTCGGTGGTGATGTTCCTCGTGGCTGCGGCTTCGGTCTCGGCCTGGCTGATCGCGGCGGCCAACATGCCAGCCCAGATGGTTGCGCTGCTGGAGCCGATCATGGACAACCAGATGCTGCTCATCCTGGTGCTGATGGTGCTGGTGCTGATCGTCGGCAGCGCGCTCGACTTCGCGCCCACCATCCTGATCCTGACCCCGGTGCTGGTGCCGGTGCTGAAGCAGGCCGGCATCGACCCGGTCTATTTCGGCGTGCTGTTCATCATGAACAACGCGATCGGGCTGATCACCCCGCCCGTCGGCACCGTGCTCAACGTCGTGTGCGGCGTCGGCAACATGCGGATGGGCAAGCTGATGAAGCGCATCTGGCCGTTCCTGCTGGCCGAGACCGTGGTGCTGTTCCTGCTCGTGCTGTTCCCTGAACTTGTGATGGCGCCGATGCGCTGGATGAGCCAGTGACGCCGGCCGCGCTTCTTCCGAAAACATGCCGAGGGTTCCCAGCATGAGCAATGCACAAGACACAGCCATGTCATCGCCCGCACCGCAGGAGGATGCCTTCTGCGTGGCGGTCGACTGGGGCACCAGCAGCTTCCGCGCCTGGCTTCTGGCCCGGGACGGCAGCGTGCTGACGGAAAGCCGCGGGCCCGAAGGCATGACGCACTGCGTGACGTCGGGATTCGAGCCGGTCCTCCAGGCGCACCTTGGCAAGTTAGCGGCCCCCGCGTCCCTGCCGATCCTGATCTGCGGCATGGCCGGGGCGCGCCAAGGCTGGGTCGAGGCGCCTTATGTCGACGCGCCGACGCGGCTCAACGACTTCGCAGCCAGGGCCGTCAGCGTGCCGAACAGCTTTGCCGACATCCGCATCCTGCCAGGCGTCGCCCAGCGCGACCCATTGGCACCCGAAGTGATGCGCGGCGAAGAGACCCAGCTTCTCGGGCTCGGCGATGGTGTCGCGCGCCAGCTCGTCTGCATGCCGGGCACCCACAGCAAATGGGTGGTACTCGAGGATGGCTGGCTGAGGCGATTTGCGACCCTGATGACGGGCGAACTCTTCGGCCTGCTCAACAAGCACTCCACCCTCGCCTTCGCGATCGATGCCGACGTCAAGTTCGGCGCCGACGCGCCGGCTTTCCTCAACGCACTCGACAAGGGTGTCGCAGATCCCTGCCTGGCATTGAGCCGGCTTTTCGGCGTCCGCGCCTCGCAATTGCTGGGCTTCGAGGCCAAGAGCGATGGCGCAGCACACCTCTCCGGCCTGCTGATCGGAGCCGAGGTGCTGGCCGCCAGGCAGAACTTTCCCGACCACACCGATGTCACCCTGGTGGCCTCGGGGTCCGTGGCCGATCTCTATCGGGTGGCGCTCCATCGCGTCGGTCTCAACGTCAAGCACGTCGACGCCGACCACGCCGTTCGCCAGGGCCTCTATCTGGCCGCGCATTCAATCTGGGCATAAGGAAACAAAGACATGGCCTCAATCATCGCCTGGCCGCAGTTGCAGCGCTCGCTCGTCGCCATCCTGCGCGGCATCAAGCCGGAGGAAGCCGAATCGATCGTCGGCACGCTGGTCGAGGAAGGGTTCGAACTGATCGAGATCCCGCTCAATTCGCCAGATCCCTACACCTCGATCCGCAGGGCGGTTGACGCATTCGGCAGTAAGTGCGTGATCGGCGCCGGCACCGTACTTTCCGCCGAACAGGTCGATCGGCTGGCCGATGCGGGCGGCCGCCTGGTGGTCAGCCCGAACATCGAACCGTCGGTGATTGCGCGTGCGTCGGAGCACAAGATGCTGACCATGCCCGGCGTCTTCACGCCGACCGAGGCGCTGCTTGCGGTCAAGTGCGGCTCGTCGGCGCTCAAGTTCTTCCCCGGCAGCGTGCTCGGCACAAGCGGGATCGCGGCGATCAAGACCATCCTGCCGGCCGACACCATCGTCGGTGTCGTCGGCGGCGTCTCCGAAGCGTCCTTCGCAGACTTCTGGAAGATCGGCGTGTCGACCTTCGGCATGGGGTCGAACCTCTATGCCCCGGGTGACGACGCAACGACTGTGCGTAACAAGGCCCGCCGGCTGATCGCGGCCTACGACAAGGCAGCAGCCAGCAACTAAAGGCCATGCACTGACGGGCGGCCGGGCATCCCGGCCCGCCTTGCTGCAACTCTCCGGCACGTGACCGTATGGCGGATGTAATCCGCAGAAATCGCGTGCCGTGCTCCCGCAAAATCCGCCGATCAAATCCGCGAATGCCACGCTTGCGACATTTGGGCACCTGTCGCAGAGTTTGCCGTCCGCAAGCCTGATGCTATCGTTCTACTTGGGTGGGAGTAGTGAACGATTGCCGGAACTTTCCGAGAAATTCATCGACCAGATCTACGAGGCTTCCTTCGTACCGGAGAAGTGGCCGACATTGCTCGACGGCCTCGCGCATGCCGTCGAGGGGATGGGCGGCTATCTGTTCACCATCAGCCAAGGCGCGTCGGCCTTTACCGCCTCGGAAGCGGTCGCAGCGCATGTCGAAGCGTTCATGCGCGAAGGCTGGATGGTCTCAACGCGCGCGCCGCACGAGCCTCGGCCCTCGCCTACCCCGGTTTCATCACCGACCTCGATGCCTTTACCGAGGAGGAACTGGAGAGCGAGCCCATCTACCGCGACTTCCTGCGTCCGAGAGGCATGGGCTGGGCCGCAGGTACCCACATCCCGCTTCCAACGGGGGATGTGCTGTCCTTCAACCTGGAGCGGCGGACGGTTCGAGGTCCCTTCGAGCGGCATTATGTCGATTCGCTCGACCGGATGCGGCCGCACCTCGCACGCGCCGCCATGGTCAGCGCCCGCATGGGTCTCGAAAAAGCACATGCCGGCGCCGACGCGCTTGAGGCCCTGGGCCTGCCGGCGGCGGTACTGGGCGCGCACGGACAACTGCTGGCCTGCAACGGACTGATGCACGAGCTGATACCGGCCACCATCCAGGACGGCACCGACCGCGCCCGGATCACGGACAAGAAGGCCGACGCGCTGCTTGAGACGGCGCTGACAGCATTGTCCGCCGGCACCCGGCGCGGCATCGTTCAGTCGTTTCCGATCACCGGCCGCGACGGCAAGCCTTCCAGCGTCGCCCATCTCCTGCCGGTGCGCGGTTCGGCGCACGATCTGTTCAGCCGCATCCACAGCATCCTCGTCATCATGCCCTTGCCCGGCCCCGGCGCGCCGCCGGCCAATGTGCTGCAAGCACTGTTCGACCTGACGCCGAGCGAGGCGCGAATCGCGTCGGCGCTCGCCGATGGCCGGTCGATCGATGCCATCAGCAACGATTTCGGCATCGCGAGGGAGACCGTGCGTTCGCATCTGCGCTCGATCTTCGCCAAATCCGGCGTTTCCAAGCAATCGGCCCTGGTCCGCCTGCTGCTCGGGGTGACGCTGCCTTGCGGCTCCGTGAAGGACGGCTAGACCATAGGCTTACTCGACAGCTGGTCGCTGACCTGCGCATCTAGTTCGGGGAGGAACAAAAGTGCCGTATCTCGACATCTATCTCGCGCAGCTCATCGACCCGTTCCGCATCGGCCTGCTAATCGCACTGGTGCTGACCGCCGCAAACACCGCGCAAACGCTCAACCGCTGGATTCCGATCGCCTTGGGCATCGTCTTCGTTGCCGTGCTGATCCCTTTCAGCATCGGTGCGAACAGCGCAGTAGATACTCCGACATCAATACTCGTCGGCCTCGCCTCAAATGCGACGATCCTCGCCGTTCTGCTCGGCGCAAAGGCGCTCTACTCGCGATTGGCCTGACGGTCAGACTCCCAGTTCGCCCTGCCCGGCATCGAACGCACCGACCGTCTCGGCGGCAAGCGTGCGCGTGATGCGGGTCTTCTGCTCCAGCGCTGCACGGTCAAGGCGGTCGACCACGCGAATGGCCGTCGACAGCGACCGCTCGATGCGCCGCACCAGGAACTGGACGACATGCGGGTCGACCTCGACCTGGCGGTCGGCGAACAGCTTGGTGATGACGCCTGCCAGCAGCAGGTCGTCCGGCTCCTCGATCTCAACCGTCGCCGCCGCTTTCAGGCGCGAGGCGAGGTCGGGAAGGGTGACACCCCAGGCGGCAGGAAAGCTGCGCGCCGTCAGCAAAAGGTTGGAGCCAGCGCCGCGCACGGTATTGATGAGGTGGAACAGGCCGTCCTGGTCGAGCCTGCCCTGGTCGGCGTCGTCGATCAGAACCGGCGTTGCGCCGATGTCGCCGACATGGGTGGAGATGTCGGAAGCGGACAGTTCGAACGCCCCGGCATGCTCGCGCCAGATCGCGGCAAGATGCGTCTTGCCCGATCCCGCAGGACCGGCCAGCAGGACCACGGGCGCCGGCCATGCCGGCCATCGGTCGATCAGCGACGCGGCCTGGGCATTGGCCGCTGAGACGACGAGGTCGTCGCGTGAGAAGCCCGGCGAATGGCCAAGGTCGAGCGGCAACTGGCGCGGTTTCTGGGGCTCGCGCGACACGTTCATTTATCCGGGCTGGTCCCGCTCGCCTTGCGGGCCTCGACCGGCGGCTGCACCGCATGGCCGTGATAGAGCGGCGACTCGAGATAACGCGATATGGCAAAGCGGACCAGAACGGCGACGGCCGCCGCGGCGGGCACCGCAACCAGCAAGCCGACAAAGCCGAACAGCGCGCCGAACGCAAACAGCGCGAACATCAGCCAGACCGGATGCAGGCCGACGCTCTTGCCGACCAGCCGCGGCTGCAGGATGTTACCCTCGATGAACTGGCCGACGAAGAAGACCGCAGCCACGGCCACCACCATTGTCCAGTCCGGCCAGAACTGCACGAAGGCGACGCCGACCGACAGTACCAGCCCGACCATCGAGCCGACATAAGGAATGAAGCTGATCAGCCCGGCGAACAGGCCGATGAGAACGCCGAAATTCAGCCCGGTCAGCGTCAGGCCGATGGCATACATCACGCCGAGCACCAGGCACAGCGTGCCCTGCCCGCGGACGAATCCCGCGGTCGCCGCGTTGATGTCGGTGGCGAGCCGGCGCACCGTCTCGACGTGGTCGCGCGGCACCCAGCTGTCGACGACGGCAACCATGCGGTCCCAGTCAAGCAGCATGTAGAAGGCCACGACAGGCGTGATGACGAACAGGCTGGCGATGGAAAACAGCGCCACGCCCGAGCTCCAGATCGACTGGAAAACGGTCGAAAGGAAGCCGAAGCCAGTGCTCAGCAGCGAGTTGAGGCCCTCGCGCAGGCCGGCCGCATCGACGCCAAAGCGCTGTTCCAGCCATTGCGGGTCGAAATTGGTGACCAGTTGCTGAAGCTTCTCGACGTATCCCGGCACCTTGGCGGCGAAATCCGCCATCTGCGAGGCCAGCACCGGGATCAGCACCACCAGCGCCAGCGTCAGCAAGACGATGAAACAGATGAGGATCACCACCGTCGCCATGATCCGCGACAGGCCAAGCCGCTGCAGCCGGTCGGCGACCGGGTCGAGGAAATAGGCGAGCGCCATGCCGGCCACGAAGGGCAGCAAGATGTTGCTGAACAAATAGAGGAAACCGACGAACAGGACGGCGGTGATCAGCCAGAAACGGATCTGCTTGCGGAACGCCGCAGCGGCGGCTTCTTCGGCCGCCTCGTTATCGGTTGGGAGTTTCGCCTTCGCCATAACCGCTCATGTGCCTCAGCCAGGCCACGAGATAGGCTGCAGCGGAAGCCACGGTCAAGAGGCCGGACAGTATTATCAACGCCGGCCGAACCGGGCCAAGCTCGAGTGTAAAGGCAAGTTCGGCAAGGACAATCGCCGCCAGGACGATCTGTATCGCGGTGTTGACCTTGGACACCATGAGCGGGCGCACTTTCACCGGGTGCCCCATGATGGTCGACAACAGCACCGCGCCGACAATCAGCGCGTCGCGGGAAACGGCCAGCATGACCAGCCACAGAGGCAGGTGCCCCATGATGCCGAGGACCACGAAGACGCTGACCAGCAGCAGCTTGTCGGCCATAGGATCGAGATAGGCGCCGAGTTCGGAACGCTGGTTGAAATGGCGGGCGATGAAGCCGTCGACGCCGTCGGAAACACCTGCAATGACAAATCCGGCAAAGGCCCAGTCCCAGCGCGCCGAGAGCATGGCATAGATCACGCAAGGCACCAGGATGAGCCTCATGATGGTGATCATGTTGGGAATCGTCACGACCGGCATCCACCCTTTGTCTTTTCCCGATACATGGGCGACAGTTCACCTGACCGCAAGGGACAGGCCCTGTCCACGGCTTTGACCGGCGCATCCGGTCGCACCGGGCCAGTGTCGCTTGCGGGAACGGGCCGTTCATGCGAATAGCGCGCAAAAGGCGTAGGACATCAGGATTTTGACGATGAGCGAAGGCAGCAAGGGTCTCACCTACGCGCAGGCGGGCGTCGACATCGACGCCGGGAACCTGATGGTCGAGAAGATCAAACCGCTGGTGCGCTCGACGCGCCGGCCGGGTGCGGATGGCGAGATCGGCGGCTTCGGTGGCCTGTTCGACCTCAAGGCGGCGGGTTTCAGCGATCCGATCCTGGTCGCGGCCAATGACGGCGTCGGCACCAAGCTCAAGATCGCCATCGATGCCGGCAAGCACGACACCATCGGCGTCGACCTCGTCGCCATGTGCGTCAACGACATCGTCGTCCAGGGCGCCGAGCCGCTTCTGTTCCTCGACTACTTCGCCACCGGCAAGCTCGACCCCAACCAGGGCGCCGACATCGTCTCGGGTATCGCCGAGGGCTGCCGCCAGGCCGGCTGTGCGCTGATCGGCGGCGAGACCGCCGAAATGCCGGGCATGTATCACGGCAACGATTACGACCTCGCCGGCTTCGCCGTTGGTGCCGCCGAGCGCGGCCAGCTGTTGCCGACCGACGATGTCGTCGAGGGCGACGTGCTGCTCGGCCTCGCCTCTTCAGGCGTGCACTCCAACGGCTATTCGCTGGTTCGCCGCATCGTCGAGAAATCCGGCGTCAAATGGGCCGACCGCGCGCCCTTCGCCGACGGACCGACGCTGGCAGAGGCCCTGCTCGAGCCGACCCGCATCTACGTCAAGTCGTTGCTCAAGGCGATCCGCGAGACCCACGGCATCAAGGCGCTGGCCCACATCACCGGCGGCGGCTTCCCCGAAAACATTCCCAGGGTCCTGCCCAAGGAGTTCTCGGCCGAGCTCGACCTTTCTGCGATCGAAGTGCCGCGCGTGTTCTCGTGGCTGGCCGAGACCGGTGGCGTAGCGCCCGAAGAAATGATGCGCACGTTCAACTGCGGCGTCGGCATGATCGCGGTCGTGGCCGCCGGCCAGGCCGCACAGGTCGCGGCAGTGCTGCAGGAGGCAGGCGAAACGGTCACGCCGATCGGCCGCATCGTGCCCCGCCGTGACACGGGCGTGATCTACCGCGGATCGCTCGCCCTATGAATGCGCCGCGCAAACGTACCGTCATCCTGATCTCCGGCCGCGGCTCCAACATGGCCGCGTTGATCGACGCGGCGGCCGACCCGGCCTTCCCGGCCGAGATCGTCGGCGTCATTTCCGACCAGCCCAACGCGCTCGGCCTGGGCATTGCGGCCAGCCGTGGCGTCGCCACCAAGGTCATTGCCCGCGCCGACCATGCCAGCAAGGACGCGCATGACGTGGCCATCGATGCCGCGTTGGCCACTTTCGGCGCCGAGATCGTCGCCCTTGCCGGCTACATGCGACTTTTGACCACCGAGTTCGTCGAGAAGTGGCAGGGTCGGATGATCAACATCCATCCTGCACTGCTGCCGTCGTTCAAGGGTCTCGACACACACGGCCGCGCGCTCGATGCCGGTATCCGTGTCCATGGTTGCACGGTTCATTTCGTGACGCCCGCAATGGACGACGGTCCGATCATCGCCCAGGCGGCCGTGCCCGTGCTGATCGACGACGACGAGCCGACGCTTTCGGCCCGCGTGCTCAAGGCCGAGCACAGGCTGTATCCGCTTGCGCTCAGGCTGTTCGCCGAAGGCAAGGTACGGATGGACGGCAATCGCACCGCCTTTTCGGGCTTCGCCGAGACCACCAGCCACGACACCGTCGCTGCTCCCAGCCCGGCGCGCGAAGAGGTCGACCTCGAACAGTTGGCGCGCATCACGCCCTGAACGGGAAGAACGGCATGGCGAAGATCAGGCAACTTCTGCTTCTGCGCCACGCCAAGTCGAGCTGGGACGATACCGCGCTCGCGGATTTCGACCGTCCGCTCGCACCGCGCGGGCGCAAGGCCGCACCCAGGATGGCCGAGGAAATCCTCAAGCGCGGCTGGTTGCCCGACCTCGCGCTGGTCTCGCCCTCCGTGCGCACGCGCGAGACATGGCAGTTGGCCTCGGCCCGCTGGCCGGTTCCTCAGCCTCCGGTTGCCTTCCCCGACGACCTCTACCTAGCCACTGCGCGGGAGTTGCTGGCCGAGGTGCAATCGGCATCCGATGCGGTCATGACGCTGCTTGTGGTTGCCCACAATCCGGGTCTCGAGGACTTCGCGCTTCAACTCGCCGGTTCGGGTTCGGACGACAACGCATTGAAGCTCCTTGCCGACAAGTTTTCGACTGGCGCGCTGGCCAGGCTGCAATTCGAAGGCGCATGGAATGAACTGAACTTCGGCAGCGCCCGTCTCACCCATTGCCTGCGTCCCAAGGATCTGAACTAACGCAACCGTCAGTGGATGCGCTCCAGCGGCGCACAGTTCTCGCGCTCCATCTGCAGCGTGGTGTGATGCAGGTCGAACTTCTCCTGCAGCCGGGCTTCGATCGCCCGCCGCACCGTCTCGGCGTCGGCGTCGACGTCCAGCACCGCATGCGCCGTCAGCGACGCCTTGCTCTGGGTGATCGCCCACAGGTGCAGGTCGTGGACCGAAGCGACGCCCGGAACAGTGGCAATGGCCTGCTCGACCTCGGCCAGGTTCATGCCGGGCGGCACGCCTTCGAGCAGGATGTTGACGCATGCCTTGAGCAGCACCCAGGTGCGCGGGAACACCATGAAGCCAATACCGACGGCGATCAGCGAATCCACCCACTGCCAGCCGGTGAACCAGATGACGAGCGCGCCGGCGATCACGCCGAGCGAACCCAGCATGTCGGCCCAGACTTCGAGATAGGCACCCTTGACGTTGAGGCTCTTGTCCTTGTGACCGGTCAGCAGGCGCATGGACGTGAAATTGACGGCAAGTCCGATGACCGCGACGACGAGCATGCCGAGCGAGGCTATCTCCGTCGACTGATAAAGCCGCTCATAGGCTTCGTAGAGGATGTAGAAGGCGATGCCGAGCAGGACCAGTGCGTTGAATGCCGCCGCCAGGATCTCGAATCGGGCATAACCGTAGGTGCGCAGGAGGTCGGCGGCGCGCCGGCCGACCTTGATCGCGATCAGTGCAATGGCGAGTGCCATGGCGTCGGTCGCCATGTGCATCGCATCGGAGATCAGCGCCAGGCTGCCGGTGACGACGCCACCGATGACCTCGGCGATCATGAAGCTGGCGGTCAGGCCGAATGCCAGCCAGAGCCGGGACTCCGGCGTGTTCTGCATGTCGCCGTGATCGTGATCGCCGCTCATGACAAGTCTCCGACCGTATTGAGGATCAGCCGGCCGGCCGGACCCAGACCTTGTTGTCGTGAACCGCAGCACCACCATAGGGCGCCGGCGCGTCGGCACCAGTCAGCACATTGATGCCCTCGCCGCGTTCATGATCCGAATTCGGCCAGATGCCCTCGGCGATGATGACGCCGCGCCTGATCTTGTCGAACAGCCTGGCGTGCAGCACGACTTCGCCGCGTGTGTTGCCGATCTCGACCCGATCGCCATTGGCCAGGCCGAGCGCCGCTGCGTCTTCCGAATGGATCAGCAGCTCCGGCCGTCCCTCCTTCTCGCGCGACACGGGGGTTTCGGCGAAGGTCGAGTTGAGGAAATTGCGCGCCGGCGACGTCGCCAGCCGGAACGGATGCTCGGCGTCCGCCACCTCGATCAGGTCGACATGATCAGGGAATTCCGGCAACTGCGCGACCGGGCCGAAGATGCCCATGCTCTTCGGCGGCTTGTTGGGAGCAGCCCCGCCGTTCCAATGCGGCTTGAAACGGAACTTGCCGTCGGGATGCCCAAATCCTTTGAGGAAATGCGCATCCTCGAATTCCGGCTGCAGGTCGACCCATTTTTGTTCCTTGAACGTGTCGAAATCGCCGAGCCCCTTCTTCGCCAGCATGACGTCGATGTGCTCGCGCTCGGTCATGCCGAAGCCCGGCAGATGCGCCACGCCCAGCCGCTTGCCAAGCTCCTCAATGACATAGTGGTTGGTGCGCGGGCCTTCCGGCGGGTCGATCAGCTTCGGCCCGAGCGTGATGTGCTGGTTGCCACCGCCCTTGTAGATGTCGTCATGCTCGAGGAACATCGTAGCCGGCAGCACGACGTCGGCGACCTTCGCCGTGTCGGTCATGAACTGCTCGTGCACGCAGGAAAACAGATCGTCGCGCAGGAAACCCTGGCGCACCAGCCGCTGCTCGGGCGCGACGTTCATCGGATTTGTGTTCTGGACCAGCAGCGCCGTCACCGGCGGGCCACCATAGAGCGCGTCCTCGGCGTTGGTCAGAACCGGGCCGATGCGCGAATGGTCGAGGTAGCGGATGTCGGGATCGCGAAACTTCGTGCCCTCCAACAGCTCGCCATTGAGCTTGAAGATGCCCGAATTGGAATGAAAGGCGCCGCCGCCTTCATACTGCCAGGCACCCGTCACCGCCGGGATCGACAATGCGGCGTGCATGTTGACCGAGCCGTTGCGCTGGCGCGAGAAGCCATAGCCGAGGCGGAAGAAGGTCTTTTTCGTGGTGCCTACCAAGCGGGCGAAGGCCTCGATCTCGTCGACCGACAGGCCGGTGATTTCGGCTGCCCATTCCGGCGTCCTGTCGCGCAGATGCGCCTCCAGGCCCTTGGGATCGTCGGTGTACTTCTCGAGATAGGCGCGGTCGGCAAAACCTTCGCGGAAAAGCACATGCATGACAGCGCAGGCCAGCGCTGCGTCGGTGCCGGGCTTCAGCACCAGGCCCATGTCGGCCTGCTTGAGCGTTGCCGTCTCGTAGATGTCGATGACGACGATCTTGGCGCCACGCTCCTTGCGAGCCTTGATCGCGTGGGTCATCACGTTGACCTGGGTGACGACCGCGTTGGTGCCCCAGATGACGACGCAATCGGACTTGGCCATCTCGCGCGGGTCGGAACCGCGCAGCGCACCGGTGCCCATCACATAGCCGGTCCAGGCCAGGTTGGTGCAGATCGAGCCGAAAAAACCCGAATATTTCTTGGCATGGCGCAGCCGCTCGATGCCGTCGCGCTGCACCAGCCCCATCGTGCCGGCATAAAAATAGGGCCAGACCGTCTCCGAGCCGTATTTCTCCTCCGCCGCGATGAATTTTTCCGCCACGAGGTCGAGCGCGGCCTCCCAGCTCGCTTCCTTCCAGTTGCCGTCGCCCTTGGCGCCGGCGCGGATCAGCGGCTTCAGCAAGCGGTCGGGATGGTGGACGCGGTCAGCATAGCGCGCAACCTTGGCGCAGACGACGCCAGCCGTATAGCTGTTGTCCTTGGCGCCGTGGACGCGACCGATGCGCTTGTCGTCGAGCAATTCGACATCGAGCGCACAGGTCGAGGGACAGTCATGCGGGCAGGCCGAATGGCCGATCCTGATCTTGGCGTGCTGGTTCATGTCTCCCTTTTACCCTGATGTCGGCGCCGAGTGTAGGGCCAGCATGGAGCACTGACTTGCCCTCCCCCTTGTGGGGAGGGTCGGGGAGCGAGGATTGCGAAGCAGCCAAGAGAGCCGAAGGTAGGGAGGGGGTGATAGTGGACGCAGCACACCCACCCCGGACCTTTGGTCCGACCCTCCCCACGAGAGGGAGGGCAAACAGCCCTACTCGGCGATGCCTTCCTCATATTCGGCCGACATGGTCAGCCATTTTTCCTCATGGCCATTGAGCTGGGCGCCTAGCTGCGAGCGCTCCTTGGCAAGTTGCGTCGCCGTCGTCGGATCTTTCTCATAGAGCTTCGGGTCGGCCAGTTGATCCTCGATGCTGTCGATGCGCTTGCGGATGCGGTCCATCAGCGCCTCGGTGGCGCGGATTTCCTTGGCCAGCGGCTCCATCGCTGCCCGGCGCGCGGCAGCCTCGCGGCGCTTGTCCGCCTTGGATGCCTTGTCGGCCTCGCGCTTTTCGCGCCGGTCGCCCGACACGCCGGTCACCAGCGTCTTGTAGTCCTCGAGATCGCCGTCGTACGGGTTGACCGAGCCATCCTTGACCAGCCACAGCCGGTCGGCCGTCGCTTCGAGCAGGTGGCGATCGTGGCTGATCAGGATCACCGCGCCCGGAAAGTCGTTGAGCGCCATGATCAACGCCTCACGACTGTCGATATCCAGGTGGTTGGTCGGCTCATCGAGGATGAACAGGTTCGGCCCGTCAAAGGCGGACAACCCCATCAACAGCCGTGCCTTTTCGCCGCCGGAGAGGTCCTTGGCGGCGGTGTTCATCTTCTCGGTGGGAAGGCCGAACTGGGCGACGCGGGCGCGCACCTTCGATTCCGGTGCCTCCGGCATCAGCCGGCGCACGTGTTCGTAGGCGTTTTCCTCAGGCCTCAGATCGTCCAGCTGGTGCTGGGCAAAGATCGCGACCTTGAGGCCGGGCGCAATCGTCACCGAACCGGTCTCGGCCTTCAACCGGCCGGCCAGGAGCTTAGCGAAAGTCGACTTGCCGTTGCCGTTGGCGCCGAGAAGCGCGATGCGATCATCGGCGTCGATACGCAAAGTCATCTTCTTGAGGATCGGCTTGTCGGCCTGATAGCCGACATTGACGCGATCAAGTGCTACGATCGGCGAGGCGACCGTCTTCACCGGTTCGGGGAAGCTGAACGGACGCACATTGTCCTCCATCAGCGCCGCGATCGGTTTCATCTTCTCCAGCGCCTTGATGCGCGACTGCGCCTGCCGCGCCTTGGACGCCTTGGCACGGAAGCGGTCGACGAAGGACTGCAGATGCTTGCGCGCCGCCTCCTGCTTGACGCGGCCCTTCTCCTGCAACTCGCGCTGCTCGGCAAACTGACGCTCGAACTGGTCGTAGCCGCCGCGCCAGAAGGTCATTTTCTTCTGGTCGAGATGGACGATCGAATTGACCGCGCGGTTGAGCAGGTCGCGGTCGTGGCTGATCAGAAGCACGGTGTGGGGATATTTGGAGACGTAGTTCTCCAGCCACAGCGTGCCTTCGAGATCGAGATAGTTGGTCGGCTCGTCGAGCAGCAGAAGATCGGGTTCCGAAAACAGAACTGCCGCGAGCGCCACGCGCATGCGCCAGCCGCCGGAGAACGACGACGCCGGGCGGCGTTGCGCCTCATCGTCGAAGCCGAGACCGGCGAGAATGGTCGCTGCGCGCGACTCGGCCGAATGCGCCTCGATGTCCGCCAGGCGAATGTGGATCTCGGCGATGCGATGCGGGTCGGTGGCCGTCTGCTCCTCGGCGAGAAGTGCCGCGCGCTCGACATCGGCCTTGAGCACGATGTCGATCAGCGGCTCCTCGGTGCCGGGCGCTTCCTGTGCCACCTGGCCGATGCGCGTGTTCTTGGGCAGGCTGATGCTGCCGCTTTCGGAACTGAAATCGCCTGTGATCGCCTTGAACAGCGTCGTCTTGCCGGTGCCGTTGCGGCCGACGAGGCCGGCCTTGGTGCCGGCAGGCAGGGTCAGCGACGCATGGTCGAGAAGAAGGCGTCCGGCGATACGGAGGGAAAGATCATTGATAATAAGCATGGCGGCGGTTTTGGCGGAGAGTTGCAGCAATGGCAAGGGTGCGCGGCGCACGTTAGACGCAACGCATGGTCGAAAACGCGATAGCTGCGTTGCTTCAGGCGAAAGCCGGTCTTGCAGCACGGAGGAGCGCGTCGCCTGCGAGCGCAAACAAGACGGCACTGCCTGCAGACAGGATGGCGAAGAGCATGAACATGCGCACCTTCGGAAAACGAAACGGCCCGCAGATCGCGGGCCGTCCGAAAAATCTGGTTGGGCGCCTCAGCGGCTGGCGGTGCGCAGCAACTTGCACAGTTCGCGCAGGTCGCTTTCGAAGGCCATCGGGTTCGACAGCACCATCTTGCAGCGCTTGACGTAGGCCGCGATCTGCCGTGCCGACATGCCGTTGACTACACCGGGGTTCACACCAGGAATGCCCGGGCCTCCAGGGCCGCCGGGGCCACCAGGGCCGGCGATGCCGGGACCGCCGACATTGACACCGAGATCGAGCAGCGTATTGCCGCCCAGTCCGACATTGGTGCTGACCTTGGCCAGGCTGCCGCTGCCACCGACATTGGCGCCGAGATTGGCATTGAGCCCGCTCGAGCCGCCAACCGTGGCATTGGCCTTGGCATCGACCAGGCCTTTGTTGCCGCCCACGTTCGCGCCGACATTGGCATTGATGCCCCTCGAGCCGCCGACCGAGGCGCTGACATCTGCGCCGGCAAGCCCCTTGCTGCCGCCGCTGCCCAGGCCAACGTCTGCGTTGACGCCGCCCGATCCGCCCACCGTCGCGCCAATGCCCTTAGAATCGACCGAGACGCCCAAACCGCCACTACGGCTGCCGATCTCGAGTGCGGTCGCAGGCAGGCTCAACGCGGCAAGGACGACGCCCCCTGCCAGAGCTTTCACCAGAGTCCTTGAACAACAATAGGCCATGTCCTTCTCCCTGTAGTTGCCAAACGAAACAACCAGTCACCTGAAACCGGCTGCACTTCGACTAACGCTACAACCCAGGAATAAGTTTCAACGATTTCTGATTTTCCGTAGATTTTCTTTACGTCATCGGCCATCTCTACTTGCGAGAGTAAATGCTCCAATGATTTTTATATTTCATGTTTAAAATATAAAATTTATCTCTATTTCAAGCAAACGCCCTGCCATCTTCCGTTCTCTGGAATTGAATGAGGTCGAGGCCGACCGACTCCCGACCGAGAACTGTCAGGATCATATGGGCCTGTCCGCGATGGTGGGTCTGGTGATTGAAGAGGTGAACCAGCGCTGGCGCCAGCCGCTGCGAAATGGTGCGCATGTCGGTGACGGTCATGTAGGTGAAGCGGCCGGCAAATGCCGCATCGCTGAGCGAGCCGATCCATTCCACGATGCGTTGGTCCTCGGCCTTGCGTGCCACCCGCAGCCTGTCGAAGTCGGCATGGACGATCGTATCCAGCGCCGCGGGCGCATCGCCTTCGCCGGTGAAGCGCTTCATCCAGATGCGGTCAGCGACCAGGAGGTGGTTCAGCGTGCCTCTCATCGACTTGAAGAAAGCGCCGGTGTCGCGGGCGAACTGTTCTTCGTCGAGGGCGGACGCGGCCTCGTAAATCCGCTCGTTGGCCCATTGATTGTAGGCGGCCAACATCATGAAATACTGCTTCATCTGATATCCTTCGGCGCTTCGCATTCAATCCCTCCTTACTACAGCCCACCGGGAACCCAATGACCATTTTGCTCTATGATCTTGTCGGCAGCGACGCTGCCCGCCCCTTCAGCCCGCACTGCTGGAAAGTGGCGATGGCATTGGCCCACAAGGGGCTCGACTATCGCGCAGTGCCGACGCGTTTCCTCGAAGTATCCGAAATAGAAGGCGGCGCGTCGTCGACCATCCCGGTCATCCGCGATGGCAACAAGGTCGTGTCCGATTCCTTCGCAATCGCGCTCCATCTCGAAGAAGCCTATCCCGACCGGCCGACGCTGTTTGGCGGCAAGGGCGGCCAGGCGCATGCACGCTTCATCGAGCGCTGGTCGCAGTTGACCATCCACCCCTATCTCGGCGTTACCGCCCTCGGTGCCCTGCACGGCATGCAGGACGAGGCCAATGCAAGCTATTTCCGCCACAGTCGCGAGGCGCGCTACGGCAAGCCGCTGGAGGAGGTGACGGCAGGACGCGACGCCGGCCTCTCCGCCTTCCGTGCGTCGCTCGAACCGCTGCGCAGCATGCTGACCTATCAGCCGTGGATCGGCGGCGACGGCCCGCTGTTTGCCGACTACATCGTCTTCGGGGCATTCCAGTGGGTGCGCATCGCCACGACATTCCAATCAATCGATGCGGATGACCCCATCGCCGAGTGGTTCGGCCGCTGCCTCCATCTCCATGCGGGTCTCGGACACCGGGTGCCAGCGGCAGCCTGACCCCTTGGCAATGCGGCGGGCGGCCTGTATAGAGCCCGCCACACTGCAAATCCCCATATCACAAGGACCTACCATGGCGATCGAACGCACATTTTCGATGATCAAGCCGGACGCAACCAGGCGCAACCTGACCGGCGCCATCACCAAGATGCTCGAGGATGCCGGCCTGCGCGTCGTCGCTTCCAAGCGCGTGTGGATGAGCCGCCGCGAGGCCGAGGGCTTCTACGCCGTCCACAAGGAACGCCCCTTCTTCGGCGAGCTGGTCGAGTTCATGTCGTCGGCCCCGACGATCGTCCAGGTTCTCGAAGGCGAAAACGCCATCGCCAAGAACCGCGAAGTGATGGGCGCCACCAATCCGGCCAACGCTGCCGAAGGCACCATCCGCAAGGTCCACGCCCTGTCGATCGGCGAGAACTCGGTGCACGGCTCCGACGCTCCGGAGACCGCTGCCGAAGAGATCGCCTACTGGTTCTCGGGCACCGAGGTCGTCGGCTGATTAAGCCGCGGCTCTCAAGCCACTGACAAAGAATAAAAAAAAGCCGGGGTTTGCGCCCCGGCTTTTTCTTTGTCTTGAAGAATACAGTCGAAGCGCAAGACCAGCTATTTCAACAGCTTGGCATGAAACGCCGAGAAACTGATTCAATCAGCTGGCGACGAAGCGGACGATGTCCTTGCCGTCCTTGTCGGCCAGGAACAGCTTGCCTGCCTCGAAACGGAAGGCAGCGGCACGGCCAAGCGCCTCGTGGAACTTGTGCTCCTGGTCCATGGCCGCCTGCTCGCACGCCATCTGCGTCGAGCCCACCTGTCCGAACTCGATCTTGCTGCCGTCGATCTTGGCGCTGCCGAAATAGCCGTTGCAGCCGCCGCGACCCGAAACCTTGCCGTCCTTGCCGATGCGCAGCGTCGACTTGGCCTTCTCGCTGACCGCTGCGCCGCCGATGTCTTGCGCCACCCAATCGCGATCGAAGATGCTTTCTTCCTCGGTAGCGCTCGACTGGCGGACCATCTTGACCATCATCGTCTGCGGGCCGGCAGTCAGCGGATCGAGCGCGTGGCGCTCGTCATTGATGAACCACAGCTGGCCATCGACGCTGATGCGTGCCTGCAAGGCATAGGTCATGTTGGTCTTGATAGCCGTTGGATCGAAGGGAATCGCAAACTTGATCGGCACCTGACCTGCCGGATCGATCTTCTGCTCGCCGAGTATTTTGGCTGGGGCATCGGCAAGGGAGACGTCGGCAAGCTGCACCTCAAGCACCGCGTTCGGCGGCAGGGCGATGCGCTCGCGATAGAACACCTCCCCCGTGACCGAACTCTCGTCGGCCGTAGCCATGGCCGGAACCGCAAGCATGCCGATCACCAGCGGCGCGAAGCCGAAGACAAGGAATTCCGCGAGTTTGCCGATCATGGCTTTCTCCCCACTGCGTTGTTGCCGAGACATGCCGCGCCGGGGCGCGCCGTTTCGCGATTGAAGCTACAAAGGATTGCGGTGGTTCCAAGGCCGCGAGCGCCTATCGCCGCAGCCATCCGTCAGCGCCCGGCCCAGCGGGCTGCCGCGATCTCATCGCTTTCCTTGGCGTCCACCCAGCCGCCCTCGCTGCCATCGATGCGATGTTCCTTCTTCCAGAAGGGCGCACGCGACTTGAGGTAGTCCATCAGGAAGCTCGCCGCCTCGAAGGCAGCCTGCCGATGCGTTGATGCGGCAACCACCAGCACGATGTTCTCGCCGGGTCGGATTCGGCCAAAGCGATGGATGGCGGTGATGCCGGCCAATGGCCAGCGCTCGATCGCCTCGCTTGCAATCCGCGCGATCTCGGCCTCGGCCATGCCGGGGTAGTGTTCCAGTTCGAGCGCTGAAAGCGTCCCTGCCTCGTCGCGGCAAAGGCCCGTGAACGTGACGACTGCGCCGACGTCGGCCCTGCCCTGCGTCAGCCTGGCGATCTCGGCGGCGACGTCGAAATCGGCTGCCTGGATGCGCACCATCGGCACGACAGCGGCGCTCATGGCCTAGCCGCCCGTCATGGGCGGGAACAGCGCGATCTCGCGCGCACCGGCGACAGCCTCGCGGTGGTCGACATGCTCCTGGTTGATCGCCACGCGGATCACCTCGGGATGCTGCAAGGCGCTTTCGAATTCCTCGCCGCGCGACTTCAGCCACAGCAGAAGATCCCGCACCGTCTTCACCTCGGCGGGCAAATCGATGTCTTCTTCGGCCTTGCCTATGCGCTCGCGTACCCAGGCGAAATAGATGAGCTTTGTCATGGTCTTCACTCGTCCATGATGTGCTTCAGGCCGGCACGGAAATAGTCGTAGCCGGTATATAGCGTCACCAATGCCGCGATCCACAGCAGGACCAGGCCAATCTGGGTGGTCAGCGGGAAGATCTTGTCGCCAGCCGGGCCGGCGAGGAGGAAGGCGATCGCCACCATCTGGATGGCCGTCTTCCACTTGGCAAGCTGAGTGACGGGCACGCTGACCTTGAGGGCGGCGAGATATTCGCGCAGGCCCGAGACCAGGATCTCGCGGCACAAGATGATGATCGCCGCCCACAGCGACCAGCCGGCGATGCCGCCGCGATTGTCGGTATCGGCGGCCAGCAGCAGCAGGCAGGTGGCGACCAGGAGCTTGTCGGCGATCGGGTCCAGCATCCTGCCGATGTTCGAGGTCTGCTTCCAGGCGCGGGCCAGGTAGCCATCGAGATAGTCGGTGATGCTTGCAACGACGAAGATGGCAAGCGCACTCCAGCGGGCGAAGTCGGACGACTGCAGGCGCCCTTCCAGGAAGAAGCACAATACCACCAGCGGCACGGCCAGGATGCGCGCATAGGTAAGCATGTTGGGCAGGTTGAATGCGCGCTGGGCCATGGTCTCTTATGCTCTTTCGTCTGCCTTAGTGAAATCAGAAGGGCGGGCTGGGGGTCAACTGCCTATCGATAGTCCAGGCGGTCACTGGACGGCAATCCATCGTTCATCACCCATTATCGTGAAAATGGTTGTAAACAAGGCGTGCAATCGACTCCGAAATACCTTCCACCGCCATCAAGTCGTCAACCGCTGCCCGGCTTACCGCCTTGGCCGTGCCGAAGGCATGCAACAACGCGCGTTTGCGCGAGGGGCCGATTCCGCCGATCTCGTCGAGCGGGTTCTTGACCATCTCCTTCTTGCGCCGCGCCCGGTGCGAGCCGATGGCGAAGCGATGCGCCTCGTCGCGCATGCGCTGGACAAAATAGAGCACCGGGTCGCGCACCGGCAGCGAGAACGAATCCTTGCCTTTGACGAAGAAGCGCTCGCGCCCGGCCTCTCGATCCTGCCCCTTGGCGACGCCAATCGCCACGACGCGATCCTCGACACCGAGTTCGGCAAGCATGGCGCGCACTGCGCTCATTTGCCCCTGGCCGCCGTCGATGAGGATGACGTCCGGCCAGGCCGGAAAGGCGCCGTTGCCCTCCAGGCCGTCTTCGGATTCGACGTTCTCGTCACCATGTTCCTTGAGCAGCCGCGAGAACCGCCGCGTCATCACCTCGCGCATCATGCCGAAATCGTCGCCGGGCGTGATGTCGGTCGAGCGGATGTTGAACTTGCGATACTGGTTCTTCACGAACCCTTCGGGCCCGGCCACGATCATGCCGCCGACCGCATTGGTGCCCATGATGTGCGAGTTGTCGTAGACCTCGATGCGCACCGGCGGCTTTTCCAGCCCGAAGGTCTGGGCGAAGCCATCCAGCAAGCGCGCCTGCGTCGACGTTTCGGCCAGCCGGCGCCCAAGCGCCTCGCGGGCATTCTGCAGGGCGTGATCGACGATATCCTTTTTCTCGCCGCGCTGCGGCACCGAGATCGCCACCTTGTGCCGGCCGCGGGTAGACAGCGCCTCGGCCAACAATTCCTGTTCCTCGACCGCATGCGACAGCAGGATGGCGCGCGGCGACGGCTTGTCGTCGTAGAACTGGGCCAGGAAAGAGCCGAGCACCTCTGCCGCTTCCAGCGACGGATCGGCCTTGGGGAAATAGGCGCGGTTGCCCCAGTTCTGGCCGGTGCGGAAGAAGAACACCTGGATGCCGGTCTGGCCGCCCTCCTGATGGATGGCAAACACGTCGGCCTCGTCGATGGTCTGCGGATTGATGCCCTGGTGGCTCTGCACATGCGACAGGGCGGCGAGACGGTCACGATAGACCGCGGCACGCTCGAAATCGAGTTCTTCCGCCGCCTGCTGCATCTGGCCGGAGATCTCGGTCTTCACCTTCTGGCTGCGGCCGGACAGGAAGTCCTTGGCCTCGTCGACAAGCTCGGCATAGCCCTCGCGCGAAATCTCGCCCGTGCAGGGAGCCGCACAGCGCTTGATCTGGAACAGCAGGCATGGTCGCGTGCGGTTGTCATAGAAACTGTCGGTGCAACTGCGCAGAAGGAAGGCCCGCTGCAGCGAATTAATGGTGCGACCGACCGCCTGCGCCGAAGCAAACGGGCCGAAATAATCGCCGCCCTTGCGCGAGCGCGCGCCACGATGCTTGTAGATGCCCGGCGAGGTATGGTCGCTGGTCAGCATGATGTAGGGGAACGACTTGTCGTCGCGCATAAGCACGTTGAAGCGCGGGCGAAGCCGCTTGATGAGGTTTGCCTCAAGCAGCAACGCCTCGATCTCGGTGCGGGTGACGACGAATTCCATAGTCGCCGTCTCGCGCACCATCTTGCCGATGCGGTTGGTGTGGAACCGCCCCTGCGCGTAGTTGGTGACGCGCTTCTTCAGGCTGCGCGCCTTGCCAACGTACAGCACGTCGCCGGCGGCATTCATCATGCGGTAGACGCCCGGGGCATTCGGCAGGCGCTTGACCAGGGTCTGGATCACCTCGGCGCCGACCATGCCGTCGGCGTCGCCAGCATGCGCGGTCCAGTCGATCGCCGTGAACGGAAGGTCGGGCCCGCCCGGAGCAATTGCCTCCTCCACCGCCTCGTCGTCGTCGAGTTCGATGTCGGGCATGTCGTCTGTAGCCTTGCCGCCTCCTGCGGGGCTCGGCTTGCTATCGGACTGGCGAGGGCTCATTCCACCATGCCTGTCACATCCGGCGTCTGCCAGGCAAGATGCTGGCCGCCATCGAGCGCGATCATCTGGCCGGTCACCGAGCGCGCCTGCCAGAGATAACGGATGGTCTCACCGAACTCCTGCAGGCTCGGCCCGCGCTTCAAGATCAGGCCGTCGAGTTGGGCGCCAAAGGCATCGGCGTCCTGCCGCGAACTGGGCAAGGTCGGGCCCGGGCCAATGGCGTTTACGCGGATTCGCGGCGCGAGCGCCTGCGCCATGGTCCTGGTCGCCGCCCAAAGTGTTGCCTTGGACAGCGAATAGGAGAAATACTGCGGCGTCGGCTTGAGCACACGCTGGTCGATGATGTTGACGATCAGCCCCTCCGCCCCCTCGGGCAAGGCTGCTGCAAAATTCTTGGCGAGCAGCGCGGGCGCCTTCACGTGCAGGGCAAAATGGCGGTCCCAAGTCTCCCAGCCGAAATCCGTCACCTGATCGCCTTCGAAGACGGAAGCGTTGTTGACCAGCAGGTCGATCGGCCCCAATGCGGCCCCGGCTGCGGCAAGCAAACCGTCCACGGCAGCCATGTCGGCGAGGTCGGCCTGCACCACTGCGGCGCGGCCACCATTGGCCTTGATCGTGGCGGCAAGATCATCGGCTGCCTTGCGCGCATGGTTGCAGTGGATGGCGACCCCGAAGCCGTGCGCGGCAAGGTCCTCGGTGATCGCACGACCGATGCGCTTGGCCCCACCCGTCACCAGCACGTTGCCTGCCATGTTCGCCATCCAGTATCCTTCCTCTCATGCTATCCGCCGGCTTCCTCGGAGGCAGGCGCGGTTACGTCTCGGTAACCTATGTAAAAAGCGGTTCATCGATTTGGCAGCAATGTGGCGAGAGCCTCAAATGCCACCCCAAGACCTTTCCGCGAACCATGCGGCCAAGCGAGATATAGAACGCCCAATCCCATGTACCAAGCGGCCTGCGGCAAAAGGCAGGCAAAGCTCCTGACAAGGTTGTTGTATTAGAGCAACGTCATGCTTCAGCCTCATTTGCGCCGGGCAATCACCTCACTTCAGGTTCGGTTCAGCCGCATTTCGACACGACATTCGGAACTGTTCGGCGCCCAGACCGTTTCTCCCCCCGGACGGGCTAGGGGCGCCATTTCTAAAAAGAGCCAGTGTCTAGTTGGCTTAAGGAGTAAAACAATGACTGCCATACTCAAGCACGCCCGTCCGCTCGCGGCCGCGTTCGGCCTGGTCGCGCTGGCGTCGATGCCAGCTTTCGCTGCCGACGTCGTCATGGAAGAGCCGCCGGCACCTGCCGCTCCGATGGAGCAGCCCCCGCTCAACACCTGGTCGGGCCCCTACGCTGGTGTGTTCCTCGGCTACGGCTTCAGCGGCGAGTCCGATGTCGGTGGTACCAATGTCGAAACCGATGGTTTCCTCGGCGGCGCCTTCGTCGGCTACAACTACCAGATGGACAACTTCGTGGTCGGCGCTGAAGGCGACATCGGCTACAGCGGCGTCGAAGGCGACAACGGCGGCCTGAACGTCAAGTCGGGCTTCGAAGGCTCGCTGCGCGCCCGTCTCGGCTATGCGGTTTCGCCCGACATCCTGCTCTACGGTACCGCCGGCGGCGCCGGCAAGCGTATCGAAGTCAGCGATGCCACCACGGAAGATTCGAACACCGCGCTTGGCTGGACCGCTGGCGTCGGCACCGACGTCAAGCTGACCGAGTCGGTCTTCGGCCGCGTCGAGTATCGCTACACCGACTACGGCAGCGACGACTTCGCCCTGAGCGGCGGTTCGACCGAAGTGTCGAGCAAGGATCACCGCGTCCAGTTCGGCGTCGGCATGAAGTTCTGATCCACAAGATCAGCACCAACGGAAAAGCCGGGCTTCGCGCCCGGCTTTTTGTTTCCCTTGGGCAATTACCCCTGCGGCACGACCGCCTTCAGGTCCGGAAACTTCTCGTCGAAGCGCACGGCCCAGCGCTTGAGGCGCGGGCGACCCTTCTCCCACTTGCCGGCGAAGCGGAGATCCATGTAGCCGATGGTGACTCTGAGCGCGATCTGGCCGGCACTGATCGCCTTCGGCAGCTTGGGCGGGTTGGCGTTCAAGAGGTCGAGTGCGCGCGTCACCTTCGACCACTGCTTGTCGATCCACGGCTGGTGGACGATCTCCTCCGGCCGCGACCGGCGCTCGTAGACGATCGCCAGAAGGCAGTCGCAGATACCGTCGGCGAGCGCTTCGAGCCGTTCGGCATCGAGCCGCTTTTCAGCATTGCGCGGGAACAGCTTGTTGCGGGAAAGCCTGTTCAGATACTCCGTGATCACCCGACTGTCGTAGATGCTTTCGCCTTCGTCGGTGATCCACACCGGGATCTTGCCGAGCGGGTTGGCGTCCGTCAGCAGCGCCGGTTGCGGCCCGGTCTCGACGGTGACGGATTCGACCGGGATGCCGGCATAGGCGGCCGCCATGCGCACCTTGGCGCTGTAGGGCGAAGCGGGCGAGTAGAACAATTTCGGCATCGAGGGCTCCCTTTGGCGGCGGACCATATTCCGCACTATTCTTTCCGGCAACGCGGCGCGCGCCGATCAGCGGCCGCGCACAGGCGGCATCACCACCTTGTCGAGGCGGCAGGCACGCCGGTCGACCTCGGCGCAGGATCGAAATTCGAGATCCTTGGTCATGCAAATCCGCACCTCGCGCAGGTAGCGGCGGTCGCAGGCCACCGCCACGGCGTCTGCTTGCAGTCCTGGGTTCGACTGAAGGAACGCGCCCTCCGCCTGGCCCGGCGCCAGTGTGCGATAAACGTCCAGGCGCTTGAATTCCCGGGGAATTTCGACCTTTTGCCGCGCGGCGCGCAGGACCTCGAAGTAGTCGGCCTGGCTGAGGCCAGAACATGTGCCGTGCTTGCGCCACTGATGGCGGATGAGCCCGGCCGACGGCATCAGATCGTAAAGGCCGCGGAGCGCCTCGTTTGAGACATTACTTGCTCCCGCCTGGCAATTCTCGGGATAGCCGCGTTCATATTGCGGCCAAAGGCCGTGGACGACGAAGGCATAAGGCCGGCCGGCGCGGCATTGCTGACCGTTGGCCTGTTCGCCCTCGGCCTCGCAATAGCTCGGCGACCACGACAGCGACAGCACGTAGAAGTCAAAACCCTGGCCACGCGGTACGGGAGCTTCAGCCGTCACCGCCGGTTGGGTTTCCTTGGATGCCTCGTCGGACGGCGCACAGGCCGACAGCGCGAGCAACACCGCAACCGCCGATGCTCGCGCAGACGCCAACCGTCTCATCGTGAAGCCCGGCCAGGCTCAGCGCAGAACGCGGCAGCGCCCGTTGTAGACGTACCAGCGATCGAAGCCCGAGACGCAGAACTCGACATTGTCGCCGATGGAGGCAAAGCCCATGCCTTCTTCGATCAGGTACCAGATGTCGCGGTCGCCGCCGTCCGACAGCGTCACCGTCGCACCGCAATAGCGCCGGCCGATCGGATGGCTCTCGTCAGCGGGCAGATAGCGGTGTTCGTGGATGCGCTGGAAATCGGTGATCCCAACCTGGGGCAGGTTCGGCACGTGGCGAACCTGGTAGCTGAACCGGCTGGTGATGCGATTGAGCACCGAGGCGTTGCCGCAAATGCCGGGATCGCCGGCATAGTCCGAAGAGACTGAGAGATCGGCGGCCTGCGCGGAAACCGCGCCCAACCCGGCCGCTCCGAGGCCGATCATTGCGGCAATGATGCTACTGGCGACGCGACTCATGGTTCCCACTCCAAGGCTGATGCAATTCAGTTTGCGGTTTCGCCGCGCTGCGGTCAAGAAGCCGGCGTTTCGCCTGCCAGCCACTCGACTGTCCAGCGCGCCCTTGCATCCTCGCCGAGAACCTTGCCGAGCGCCGGCAGCATCACTGCAAGTTCGCTCTCCAACTGGAAAGGCGGATTGACCACGACCATGCCGGTGCCGTCGAGCCGCGGCTCCGATGACGGCGGGCGGATGTAGAACTCGATGTCCATGATCTTGGGGATGCCCGCACCGGCAAGTGCCTCGCGGAATGCTGCCACGGCCTTCCGGTCCTTGACCGGATACCACAGGGCGAAGATGCCGCCCGGCCAACGCCTGTGCGCCTTCTTCAGCCCTTCGACCAGGCGATCGAACTCGCCCGCGATCTCGAAGGGCGGGTCGACCAGCACCAGCCCGCGCTTTTCCTTGGGCGGAAGGTGCGCGCCCAGCGCCAGCCAGCCGTCGAGTTCGGTCACCCGTGTCTGGAAGTCGCCCTCGAACAGATTGGCCAGGATTTGTGAATCTTCAGGATGCAACTCGATGGCCGAAAGGCGGTCCTGCTTGCGCAGCAGGTGCCGCGCGATCAGGGGTGAGCCCGGATATTTTTCGATGCCACCATCTGGATTCACCGTACGAACGGCTGCGAGATACGGCGCAAGCAGCGCGGCAGCGTCGGCAGGCAGGGTCGCATCGATCAGGCGGCCGATGCCGTCATGCCATTCGCCGGTTTTCTGCGCTTCCTCGGACGACAGGTCGTAGAGGCCGATGCCGGCATGGGTGTCGATGACGCGAAAGGCCTTGTCCTTACGCTTGAGGTATTCGACCAGCCGGGCGAGCACGGCGTGCTTGACCACGTCGGCAAAATTCCCGGCATGGTAGACGTGGCGATAGTTCACGACTGGCTGTCCCTGCCCCGGCCCCAGCGCGTCGGCGGCGGTTGCGAATTGGGGTTTTCGGGTCGGCTGCCCTTGCCCCGGCGCAGCGACAACACCAGGCCGACGAAACCGACCGCCATCAGCGAAAAGCCGATCGGTTGGGCGCGTTGGTCCGCTTCGCCAGCGCCCGAACGCAGGATGAGGTCGACACGCTGGATCTGGACGTTGTCGTTATCGCCCGGCGCGACGACGAAACGGTAGCTGCCCGCCTTCACGTCGCGGATCAGGCCGGCATCGTCGCGGAACACCGGATCGGGCAGTTGAGGACTGCGCTCGCGCGGTGTCGTGTCATAGAAGTTGAGGGCCTGGGCCAGCACGGTTTCGCCGCGCGTCGAGGCCGTCATCGTCAGGATCGCCCGCGCCGGCTGGACCACAGGAGGGGCCAGCGTCGTCAGGTCGACCAGCACGCGCACCGGTGCGTCGGCGGTCGCCAACGCCACCTCGACCGGGCGAAAGCTGCCACCGCGATCGTAGACCCGGTACGCCCCGATCTCGCGGCCGGTGAAGTTGGTTGCCGCCCATGGATAGATGATGCCGAGGCCAGTGCCGGCAAGCAGGATAAGAAGAAACAGGAACCGCATGGCGCTCGAAACTCTGTGGCTGCTGCCCAACGCGAGGCGGCTGGCCGGATGGAAGTAGCCTCCCTACTACGGCTTTTGGCCGGCGCCGGAAAGTCCGGCATGGCCATTGCCTGCAACTTCGAGGCCCATTTCGTCGAGCATCATTTCGAGGCCCATCTCGAAGGTCTTGTCGAACTCGCTCGGGGCGAAGTACGGGCCGGCCGCAGCCACATTGGGAAAGTCGCTGCGCAATTGTTCGTCGTCGACTTTCGTCACCGACGACGGCCCCCTGGCATAGCCTGCCGTTTCATCGAGGATGGCGCCCATCAGATAGTAGCCGACAGCGCGGAACAGGCGCGCCGAGCGCTCCCGGCCGAAGCCGCCGTCTTCGAACAAGCCGATCACGCCATCCAGCCACTTCAGACATTTCGGCGAATTCATCCGGTAGGTCACGATGAACGGCGCGAATGCGGGGTATTTGCGCGCCATGGCACGATAGCCATGAAGCACATTCCTGACCCTTTGCCGCCATGGGAGGTCACGGGGCGGTATCTCCAATTCGCCGATGAGCTTATCGACCAGCGCCTCGAACAGATGCGCCTGGGAGGGATAGTGGTGGTAGATGCTCATCGCCTCGCAGCCCAGTGCCTGCGCCAGCTTGCGCATCGAAAAGCCCGACAGCCCTTCGCGCTCGATGACCTCGAACGCCGAGGTCTCGATCCTGTCGCGCGACAGCTTCCCGCGCGCTCGCTTTTTGTTGATCGGCTTGTCCATCGCTTCGCTTGACAACTTACACTGTAAGGCTCATCACTAGGATACCTTACACCGTAAGGTAAAAATGATCCAGAGGAGGAAGTCATGTCGCTCTTCGACGCATCCGCCCTCGCCTCGTTCCGCCGCACAATGACGGTCCTGGCCGGCGCAGCAGCCTGTTCAGCCACATTCGCATTGATGCCGCTTTCCGCCCATGCCGACGACTACGACGCCACGCTTCAAGACATCCAGAAGTCGATGGGCGGCGTGCCGAGCTTCGTCAAGCAGTTCCCGAAGGCCGGCCTGCCCGGCGCCTGGTCGGAACTCAAGGCGCTCGAGTTCAGCGACAAGACCGCGTTACCGGCGAAGACAAAGGCGCTGATCTCGCTGGCAGTCGCTGCACAAATCCCGTGCACCTATTGCATCTGGGCCGACACCCAGAGCGCCAGGCAGGCAGGCGCGACCGACGAAGAGATCCAGGAAGCCGTGGCGATGGCCGCGCTGACTCGCCACTGGAGCACTGTCTTCAACGGCATGCAGGTCGATTTCGAGACCTTCAAGAAGGAACTCGGCGGCGAAATGAGCGCTGCCAAATAGCTGGCTCCAGCCATAAGGCGGTCCGTTCGCAGGCCGCCATATTGCCTCAGGCCTTGCGTTCCCAGCGGCGGTCGGGCGTCTGCTGCCAGTAGGTCACGGTGTGCCCGCCGTTCTTCATCGTCTTCCAATGTTCACGTGCACCTTCGAGCTGCGCTGCGTCGTGGCCATCGAACAGGAAAACGGCACGTTGATAGGGTCCGACATCGGGCGGAGCCGCCCCATCGACCAGAAAGCGGATCTCGGCCGCATTCGGATTGCCTTCACCTGTCGTCAGCACCACGGGCTGATCCGCCGCATGCGGTTCGCGATCGCTGCCATGGGCCAGGAACGAATCGTCGCGGAAGCTCCAGAGATGGGCATCCAATGCATCGCGCCGCTCCTCGGTGCCGGTCTGCACTACCGCTTTCCAGCCGCGTTGCAGGCTGCGCTCGAGCAGGCCCGGAAGGGCATCCTCGAGCGTCGATTCGGTCAGGTGGTAGAAAAGGACTTCGGCCATTGCTCAGTTCGCACCCAGGGCCGATTTATCCAACCTCACCCTTCGTAGTGGTCGCGCACCAGCCTGTCGAGCAGCCGCACGCCATAGCCCGAGCCCCAGGACTGGTTGATCTCGCTGGCCGGCGAGCCCATCGCGGTTCCGGCGATGTCGAGATGCGCCCAGGGCGTCTCCTTGACGAAACGCTGGAGAAACTGCGCCGCGGTGATCGAGCCACCGAAGCGGCCGCCGATGTTCTTCATGTCGGCGTTCTTGGAATCGATCAGCTTGTCGTATTCGGAGCCGAGTGGCATGCGCCACAGCTTTTCCTGCGTCGCGGTACCCGACGAGGTCAGGCGCCCGGCAAGCTCGTCATTGTTGGAGAACAGCCCGGCGTGGCTCTGCCCGAGCGCCACCATGATTGCGCCGGTCAACGTCGCCAGATTGACCATGAACTTCGGCTCGAAGCGCTGGTTGCAGTACCAGAGCGCGTCGGCGAGCACGAGGCGCCCTTCGGCGTCGGTGTTGAGCACCTCGATGGTCTGGCCCGACATCGAGGTGACGATGTCGCCAGGACGCTGGGCGTTGCCATCGACCATGTTCTCGACCAGGCCGATGATGCCGACCACGTTGACCTTGGCCTTGCGCGCGGCAAGCGCATGCATCAGGCCGGTGACAGCGGCGGCGCCCCCCATGTCGCCCTTCATGTCCTCCATGCCGGCGGCCGGCTTGATCGACACACCACCCGAATCGAAGACCACGCCCTTGCCGACGAAGGCCACCGGCTTGTCCTTGGCTTTGCCGCCGTTCCACTGCATCACAGCCATGCGCGGCGGACGCACCGAGCCCTGCGCGACGCCGAGCAGCGCGCCCATGCCGAGCTTCTTCATCTCTTTTTCGGTCAGGATTTCGACCTTGACGCCAAGCTTTTCCAGTTCCTTGGCCTGGGCGGCGAACTCGACCGGACCAAGCACGTTGGCCGGTTCGTTGACCAGGTCGCGGGCCAGCAGCACGCCGCCGACCACCGCCTCGATGTCGGCGAAGGCCTTCTTTGCCGCCACCGGATCGGCGCAATGGATGGTGACCTTCGCAGGCTTCTTGTCCTCGGCCTTGCCGTTACCATTGTCCTTCTTGGTCTTGTACTTGTCGAAGGTGTAGCTGCGCAGCAGGATGCCGGCTGCAACAGCAGCGGCGGCAGCGCCGTCGACTGTGGCGCCCGGAATGTCCAGGACCACACCGATCTCGGTTGCCTTGCGCAATTGTGCCGCCAGCGTGCCGCCAAGCTTCAGCCAGGCATACTCGTCGAGACTGGACGTCTTGCCCACGCCGACAGCCACCAGCCGGTCAACGCCAGTGCCTTCCGGCGCCAGGACTTCAACGACGCCACCAAACTTGCCGTTGAAGTCGGCGACCGGAAAGGCGCGGTCGAGCGTCTTGGCCGGATCGTTGCCGCGCGCGATCTCGCTCAGCGCGCCATCTTCGGCGGAGAAGACAAAAACGCTGCCCTTTTTCGGCGTGCCGGCCTTGGCGAAGCTGATCGACGGCTTGGAGGTCATGATGTCCTGCTTTCGGATCCCGTTCAGATGGAGCGCGACATTTGGTCGTTTTCAAAAATTTGGCAAGCCTCCCGTCATCTTGGCCCGATATGATTAAAGGTGAAAAAAGGTGGGAAACCTTGCGTTAACCACCTCTGTTCGGCCTTTCTTAGCCATTGGCGCCGAGAGTCGCGGCCGGTAGGAGATGGGTGTTGGAACGATGCCGGCTTGAAGGGGCCGGTTGTGCCGGCTTGCCTTGGACTATACCTTAGACACCTGCTGGTCACTCGACGTCCCGTCGGCCGGCCAAGTCGGAAACACGGAATCCTGATCATCGATGAAGGTTGTTGAGCGCTACATCCTGCGTCGTGCGTTCGCGGTTTTTATCGCGGCGCTGACCTGGACCTTGGTGATCGTCTGGACCACCCAGGTGCTCGGGCGAATCGACCTTGTCACCGACAGCGGCCAGTCGGCGCTGACCTTCTTTGAGGTCGCAGCCCTTATCCTGCCCACCCTCATTCCGATCGTCGTGCCTTTTGCGGTGACAATCGCGGTGGCGTTGACGCTAAGCTCGATGAACAGCGATTCCGAACTTGTGATCCTCAACGCCGCCGGCGCTTCGCGGATGACCGTGATCCGGCCCATCCTCATCCTGGCCATCGGCGCCAGCCTGTTCGCCTTCCTGGTCCACAACATCGCCGATCCGATGGCGCGCCAGCGCAACCGCGAACTGATCGCGACCTCGCGCGCAGATCTCTTGTCGCTTATCATCCAGGAAGGCACGTTCCGCAAGGTCGACGAGGGTCTCTTCGTCCAGGTCGGCGAGCGCCTGCCAAATGGCGGCCTTGGCGGCATCTTCGTCGCCGATTCTCGCGAACCCAACATTGATCTCGTCTACTACGCCAAGGACGGCTCCTTCGTGGAGCGCGACAGCAAGCAGATGCTGGTGATGAATGACGGCGTGATCCACCGCAAGGCGCCAGGCGGCGAAGTGTCGGTGATCAGCTTCGATTCCTACGCATTCGACCTCAGCGAGTTCTCCGCTGCTGCGAAGGAAGTCACGATGCAGCCGAAGGATCGCTCGACGGCTTACCTGATGAACCCCTCGCCAAGCGACAAATATTACCAGCGCAATCCCCGGCTGTTTACCGCCGAACTCGACCGCCGGTTCACCGAGTGGCTCTATCCGATCGCCTTTGCCCTCATAGCGCTGGCCGTGGCAGGCGACGCGCGATCACATCGTGAAGCGCGCATCCATCCGCTTGTCACCGCCATCACCATCGCGCTGTTCTTCCGTTGGCTTGGCTTCTTCGCCGGCAGCAAGGCCGAGACGGTGGCGTGGGTCCGCTACGTAGTCTACGCCGTACCCATCGCCACGTCGCTGATTGCCATCTGGTTCATCCGCACCAATCGCAGCATGGAACTGCCGGTTTCGGTCGCCGACCGCATCGCGTCCGTCGTGGCGCAGATCCGCGACAAACTCACGGCTTTGCGCTTGCGGTTCGGCGGCGGTGCTCCGCGCCAGGGAGCAGCATGATGGGCTGGACGCTCGGGCGCTATTTCTTCTTTCGCTACGCCACCATCACAGCGTGGTTCTTCATCGGCATTTTCGCGCTCATCTTCATCATCGACGTCACGGAATTCTCAAACAATGCCGGCGGCGTGCCGGGCTTCAAATTCAGCATCGCGCTGACAGTTTCGGCACTGCGCGTACCGATGATCATGCTGCAGGTCGTTCCGTTCGTCGCCCTGTTCAGCGCCATGGCAACGCTTGTGTCGCTCAACCGGCGCTATGAATTGGTCATTGCCCGCGCCGCCGGTATTTCGGCATGGCAGTTCCTGCTGCCATGCTGCCTCGGCGCGTTGCTCTTCGGCTTCATCACGGTCGGCGTGCTCAACCCGATCGCGGCCTACGGCTTCTCGCACTCGGAGTCGCTGGAGTCGGAGCTTCGCTCACGCCAGTCCAATTCGGTTTCGGCATTTTCGGCGCCATGGCTGCGCCAGAAAGCCAACGGCACCGAGGTCATCATCGGCGCCCGGGCGGTTCTCAATCAGGGGATGGAACTGTCGGACGCAGTGTTTTTCGTCTTTGACGCCGACGGCAACATGGTCGAACGCAAGGATGCCGAGCGCGCCTATCTGCGCGACGGTCATTGGGAACTGGTCAACGTTCGAAGCATGAAGGGTGGCGAGAACTTCACCTCCGAAGCCACCGCCGAGGTGCCGACGAATCTGAAGCCGGAATTCGTCCAGGAGCGGCTGGCGCGGCCCGAAACCATTCCTTTTTTCCAGCTTCCGTCGAAAATCGAAGTGGCACGGTCCTTCGGGCTCCGGGCGAATGCTTTTGCCATGCAATTTCATTCACTTGTCGCACTTCCCTTCCTGCTGGTCGCGATGACGCTCATTGCTGCAACAGTGTCGATGCGATTTGCGAGGATGGGGCAGTCCGGAACGATGATTCTGGGTGGCGTCGTCGCCGGCTTTCTGCTTTATGTCGTTTCGGTTCTGGTCAAAGCATTTGGCAATGCGGGATTCGTGCCGACTTATATTGCGGCGTGGCTTCCAGTTGTCGTAGCAATGTTTTTCGGGGTGACTTTCCTGCTCTACAACGAGGATGGTTAGTGTGAGGGGCGCAATGGCCAACCGCAGGACTGCCCGCAGGGCACGCCTATTCGGGGCGACTGCGCTTGCATGCCTGTCTGCATGCGCGCTTCCGTTCGCACCAGCTTACGCACAGACCGTCGCCGATCTCGCGCCAAGCGTGCCCGAGGGCTCGCAGATGCTGCTCGAGGCCGACACGCTGGTCTATGACAACGACGTCCAGACGGTCACCGCCGTCGGCGGCGTGCAGATCGACTATGCCGGCAACCGCCTCGTCGCCCAGCGCGTCACTTACGACCGCAAGACGTCGCGACTAATCGCCAGCGGCAATGTCGAGATCGTCAATTCCGACGGCACCAAGATCTTCTCGCAAGAGATCGACATCACCGACGACTTCGCCGATGGCTTCGTCAACGCGCTGCGCGTCGAGACCGTCGACAAGACCTACTTTGCGGCCGAGAGCGCCAAGCGCGAAGGCGGCATCCTGACGACGTTCAACAACGGCGTCTACACGGCCTGCGAACCTTGCGAGCAAAAGCCCGACAAGGCGCCGATCTGGCGCATCAAGGCTCAGAAGATCATCTGGAACGGCGAAAAGAAGACCGTCCGTTTCGAAAACTCGAATTTCGAGTTCTTCGGTTTCCCGATCGCCTTCCTGCCCGCCTTCGAGATCGCCGACCCGACGGTGAAGCGCAAGAGCGGCTTCCTGATGCCCGGCATCAGCTACAAGAGCGAGCTCGGCGTCGGGGTTTCGATCCCCTATTATTTCGCGCTCTCGCCGACCTACGACCTGACCATCAAGGGCACCGGCTACACCCGCCAGGGCTTCCTCGGTGAGGCCGAGTGGCGCCAGCGCTTCAACAATGGCCAATACAGCCTGAAGATCGCCGGCATCCACCAGATGAACCCCGACAAGTTCGACGCCAACACCGTCGACAGCGGGCCTACTGGCGACGCGAACAAGCTGCGCGGCATGGTCGGCACCAAGGGCCGTTTCGACCTCAATCCGCGCTGGGCCTTCGGCTGGGACATCCTCGCCCAGTCGGACAAGAATTTCTCCCGCACCTACGGCATCGAGGGTTTCGCCGACAGCACGCATCGCTCCGAGGTCTATCTCACCGGCCTCAACGACCGTAACTATTTCGACCTGCGCGCCATGCGCTTCCAGGTCCAGGAAGAAGCCCTTGATCAAGATATTGATCCGACGAGTGAAGCGCGTGCCGACAAGCAGCCCTGGGTGCTGCCGTCGCTCGACTACGCCTACATTCCCGACGCGCCGCTGGCCGGCGGCGAACTGTCGTTCGACCTCAATGCACGCGTCATCCGCCGCACCGAGCTCGATTCCGCGATACCAGGTTTGAACGGCCCGACAATTCACGGCCTCGAAGGAACGTCCAGCCGCATCACCGCCGAAGCCGAGTGGAAACGCACGATCGTTACCGAAGGTGGCCTGCTCGTTACACCGTTGATGGCTTTCCGCGCCGACGGCAGCTACCTCGACGCCTCCAGCGCCTCGCTGAACGCCATCAACAACATGGCCATCGATCCGGACATTGGCGTTGCGGCAGACGTACGCTCATCGCTGTTCCGCTACATGGCGACGCTCGGTCTCGAACTGCGCTGGCCGGTGCTGTTCTCGTCGACGAGCTCGACTCATGTGCTCGAACCGATGGCCCAGGTCTTCGCCCGCCCGAGCGAGAGCGCCATCGGCGGGCTCGGCATCCCCAACGAGGATGCGCAGAGCTTTGTCTTCGACGCGGCGTCGCTGTTCGAACGCGACAAGTTCTCGGGCTATGACCGTATGGAAGGCGGGACGCGCGCCAATATCGGCCTGCGCTATTCCGGCAGCTACAGCAACGGCTGGACCACCAACGCGCTTTTCGGCCAGTCCTACCAACTCGCCGGCGACAACTCGTTTGCCGCGCCCGATCTGGTCAACGCAGGCGCCTATTCCGGCCTGGAAACCGATACGTCCGACTATGTGGCGCTTGCCGGCATCGCCAGCCCGAACGGCTTCTCGGCCTCGGTCAGCGGCCGCTTCGATGAGCAGAGCCTCGACGTCCGCCGCGCCGAAATGAAGGTCGGCCTCGATGCGCGCCCGATCGCCGTTTCGGCCCGCTACGCCTTCATCGATGCGCAGCCGCTCTATGGCTTCAAGGACGACCGTCACGAGGTCACGCTCGGCGCCACGGCGCGCTTCAACGACGAATGGCGGGTGTTTGGCTCCGGCACCTACGACATCAAGAGCGACCTGCTCGTCAAGAACGGTGTCGGCTTCGCCTATGACGATGAGTGCTTCACCTACATGATGACCTACGCCGAAAGCCGCGATCACAACGATCCTGACGACGTCACACGCTCCGTAGGCTTCAACATTTCGTTCCGCACGCTCGGCGATCTCGGTACGGCGAAGAACAGTTTCTAAGGCAGCCAGAGAACGATGCCAGGGCGACCTGACATCGTTTTGCCGCATAACGCGGCCATTGGACGGGGCAACATGCATTCGGGCAATGCTCGGATCTGGGGTTTGAACGGGACTTTATCGATGCGGAAGCACCTCTTTTCGGCAGGCCTCGCCCTGCTCGTGGCGGCAACGTCGCTCTCGATGACCGCTTATGCGCCTCCGGCCCAGGCGAGCGAGATCAAATACATCGTCAACGACGTGCCGGTTACCAGCTACGACATCCAGCGCCGCGCCGCGTTTCTCAAGCTGCAGAAGCGCAAAGGCAATGCCGGCGAGGAAATGATCGAGCAGACGCTGCGCCAGGCCGAAATGAAGCGGCTCAACATCCGCATCTCCGACAAGCAGGTCGACGACGCCTATGCGCGCTTTGCCGGCTCCAACAAGCTCAAGCCCGCCCAAATGGACCAGATCCTGGCCCAGGCCGGCGTGACGAGCAGCCATTTCAAGGACTACATCCGCACGCAGATGGGCTGGAACCAGGCGCTCAGTTCCCGCTTCCGCGCCGAGGGCAGCGGCGGTGGCGGCACCAGCGAGCAGGACGCCGTCCGGCGCATGCTGCAGCAGGGCGGCGCCAAGCCGAGCGCCACCGAATACATGCTGCAGCAGGTGATCTTCGTCGTGCCGGCATCCGAGCGCGGCTCCATCGGCAAGCGCAAGCGCGAGGCGGATGCCATGCGTGGCCGCTTCAACGGTTGCGAGCAGACGCGCGAATTCGCCAGGGGCCTGCTCGACGTGACCGTGCGCGATCTCGGCCGCGTGCTTGCACCGCAATTGCCGCCGGAATGGGCCGACCAGATCAAGAAGCTCAAGGCTGGCGGCGCAACCCCGGTGCGTGAGACTGACCGTGGCGTCGAGTTCATCGGCGTTTGCAGCGCCCGCGAAGTGTCCGACGACAAGGTCGCACAGATGGTCTTCCAGGCCGAGGGGCTCGGCAAGGAAGGCAACGAAAAGGCCGACGAGCTCAGCAAGAAGTACATCGAAGAACTGCGGGCCAAGGCTCGCATCGTCAACCGCTAGGTCGTGGGCTCGCATGGTGCCCCTCTGGCGCTGACTGTTGGCGATCCCTCAGGTATCGGCCCCGAAATCGCAGTCGCCGCCTGGCAGCTGCGCAACGAAGCGGACGTGCCCGCCTTCTATCTCCTCGGCGACCCCGCTTTGGTCGCCGCACGCGCTTTGGCGCTGGGCGTCGAAATCCAGATCGCAGAGACCGACCCGGCCAATGCCGCCGGGCAGTTCGCAGATGCGTTGCCGGTCATGCCGCTTGCCGCCACGCTGGTCGACGCGCCGGGCCAGCCCGACAAGCAGAACGCCGCCGGCATCATCGAGGCGATCGACCGTGCCGTGATGGACACGTTCGAAGGCCGCGCCGCTGCCGTCGTCACCTGCCCGATCGCCAAGAAGCCGCTCTATGACGCCGGCTTCCGCTTTCCCGGCCATACCGAATACCTCGCCCACCTCGCGAGCCAGAGGACCGGCTCCGCCGTCATGCCGGTCATGATGCTTGCCGGGCCGGAGCTTCGCGCCGTGCCCGTCACCATCCACATCGCGCTTGCCGACGTGCCGAGGGCGCTTACGACCGAGGCGATCATCGAGACCACCCGCATCACCGCGCATGACCTGCGCACCCGTTTTGGCATCGCCAGGCCGCGCATCGCCGTTTCGGGCCTCAATCCGCATGCCGGCGAAGGCGGTGCGATGGGCCATGAAGACGAACGCATCATCCGCCCGGCGATCGAGGCGCTGAAGGCGGAAGGTATCGACGTCTTCGGTCCCCTGCCCGCCGACACCATGTTCCATGCCCGCGCCCGCGCCGGCTACGACGCCGCCATCTGCATGTACCACGACCAGGCACTGATCCCGGCCAAGGCGCTGGCTTTCGACGAGACGGTCAACGTCACGCTCGGTCTGCCCTTCATCCGCACCTCGCCCGACCACGGCACCGCCTTCGACATCGCCGGCAAGGGCATTGCCCGGCCAGACAGCCTGATCGCAGCGCTGAAGCTGGCGCGCCGGCTGGCGGACGTTGGGGGCAAGTCATCATGAGTGCGGCCACCAGCATCGACGGCCTGCCGCCGCTTCGCGACGTCATCGAGCGCCACGGCCTGCAGGCCAAGAAGGCGCTCGGCCAGAATTTCCTGCTCGACCTCAACCTGACCAGCAAGGTGGCGCGGGCTGCCGGTGATCTCACAGGCGTCACCGTCATCGAGGTCGGCCCCGGCCCCGGCGGGCTGACACGGGCGCTGTTGATGAACGGCGCCAGGCGCGTCATCGCCATCGAGCGCGACGAACGCTGCCTCGCAGCACTGGCCGAGATTTCCAACCATTATCCGGAACGGCTGGAAGTGGTCTCGGGCGACGCGCTGAAGACCGATTTCGCCGCGCTCGCCGGCGGCGAGCCGACAAAGATCGTCGCCAACTTGCCCTACAACATCGGCACCGAACTGCTCGTCCGCTGGCTCACCGTCCAGGACTGGCCCCCGTTCTATCAATCGCTGACCTTGATGTTCCAGCGCGAGGTCGCCGAACGCATCGTGGCGAAGCCGGCGAGCCCGGCCTTCGGCCGCCTCGGCGTTCTCGCCGGCTGGCGCACCGACGCACGCATTGCCTTCGATGTGCCGCCACAGGCCTTTACCCCGCCACCGAAGGTCACTTCGTCCGTCGTACACCTGGAACCGCGTCAGGTGCCTCTGCCAGCCGATGTGAAGGTACTTGGCCGTGTCACCGAGGCGGCCTTCGGCCAACGCCGCAAGATGCTGCGCCAGAGCCTGAAAAGCATGGGCGGTGAAAGACTCCTGGAAACCGTCGGCATCGACCCGACCCGCCGCGCCGAGACGCTCAGCGTCGAGGAGTTCGTGGCGCTGGCAAAGGCGGTCTGAGCGCCCGTCGCTCAGACCTTCTCGTCGAGCAGCTTCGAAACGAAATCGAACAATCCCGGCCGGCGGTCGCGGCGCAGGCGCTCGGCGGTGACGATCGCCTTGACCGAGGCAAAGGCCTTGTCGAGGTCGTCGTTGACGACGACGTAGTCATAGTCGCGCCAGTGCTCGAGCTCGACACGGGCGTTGTGCAGCCTTGTCTCTATCACCGCATCCTGGTCCTCGGCGCGGCGGCGCAGGCGCGCCTTCAGTTCGCCCATCGACGGCGGCAGGATGAAGATCGAGACGATGTCGGCCCGCATCTTCTCCTTGAGCTGCTCGGCACCCTGCCAGTCGATGTCGAACAGCATGTCGCGACCTTGCGCCATGGCAATTTCGGCCGGCTCGCGCGGCGTGGCATAGTAGTTGCCATGCACCTCGGCCCATTCGAGCAGAGCGTCGGAGTCGCGCAGCCGTTCGAAATCGCGCATCGAGCGGAAATGATAGTGCATGCCGTCGATCTCGCTGCCGCGGCGAGCGCGGGTCGTCACGCTGACCGACAGCTCGAGGCCGGGGTCGCTTTCCAGCAGGTTACGCGCGATGGTCGACTTGCCTGCGCCCGACGGCGAAGACAGCACCAGCATCAGGCCGCGCCGCCTGATGGCGTTTGAAGGGTTCTCGGCGCTCATGCGCTACTCCAGATTCTGAACCTGCTCGCGAAACTGGTCGACCACGGCCTTCAGTTCCAGCCCGATGGCGGTCACTGCGGCGGCGTTCGACTTCGAACATAGAGTATTCGATTCGCGATTGAATTCCTGCGCCAGAAAATCGAGCTTGCGGCCGATTGCGCCACCGCCAGATATCAGCGTGCGTCCCGAGGCGACATGCGTCTTCAGCCGGTCGATTTCCTCGCGAATATCGGCCTTCGTGGCGAGAAACGCCGCCTCCATGTTGAGCCGTGTCTCGTCGAGCGCCGGCGATGCCTCGAGCAGCAGACGCACCTGCTCGGCGAGCCGCTGGCGGATTTGCGCCGGTTCGCGCGACGGATCGGCCTCGGCCCGCAGCGTCAGCGCCTCGATGGTCGCGATATGGCCCGACAGCAGCCCGCGCAGGGCCTCGCCCTCGGCCTTGCGCGCCTCGACGAGGCCGGCAAGGCCAGTCTCCAGGCAATTCATGATCGCCGCATCGATCGCCGCGCGCTGCTCTTCGGTTTCGACCGCCTCGGGCACATCGAAGACGCCGCGCAGCGCCAGCAACCCGTCGGCACTGGCAGGCGCCGCGCCAAATTGCGTGACCAGCCGGTTGGCGAGTTCGGCGACGTCGCGCAGGAACACTTCGTTGATGACGGGCTGGACCATCGAGCCGCTAGCGCGGCTCACTGTCAGGGTTGCCTGCACGTTGCCGCGCGAAAAGCGCTTCTGGATGGCCTGGCGCACCGATGGCTCGAGACGTTCAAAGCCCTGCGGCAGGCGCAGGCGCACTTCCACGATCTTGCCGTTGACCGACTTCACCTCCCAGGCGATGGCGGTTCCGTCATGCTCGGCCGCGACGCGGGCGAAGCCTGTCATGCTCTGCAGGTTCATCTGGCAGCGCGTCCCTGTTCTTGTTGCGCCACGCGGGCTGATGGCCGCGCGGCGAGCCTGTCCTACTTCTTGACGGCGTTCGTCGTCGTGGCGTCTTTCTTTGCCGGATCAGCCTCGCCGGCTGCCTTCTCGTCCTCGACGACCTTGCGCTGGAAGGCGCGCCAGCGCGCGACGTTCTCATTGTGCTCGTCCAGCGTCTCGGCAAAGACATGCCCGCCCGAACCGTCAGCCACGAAATACAGGTCCTTGGTCTTGGACGGATTGGCCACCGCCTCGAGCGAAGCCTTGCCCGGATTGGCAATCGGCGTCGGCGGCAGGCCCTTGATGGTATAGGTATTGTAGGCCGTCGGCTTGTCGATGTCGGAGCGGTAGATCGGCCGGTCGGCGGGCTTACCCTTGCCGCCGAAGATGCCGTATATGATCGTCGGATCCGACTGCAGCCGCATGCCCTTGTTGAGGCGGTTGATGAAGACAGCTGCCACGCGTGAGCGCTCGTCGCCGCGGGCAGTTTCCTTCTCGACGATGGACGCCAGCGTCACGAATTCGTTGATGTCGGCCAACGGAAGGTCCGACGTACGGCGCTGCCAGATGGTCTCGACCAGTTCCTTCTGGTCGGCCAGCATCTTGTTGATGATCTGCTGGCGCGTCAGCCCGCGGGTGAAGCGCTGCGTATCCGCGGCAAGCGTGCCCTCGGCCGGCATCTCCGTCGGCATGTCGCCGGTAAGAGCCTCTTGTTCGGCGATGCGTTTCCAAGCCTGCGCGACGGTCAGTCCTTCCGGGATCGTCAGCGAGTATTGCACCGACTTGCCGCTCTTCAGGAGCTCCATGATCTCGTGCATCGAAGCGCCGGCCTGGATTTCGTATTCGCCGGCCTTCAGCGAGCCGTCGTTGCCGTAGGCGCGCACGCCCATCCGGAAGATGCGCGCATCGCTGATCAACCCGCGCCGCTCGAGCTGGTCGGCGATGTCCTGCACGCCGGTCTTTTCCTTGACCAGGAATGTGCTGGGGACCGCCGACGGGCCCTCGCCGTTGAATTCCTGCTTGCCGAAATAGAGGGCTGCGCCGCCGGCGAGGATCACCAGCACCGCTGTCGACATCACGAAATTCATGAACACGACGATCTGGTTGCGCGAGGCACGCGAACGCTTGGGGGGCGGCGTGCCGATTTCCGGCCGCAACGCTTCCTGCGCTGTCTTAGGAACGATCGGATTTGCCGGTGCGGCGCGCGCAGCACCTTCCCCTTGACCTGGCGTATTCATGCTCATTTTGCCTCGCCACTCCCTCTTGCGTCGAATCCCCGCCGGGAGACTAGAGCCGAATGTGGCAAAAATCGCGGCAAAGAGGGCGTTTAACGCCCCCTTCCCACAGAGTTGTCAGCCGTTGTAGCGCTGGAAGACCAGCGAGGCGTTGGTACCGCCAAAGCCGAAGGAGTTCGACAAGGCGACGTCGACCTGCCGGGAGCGCGGCTTGTTCGGCACGAGATCGATGGCCGTCTCACGCTCGGGATTGTCGAGATTGATCGTTGCCGGCACGATGTTGTCGCGAATGGCGAGGATCGAGAAGATCGCCTCGGCAGCACCGGCGGCACCCAAAAGGTGGCCGATCGACGACTTGGTCGATGACATCGAGACCTTGGAGGCGGCATTGCCGACGAGGCGCTCGACGGCGCCGAGCTCGATCGTATCGGCCATGGTCGAGGTGCCATGGGCGTTGATGTAGTCGATATCCGCCGGCGACAGGTTGGCGCGCTTGAGGGCGGCGGTCATGCAGCGGAAGGCGCCGTCGCCATCCTCGGCCGGAGCCGTGATGTGATGTGCGTCGCCTGTCAGGCCGTAGCCGACAACCTCGGCATAGATCCTGGCGCCGCGCGCCTTGGCGTGTTCGAGCTCTTCGAGCACGACGACGCCTGCGCCCTCGCCCATGACGAAGCCGTCGCGGTCGCGGTCATAAGGGCGCGACGCCCTCTCGGGGTCGTCGTTGCGCCCGGTCGACAGTGCCTTGCAAGCGGCGAAGCCGGCAAGCGACAGGCGTGCCACCGGCGATTCAGCACCACCCGCCACCATCACGTCGGCGTCGCCGAACATGATCAGACGAGCTGCGTCGCCAATGGCGTGCGCGCCGGTCGAGCAGGCCGTGACCACGGCATGGTTGGGGCCCTTGAGCCCGTGCCGGATCGAAACCTGGCCAGAGACCAGATTGATGATCTGGCCTGGAATGAAGAAGGGGCTGATGCGGCGCGGGCCGCGTTCGTTGAGGATCAGCGCGTTTTCGGCGATGCCCTCGATGCCACCGATGCCCGAACCGATCATGACGCCAGTCGCGTTCTGCTCGTCCGGTGTCTTGGGCGCCCAGCCCGAATCCTTCAATGCCTCGTCTGCGGCCGCGATCCCGTAGAGGATGAAGTCGCCGATCTTGCGCAGTTCCTTGGGTTCGAGGACTGCTTCGGGATTGAAGGTATTGTTCGTGCCGTCACCCCTAGGGATGACATTGGCGATCTTGCAGGGGAGGTCTTCGACCTCGAACTCCGTGATCCGCCTTGCGGCGCTACGGCCGGAAAGAAGCTCTTTCCAGCCGTGCTCGTAGCCCATGCCGAACGGTGAAAGCAGGCCAAGGCCCGTGACAACCACACGCCTCATCGCAGGCATCCCTGACAATTCGCGATCGCTCAGGCCGAAGCCTTGTCGATGTACTTCACGGCGTCGCCAACGGTGAGGATGGTCTCGGCCGCGTCGTCGGGGATCTCAACGCCGAATTCTTCTTCGAACGCCATAACGAGCTCGACCGTGTCGAGGCTGTCCGCGCCCAGGTCGTCGATGAAGCTTGCAGCTTCCGTCACCTTGTCGGCGTCGACGCCAAGATGTTCGATGACGATCTTCTTGACGCGCTCTGCGGTGTCACTCATGTGGGCATCCTCAGTCTGGTGTTTGTTAGGTCTTCGTTAGCGGGCGGAATGCCGCTAATCAAGCAGTAATCTGCGCTTTCCCAAGCGCTCGGGCAGCGGTCCGTCTTCGGTCCGGCCACCTGATGGAGCGCGGCAATACACGAAATCTTGACCGCGTCCAAGGCAAAAGGGCCAGTTATCCCGGCCAATCGGCCCAATCAGATCATCGCCATGCCGCCGTTGACGTGAATTGTCTGGCCGGTGACGTAGGCAGCTTCGTCGGAGGCGAGATAGGCGACGGCCGAAGCAACTTCCTTGCCGGTGCCCATGCGCTTGGCCGGGATCGCGGCCATGATCGCCTCTTTCTGCTTGTCGTTGAGCTTCTCGGTCATTGCCGATTCGATGAAGCCGGGAGCGACGCAGTTGACGGTGATGTTGCGGGTGGCGATTTCCTGGGCGAGCGACTTGGAAAAGCCGATCATGCCCGCCTTGGATGCGCAGTAGTTGGTCTGGCCGGGGTTGCCGGTCACGCCGACCACCGAGGTGATATTGATGATGCGGCCATGGCGGCGGCGCATCATCGGATGCGTCAGTTCACGCGTCAGGCGGAACATCGCCGTCAGATTGATCTCGATGACCGAGTCCCAGTCGGCGTCGGACATGCGCACGAACAGGCCGTCCTTGGTGATGCCGGCATTGTTGACCAGGATGTCGACACCTTCGAGTTCGGCCTCGGCCTTCTGGCCCAGCGCCTTGACCTCGTCGCGGTCGGCGAGGTTGGCCGGAAACAGCTTGACGCGGTCACCGAGCTCGTTGGCCAGCGCCTCGAGCTTTTCGACGCGGGTGCCGTGCAGTCCGACGATGGCGCCCTGCGCGTGCAAGATGCGAGCGATTTCCTCGCCGATGCCACCTGAAGCGCCGGTGACGAGTGCCTTGCGGCCGGTCAGATCGAGCATTTTTCCAATCCCTTCCAGAGCACACCCTTCACACGGGTGGGGTCACAGTATGTTTAGACGAGCGCGGCGATTGCCGCCTCGACGTCGGCCGGGTTGTTGACCGCGGCCGTGGCGATGTCCTTGTTGATGCGGCGGGCGAGGCCCGAGAGCACCTTGCCGGCGCCCACTTCGTAGAGCGTGGTGACGCCGTTGTTGCCGAACCATTCGACGGTCTCGCGCCAGCGGACGCGGCCGGTCACCTGTTCGACGAGGCGGGCGGCGATCTCTTGAGGATCGGTGAGCGACTGGACCGAGACATTGGCGACGACCGGGACGATCGGCGCATGCTTCTTCACGCCGGCAAGCGCCTCGCGCATCTTCTCGGCAGCCGGCGCCATCAGCGCCGAATGGAACGGTGCGGAGACCTGCAGCATCAGCGCGCGCTTGGCGCCCTTTTCGGTGCACAGCTTGGCCGCGCGTTCGACCGCCGCCTTCTCGCCGGAGATGACCAGCTGGCCGCCGCCATTGTCGTTGGCGATCTGGCAGACCGAACCCTCGGCTGCTTCGGCGCAAGCCGCGTCGACATCAGCCTGCTCGAGCCCGATGATCGCAGCCATGGCGCCCTGCCCGGCAGGTACAGCGGCCTGCATGGCATCACCGCGAATGCGCAACAGCCGCGCAGCGTCGGCCACTGAAACGAACCCTGCGGCAGCAAGCGCCGAATATTCGCCCAGCGAGTGGCCGGCGACATATGTGACCTTGTCCTTGAGCGACAGGCCGCGTGCTTCGAGCGCCCTGAATGCAGCCATCGAAACAGCCATCAGCGCCGGCTGGGCATTGGCCGTCAGCGTCAGCGTTTCCTCGGGGCCTTCCCAGATCAGCTTCGACAGCTTTTCGCCAAGTGCGTCATCGACCTCCTCGAATACGCGTCGCGCTTCCGGGAAAGCATCGGCCAGTTCTTTGCCCATGCCGACGGCCTGGCTGCCCTGCCCTGGAAAAGTAAATGCAACGGCCATATTCGTCTCCTGGCTGCTGGCGCATCGCCTCAGGCCATTCCGGCCCTTTCGGCGCGATGCGCAGACATAACAAACCGAAGTACGCGTGCCGCCCCAGGGAACGTCGGGCACTCCGGATCGCTGTGGCTCTGGCGCAATGCGCCCTGTCAAGTCAAGCCTTGTGCGCCCCGGGGCCCGAAACGGGCCGAAAATCACACATGATTAAGCCGAAACACGATTTGTTGGCCAACGCTTCTCAATTTTGCCATAAGCCCTAGCTTCTGCATGACAGTTTGATGACGTTCAGGTGACGTTCAGGTGACCGCTGCATGATGAGGCCGTCATAAAGCCGAGGAAGTCGAGTTGGGAAGTGTAGTCGATAAGGCCGCAAGGAGTGTTGAGGACGCGAAGCAGACCGCGTCCGACCGGCGTGCCTATGCCTTGGGCGTACTGCGCTCGGTGATGGTCACGCTCGCCGTTTCGGCGGTGCTGGTCTTCGCCATCGAATACATCGCGCGCGGCTCCTTCGTCGACACGCTCAATTTCTTCCAGCAGCCGTTCAAGCCGAGCTGGACCACGGTGGCGCTCTTTGCGCTGCTGCTGGTGGGCCTCGATGCCTTGCTCGGCCGGCCGCATAACGGCCTGCTGATCGTCGCACCCGTGGCGCTGCTGCTCGCCTTTGTCGGGCATCAGAAGTCGCTCTATCTCGGCGACCCACTCTACCCGACCGACTTTCTCTATGCCCGACAGATCGTCGAACTGATGCCGTTGCTGGTGCGCGAGCGCCCGATGGCCGGCGTCGGCATCGTCGTGGGCCTCGTCACCGGCATTGCGCTCCTTGTCCTTGCCTGGCGCTACTGGCGCCGCCGCATGCCGGCGCTGACGTTCTGGGCACGCATCTCGCGCCTCGCCATCGCCATTCCCGCCCTCGCCTTCTTCGTCTCGATCATGGACTACGCGACCTTCTCGTGGACGCGCGACCGTCTCCAGATCATCCCGATGATGTGGGACCAGAAGGAAAACTACAATTCCAACGGCTTTGCCATCGCGTTTGCGCTCAACGTGCCGATGGCCAAGGTCAAGGCGCCGCACGGCTATTCCGAAAAGGCTGTCGATGCCATCGCCCGGCCGGACCAGGCCGCCGCCGTCCTGCCCGAGGAAAAGCCCGACGTCATCATCGTGATGAGCGAATCCTTCTGGGATCCGACGCGCCTGCCCGGCGTCTCGATCACGCCCGATCCGATCGCAAACGTGCGCGCGGCCCAGTCCGGCCATGTCTTTTCGCCGGAATTCGGCGGCATGACCGCCAATGTCGAGTTCGAGGCACTGACCGGCTTCTCCAACGCCTTCCTGCCGGCGGGCTCGATCCCCTACCAGCAATATGTCCGCGCGCCGGTGCCGTCGCTTGCCACGTTCTTCAAGAGCGAAGGCTACGAGACCAAGGCCATTCATCCGTTCGGCGGCTGGTTCTGGAACCGCGCGCCCGTCTACAAGGCGTTCGGCTTCGACCAGTTCATGTCGGAGGAAAACCTGCCGCTGCTGGCAAAGCGCGGGCCGCTGGTATCCGATGCCGCTCTGACCGAAGAGATCATCCGCGAGGCCGATGCGACCGAGCATCCGTTCTTCTTCTTTGCGGTCTCGCTGCAGAGCCACGGCCCCTACGAGCCGAACCGCTACAGCGACACCACCCACAAGGTCGAGGCGGCAACGTCACCCTGGGCACGCGAATCGATCCTGACCTATGCCGAAGGTGCATCGGACGCCGACCGCAGCCTCAAGCGGCTGATGGACTGGGCCAGCAAGCGCAAGCGCCCGACCGTGATCGCCTTCTTCGGCGACCACCTGCCACCGCTCGGCCCCGTCTATGTCGAGACCGGCTTCATGAACGAACCTGTCGCCAAGCGCAAAGCGGCGATCGGCGAGATGCTGGTCCAGCACGAAACGCCGCTGGTGGTGTGGTCGAACCGGACGGGTGCGGCGCAAAACATCGGCTCGATCAGCCCGGCCTTCCTGCCGCTGCACGTGCTCGAGACCGCCGGAATCAGCCACCCCTACTACACCGGCTTCCTCGGCGACCTGCACGAGCGATTCCGCGTCGTCGACCGCAACGTGCTTCTGCCGAAGGCCGGCGAGTCGGTGTTCGACTGGTCGCGCCAGAAGGAGATCGACCCGTCGATCCGCGATTACCGCTGGCTGCAATACGACATGATGTTCGGCAAGCGCCGCGGCGCCAAGCCGTTCTTCCCGGAGACGGTCGACAAGGTGGTTGCCGACCGCACGCGTTCGCCCCTGTTCCTGCGTCCGCAGGCTCTGGGCTGAGGCCCGAAGCCGCCGAAAGGGCCGATTTCGGCGGGTTTCTTGGTCCCGCCCCTTGCCTTGAAGGCGCTTTGCCTGTAGACGCCCGCCATCTGCCGGTCCCAGCTGGGGGCTGAACGGAGGGCCGGAGGTTTTCTCGAAAGCCGCCGCGTGAAGCGAAAACGCTTCCGCCTCCCGTGTCTCCGCTCTCGACCGTCTCGTCGTGCTCCTTTCTTCTCCTGAGATGGCTTAGGCCTTCGACGGATCAGGGAGGTCGCAGAGGCTCTAGCCGCCGGGACCGGAAGATGGAAACGAAGAAAGGCAAAAACTATGGCTCTTTACGAACATGTGTTTCTTGCCCGCCAGGACCTCTCGCAGCAGCAGGTCGATGCACTTGTCGAACACTACAAGGGTATCATCACTGCAGCTGGTGGATCGGTTGGCCGGGTTGAGAACTGGGGACTGAAGTCCCTCACCTACCGCATCAACAAGAACCGCAAGGCGTACTACACGCTTATGGACATCACCGCTCCGTCGGCTGCCGTCAAGGAAGTCGAGCGCCAGCAGGGCCTGTCCGAAGACATCCTGCGCTTCCTGACCATCAAGGTCGAGGCGCATGAAGAAGGCGTCTCCGCCATGATGCAGAAGCGCGAAGAGCGCTCCGAGCGTGGCGAACGCGGTGGCTTCGGCGACCGTCCGCGCAGCTTCGGCGATCGTGACCGTGGTGATCGCGGCCCGCGCAGCTTCGGCGACCGCGATGGCGGTGGTGACCGTGGCCCGCGCCGTCCGCGCGAAGGTGTTGAAGGGGGTGCAGAATAATGGTCGACATCAATCAGATCCCGACCCGTCGTCCCTTCCATCGCCGCCGCAAGACCTGCCCGTTCTCCGGCGCCAACGCTCCGAAGATCGACTACAAGGACGTGCGTCTGCTGCAGCGCTACATTTCCGAGCGCGGCAAGATCGTTCCTTCGCGCATCACCGCCGTCAGCCAGAAGAAGCAGCGTGAACTCGCCCAGGCGATCAAGCGCGCCCGCTTCCTCGGCCTGCTGCCCTACGTCGTGAAGTAAGACATCCGAAGCGGGCGGTTCGCTGCCCGCTTCCTCCCCCCGCGACGGGCGCGGCCGGGCGAATTTCAAATCCCGGGTTGGACCTCCAAAGAGGACCTAACTGCCGCGACAGGCAGGACAGCGAAACCGGCGGCAACGCCCTTCCCTGCTTCCTTGCCCGTTGAATTTTATTCGCTGCCTTTGCAGCCAACGAAAGGACAAGGAAAATGGACGTCATTCTCCTCGAACGCATTTCCCGCCTCGGCCAGATGGGCGACACCGTCAAGGTCAAGGACGGCTTTGCCCGTAACTTCCTGCTGCCCAAGGGCAAGGCGCTCCGCGCCAACGAAGCCAACAAGAAGAAGTTCGAAGGCCAGCGCGCTCAGCTCGAAGCCCGCAACCTCGAGCGCAAGTCGGAAGCCCAGCAGGTTGCCGACAAGCTTGACGGCAAGACCTTCGTGACCGTCCGCTCGGCTGGTGAAACCGGCCAGCTCTACGGTTCGGTCTCGACCCGCGACATCGCCGACCTGCTGGCCGCCGAAGGCTTCACGGTTGCACGCAACCAGGTCGAGCTCAACCAGCCGATCAAGACCATCGGCCTGACCAACGTGGCGATCTCGCTGCACGCCGAAGTCGAAGTCACCATCACGCTGAACATCGCGCGCACGGCCGACGAAGCCGAGCGTCAGTCGAAGGGCGAGACGCTGACCACTGCCGAAGCCATCTACGGCGACGACATCAACGAAAACGCCCGTCCGGACAGCTTCTTTGATCCGAACGAAGACGGCGAAGGCGACGAGGGCTGATCTCAGCCTCAGTTGTCAGATCCAGTTTTCTGGACCAAGCCCGGGTGGAAACACCCGGGTTTTTTTGTGCCAGGTGGAACTTGAACGTGCCCGCGCTAGTTACCAGCTTCTGACAATAGGACTGACACATCGCGAGCATTGCCCATGAACGTGTTGTTGCAGCGCATTTTCGCAAAACTCGTACGCACAGGAAACCTGACCGTCACCGGACCCGATGGCCGACCGCATCGCTTCGGCGACGGCAGCGGCGAACCCGTCCACATGCTGATCCGAACGCGGCGAGCCGAACGGGCCATTACCTTCGATCCGACATTGGCCGTGCCAGAGGCCTACATGGACGGCGAGATGGACATCGTCGAGGGCGACATCTTCGGCTTCATGCGGATCGCCTTCCAGAATCTCGGCAACGGCACGGTCGATGCCGCCTGGTCACGCGCCATCGAAGGCCTGCGGGTAGCGTTGCGCCGCTTCCAGCAGGTCAACACCGCGGCGCGCGCGAAACGCAACGTCGAGCGTCACTACGACCTTTCGGGCGACCTCTACCGGCTCTTCCTCGACAGCGACATGCAATATTCCTGCGCCTATTTCGCCGACCCCGAAATGACGCTGGAAGAAGCCCAACTGGCCAAGAAAGCGCACATCGCCGCCAAGATGCGGCTCAAGCCAGGCCAGTCGGTGCTCGACATCGGTTCTGGCTGGGGGGGCCTCGGGCTCTACCTGGCGCGCTCGTTCGAAGCGCAGGTGCTCGGCGTCACCCTTTCCACCGAACAGCACGCGGTGGCGACTGAACGCGCCCAGGCCGAGGGGCTCGACAGCCACGTTCACTTCGAAATCCGCGACTATCGCGATCTCGTCGAGCGCTTCGACCGCATCGTGTCGGTCGGCATGTTCGAGCATGTCGGCGTCAACCATTACCGTACCTTCTTCGACAACGTCGCCAAGCGGCTGAAACCCGATGGCGTGATGGTGCTGCATTCGATCGGCCGGTTCGGCCCGCCGACGGCGACCAGCGCCTTCATCCGCAAATACATCTTCCCGGGTGGCTACATTCCTGCCCTGTCGGAAGTGCTGCCGGCGATCGAGAAATCGGGACTGATGGTCACCGACGTCGAAATCCTGCGCCTTCACTATGCCGAGACGCTGAAGCACTGGGGCAAGCGTTTCGCCGCCAACCGTGACAAGGCCAAAGCGATCTATGACGAGCGCTTCTGCCGGATGTGGGAATTCTATCTCGCGGCTTCCGAAGCCGCCTTCCGCTGGCAGGACCTGATGGTGTTCCAGATCCAGCTCACACATCGCAACGACACGCTGCCGCTGACCCGCGACTATATCGGCAAGTGCGAGAAAGCGCTCGCCATGCACGAGATGGCGCATCGCGAGACGACTGCGACGGGCAAGACCACCCGTCGCGGGAAGGTCGGCGACAAGGAGTGAAACTCGCCCTTGCCTCGGCCCCGGCCGTCGTAGGAGATAGGCCCGTTGCCATTCGCACCGGGCCTTTTTCATGACCTACGCCATCTATGTTGCCGCAGCTCTTGCCGAAATCGCCGGCTGCTTTGCCTTCTGGGCATGGTGGCGGCTGGACAAGTCGGCTCTGTGGCTCATCCCCGGCGTCATCTCGCTGATCGCCTTCGCATGGCTGCTGACCCTGGTCGAAGCCAATGCCGCGGGCCGCGCCTACGCCGCCTATGGCGGCATCTACATCGCGGCGTCGCTGGGCTGGCTGTGGCTTGCCGAAGGCGTACGCCCGGATCGCTGGGACATTATCGGCGCCGCAGTCTGCATCGCCGGCGCCTCGATCATCCTGCTGGCGCCACGCGGGGCGTGAGCAGGATCACAGAGCGGCTGGCGTCGACGCCCCTTACCATTTGACGCTGAGACCGACATTGCCTTCAAAGACGCGCTTCTTCTCGCCGCCGATATTGGTGGTGTAGTCAGCGGTGGCAAACATGCTGGTCTGTTCGCTCAGCTTCGCAATCACGCCGCCGCCGAACTCGACTGACGTCCCGCCGGTCTCGACGGCAATCGGGTCGCCGCCGAGGCTGATGCCCCCCTCACCGTCGAATTCATGCCAGATGTTGGCCTTGAGGTACGGCTTCAGCGTCGCGGCTTCGGTCTGGAAGAGACCTTGCAACCGCACGCCCAGCCGTCCGGTCAGCACATCGTCGGAATTGAACGACACCGTCGAAAAGCTGTCGGCCTGGTCGTCAAGCGACAAATGTTGCCAGACCAGCTGGCCCTGCGGCTCCAGTGTCCACTCCGGCGTCAGCGCGATGGGATAACCGCCCTCCAGCGAAGCAGTGACCCCGGTTCCGCCGACGTCGAGGTTTTCGCCGCCGCTGGAGGTGACATCGCCACCGTACCAGGTGCCCATCAGCACGGCATCGAGGTACCAGCCGCCTGGGCCGACATGGGTCCAATTGGCACCCAGGCTGGTGCCGTTCGCGTTGATATCGCCGAAATCGGCTACCGGCCCGGCGATCGTCGGCGACTTCACGTCGCCGCTGATGCGCGTGTGGCCGACAAACAGGCCGATACGGTCGTGATGGCCGCTATCCGTTTCCCAGCCATAGATGTCGAGGCCGGCCTGCATGCCGAACAGCGTGCCGTCGAAGCTCGGTGTCAGGGTTCCGGTCCAGGACATATCGACACTCTGGCCAAAGACACGCCCCCATGCAGCCGGCATCTGCCCGGCACCCTGCACTTCGGGCTGCTCGCCGCGGCGCTCATGGAATGTGCCCAGCGTCGACATGGCGAGGTAGTGCGCGAGTGGCGAGATCACCGCGTAGGTCGGAACCTCGCCACGGAAGAGCGGCATCGCTCCTCCTTCGAGCCGTTCGGGATTGGGCAGCGGTGCCGACTCGGCCGGGTTGAGCACCAATTGCGGCGTCTCGGTCGGCGGAGGCGGCGTCGGCTCGCCGGTAACCGGTGGTACTGGCGGTGCTTCGGGCGGCGTATCCCCCGGCAGCACCGGCGGGGTCGGGTCAGTGGGCGGGGTAACAGGATCGCCCTCGCCCGGAATCAGCACCGGCGGTATCGCCGACGTCGGCGGCGGTGGTGCCGTTTCGGGATCGACGGGCGCAGGCTGAGGGTTCGGTTCGATCGGAGAAGGCCCCGGCGCTGGCTCGGGACTGGTCGAGGACATCGTCGAGCGCAGATACCAGTTTTGGCCTGCACCCGCTGCGTCGCCCTTGAACAGCATATACTCGTAGGCGCCGGCGGCCACTCGACTGGCAAGTGCGAAGGCACCTCCGGTCGTCGCACCGCCGATCGCCTCGACCACCAGAATGCCATCCGCGACAGTCAATCCGCCGGCACCGCCGGCATTGACGATCTCGATGCCCGTCGAGCCCGTCGCGGTGCCACCGGATATCACCAGTTTGTCCGAGGCCGAGCCGTCGCTGCCGAGCACAGTGTCGAGGAACAGCAGTCCGCCATTGCCCTGGTAGTTGCCATTGATCGTGAACGTATCGCCAGTGCCACCACCGCCATTGGTCAAGTCGATGCGGCCGGCATTGATAACGTTTGCCAGCCCGCTGACGGCCAGCACGTGTGCATTTTGACCACCGCCGAAAAGGGTGCTGGTGGCATCGACCGTCAGCGTACCGGTTCCGGTACCGGCGTCGCCGAGCACAAGATTACCGTCGAAGGTCAGTTCGGTGTCGTTGGTGGCGTCGATCCTTTCCCAATTCTGGAACCGCGCAATGCCGGCCGCCGATACATTGTCGAAAGTCAGGCCGTCCGTGCCGTCCCCGCCATTGACCGCAACAGTCGCACCGATGTTTGCGTTGCTGAGATTGCTGAGCTTTGCCGTGTCGTTGTCACCGCCAAGATCGACAGTGCCGTAGATGATACCGCCGCCGTCCCAGGTGAAAGTGTCCGTGCCGACGCTCAGCAGCACGCTGCCGCCGACGGAGCCGCCTGTCACAGCCACGCTATCGGTGCCGCCACTGACGCTGATGTTGCCGCCGATCGTACCGCCTGAAAGGATGATGGTGTCATCGCCGAAGCCGGTCACAAGGTTCTTGTCGATCGTGCCGCCAGACATATCGAACAGGTTGTCGTCGAGCTTCATGTTGACGCGACCGATGCGGCCGCCGGTCATGTATGCCGTGTCGCCATCTTCGAAGAAATCGACGATACGGCCGCCAGACATGAAGAATGTGTCGAGACCATCACCCTGGCTGAGCGACTGGATCTGGCCGCCGCTCATCAGGAAGTCGTCGCTTCCGCCGCCTTGCTGGACGTTGCCTGTGATTGCGCCGCTGTGGACCTCAACACGGTCGACAAATCCGCCAAAGACGACGTTGCCATTGATCGTGCCGGTACCACCACCCGGCATGGTCAGCGCGTTGGTGCCGTCGGTGTCGGTCAGCCCTCCGCTCGCACCACTGTCGCAGACATAAATACTGTTGCCGGCGGTCGGCGTCAGGGCGCAGGCGGCAAAGCCTGCCTGCGTCGAACCCAATAAAACCATGGCGGTGGATGCCAGCCAGCCGAATCGCGCCGGTGCCGGACGAAAAATGCGCATGTTGCCTCCTCAAGCAGGGCAGGCCGACGCCGCAGCAGCGCGCGTTTCGGCCACTGGTGCCCTTCCAGCATATGCATCGCCATGTGCCGCATCGCGAGGCGTATGCCGTCGGAAGTCAAGGATCACCGCATAACCGAGTAAAATCAACCACCTTATGTATACAAACTACCTTTAGATTGTTCTGGACACTTTCTTGGTAAATGCAGCGATCGGCTACATATTCCTGTTCTGTTCCTGTCGATACACAGCTAGAATCGCCCCGATTCGCGTCAACCGGAATCCGTCATCGCACCGGCCGTCCCTGTGGACGAGTGTGAATAGTGGTGGCCAGTTGAAATGACGATGGACGGCTTGTGGCCTGGCTCTGGTACTGCAGATGCTCGGCAACGGACGGGGAAGACATTGGCTGAGGCAGCACGCAAGTTCGAAGTGGCGGAAACCCCGCTCTACCGGGAAGCCCCGAACAACATCGAGGCCGAGCAGGCGCTGCTCGGCGCGATGCTGGTCAACAACGACGCCTTCTACCGCGTCTCCGACTTCCTCAAGGCGACCCATTTCTACGAGCCGTTGCACCGCAAGATCTTCGAGGTCTCGTCCGAGCTGATCCGCATGGGCAAGATGGCGAACCCGGTGACCATCAAGACCTTCCTGCCCGCCGACGAGAAGGTCGGCGACATGACGGTCTCGCAATATCTGGCCGCCCTTGCGTCCAATGCCGTCACCGTCATCAACGCCTCCGACTACGGCCGCGCCGTCTATGACCTTGCCACGCGCCGTGCGCTGATCACCGTCGGCGAGGACATGGTCAACATCGCCTATGACGCGCCGGTCGACATGTCGCCGTCCGAGCAGATCGAGGATGCCGAGCGCCGCCTGTTCGAACTCGCCGAGACCGGCCGCTATGACGGCGGCTTCGAAAGCTTCTCCGATGCGGTCAAGACCGCGATCGACATGGCCAGCGCCGCCTATATGCGCGACGGCCATCTGTCTGGCGTTGCCAGCGGCCTTCACGATCTCGACGCCCGCATGGGCGGCCTGCAGTCTTCCGACTTGATCGTGCTTGCCGGCCGCCCCGGCATGGGCAAGACCTCGCTCGTCACCAACATCGCCTTCAACGTCGCCCACGCCTATGTCCCGGCGCAGCAGGCAGACGGCTCGTTCAAGGCCGAGAACGGCGGCGTCGTCGGCTTCTTCTCGCTCGAAATGTCGTCCGAACAGCTCGCCACCCGTATCATTTCCGAGCAGGCCGAAGTGCCCTCCTCCAAGATCCGCCGCGGCGATCTCACCGAGGCAGATTTCGAAAAGCTGGTCAGCTGCACCCAGACGCTGCAGAAGATTCCGCTGTTCATCGATTCGACCGGCGGTATCTCGATCGCCCAGCTCGCCGCGCGTGCCCGCCGCCTCAAGCGCCAGCGCGGCCTCGACGTCATCATCATCGACTATATCCAGCTGATGCAGGGCTCATCGGCCAAGTCGTCGCAGAACCGCGTGCAGGAAATCACCGAAATCACCACCGGCCTCAAGGCGCTGGCAAAGGAGCTCAACGTTCCGATCATCGCGCTGTCGCAGCTGTCGCGCCAGGTCGAAAGCCGCGACGACAAGCGTCCGCAGCTCTCCGACCTTCGCGAATCAGGCTCGATCGAGCAGGACGCCGACGTGGTGCTGTTCGTCTATCGCGAGGAGTACTACCTCAAGAACAAGGAGCCGAAACCCGGCACCGACGAATATATCAAGTGGGAAGGTGACATGGCCGAAGTGCGCGGCAAGGCCGAGGTCATCGTCGCCAAGCAGCGCCACGGCCCCACCGGCACCGTCAGCCTCGGCTTCCAGGGCGAATTCACCCGCTTCTTCGACCTCGCGCCCGAGCATCACCTGCCGGAGAGGTTTGGAGAACAGTAGGCCTTGGCAAACGCAGCGCCTCTTCCCGCCAAGGGGTTCGACCCATCCCAATCAGTATTGCATCGCACCCATGGCTAAAGCGCGCGTTCAGTTCATCTGCCAGAATTGCGGCGCAGCGCACCAGCGCTGGGCCGGCAAATGCGATTCCTGCGGCGAGTGGAACACGCTCGTCGAGGAAGGCACTTCCGGCGGCATCGGCAGCGGCCCGGGCGCGCTGAAGAGCGCCCGCAAGGGCCGCCCCGTCACCCTGACCTCGCTCGACGGCGACATCGAGGACGCACCGCGCATCGTCTCGGGCATCGGCGAACTCGACCGCGCCACCGGCGGCGGCTTCGTTCGCGGCTCAGCGCTGCTGATTGGTGGCGATCCCGGCATCGGCAAGTCGACGCTGCTCACCCAGGCGGCGGCGGCACTCGCGTCGCGTGGCCACCGCGTCGTCTATGTCTCGGGTGAAGAAGCCGTTGCCCAGATCAGGCTGCGTGCCCAGCGCCTCGGCGTCGCCTCCTCGCCGGTCGAACTCGCCGCCGAGACCAATGTCGAAGACATCCTGGCCACCATTGCCGACGGCAAGCGGCCGGACCTGGTCATCATCGATTCGATCCAGACGCTGTGGACCGACCTTGCTGATTCAGCCCCCGGCACCGTCACCCAGGTGCGCGCCTCGTCCCAAGCGATGATCCGCTACGCCAAGTCGACAGGTGCCGCGGTGGTCCTTGTCGGTCACGTCACCAAGGAAGGCCAGATCGCCGGTCCCCGCGTCGTCGAGCACATGGTCGATGGCGTTCTTTATTTCGAAGGCGAAGGCGGCCACCACTTCCGCATCCTGCGCACCGTCAAGAACCGCTTCGGCCCGACCGACGAGATCGGCGTCTTCGAGATGTCCGACAAGGGCCTGCGCGAGGTCGCCAACCCGTCCGAACTGTTCTTGGGCGAGCGCCATGCCAAGGCACCGGGAGCCGCCGTCTTCGCCGCGATCGAAGGCACACGGCCGGTGCTGGTCGAGATCCAGGCCCTCGTCGCTGCCTCCACGCTGGGTACGCCACGTCGTGCGGTCGTCGGCTGGGATTCGTCGCGGCTGTCGATGATCCTCGCCGTGCTCGAGGCCCATTGCGGCGTCCGATTCGGCCAGCACGACGTCTATCTCAACGTCGCCGGCGGCTACCGCATCTCCGAGCCGGCTGCCGATCTGGCGGTCGCTTCCGCACTGGTTTCCTCGCTCACCGGTCTTGCCCTGCCCGCTGATTGCGTCTATTTCGGCGAAATCAGCCTTTCTGGCGCCGTGAGGCCGGTTGCGCATGCGCAGCAACGCCTTAAAGAGGCCGAAAAGTTGGGCTTCGGAAGGGCAGTCCTGCCCGCCGGCAGTGGGGACATCGCAGGTGGAATCGGGGCCGGATCGTTCCAGCCGACCGCACTCGCGGATCTGGTGGCGCGGATAGCCGGCTCAAGACGAAGCCGAGCGGAAGAGACGGACTAAACCGTCGTCAGGGAGTGAGAGACACTATGCCGATTACGCTGCTTGACGGAATTCTGGTCGGCTTCACATTGGTTTCGGCGATGCTCGCCATGGTGCGCGGCTTCTCGCGGGAGGTGCTCTCGGTCGCCTCCTGGGCTGCGGCTGCCGCTGCTGCCTTCTTCTTCTACAAGCCGGTCGTCCCCTACGTTCAGCCCTATATCGACAACGAGAAGATCGCGATGGCCGCAGCCGCCGGCATCGTCTTCATCGTCGCGCTGATCGTCGTCACTATCATCACCATGAAGATCGCCGACTTCATCATCGACAGCCGCATCGGCGCGCTCGATCGCACGCTCGGCTTCCTCTACGGTGCGGCACGCGGCATCCTGGTGGTCGCTGTCGGCCTGCTGTTCTTCAACTGGCTGGTCGGCGACAAGTCACCTGCCTGGGTTTCCGAGGCCAAGTCGCGCCCGCTGCTCGAAAGCATCGGCACGACGATCGAAAACATGCTGCCGGAAGATCCCGAGAATTCGATTCTCAAGAAGCTCAATTCGCAGGGCGAGCCCGAGGCCGGCGCGGCCACGCCGCCCGCCGAAGGTGGCGCTGACGAGCCTGCCGGCGCGCCCGCTGCGGAAACGCCGCCCGCCAACAACTGAGCGACTTCGCGATCATCAGGGGACCGATGATCAGCGCGTGACATTGAACGCCGTGCGTCCGAAGGGAGGCACGGCGTTCTGCATTCTGGCTGCGTATCGCTGGTCCGGCAGGCAGCATTCCTCGGCGCGTCGCAGACACTCAGGATCGACGCGCCCCGGTTAGGACGCGTGAACCCTCCTGACGATCACTCCATGGTTTCGAACAACAGCTTGTTCGTGTTCATGACCGACATCTGGACGATGTCGTCTTCCTTGACGCCTCGTGCCTGCAACTCCGTGAAGAATTCGCGCAGGGCATCGCCAACGCCTGCCGAGAACACCTGCCCGACGTCCGACGACAGGATTACGCCCTGCGAGCCGACCGCCTCGATGACTTCGATGTACTGCTCGTAGCTCAGGTCATCCATGGCGAGATTGACGAAGGCCAGTTCGCTATAGGCACCGTACTGCTCCCACATGCGCCGCATCGTCTCGGGATCGAGCTCGGTGGTCTGAAACAGCGGATGCGTCATGATGATCCGGCGGATGCCCATCTCATGCGCGATCCTGACGACCGTCAGGGTCTCGTTGCGGTCGAAATGCCCTGTCGCCAGGATGAGATCGTTGTCGGCGATCACCTGCAGCGCGCGCCGCAGCGCGGCCATCTTGTCGTCATTGCCTTCGTCCAGCGTATAGCCGGTACCCTCGGCATAATACCTCGTGTACTGCCCCTTGATGCCCCAGGCCTCGGACAGGTCGCGGCGATTGTACTTCTTCAGATGCGCCTCGCAGCACATCGTCGGCATCCAGACCACGAAGCGGTCGCAATCCGGATCCGCCGCTGTCACATCGCGCTTCCAGCCAGAGAGTGCCGACCGCACGCCATGGTCGTCGACGCCGCCGCAGCCGAAGTTCAGGGCGACGGAACCAACCAGCGCCACCTTGTCATCGGGCCGGCGCAACTGGCTGACCTGTCCGGTGGTCGGCTGGAAGTGATTCTTCATCACCACGCCAAAGCCTTCGCTCCGCGCCTCGGCCGCGAGCGTTTCAGCGCTATATTTCCGGCGCAAAAATTCCGGTCCGATATGCACATGCATATCGATCACGCGCTTGTCGCCAACGTGCGGTAGTGCCTTCATAACCCAACTCCATTCCCAGTCACGGCAGTAAATTATGTATATACATAATTACTATTCTATACGCATGGAAGCTTGTCAACATGCCTCCGCGAGCCTCCGACACCATTGTCGCGGCGACCTCTGCTTGGCGCCACGCGCTGTAGCCAAGTTCTTCGCTTGCGAGTCAAGCCGGCAGCATGCATGAGCACTTGGCTCAGCTTGCGCAACTTCAATTATGTATATACTTATTCCCGCGGCTTGAAGCCGCGCTTCCTGGTGTCGCGTGGGCCGAGCGCATTTTTTGGGAAGGAAAGCATGTCAATTAAGTCTTCTACGGCGCAATCGCCGACCCTCGCGGACGACAAGGACGCGCCCGTCAACAGCTATGCGCGCAAGGCGCTGCTCGCATCCAATCTCGGATACGCGATGGATGGTTTCGACCTGATGATCCTGAGCTTCATGCTGCCGGCGGTTACGGTCGGCCTGGCCCTTTCGAGTTCGGAGGCGGGCTCGCTCATTACCTGGACCCTCATCGGCGCCGTGATCGGCGGCCTGATCGTTGGGGCACTCAGCGACCGTTTCGGCCGCATCCGCGTCCTGTCGTGGACCATCCTTTTGTTTGGTGTGTTCACCGGTCTTTGTGCCATCGCCCAGGGTTACTGGGATCTGCTGATCTACCGCACAATCGCCGGCATCGGCCTGGGCGGCGAGTTCGGCATCGGCATGGCCCTGGTGGCAGAGGCCTGGCCGGCGCACAAGCGGGCGCGCGCCTCGTCCTACGTCGCCCTGGGTTGGCAGGCCGGCGTGCTCGCCGCGGCGCTGCTCACCCCGCTGCTGCTGCCCCTGATCGGCTGGCGCGGCATGTTCGTGATCGGCCTGATCCCGGCTGTTGTGGCCTTTGCCCTGCGCAAGTACCTGCATGAGCCTGAAATGTTCGTGGCGGCGGCCAAGAAGGACGCCGGCAAGCGCGTCAATCCCTTCCGCCACCTGGTTGCAGACCGTGAAACGATCCGGTCGACGATCGGCATCGGGATCATGACGTCGGCGCAGAACTTCGGCTACTACGGCACGATGATCTGGCTGCCGGCCTACCTGTCCACACAGATGGGCTTCACGCTCACCAAGTCGGCGATGTGGACGTCGGTCACAGTGCTCGGCGGTGCGGTCGGCATGTGGATCTTCGGGCATTTGGCGGACCGCTTCGGCCGCAAGCCGCTGTTCATTACCTTCCAGATCGGCGCCATGGCGATGGCATTCGTCTATCCGCAGATCAAGGACCCCACGGCGCTGCTCATTGCCGGCGCGATCACCGGCGTCTTCCTGAGCGGCATGATCGGCGGCTATGGCGCCCTGATCTCCGAAAGCTACCCGACGCAGGCCCGCGCGACGGCACAGAACGTGCTCTTCAACGTCGGCCGCGGCGTCGGCGGCTTCGGCCCGCTGGTCATCGGCTGGCTGGCAACGCAATATTCGCTGTCCGCCGGATTGTCGTTCCTGGTCTTTGTCTGGGCAATCGACATTCTCGCCACGGTCTTCCTGATCAAGGAACGCAAGGGCGTCGAACTGGCCTAGGGCCAAGTTGCCTGCGCAGGATTACCTCCTGCGCAGGCCACCTGCGACAAGGCCTGCTAAAATTGGTGATGGTATTGCAGGTCGGCATGCCCTATATGACGGCTTTCCGACACGAGACCGTGACCCGATGGTTGACGCAGACACACCTCTCTCCGCCGAGGCCGATGATCATTTCCACGATGAATGCGGCGTGTTCGGCATCTTTGGCCGGCAGGACGCAGCAGCCATCGTCACGCTGGGCCTGCATGCGCTCCAGCATCGCGGCCAGGAAGCTGCCGGCATCGTCTCCTACGACGGCAGCCAGTTCCACGTCGAACGCCATGTCGGCCTGATCGGCGATACCTTCACCAAGCAGCGCGTGATCGACAGCCTCAAGGGCAATCGCGCTATCGGCCACACGCGCTACGCCACCACCGGCGGCGCGGGTATCCGCAACATCCAGCCCTTCTTCGCCGAACTCGCCGATGGCGGCTTTGCTGTTGCGCATAACGGCAACCTGACCAACGCGATGACGGTGCAGCGTGCCTTGCAGAAGCAGGGCTCGATCTTCTCGTCGACCTCCGACACCGAAACCATCCTGCACCTGGTCGCGACGTCCAAGGAACGCGACCTCAATGCGCGCTTCATCGATGCGGTGCGCCAGGTCGAAGGCGCGTTCTCCCTGGTGGCGCTGTCGTCGAAGAAGATGATCGGCTGCCGCGACCCGCTCGGCATTCGCCCGCTGGTCCTCGGCGACCTCGACGGTGCCTGGATCCTCGCCTCCGAAACCTGCGCGCTCGACATCATCGGTGCGCGTTTCGTGCGCGATCTCAAGCCCGGCGAGATGGTGATCGTCACCTCCAAGGGCATCGAGAGCATCTTCCCGTTCGAGCCGCAGAAGCCGCGTTTCTGCATCTTCGAATATGTCTATTTCGCCCGCCCCGACTCCTCGGTCGAGGGCCGCAACGTCTATGACGTGCGCAAGCGCATCGGCGCCGAACTCGCCATCGAGAGCCCGGTCGAAGCCGACATCGTCGTGCCCGTGCCCGATTCCGGCACGCCGGCGGCCATCGGCTTCTCGCAGCAGGCAGGCATCCCCTTCGAGCTTGGCATCATCCGCAACCACTATGTCGGCCGTACCTTCATTTCGCCCGGCGATTCGATCCGCCATATGGGCGTCAAGCTCAAGCACAATGCCAACCGCCGGATGATCGAAGGCAAGCGCGTGGTGCTGGTCGACGATTCCATCGTCCGCGGCACCACCAGCCAGAAGATCGTGCAGATGGTGCGTGACGCCGGTGCCCGCGAAGTGCACATGCGCATCGCCTCGCCGCCCACCCGCGCATCCTGCTTCTACGGCGTCGACACGCCGGAGAAATCCAAGCTTTTGGCCTCGCGCATGACGATCGAGGAAATGGCCGAGTTCATCCGCGTCGATTCGCTCGGCTTCCTGTCGATGGACGGTCTCTACCGCGCCGTCGGCGAGACCAGCCGCGACAACGAACAGCCGCAGTTCTGCGATGCGTGCTTCTCCGGCCAGTACCCAACGCGCCTCGCCGATCTCGAAGGCTCCGACAATGTCCGCACCCTGTCGCTGCTGGCGACGGGCGGAGTGTAGCGCCTTCTGACGCTGCCTGGCTTTCGCGTCAGTTCGCGGAAGCCGCCTCGTTCTTCCAGATAAGACCTTGCCGCAACGCCAGCTTTTCGCCTGGCCCGTGCACGGCTGCGAACAGCAGTCCCGCGAGGAAGGTGAAGTGGTCGACGAAGAAGCCGAACTCGGCCTGGTTTCCCTGCCAGAGCGAGGGGCCGTGGAAAGCGAAAGCCAGGAAGATCACGTAGACCCCCGCGAGCAGAGCGGCTTCCGAAAAGAAGGCCCCCGTCAGGAACGCCGCCACCAGCGCAACTTCGAATATGGCCGCGAGCCACGCGAGGAGCAGCGGGAACGGAAAGCCGGCCGCCGCGATGTAGGCCGCGGTTTGTTCCATTCCGGCGAACTTGAAGACAGCCGCCATGGCAAAAGCGCCGGCAAAGATCAGTCTGGCGACAAGGATTGCTACAGTTCTGCTCATGGCTCGTACCTCCGGTATCATCGTTCTCAACCCAGGACGCCTGACGCCAGGCTTTTCCGACATTGCCGGCGCGAATTTCGCAGCTTGCGACACATAGTCGACCCTCATTGTGGACTGCGGGGTTTTGTTCGCGGCGAAATCGTCCTATCAGGCAGCGGATCGACAAGTTCGAATTGGGTGCCCGCATGACCACCATTCCCGACCTCTCCGGCCGCATCGCCCTTGTCACCGGCGCCTCGCGCGGCATCGGCTACAACACAGCCAAGCAGCTGGCCGCAGCCGGCGCCCATGTCATTGCGGTTGCGCGCACGGTCGGTGGCCTCGAAGAACTCGACGACGAAATCAAGGCGGCCGGCGGCCAGGCGACACTGGTCCCGCTCGACCTGACCGACATGGCCGGCATCGACCGGCTCGGCGGCTCGATCCACGAACGCTGGGGCAAGCTCGACATCCTGGTGGCGAACGCCGCCGTTCTCGGCGTCATCGCCCCCATCGGCCACGTCGAAGCCAAGGTCTTCGACAAGGTGATGGCGGTCAACGTGACGGGCACCTGGCGGCTGATCCGCTCGGTCGATCCGCTGCTGCGCCACTCCGACGCCGGCCGCGCCGTCGTCGTCACCTCCAACGCCGCGCATTCCGCACGCGCCTTCTGGGCGCCATACGCCGCCTCCAAGGCTGCGGCCGAGACGCTGATGCGCTCGTGGGCCGACGAGACCCGCAACCTGAAGCTGCGCGTCAACGCCTTCGACCCGGGTCGCACCCGCACGGCGATGCGCGCCCAGGCGGTGCCGGGCGAAAACCCTGAAACACTGCCGCATCCCTCCGAGGTCGCAGCCCACATCCTGCCGATGGTCGACCCTGCCCTCACCCAGACCGGCCTGATCTACCAGGCCCGCGAACAGCGCTGGGTCTCCTACCAGCAGCCAGCCTGAACATCTTCTGCCGACCGGCCCGGCACCTGCCGCTTCGGGGCCTGCCTGCCCCGACAAAGCAACGATACCACCGCTGCCGCGTTGACCATCGCGATCCGACGAATGTGGGGACATCGACCGCATGACCACAGACCAGATGATGTCCCTCGCCGTCATCGTGCTGATGATGGCGGCGTTCATCTGGGGTCGGTTCCGTTATGATCTGGTCGCCTGCGGCGCCCTGATCGTCGCCGTTGCGGCCAGCATCGTTCCGCAGGCCAAGGCATTCAGCGGCTTTGGCGACGACATCGTCATCATCGTCGGCTCGGCGCTCCTGGTCAGTGCCGGCGTCGCCCGCTCGGGCATCATGGAATATGCCATCCAGCGCTTCGCTCCCGATGTCTCCAGCGTCAGGGCGCAACTGGCGTTGCTGGTCATCGTCGTCACGGTACTGTCCGCCTTCGTCAAGAACATCGGTGCGCTGGCGATCATGATCCCGATCGCTTTCCAGTTCGCTCGCCGCTCCAATGTTTCGCCCTCGGTGTTCCTGATGCCGATGGCGTTCGGCTCGCTGCTCGGCGGCCTGATGACGCTGATCGGCACCTCGCCCAACATCGTCGTCTCGCGCGTGCGCCAGGAGATGACCGGCGAGGCCTTCTCGATGTTCGACTTCACCCCGGTGGGTGCGGCCCTTGCCGCCGCCGGCATCGTCTTCCTGGTGCTGTTCTACTGGCTGCTGCCCAGCCGCACGCGCGCCTCGGCCTCCATCCACGAGGCGATCGACATCAACAACTACGTCACCGAAGCCCGGATCGTCGCCGACTCCGCCGTCGCCGGCAAATCGCTGGGCGATCTGCTGAAGCTCGGTGGCAGCCGCGCTGTCGTCACCTCGATCCTGCGGTCGCGCGCGCTGCACGTCACGCCGTTTCCCGATGTGATCCTGCGCGAAGGCGACATCCTCCTGATCGAGGGCGCCCCCGACGTGCTGGACCGCATGGTGGCGCAGGCCAAGCTCAGCGTCACCGGCAGCCGCGATTCCGCCGGTGGCAAGCATGCCGCCGCGGCCGTCGAAGCAGTCATCGGCGAGAATTCGAGCCTGATCGGCGGGTCGGCCCAAAGGCTGGCGCTCTACGACCGTTTCAACGTCAACCTGCTGGCTGTCAGCCGCAAGGGCGAGCGCATCCAGGAGCGGCTCGGTGCAGTCACGTTGCGCATGGGCGACGTGGTGGTTCTCCAGGGCAATCCGCAGACCCTGCCGGAGATCCTGCGCGAACTCGGCTGCCTGCCGCTGGCGGAGCGGTCGATCCTCCTCGGCAGCGTCCGCCGCGGCATCGTTCCGCTGGCAATCCTGATCGCAGCGATGGCGGCGACCGCCCTGGGCCTGCTGCCTGTCCCGCTGGCTTTCTTCTCGGCTGCCGTCGCCATGGTCCTGTTCCGTGTCATCCCGCTGCGCGAGGTCTATGGCGCAATCGACGGGCCGATCCTGGTCATGCTGGCAGCTCTCATTCCTGTCAGCGATTCCTTGCGGCGGACGGGCGCCACCGACGTCATTTCGGCCTGGCTCGCCGAGTTCGCCGCTGGGTTGCCGGCTGCAGGAGCACTGACCCTCATCATGGTCGTGGCGATGGCGGTCACGCCGTTCCTCAACAATGCCGCGACCGTGCTTGTCGTCGCCCCCATTGCCGCGGGCTTCGCCAGTTCGCTCGGCTACCAGCCGGAAGCATTCCTGATGGCAGTCGCCATCGGCGCGGGCTGCGACTTCCTCACACCGATCGGCCACCAGTGCAACACGCTGGTGATGGGACCGGGCGGCTACAAATTCTCCGACTATCCTCGCCTCGGGCTGCCACTGTCATTGCTGGTCATCCTGGTAGCGGTGCCGATGCTAATCCTCGTCTGGCCGATGTAGGCGACACGCAAGCGTGATTGGCCGTTGATTTCGGCCCGCCCTAGCTTTGCGCGTCTATCGGTAAAGTTTGGGAGGAACGATCGATGAAACGCATCCTCATCCTGTCCGCGGCACTGTGCTCCGGCCTTCTCACCGCCAGCGCCCAGGACAACACGATGAGCTTTTTCGTGACCAGCGCCGGCCTAGGCAAGGGCGCAAATCTCGGCGGCCTCGCAGGCGCCGACGCGCATTGCCAGAGCCTCGCCGAAGCTGCCGGCTCGACCGGCAAGACCTGGCATGCCTATCTCTCGACCAGCGACACCGACGCCAAGGATCGCATCGGCAGCGGCCCATGGTCGAATGCCAAGGGCCAGAAGATCGCCGACGATGTCGCCTCGCTGCACAGCGACGCCAACAACATCAACAAGGAAACCGCGCTCGACGAGAAGGGCAACGCCGTCAACGGCCGCGGTGACCAGCCCAACAAGCACGACATCCTGACCGGGTCGATGCCTGACGGCACCAAGGCCGCCGACCAGTCCTGCAACAACTGGACCAGCGACGGCGAAGGCGTCGCCATGATGGGGCATCACGACCGCATGGGGCTCGACGATTCGGCGGCCGCGAAGTCCTGGAATTCCTCGCATGCCTCGCGCGGCGGCTGCGGCCAGGAAGCGCTGAAGGGCACCGGCGGCGACGGCCTGTTCTACTGCTTCGCCACCAACTGAGCGGCCTGCATCACCCCTAACGTTCGGCCGATACCGAAAGGTCCGGCCGAACGTTCAACGTCTGGAATACGACGCAGTAACGCTCGGTCAGCTTGATCAGCGCGTCGATCCGGTCCTGCGGCTCGTCCGTATCGAGCTTGAAGGCCAGCCTGATGGCACGAAAGCCAACCGGCGCGTCCTTGGCGACACCGAGCGTGCCGCGAAAGTCGAGATCGCCCTCGGCCGAGACCCTGGCTTCGCCGAGCCTGAACTCCAACGCCGTGGCAACCGCCTTCAAGGTCACTCCGGCACAGGCGACCAGCGCTTCCAGCAGCATATCACCGGAACACAACTCCATGCCGCTGCCACCGGTCGCCGGGTGCAGGCCGGCGGTCACGATCGCCCTGCCCGTATCAACCTTGCAGGCAATCGACTGGTCGTCGACGGCACCGGCGGCCCGCAGCGTGATCAGCCCCCGCCCAGCATCCTCGCGATAGGCGTCCTTCAGCGGCGCCTGCAGCGCCTTCAGTCCCGCGGCATCCATGATCTTCTCCCGGCAAACCATGGCGATCCTAGCATAGGTAAGGTGCCTTGGCTCATGACAGCAGGCTGGCAGGAGCGATGCGATAGACTAAGCTTCTCTTGCAGGAGACGGCATGGCCACCGACATCATCGACGGCGCATCGGAACACAGGCTCGGCATGTTGCTTGTCACGCTGTCCGCGGCGGTTTTCGGCCTGTCCGGCATCCTCACCAAATCGATCGACGCCGATCCCCTGACGATCACCTCGTGGCGCGGACTGGCCGGCGGGCTGCTGATCACTGCTTATGTCCTCTGGCGCCGCCGCGACGGCCATGGCGAAAGCCTCGATCTCGGCTGGCAAGGCTGGATGCTTGCCATAGTGGGGACATTCGCCAGCATCGCCTTCATTGCCGCCTTCAAGAACACCTACGTCGCCAATGTCGTGGTCATCTACGCGACAGTGCCGTTCGTCGTCGCATTGCTCGCCTGGCTGATCATCGGTGAGGTCTTTCGCCGCCAGACGGCAGTTGCAGCAGCGGTCTGCCTCGTCGGCGTCGCCGTCATGGTTTGGTCCGGGCTTGGCGGCGGCCACGCCTTCGGCGACATGCTGGCGCTGCTGATGACCTTCACATTCGCGCTCTACGCGACCCTCGTCCGCCGCTTTCGCAACACATCGGTGGTGTTGGCCGGCGCCGTTTCGGCTTTCCTGGGTATCTTTCCGGCCTGGTTCGTCACCGACCCGCTGGCCGTGCCAAGCCAGGACATAGCTGTGCTCGCCATTTTCGGCCTTACCTTCGCCCTCGCGGTGGTGCTGTGGACCGAAGGCGCGCGCCGCATTCCGGCTGCCGAAGCAGGGCTGCTCGGCACCGCCGAAGTGCCGTTCGGCATCTTCTTCGCCTGGCTGTTCCTGGCCGAGTTGCCGCCGGTCGCCAGCCTCGCCGGCGGTGCCATCGTGCTGGCGGCCGTCTTCTGGCATGCCTGGCGTGACTGGGCCGGCACCCGGGCTGTAGCCACCGCGCTGGCCAACGGCGAAAAAGAATCGTAAAAAACCTGAACGGGGCGGAACCAAATCGCGGGGTCGGCGTTATTGGCCTCAGGACGGGTTGCCCCATCCCCCCATCCCCTCCACCCGTCCCTTTGCTTTAAGCCGGTCGCAAGACCGGCTTTTTCCTGTCCTGAACCCCAGGGGATGGCGGGAACGATGCGCATTGACGTGGCGTCGGCATCGTCTAGTTTCAGTGCGCGCGGTTGGGGGGTCGCGCGCATTGGGAGGTGCGGCATGGTCCTGGCCAGTGCGATTCTGCTCGGTCTTGTCGCGGCATGGATGCTTGCCGCAGGCTACCTGACGTATACGCTCGGCATCCGCTTCCGCCAGGCGCTGCTCTATCTACCGCTCAAGCTGGTGTGGCGCGTCCACGACAAGGCCATACGCCAGGCGCGGGATTCAGAAACGCCGGTCATCTATGTCGTGTCGCATCAGTCCCGACTCGAACCGGCGCTGATGCTGTCCCTGCTGCCGGAGCAGACGCTGCACATCCTCGACGATGCCTCCGCCCGCGCCTTCTGGCTCGAGCCGTGGCGCGAGCTTGGCCGCACCATCGCCTTCAACGCCGAACATGTCTTCGTCAGCCGTCGCCTGGTGCGCGTGCTGCGCGGCAAGGGCCGCCTCGCCGTCTACCTGCCCGACACCGTCGAGCCAGACGTCAAGTCGTTCCGCCTGTTCCGCGCCGTCGCCCGCATCGCCATGCAGGCCGACGCCCGGATCGTGCCGATCTTCGTCAGCGGCGCGCGCCACCTGCCGTTTTCGCTGACACCGGCCGAACGCGCGCCACGCGCCTGGTTCCCACGCCTCCGGATCGCAGCGCTTGCGCCCATGACCATGGCCGAACTGCTCCAGCGCGCCGGTTACTCGCAGACCACCACCGCCAATGCCCTGTTCGACCGCTTTGCCGAAGCGCGGCTCGCCGGCACCGATCTCGACCGGGGCTTGTTCCACGCCGTGTGCGATGCCGCCGGCCGCTACGGCGCCTCGCGCCTGATCGTCGAGGACGTCGTCAGCGGCGCGCTCAGCTACCGCAAGCTCCTGACCGGCGCCCGCGTGCTGGGCAGACGCCTCGAGGGCATGAGCGGCCCGGGCGAAGCGGTCGGCATACTGTTGCCCAATGCCAATGGCGTGGTGCTGACCATGCTCGGTCTCATCTCGGCAGGGCGCGTGGCCGCTATGGTCAACTACACCGCCGGCGCCACCAATGTCGCCTCGGCGGTGAAGACGGCTGCCATCAAGACAATCGTCTCGTCGCGCGCCTTCATCCAGAAGGCCGACCTCGCCGACATCGTCGCGGCCGCCGAGCAGGCCGGCGCGCGGATGATCTGGCTGGAAGAGCTGCGCGACAGCATCACGACCTTCGAAAAGGCCGCCGCGGCCGCTCAATGGCGGCGCCCGCTGCAACCCCAGGTCGCCTCCAGGCCGGCCGTCATCCTGTTTACCTCGGGCTCCGAAGGCATGCCCAAGGCCGTGGTGCTCTCGCACCGCAACCTGGTCGCCAACGCCATGCAGGCCGAGGCCCGCATTGCCATCTCGCCGGCCGACAAGCTGTTCAACGTGCTGCCGGTCTTCCACTCCTTCGGCCTCACCGGCGGCACCATCCTGCCGCTGATCACCGGGGTGCGGCTGTTCCTCTACCCCTCGCCGTTGCACTACAAGCTCATCCCGGACGTCGCGCGCAAGATTCGCCCGACCATCATGTTCGGGACCGACACCTTCCTTGCCGCCTATGCCCGGACTGCCGAGGATGGCGATTTCTCCAGCCTGCGTTTCGTCGTGGCCGGCGCCGAGCCGGTACGGCCGGAAACACGGCGCGTCTGGCGCGAGCGATTCGGCGCCGAGATCGTCGAAGGCTTCGGCCTGACCGAGGCAGCGCCGGTGGTGGCCGTCAATACGGCGACTCATGGCCGCGACGGCACGGTGGGACGCCTCTTGCCCGGCATGCGCATGCGGCTCGAAGAGGTCGAAGGCGTCAGCGAAGGCGGGCGGCTCTGGCTCAACGGCCCCAATCTGATGATGGGATACATGACCGCCGACCGGCCGGGCGAGTTGCAGCCACTCGAAGGCTGGCACGACAGCGGCGACATCGTCTCGGTCGACCGCGAGGGCTTCGTCACCATCCGCGGCCGGGCCAAGCGTTTCGCCAAGATCGCCGGCGAGATGGTCTCGCTCGGCGCCGTCGAGATGCTGGTGCAGGCACTGTGGCCGGAGGAGCGCCACGCCGCCGTTGCCGTTCCCGACAAGCGCAAGGGCGAGCGCATCGTGCTCGTCACCACCGCCGGCAATGCCGATCCCGAAACCTTGCGCCTTTACGGCAAGCAGGCCGGGGCCGCCGACCTGATGGTCCCGCACGACATCATCAAGGTGCGCGAGATCCCGGTGCTCGGCTCCGGCAAGACCGACTATGTCGCCGCGCGCCACATGGCCATCGAGCGACTGGGGCTGGCAGCCTAGCTTGCCGGCTTGGTCTCGTCCGAGACGTCGGTTGTCTCAGCCTCGGCTGTGGCAGCCACAGCCTTCTCACCCTCGATCCTCGCCCGTCGGGCATAGGCACTGGCGCTCAGCGGCAGGAAGATCAGGTAGCCGATCACCGACGCTGTCAGCGTCTGCCAGGGATAGACGGTCAGAAGCAGCACGTAGAATACCGCAACCAGCATGACGGGCAGCAGGTACTCCCTGCGAATGCTCAGCTTCTTGCCGGAATAGACAGGCAGCCGGCTGACCAGCAGGAAGGCGACGAGGATGGCGAAGCCGGTGGCGACATAGGCCACCGTGCGCGTGCCCTCGAGGCCGAGGAAGCCGAGATACATCGGCAGCATCAAGGTGATGGCCCCGACCGGCGCAGGAACGCCGACGAAATACTCGGCCTGCCATGCCGGGCGATCGAGGTCTTCGTCGAGCACGTTGAAGCGCGCCAGCCTCAGGCCCATGGCGATGGCGAAAAGCAACGTCGCGATCCAGCCCAGGGATCCGGCCTTGTCGAGCAGGTAGGCATAGAGCACCAGTGCCGGAACGACACCGAAATTGACGATGTCGGCGAGCGAATCCATCTGCGCGCCGAACCTCGAGGTCGCCTTCAGCATGCGCGCCAGACGGCCATCGATGCCGTCGAGGAAGGCTGCCAGCAGCACCATCACCACGGCCGGTTCAAACCGGTCCTGGAAGGCGAGCCGAATGCCGGAAAGCCCAGCGCAGATCGCCAGCACGGTGATGAGGTTGGGCAGCACCATGCGCAGCGGAATTTCGCGGATGCGCGGTCCGCCGCTGCCATGTGGTTCGAAGGGCTTGAACGGCGCCACCATCAGGAGACCCGCACCAGCGGTGCGTGGCTGGCGCCGCCGAATTCGGCGAGGATGGTTTCGCCAGCCACCGCGGTCTGGCCGACGGCGACGCGCGGAACAGCTGCCGCTGGCAGGAACACATCGACGCGCGAGCCGAAGCGGATCAGGCCGAAACGCTCGCCCACCGCGATGTTGCCACCGACATCGGCCCAGCAGACGATGCGCCGCGCCACGAGGCCGGCGATCTGGACTGCGGCGACCTGGCCATTGGGGCTGTCGATGACGACGCCGTTGCGTTCGTTTTCCTGGCTTGCCTTGTCGAGCTCGGCGTTGAGGAATTTGCCCGGACGGTGCTCGATGCGGACGATCTTGCCGCGCACCGGTGCGCGGTTCACGTGGACGGAGAAGACATTCATGAACACCGAGATGCGCGTCATCTCGGCATTGCCGAGACCGAGTTCGCGCGGCGGCACGGCCGGGCCGACGGCCGAAACCACGCCGTCGGCGGGGCTGACCACGAGCTTGTCGTCAACAGGGGTCACGCGCTCGGGGTCGCGGTAGAAATAGGCGCACCAGGCGGTGAGAATCGCCCCGATCCAGAACAGCGACGTCGAGAAGAAGCCCAGCAGGACGGCGACCGCCGCGAATCCGGCAATGAAGGGATACCCCTCGCGATGGACCGGAACGAAGGCGTTGCGGATCGTGTCGGCTATGCTCATGAAAGGGGTGGCCGTTGCTGTTGAAGTCCCGGAGTGCTTACCGGAAAGCTCTGGCCGCCGCAACGCGACATTGCCGGCCGGTGACCGGGTGCGCGAGGGGCAGCACTGCCGGCTTGATCTCCAGATATTTCGTAACTATAAAAGTTACATGAAACACGACAGCCGCCTTTCCGCGACATTGCATGCCCTGCTTCACATGGCAGATCACGGCAAGCCGATGACATCGGACCATCTCGCCTTGTGCCTGCGCACCAATCCGGTGGTCGTGCGCCGGACGATGGCCGGCCTGCGGGAGGCCGGTTTCGTGACGTCGGAGCGGGGCCATGGCGGCGGCTGGACGCTTGTGCGCGACCTCGCCTCGGTCAGCCTGCGCGACATCCACCTGGCATTGGGCGAACCGGTGCTGCTGCCGCTCAGCCCAGCCACCGAAAACCCAGGCTGCCTGGTCGAACAGGCGGTCAATCACGCACTCGACGACACCTTCCGCGAGGCGCAGGCCCTGCTGCTCGAACGGTTCGGGCAGATACGGCTCAGCGATCTCGCCGCCGATTTCAGCCGCCGGATGGCGGACCACGCACAACATGCAAAAGGAAATCACGATGCAGCATGACGCCATCATCGTCGGCGGCAGCTTTGCCGGCCTCGCCGGAGCACTGGTCCTGGCCCGTACCCGCAGGCGGGTGCTGGTGATCGACGCCGGCATGCCGCGCAACCGCTTCGCCGCCCGTTCACACGGCGTGCTCGGGCATGACGGTCGCGCCGGTGGCGAGCTCCTCGCAGAGGCCAGGGCGCAGTTTCTAGCCTATCCATCCGCCTCGCTCGTCTCCGGCGAGGCAGTCGCAGCCGAGACGACGGAAGAAGGCATCGCGGTCAGGCTTGCCGACGGGACGCTGCATCAGGGCCGACGCATGCTCATCGCGACGGGTGTGCGCGACGACCTGCCGGCCATTCCCGGCCTCGCCGAGCGCTGGGGCGAGACGGTGCTGCACTGCCCGTATTGCCACGCCTATGAAATCGGCGGCGGGCCGATCGGCGTGCTCGCCACCACTGCACTTTCCCATCACCAGGCATCGCTTCTGGCCGACTGGGGCGACACGACCTACTTTGCCAGCGCGAACTTCCCGCTCGACGAAGCCACCGCCGCGCTGCTGTCCGCCCGCAACGTCCGGATCGAGGACACGCCTTTCACGGCGGTCGAAGGCTCCGCCCCTGGGATCGACGGTGTGCGCCTTGCCGACGGCAGGCTGGTGCCGGTCAAGGCCCTGTTCATCGGAGCGCCCTTGCGCATGGCCAGTCCGCTGGCGCAACAGATCGGCTGCGCGTTCGACGATACGCGCCTTGGCGTCAAGATCCGCACCGACGGCTTCAAGCAGACGACGGTCCGCAACGTCTTTGCAGCGGGCGATGCTGCCACCGAAATGCACAACATCACGCTTGCTTCGGCGGATGGCGTCTTTGCAGCGCTTTCCATCCACCGTTCACTGATCGAAGAGGACGCAGCAACGTCGCTGAACGCAACAGCTGCCTGACCGGTATCAGGCCCCGTCGGTGACCTCCGGAGTGCGGCGGCGCACGACGACGCCGAGCTCGTCGCCCTCGCGGGCCTGGCGCAGCCGTTCCTCGGCTTCCGTCGCTTCGCGCTGGCGATCCCACATCGAGGCGTAGAGGCCGCGCTTGCCGAGCAATTCGGCATGGGTGCCGCGCTCGGCGATGCTGCCGTCGGCCAGCACGATGATCTCGTCCGCTGAAATGACCGTCGACAGGCGGTGCGCGATGACCAACGTCGTGCGGCCCTTGCTGACCAGGTCGAGCGCGCTCTGGATTTCCTGCTCGGTCTGGGTGTCCAGCGCTGACGTCGCCTCGTCCAGCATCAGGATCGGCGGCGCCTTGAGGATGGTGCGGGCAATCGCCACGCGCTGCTTTTCACCGCCTGAGAGCTTCAGGCCACGCTCGCCGACCATCGCTTTGTAGCCGTCGGGCAGGCGCTGGATGAAACCCGCGATCTGCGCCAGTTCGGCCGCCTTGCGCACATCCTCCTCGTCGGCGTTCACGCGGCCGTAGCGGATATTGTAGGCAATGGTGTCGTTGAACAGCACGGTGTCCTGCGGCACCATGCCGATCGCGCCGCGCAGGCTCTCCTGGCTGACGTCGCGAATGTCCTGGCCGTCGATCAGGATCGCGCCCTGCTGGATGTCGTAGAAGCGGAACAGCAGCCTGGAGATCGTCGACTTGCCGGCGCCCGAAGGGCCGACGATCGCCACCGTCTTGCCGGCCGGAACCTCGAAGCTGACGCCCTTGAGGATCTGCCGGTTGGGATCATAGGCAAAATGCACGTCGCGGAACTCGATCCGGCCGGTTCCGATCTCCAGCGCCCGGGCGCCCGGCTTGTCGACCACCTCCTGCGCGACGTCGAGCAGGTCGAACATCTGCTCGATGTCGGTCAGGCCCTGGCGGATTTCTCGATAGATGAAGCCGATGAAGTTGAGCGGCACCGAAAGCTGCATCAGCATGGCGTTGATGAAGACGAAATCACCCACGGTCTGGGTGCCGGCCATGACCTCCATTGCCGACATGGCCATGACGATGGTCATGCCGATGCCGAAGATGACGCCCTGGCCGAAGTTCAGCCAGCCGAGCGACGTCCAGATGCGGGTTGCCGCCGTTTCGTAGCGCGCCATCGAGCGGTCGAAGCGCTCGGCCTCCATGGCCTCGTTGTTGAAGTACTTCACCGTCTCGAAATTGAGCAGCGAGTCGATCGCCTTGGTGTTGGCGTCGGTGTCGGAATCGTTCATCTCGCGGCGGATGCCGATGCGCCAGTCGCTCGCCCGCACCGTGAACCAGGTGTAGATCCAGACGGTGGCGGCCACGACCGCCACATATTTCCAGCCATAAGCGAAGCCGAAGATGCCGGCCGTCAGCGCGAATTCCAGCACCGTCGGCGCGGTGTTCAGGATGGTGAAACGGACGATGGTCTCGATGCCTTTGGTGCCGCGCTCGATGATGCGCGACAGCCCGCCGGTGCGGCGCTCGAGATGGAAACGCAGCGACAGCTGGTGCATGTGCACGAAAGTGCGGTGCGCTAGCTGCCGCACCGCATATTGCCCGACGCGGGCAAACAGTGCGTCGCGCAGCTGATTGAAGCCGAGCTGGACGATGCGGACGACATTGTAGGCAACCACCAGCATCACCGGCGCCACCAGGAACGCCGGCAGCGGCAACGGCGAGCGCTGGTCGCCGGCCAGCGCATCGGTCGCCCATTTGAAGAAATAGGGCCCGGCCACCAGCGTCAGCTTGGCAACGACCAGAAACACGGTCGCCCAGACGACACGCGCCCTGAGATCGGGCCGGTCCTCCGGCCACATATAGGGCCAAAGGTTCCTGATCGTGCTGAAAGTCGAGCCGCGTTCGGCGGAGACGGTCTTGTTAGCCACTGTTCTTGCCTTGATTAGATGTCCGCGCCTTCACCGGCGCAGCAGGATTCGACGAGCGCCGAGACGGATGCGGAAACGGCGGCCAGGGCCGCCTGGTCGATCTGATAGCGCGAGCGTTGGCGCTCCGGCGCATAGCGGACCAGTCCCGCCTCGACGAGGATTTTCAGGTGTTGCGAAACCGTCGATTGCGCAAGGTCGAGATGCTCGACCACTTCCTTGCAGCAGCACGACCTGCCGCCGCCCAGCCGCTGCAGGATTTCAAGCCGTGCCGGATGCGAGAGGGCGGCAAGCTTGTGCGCCACATCCTCGACGGATGGTGCGCGGCAGTTCTGCTTGGCGGAGAATGATTTCATCGTTCATCGACGATAGACGATGAATGCATTCCGCGCAACCCGAGTGGGGTGAGATGCCGTGCCCGAAGTCCTATGGTTTGGGCGTCGGCATCGCCTGCTCGCCCATGGCGTCCATGTTGGCGGCCTCGCCCTCCTTGGACTTTTCCGGGACGCGGAACACCTGCCCCGGCCAGATGCGGTCGGGATCGCGGATCTGGTCCTGATTGGCGAGATAGATGTTCGAATAGCGCACGCCATGGCCGTAGACGCGGCGCGAGATCCGCCACAGGGAATCGCCGCGTCGGATGATCACGGCGCCGTTGACCGCCTCCAGCTTGGGGGCTGTCGCCTCGGGCGCTGCCGGTGCGGCGGCGACATCGGCGGGTTTTGCTTCAGATGCCGCTGGCGCGGCCGGCGTTTCGGCCGTTGACGGCGTCGACGCGTCAGACTTGGCCTCGGGCTGCTGTGCCGCCGGCTGCTGGACCGGTTCCTGCGGCGCAACGGCTGCAATCGACTCACCCGGCTCGCGCTGGAACGGGACAGCAGCGCGTGCAGCCACCTTGACGCCATCCGGCTCGAGCGCGTCGACGCGGATGATGTAGTCGCCCACGGGCAGTTCGCGCTCCGCCTCGATCAGGAAGCGCCCGTCCGGCGAGGTCTGCGTTTCGCCAATGAGAATCTCGTTGGCATAGGCGCGCACCTTGCGGCCGGCATCGGCGGCACCGGCGATGAAGATCTTCTTGCCCTCGATCTCGACCGCCTCGACCACCACCTTTGCCTGAGAGGCCGGTGCGTCCGATTTGGCCGGTGCCGCTTGCGGCGCGGTCTGTGCTTCGGTCGTCGTCGCGGGCGCGTTGGCGGACTGTTCGGCCGTGGGCAGCTTTGCCGGCGCCTCGGCAGGCTTGGGCACGGTGATCAGTTCCGCCGGCTTGCCCGGCTCCTCCACCAGCGCCAGCACCTGGCCGCCCGGCTCGGAGGGCACGGACACCACGGCCGTCTCGGTCGACGTCGCCACGACATTGTCGGGCGCAGTGGCACGCAGCACGATCTGGTAGTCGCCAGGCTTCAGCGGCTTGTCCAGCACGACGGCGAAATCACCGTCGGCGCCGGCCACAGCCGCGCCGATCACCTGCGAACCGGTCACGATCTCGACCTTGGAACCACCCGCAGCCTTGCCGGCGATCACGACAGCGCCATTGTCCTCGACACGCACGACATCGAAGGAAGGTGCTACGACCGCCGGAGCAGCGGGCGCCGCCGCCTCGGCTGACGGCTTTGCCGGTTCGGCGGGCTTGTCGGCGGCTGGCGCCGTCGAGTTCGGCGCCGGCAACGAGGCTATCGCAGCCGGCGGCGCTAGATAGGGATCGAGCGCGCCCGACACATACGCAACCGTGGCTGCCGCGGCCGAGCCGCCGGCTGCCAATAGGAATATCTTCAACGGATTAATCGCCATATTTCCCTGCCCCTAGCCGCGCAACGGGTCTACCTTGTTTTGCCGGCAGCGACAAGAAAAAGCCCGTGCGGGCTTGACCCTGCCAGCAGACGCAATACCCAATCAGGCCATGAACAAGATTCGATCCATTTGCGTCTATTGCGGCTCCTCGCCGGGCCGCGACGAAGTCTACATAAAGGCTGGCCATCTGCTCGGCCACTCGATCGCCAAGGCCGGCCTGCGGCTGGTCTATGGCGGCGGCACCAAAGGCATCATGGGTGCGGTCGCCGATGGCGCGCTGCGCGCCGGCGGCAAGGTCACCGGCATCATCCCGCGCTTCCTGATGAACAAGGAAGCGACCGAAACCGCGCTGACCAGGCTCGACGAAACCGTCATCACCGACAACATGCACGAGCGCAAGCACCTTATGTTCGAGAAATCGGACGCATTCGTGGCGCTGCCGGGCGGCATCGGCACGGTCGAGGAGATCGTCGAGATCATGACCTGGGCGCAGCTCGGCCATCATCGCAAGCCGATCGTCTTTGCCAACGTCAAAGGCTTCTGGGATCCGATGCTGGCGCTGCTCGACCACATGAAGGCCGAGGGCTTCGTGCACACCTCGCATCTGGTCCAGCCGCTGGTGATCGACGAGCCGGAGGCCGTGGTCTCGGCCATCCTGGTCGCGGCCGGCAGCGATTCCACGCCCACCGAGGGCGTGCAGTCGCTCATCGACAAGATGTGACCTTAAGGATCAATCCCGGAGGCTGCGGCCTGCCGCTGGCAGGCCGCCTCACCTGAACCTCAGCCGTTCTTCGCCCGTTCGGAGAACATCGACCAGGTATAGATCGCCAGCGCCACCCAGATCAGCGCGAAGGCAACGGCACGTTCGCTCGAGAACGGCTCCTTGAAGATGAAGATGGCGATGACGAAGATCATCGTCGGCGCGATGTACTGCATGATGCCGATGGTCGACATCGTCAGCAGCTTGGCGCCGTTGGCAAACAGGATCAGCGGCACGGCGGTGACGACACCACAGCCCAGCATGAGCCAGACGTCGGTCATGCCGGTGGTGCCGAAATGGCCGACGCCGGTCGACTGCAGGTAGAAGATGTAGCCGAGCGCCGGCAGGCCGAGGATGAGCACTTCGAGGAAGAAGCCCTGGGCCGGGCCGATCGGCAGCGTCTTCTTGAACAAGGCGTAGAAGCCCCAGGAAAGCGCCAGCACGATCGACACCCAGGGCAAGCCGCCGGTTTCCCAGGTCAGCAGGGCCACGGCAACCACGGCGAGTGCAATCGCCAGCATCTGCGCCCGCGTCAGCCTCTCGCCCAGAACGACGGCGCCGAGAAAGATGCTGAACAGCGGATTGATGTAGTAGCCGAGCGCGGTTTCCAGTGCGCGGTCGTTGCCGATCGCCCAGACATAGACGCCCCAGTTGATGGTGATCAGCGCCGCTGTCAGCGTGCCCATCGCGAGCGTCCGCGGCGTGCGCAGCGCCTGCCTGATGTCGGAGGTGCGACCCAGCCACCACAGCAGGAGGGCTGCGATGGGGATCGACCAGGTGATGCGGTGGGCGATCACCTCGGGCGTCGGGATATGCGCCACAGCCTTCATGTAGAAAGGCAAGACACCCCACATCAGATAGGCCGAGAGGGCAAAAAGGAAGCCACGCGTGGCTTCGTCGCGAGAAATCGCAGGCGTGTTCGTGCTCATGGCGCGAACCTATGCGCCCGCCTGCCCGGCCATGCCATTTCAAAATTCTGATGGTCCATCCGCTTTTCGTTGATGGATCAATCGATCGGGCCAGTCGCCTTGGCTGGCCCAATCATGGCAAGCAACCCCTACTCCGCTGCCACCAGCCCCGCCATGTCGCGGTTTTTCATCAGCTTGTAGATGATCGAATCCATCAGCGCCTGGAACGAAGCGTCGATGATGTTGGTCGACACCCCGACGGTCCACCAGCGCGCGCCGGTGCTGTCATGCGACTCGATCAGGACGCGGGTTATCGCCTCGGTGCCGCCATTGAGGATACGCACCTTGTAGTCCGCCAGCTCCAGGTCGCCGATCTCGTGCTGGAACTTGCCGAGGTCCTTGCGCAGGGCGATGTCGAGCGCGTTGACGGGGCCGTCGCCTTCGGCCACCGACATCTTCTCCTCGCCATCGACCATCACCTTCACCACCGCTTCCGACACGGTCTTGAGGTTGCCGTTGGCGTCGAAACGCCGTTCGACCAGGCAGCGGAACGAGGTCACGCGGAAGAAATCCGGCACCGTGTGCAGCATGCTGCGCGCCAGGAGCTCGAAGCTGGCGTCGGCGCCCTCATAGGCATAACCCTCGGCCTCGCGTTCCTTGACCACCGAAATCAGCGCGTCCAGCCGTCCGTCGTCCCTGGGCACGTCGATGCCGCGGCGCTTCAGCTCGGCGATGAAGTTGGCCTTGCCGCCCTGGTCCGACACCATCACCTTGCGCCGGTTGCCGACGGCTTCCGGCGGCACGTGTTCGTAGGTCTTGGGCTCCTTGGCGATCGCCGAGGCGTGGATACCGGCCTTGGTGGCAAAGGCGGAGGCGCCGACATAGGGCGACTGCGCCTCAGGCGCGCGGTTGAGCAATTCGTCGAATGCGCGCGAAAGCCGCGAGATGCCTGCCAACGCCTCTTCCGAAACGCCTGTCTCGAAACGCCCGGCGAAATGCGGCTTCAGCGCCAGCGTCGGGATGATGGTGATCAGGTTGGCGTTGCCGCAGCGCTCGCCGATGCCGTTGATGGTGCCTTGCACTTGGCGCACGCCGGCCTCGATGGCGGCCAGCGAATTGGCCACCGCCTGGCCGGTGTCGTCATGGGCATGGATGCCAAGATTGGCGCCGGGAATGCCGGATGCGATGACCTTGGCCACGATCTCGCGCACCTCCGACGGCTGGGTGCCGCCATTGGTGTCGCACAGCACCACCCAGCGCGCGCCGGCCTCATAGGCAGTGCGGGCGCAGGCCAGCGCGTAGTCAGGATTGGCCTTGAAGCCGTCGAAGAAGTGCTCGCAGTCGACCATCGGCTCCTTGCCGGCGTCGCGCGCCGCCTCGACCGAGGCGCGGATCGATTCGAGGTTCTCCTCGTTGGTGACCCCGAGCGCGACGCGGACGTGGTAATCCCAGCTCTTGGCGACGTAGCAGATGCCGTCCGACCTGGCTTGCAGCAGCGTGGCGAGGCCCGGGTCGTTGGAGGTCGACACCCCCGCCCGCTTGGTCATGCCGAAGGCGACGAATTTCGCCCGCCGCGTCCGCTTTTCGGCAAAGAAGGCCGTGTCGGTCGGGTTGGCACCGGGATAGCCGCCCTCGACATAGTCGAGCCCGAACTCGTCGAGCATGGCGGCGATCGCGATCTTGTCCTCGACGGAGAAGTCGATGCCCGGCGTCTGCTGGCCGTCGCGCAGCGTCGTGTCGAAGAGATAGATGCGTTCGCGTGCCATTGTCATTTCCCTGCGAACCTGTCGGTCGCCCGGACCAACTGGTTCAATATGCCCGGTTCCGAAAATGCATGCCCGGCGCCTTCGATGAGGTGGAATTCGGCCTGCGGCCAGGCCTTGTGCAGCGCCCAGGCATATTTCGCCGGGCACGGCATGTCGTAGCGCCCATGGACGATGACGCCAGGAATGTCGCGCAGCTTGTGGGCGTCGCGGATCAGTTGTCCTTCGTCCATCCAGCCGGCATGTACGAAATAATGGTTCTCGATGCGGGCGAAGGCCACAGCGAAATCGTCCTCGCCGAACTTGCCGCTGGTTTCGGGGTCGGGCAGCAGCGTGATCGTCTCGCCTTCCCACAGGCTCCAGGCAAGGGCTGCCTCCACCTTGGCCTTGTGGTCGTCGCCGACGAGGCGCTTGCGATAGGCACCCATCATGTCGCCGCGCTCGGCCTCCGGAATCGGGGCAACGAAGCGCTCCCACTTGTCGGGAAACATCTCGGAAACGCCGAACTGATAGTACCATTCGAGCTCGGCGCGGGTCAGCGTGTAGATGCCGCGCACCACGAGCTCACTGACGCGGTCGGGGTGGGTTTCGGCATAGGCGAGCGCCAGCGTCGAGCCCCAGGAACCGCCGAACACCTGCCATTTGTCGAAACCGGCCATCTCTCGCAGCCGCTCGATGTCGGCGACAAGGTGCCAGGTCGTGTTGGCTTCAAGGGAGGCGTTGGGCACGGACTTGCCGCAGCCGCGCTGGTCGAACAGCATGATGTCGTAGAGTTTTGGGTCGAACAGCCGGCGATGCTTCGGCGAGGTCGCCCCGCCCGGGCCGCCGTGCAGGAACACCACCGGCTTGGCGCCCCTGGTGCCGGAGCGTTCCCAGTAGATCTGGTGGCCGTCGCCGACATCCAGCATGCCGCTGTCGAAGGGCTCGATCTCGGGATAGAGGCCGCGCAGTTCGTCGCTCATAGTTTCAGCCCATGCTCCGGCCAGTTGGCCGTTTCCTCGTCTGGGTGCTGGAAGGAGATGATCTGCTCCTGCCGCCGGTAATAGTCGGGATTGTCATGTGGCGGCGCGGCGAAGATCGCCTCGACCCAGGGCAGGCGCGCGCCATGGTTGATCTGGACAGTTGGCGCGAGATCGGAACGATCGTCGAACGTGCCGATAGCGATCTCGAGTTCGCCCGGCTGGCGATAGGTCATCGGTGTGCCGCAGCGTTGGCAGAAACCCCGGGCGATGTTGACCGACGACTGGAAATAGCTCGGTTCCTCGCGGATCCACTCGATGCCATCAACCGGAACCGCAACGAAAGCGCCGAAGAAAGAGCCGAACTGCTTCTGGCACATGCGGCAATGGCAGATCGAGGTGCGCCCCAGCGCGCCGCGGATGCGAAAACGCACGGCGCCGCACTGGCAGCCGCCTGATCTAACAGTCTCGGTCATGACCTATTCTCCGGTGGCCATTGTTCAGTGTCGTGGTCGGGGTGCTGGTGGTTCGATGGCGCGATCGCGGCGTACCAGGACGTCTCGTCCGCCGACGGCTCGACCGCATCCAGTTCGCCGAACCAGGGCATCTTGGCTGCGGGTCCGCACTGGAATTCCGGCTTGACCGACGCCGGCTCGTCGAGCGAGCCGAGCACCACGTTGATCGTATCGCGGTCGACAACGTCGAACAGCAGCGGCGTGCCGCAATCGCGGCAGAAGCCGCGGCGCACGATGTCTGACGACTGGAACCAGCCGACCTCGCCGCGCGTGACGGCAAACTTGGCCTTGGCAGTGCGCGCCAGCGGCAGGAAATAGTTGCCGGAAGCCTTCTGGCACATGCGGCAATGGCAGATATGCGCATTCTCCAGCGCCTGGGCGATACGATAGCGCACGGCCCCGCACTGGCAGCCCCCCGTCGTCGCAGCGTTCATGTGCGCCCCTCCGGCGGCCAGCTGTCGGTGTCATGGTCGGGATGCTGGTAGGAGACGATGTCATTGACGAAGTCGGCCGCATCAGGGTCGTCCTCGGTCGAATAGCCCGGCAATTCATGGACATGGTCGACATAGGGCAGCTTTCCCTCGAGGCCCCACTGCACGTTCGGCGCGATCTCCTCCGGCTCGTCGAAAGCGGCGATCGCGAGGGCCACCCCGTCAGGGGACTCGTAGCTCAACGGCGTGCCACACTCGCCGCAGAAGCCGCGATAGGCAAAGTTCGACGAGCGGAATTTCTTCGGCTCACCGCGCGTCCAGGTGAGTTTTGCCTGCCGCACCGACACCAGAGGCGCGTAGAAATTGCCGAACGCCTTCTGGCACATGCGGCAATGGCAGACCGAGGCGTCGCCGAGAGCGCCTTCGATGTGAAAGCGCACGGCGCCGCACTGGCAGCCGCCGGAATAGACAGGCCGGTTGTCGAGGCTCATGGCAACGTTCCCTCAGGCCGGGGCATGGCACACCGCCTCGATGTTATTGCCATCGGGATCGAATACGAAGGCAGCGTAGTAATCGGGATGGTAATGCGGCCGCGGACCCGGTCCGCCATTGTCCCGGCCACCGGCGGCGATCGCGGCGGCATAGAAAGCGTCGACCTCGGCCCGGCTGCGGGCCGTGAAGGCATAGTGCCGTCCCGGCCCAGCTGGCGCCTCGTGCAGCCAGAACACCGGCCGCTCGCGCCCATAGCCGCCGACCTTGACGCCACCGGTGTGTTCGCCCGGCACCATCATCAGCAGGGAAGCGCCGAGCGGAGCGAACGCCTTGTCGTAGAAGGCCTTTGCCGTGTCGAAATCCGTTACCGAAATGCCCGTGTGGTCGATCATTGCACGAACTCCTCCTTCATGCCGACGGCCGTTCCGTCCTGGCCGGCCGAGATCACGACATGGTGGCAGACATTGTCGATATCGCGAAGCACGTCGTCGTTCCAGAACCGGAGCATGGTCCAGCCGTCGTCTTCCAGGCATCGTGTGCGAATGGCATCCACTGCAACGCCTACGTCGGCAGCGTGCTGCGATCCGTCCACTTCAACGATGAGCTTCTTTTCAGGACAGGCGAAATCAACGATGTAGCCGGCAATGGGAAACTGGCGGCGAAAGCCGAGCCCCATCAATCGATGCGCTCGCAGTTCATTCCAGAGCTTGAGTTCGGCGTCGGTCATCTTGCGACGCATCGACTTGGCGTTTCTACGGTTGGCGTGCGCGACCGGCGTGTGTGGCATCAACAATGCCCTCCCGGCGAGGCTGGCGTCCTACGTTGCCCCCCTCTGTCCTGCCGGACATCTCCCCCACGAGGGGGGAGATTGGCAGCGGCGATCGCACCGCCCCTTCGGCAACGTCGGTGGTTAGCGAAAGTCGACGTGACAGCTGATCTCCCCCCTTGCGGGGGAGATGTCCGGCAGGACAGAGGGGGGCGCTGTCCCGCAGCCCTTGCCACCCTGTGCCGCGCCGCCATCATCACCGCTTCACTTCCCACGTCGTCACACGCTCACCACTCACCGGATCCTTGCCATCCTTGAGCTGCACGCCCTGGGCCAAAAGCTCGTCGCGGATGCGGTCGGCCTCGGCCCAGTTCCTGGCGGCAATGAAGGCCAGACGTTCGGCGATGAATTTCGCAACCTCACCTTCGTCAACCTCGGCCGCGTCGAGCCCGAATCCCAGGAACAGCAGCGCGGCCTTCAGGCTGGCTGCCGCGTCGACGTTCCCAGCCGCTTCGCCGGCCAGCTGCGACATGCCCTGAAAGACACTCGACGTCGCCAGGTCGTCGCTCAGCGCGGCAACCAGCCCAGCGGGAACCTCGGCCTCGGCCCCGCCGGCGCCGTCCGCCGCACGCTTCCACTTACGCAGCGTGTTTTCCGCCTCTTCGAGCTTGCGCACGGAAAAGTCGATCGGCTCGCGGTAGTGCGTCATCAGCATCGCCAGCCTCAGCACCTCGCCCGGCCATTTGCGGCCACCGAAATTCTCCGTCGCCAGCAATTCCTGGATCGTGAAGAAGTTGCCCAGGCTCTTGGACATCTTCTGGCCCTCGACCTGCAGGAAGCCGTTGTGCATCCAATAGTTAGCCATCACCTCGGTGCCGTGGGCGCAGCGCGACTGGGCGATCTCGTTTTCATGGTGCGGGAAGATCAGGTCGAGCCCGCCGCCATGGATATCGAAGACCTCGCCGAGATAGGCCGACGCCATCGCCGAGCACTCGATATGCCAGCCCGGACGGCCTCGGCCCCAGGGGCTGTACCAGCCCGGCTCCTCGGCCGAAGACGCCTTCCACAAGACGAAGTCGCCAGGGCTCTTCTTGTGCGCCTCGACCTCGACGCGGGCGCCGGCCTGCTGCTCGTCGAGATTGCGCTTCGACAGTTGGCCGTAGTCTTCCATCGAGCCGGTATCGAACAGCACTTCACCTTGTGCTTCATAGGCATGGCCGCGTTCGATGAGACTGAGAATCAAGGTGATCATGTCGGCGCGGCCGTCGGCGCGCGGCTGCACGAACTCCGTCGCCCGCGGCTCGACTGTCGGCTCGAGGCAGCCCAGCGCCTTGACGTCGGCCTGGTACTGGTTGGCGGTCTTTTCGGTGACGCGCCTGATCGCCTCGTTAAGCGGCAGATCGGGGAAGTCGCGCAGGGCGCGCGCGTTGATCTTGTCGTCGAGGTCGGTGAGGTTGCGCACATAGGTGACGGCATCCGCGCCATAGACGTGGCGCAGCAGCCGAAACAGCACGTCGAAGACGATCGCCGGGCGGGCATTGCCGATATGGGCGAAGTCGTAAACGGTCGGCCCGCAGACATACATCCGCACGTTTTGCGGATCGATCGGCACGAAGTCCTCCTTCGTGCGCGTCAGCGTGTTGGTAAGCCGAAGGCCCCGAAACGCACCGGACTTCATCATTGAATCAGACATAAAACTCCCCTGGCCTGCTGGCCCGGGCGTTTGACCTGTCTCGTGTGAAGATGAGGCGAAAACGTCCTGACCAGCGCGAACGCTAGCCAATAATGCAAATGCCGAAAATGGCGAAAGACGTTTTCATCACCGGCTTTATCGCCTCGCGGGCGTGTTGCCGTCAAGACGCTGCGTCATGAAACTTTACCGCGCAAACCGGAACAGAAGCAGTACTGAAACAATTTATTAAATATCCCGGCACTGTAATGAAACATTGCCCGGATAAAAGGCGCCGCATGCCACGAATTCGACCCAATCAGTGAGCATTTGCAGCCGCTCTCAACACAGTTGACGTAAGGGAAGAGACCAATGAAACGAAAACAATCCGAACAGGACCGAGCGCGTAGCCAGTACGCAGAACTCACCAAGCACTACCGGGCCATCGGCCCCGCAGCAATTCTTGCCGCGCTGATCTGCGCGCCCAAGAAAGACAAGCAGTCTCCCAAGCTAAGCAAGGCGGCTTAGCAGGCTCAAGCCGATCGCGGCCATCACTAGGCCGATCAGGAGATCGAGCACGCGCCACGCGGCAGGCCGGGCAAAGACCGGCTCGAGCAGCCGGGCGCCATAGCCGAGCCCGAAGAACCACACGAACGACGCCGTTGCAGCGCCCAGCCCATAGGCAAGGCGTGCCTGACCTTCATAGGCGGCCGACAGGCCGCCGAGCAGAACCACCGTGTCGAGATAGACATGCGGGTTGAGGAAGGTGAAAGCGAGACAAGCGGCAATCGCCGGCCACAGCCTGGCCTCGCCGCTTTTGGCCGCCTTGAGCACCTCGGGCTTCATCGCACGTCGGAAGGCGATCGCCGCATAAGTAAACAGGAACAGCGCTCCGCCCACCGTCACGGCCATGATCAGCCGCGGCGACTGGGCGATCAGCGTGCCGAGCCCGGCGACGCCGGCGGCGATCAGCAAGGCATCCGAGGCCGCGCAGATCAAACTCAGAATGAAGACGTGCTGGCGCAGCAGCCCCTGGCGCAGGATAAACGCGTTCTGCGCGCCGATCGCAATGATCAGCGACGCACCGAGCAGGAAACCGGAGATGGCGGCGGACAGGACTGGCGTGGACACACCGCCGTTCTAGCGTCTGGTCAGAACAGTTTCATCTGGTCGTCGTCGCTGGACTTACGCTTTTCCACTTTTGGCTTCGCGGCCAGTTCAGGTGCTGCCTCCGGCAACGGTTCGACCCGGTCCTGGATCTCGGGGCCGACGTTGGCCACCTTGTTGACCATCTCCGACACCGGGATCTGCTCGAAGAAGTCGGGCTGCGCCGGCCGCATCAGTTCGGCCACGTCGCGCGGCTCCTGCGTACGACAGTCGAGCCAGCGGGCAAAATCCTCCGGCTGGATCACCACCGGCATGCGGTCGTGGATGTGCAGGATGTCGGCGCTGGCGCCGGTGGTCAGGATCGCCGCCGTGTCGATCTCCGAGCCGCCCGGCTCGCTCCAGGTTTCCATCAAACCGGCAAGCGCCACCAGTCCGCCCTTGCGCGGCCTGAGCCAGTAAGGCTGGCGCCGGTTGCCCGGCAGCTTTTTCCACTCGTAGAAACCCGAGACCGGGATCAGCGCCCGCCGATGACGCATCGCGGTCTTGAACGAGGCCTTTTCGATTGCCGATTCGGAGCGCGCGTTGAACAGCAGCGGCATGTCGGCCGGATTCTTCGTCCAGCCCGGAATCAGTCCCCACCGCGCCAGCATCGCCATGCGGTCGGGCAGGTTCGAGCCCGGCGGGCGCTGCGGGCCGGCCATCACCACCAGGATCGGCTGTGTCGGCGCCACATTGTACCGCGGGGGAAAGCTCTCGAGCTCGCCTATGCCGACAAAGGCCGCCGTCTCCTCCGGCGAGGCTATCACCGCTATTCGTCCGCACATCGGCTCATGTCTCGCTTCATCGTCTGAAAGTGGCGATGGATCGCACCCGCCGCAACCGCTAAAGCGGATATGGCCGGCTGTTCCACAATGGAACGCGTTACCCAAGCGAGAGTTGATGATCGACGCGAAAATAGTCCCCGCCGTCTCCGTCGCCGTACTGCGCGACCGCTCGATCATGCTGGTGCGGCGCGGGCGCGCGCCGTCGAAGGGCCTCTATGCCTTTCCCGGTGGGCGTGTCGAAAGCGGCGAAACGCTCGAAGATGCCGCCCGCCGCGAACTGATGGAAGAGACCGGGATCGAAGTCGGCACGCTTGTTCCCTTGCGCGAGATCCTCATCGACAGCCGCGCCGAAGGTGCCTCGGTCTACCTGCTCACCGTCTTTGGCGCGCGCCATGTGCGCAGCGAGCCGGTGGCGGCTGATGACGCCGACGAAGCCGCTTTCTTCTCGCTCGCCGAGATCGAGCGCCTGCCGCTCACCGATTCGACGCTGGAGATCGTGCTCGAACTGCTCGGCGGACAGGTCGCCTTGCCCGCATAGCGTTGGATAGCCGCGACTGTGGCCTTGCGGGCGACAAATTGTTTCGCCACAAAAGCTTATGATGCGCGCTTCGACCTACATCATGGCTATGATGCTCGCCGCAAGCGCCGTGCTTGCGGCGCCAGCGCGGGCCGTCGAAGCGCCGTTCGAACCGGGCCTTCTCAGGCTCGCCGAGGTTCTGGGCTCGCTGCATTTCCTGCGCAACCTCTGCGGCGAGAAAGGCACACAGTGGCGCGGCGAGATGGAAAAGCTGCTGCAGGCCGAGAACCCCTCGCCCGAACGCCGCGCCCGTTTCATCGCGTCCTTCAACCGCGGCTACCGTTCGTTCGACGGCACCTACACCGCCTGCACGCCGTCAGCGACCGAAGCCATCGGGCGCTACATGAAGGAAGGCGAAGCGCTCAGCCGCGACATCGCCTCCCGCTACGGTAATTAACAGGCTATTTACTTTCCCGGCATTGCCTGCCGTACACGGACGGGCGATTGTGTTAGGTGTCTTAACGGGACATTAAAGGGATAGCTCAAGTTGATCCGAATCACCGGATCGCTTGGCAGGGTGAAAGACCGAAATGGAACAAAGCGTAAGCGATATCGACGCCCTGGTCCGGGAAGAAAAGCGCCTGACCGCCGTCGAGAGCCACAACGAGGCATGGGCGGAAGGCCTTTCCGCCGGCATCGAGCCCGAGATCATCGCCGAAGCCGCCCTTGCCACCGCCTTCGCCGAGATCGTGGCCGCCAATGGCGAGCGCGCCGCGCTGGCCATGCTCGACCGCATGCGCGCCAAGGTCGAAGCCGGCGAGTTCGAGCCGCTGCGCCTGCGGCATTGAGCGCTATCCCGGTTCTTTGACTAGCCGACACGGTTTCGGCATCATGCCGGCACATCACTGGCATCGGCCTGCGACCCGAATCGCGTTTCGGCGAGCACGATGCGCAGGTTTTGCAGTTTAGGGCGCCAATCGCGCATCCGGATCGGATGCACGGCGCCTGGGAAGACCGGAGCGTAATTCTGATGCGGCCAAAGACTGAAATTACGGCCCGCGGCGCGTTGCGCATCGCGGCTCTCGGCCTTGCCGCTTCGTTTGCCCTTTCGCTGACCGCCGCCAGCGCTCTTGCACTGAGTGAGATCAAGCGCGAAGAGATCCCAGCGCCCGTCACCCCGCCTGCAACAGATGAGGGCACTGGGCCTGAAAACTCGGTGCCGATGCCCGACCCGATCCAGGCGCCTCCGGCGGCCAGCGCGCCTGGCGGAAGCGAAGAAGCGCCCGAAGATCAACCGGCCGAGCCGCAGGACCCCGAGCCGGACGCGCCCGACGCCACGGGGCCCGCCGCGCCGCATCTCGATCCCGATGGCCCGCTGCCCGAGATCGTCTACGACCTCAGCCGCCTGCCAGAGCCCGTCGCGCGCATGCGCAACCTGCTTGTCGAGGCGGCCAAGACCGGCGACATCGAAAAGCTCCGGCCGCTGATCGGCCAGGGCGAATCCATGCCGCAACTGTCGTTCGGCGAGATCGAGGGCGACCCGATCGCCTTTATCAAGGGCTTGTCCGGCGACGGCGAAGGCCAAGAGTTGCTCGCCATCATGGAAGAGGTGCTGAACGCCGGCTACGTGCATCTCGGCGAAGGCACCGACGAGGACCTTTATGTCTGGCCCTATTTCTTCGGCATCCCGCTCGAAAAGCTCGACGCGCGCCAGAAGGTCGAGCTGTTCAAGATCGTGACCGCCGGCGACTACGAGGACATGAAGCAGTACGGCACATATGTCTTCTACCGTCTCGGCATCACGCCGGACGGCCGCTGGGCGTTCTTCGTCGCAGGCGATTGATTCTTTTTCCCTTCGCCCCTTTTACGGGGAGAAGGTGGCCCGAAGGGCCGGATGAGGGGCAGCGCCTCGAGCCTCAGTTGGCGCGTGTAGGCACGCCCTGATCAGCAGTCGCCGGCTCTAGGCGCTAGACGATGCCGTGACGGTGGCGACGTCAGAACCGGTCAAGAAAAGCGGACCTAGCCCACGGGTCGACACATCGCGTCGGTGTGGTCGCAGCGTACTGCGACCTCCCTCACCCGGTCCCCGGGTTATCGCACAAGGGGGAGAAGAACCTACCGCACCACCGCTTCCGAAAACTCCACCGCCCTGCCCTGCGACGGCGTGGTGATCTCGCCCTGCCACATCACGCGGATGCCGCGGACGATGGTGCCGACCGGCCAGCCGGTGACCTGCTTGCCGTCATAAGGCGTCCAGCCGGCCTTCGAACCGGCCTGGGCGTTGGTGATGGTTTCCTTGCGCTTCATGTCGACGACGGTGAAGTCGGCGTCGTAGCCGGCGGCGATGCGGCCCTTGCGCGCCATGCCGAAGATGCGGTTGGGACCGTGGCTCGCGAGATCGACGAAACGCTCCAGCGTCAGCCGACCGGCATTCACGTGGTCGAGCATGATCGGCACCAGGGTCTGCACGCCTGTCATGCCCGAGGGCGAGGCCGGATAGGGTTTTGCCTTTTCGGCGAGCGTGTGCGGCGCGTGGTCGGAGCCGAGCACGTCGACGACGCCCTGGCCGATGCCGTGCCAGATGCCGTCGCGGTGGCGGGCGGCGCGCACCGGCGGGTTCATCTGCAGCAGCGTGCCGAGGCGGGCATAATCGTCCGCGCTCATCGTCAGGTGGTGCGGCGTCGCCTCGCAGGTGGCAACATCCTTGTGGTGTTCAAGGAAGGCGATCTCCTCGGCCGTCGAGATGTGCAGCACGTGGATGCGCGCGCGCTCCTGCCGCGCGATCCGCACCAGGCGCTCGGTGCACTGGAGCGCGGCGATCTCGTCGCGCCAGATCGGGTGCGAGGACGGGTCGTTCTCGACGCGCAGGCCCTGGCGCTCGCGCAGGCGGAACTCGTCCTCCGAGTGGAAGGCGGCGCGACGGCGGGTGTTGCGCAGGATGGAGGCCACGCCCTCGTCGTCCTCGACCAGAAGATCGCCGGTGGACGAGCCCATGAACACCTTGATGCCGGCAGCGCCCGGCAGGCGTTCGAGTTCGGCCACGTCTTTCGCGTTCTCGCGCGTGCCGCCGACCCAGAATGCGAAGTCGCAATGCATGCGCGCCGTCGCGCGGCTGACCTTGTCGGCAAGAGCTGCCTCGCTCGTCGTCAGCGGGTTGGTGTTGGGCATCTCGAAGACAGCGGTGACACCGCCCAGCACCGCCGCGCGCGAACCGCTCTCCAGATCTTCCTTGTGCTCCAGTCCCGGCTCGCGGAAATGCACCTGGCTGTCGACCACGCCGGGCAAGATATGCAGGCCGACGCAATCGATGGTCTCGCCGGCCGATGCGCTGCCCAGATCGCCGATGGCGGCGATCCGGCCATTGGTGACGCCGACGTCGCGGACGCCGATGCCGTCATGATTGACGACCGTGCCGCCCTTGAGGATGAGATCGAAGGTGGTAGCCATGTCGCGCGTGCCCTTGTCTGGGAATTGCCTGCGGCTTACGTAATGGCTCTCAGAAATGCAAGATCAGGTCCATGCCGACAGCCACTCTCGCAGACCGCGCCATCATCGATGTTTCCGGCCCCGATGCCGAGCATTTCCTTCAGAACATCCTGACGCTCGACCTGGATGCGCTGGGCGACCGTGCAGCCAGGCCAGGCGCGCTGCTCGCCCCGCAGGGCAAGATCATGTTCGATTTCCTGGTATCGCGCAGCGGCGAAAACGCGCTCCGACTCGAATGCCGCGCCGACATCGCCGACGATTTCGTCCGCCGCCTGACGCTCTACAGACTGCGCGCGAAAGCCGAAATATCGAAGCAGGATCAACCTGATATCGCTGTCTCATGGCAAGATGATTCAGCTGCCTCGCAATCTGATTCAACTGTCCGCGACAGCCGCTTCCTGTCCCCCGTCTTCCGCCACTATGGCGCAGCACCCGTCGCCGATGCCAGCGAAGCCGATTGGCACGCCTTCCGCATCGCCAACGGTGTCGCCGAGAGCGGCCCCGACTACGCGCTCAGCGATGCCTTCCCGCACGATGTGCTGCTCGACCTGATGGGAGGCGTCGGCTTCAAAAAAGGCTGTTTCATCGGCCAGGAAGTCGTATCGCGCATGCAGCATCGCGGCACCGCCCGGCGGCGCGTGCTTCTGGTCTCGGCTGCTTCCGACCTCCCCGCGCCCGGTACCGACCTCGTCTCCGGCGGCAAGCTGATCGGCACCCTCGGCTCGGTTTCGGGCACGACGGGCATCGCCATCGCCCGCATCGACCGGGTGAAGGCCGCGCTCGACGCAGGCGCCGAAATCACCGCCGGCGACGTTGCCATCACCCCCGCAATCCCTGGCTGGGCTGGCTTCACCTATCCGGAAGCCGCCAGCGCGGAAGACGCCTGATGGCCGATCGTCCCGGCGCCCCGCCGCGTGCCTGGCAACGCATGCTGTCGAGTCGACGGCTCGACCTGCTCGACCCCTCGCCGCTCGACGTCGAGATATCGGACATCGCCCACGGCCTCGCCCGCGTCGCCCGCTGGAACGGCCAGACCTCGGGCGACTACGCCTTTTCCGTGGCGCAGCATTCGCTGATTGTCGAAGAGATCTTCCGCAGGATCGTGCCGGCCGCCTCGCCGGACGCGCAACTCGCCGCCCTGCTGCACGATGCGCCGGAATATGTCATCGGCGACATGATCTCGCCGTTCAAGTCGGTGGTCGGCGGCGGCTACAAGGCTTGCGAGGAGCGGCTGCAGCACGCCATCCACCTGCGCTTCGGCCTGCCGGCCGAGATCGGTGTGGGCCTGAAGAAGGACATCAAGCGCGCCGACCAGATAGCTGCCTATTTCGAGGCAACCGGGCTTGCAGGCTTTGCGGTGAACGAGGCGACCGAGTTCTTCGGCCGACCGCGCGGCATCACCATCGACGGGCTCGACCTTGCACCGCAGCCGGCAAAACGCGTGCAGGACACGTTCCTCGAACGCTTCGCGGCGATCGAAAAACAGCGCTGCAGGTAGTCAAGCCGGCGGGATGAACTCCTGGCTGATCTCCTGGAACACCGGCATCGCCTCCAGCCGTGCGGCGTCGGCAGCGAGCGCGGGGAAATCAACCATGTTCAGCAGCCCCTGATGCGCATCGTTGATAAAGCGCAGCACGCACGCCACCCCGATATCGGCGTGGCCGATGCGGTCGCCGAACCAGTAGTCACTGTCCCGTCCCGCACGATCGGCTTCGAGTACTGCCAGCACGTCCGTGATCTGCGTGCGGCAGCGCTCCACCCAGACGGTCGATACCTCCTTGTGCAGCCGCCGCTCGTAGAACAGGCTGACAGCCTTGTCGCCCAGCCCCATCGCCAGCGCCGAGACCTTCAGTGCCTGATGGCGCGCCGGCTCGGCAATCGGGAACATCGCCAGCCCGCCTGGCGCCAGGCTGTCGAGATAGTCGAGGATGGCGTGGCTCTCGATCAGCACCTCGCCATTGTCGAGAACCAGCGTCGGCACCCGCGTCAGCGGGTTGTAGGCGCGGATCTTGTCGGCGTCACCAAACGCCGACCAAGGCTCGTGCGTGAAGGCAATGCCATAAAGCCGGAGTGCTACGCCGACGCGGCGGACGAATGGGCTGTCATACTGGCCGATGAGGATCATGGTGCGCCTTCCGACTGTTCAGGGCAGATCGAACGCCATGGCCGGGCGCCGGTCAAGCCTTCGCATGCCGCACCGGCTGCCCCCTGAGTTCGAGCACCGTCACCAGCATCATGACCACGGTCGTGGCCGCGCCGATCAGCAGCGGCGACATGTGGCTGGCGAAGGCACCATCGCGGCAAGGATCGCCAGGCCGATGATATGCGACAGCGGCGGGCGGCCGACAACATAGCGCTTGAACAGCAGATTGCCGACCAGATAAAGCGCCGAGCCGCCGATGGAGGTCCAGATCACGGCTGCCTCCGCATGACCGAGCGGGTGAGCGAGAATCAGCTCGTCCGACACGGCCACCACGATGATGCCGGCTACCAGCAGCACGGGGATATAGGTGTAGGCGACACGGGCGATCCGCCCCTTGTCCGTGGCCGACGAAATGCGGTGATGCGCTGCCTCCTGGCCGACATTGAAGTAGATCAGCCACATCGCTACCGAGGCGAAGAAGGTCGTCAGGAAGGCCGCGAAATTGACCCATGTCCATTCGAGTTCGGCAAAGGTTGCGCCCGAGACGAGGATCGATTCGCCCAGTGCGATGATGATGAACAGCCCATTGCGCTCAGCCATATGGTCGGGATCGACGTCCCAGTCGGCGGTCGTTGAGGCGCCGTGCCACGGCGTCCAGAACCCGCAGGCCGGCGAAATGAGTTCTATTGCCAGCGCTACGGCCCAGATCGCAAAACGGTTCTCGGGACTGGCAATGCCACCGGCGATCCAGAACACGCTAGCCAGACAGACCCAGATGGCGATCCGTACGAAATTGGTATGATTTGCAGGATTGTGACGCCTGAGCGCCCACATCATGAACAGGGTGCGGCCCAGCTGCATGAACACATAGGCGGCAGCGAACTGCAGCCCGCGCCCCTCGAATGCCTCGGGGATCGACGTCGACAGCATCAGCCCGCCGAGCATCAGCGCGAACATCATGCCACGCACCGGCCGGCGGTTGGGGTCGAGCCAGTTGGTCACCCAGGCGGTGTAATTCCACACCCACCACACGGCGACGAGCATCAGTACCGCTTCGAGCGTGCCTTCGAGCGACAGGTCCTTGAGCAGGAAATGCGACAGCTGCGTCACCGCAAAGACGAAGACAAGATCAAAGAACAGTTCGACGAACTCGACCCTGGCGCTTTCGCCCTCGCGCCGCTCGCGCTGATAGTTGTGGCTCGCGCCGGTCAATGCCATGTCCGTCCCCTCTTATGCACGATCAAAATGGCCGTTCCGGGCGGCCGCAACTCAGGCCAACGCATCGCGTCGTTCCGACCCGATGGTCAATCCGGTGGCGGTGGCAGCGACCTGTCGGCCTTGCATTTGCGCAACGGCAGGATGTCGCCGGCAAACACCTTGGTGATGCGCTGCTGTCTGGCGTCGGTTTCGACGGTCATGCAGGCGCAGCCATAGCCGTAGCCAGCCCCCGGCACATTGGTCTCGACAAACTGCCTAGGATCGAAGTCCGGCGCCTTGTCAACGTCGAAGGCATCGGCTCCGTCCGCCTCGCCCTGCGAGGTGATCGTCCACGTGGCGTCCTTGTCGATGAGCCAGAGATTGCCCGGCGTCGGGCTTGCATACCAGCCGCAGCGCCGTTCAGCCGCCGAAGCCGCGGTCAGCGACGCGACGACGAGTGCTCCAGCTGCAAGGAAGAGAATCCGCCGCATGCGTGCCTCCAGCGCTTCGGCAGGAAAACAAGCCGTGAGGTCATTTGCAAGCGTCGATTGATACGACGGGCGACCACACCCGCGTCAGAGATGCGGGGCAAGCCCCGCGGCGGTGTCCTTGCTCGTCGCCACAGGCACGATCTCGAAGCCGACGATGTCGGCCCATTCGACGACCCAGCGCTGGAGCAGCGTCACGTCGTCGGCTTCCACCAGCATGAAGCAACGGCTCATGTCGGCCGCGATCCAGCTGTGGTGGACGACGAAACCCTCCGGCGCGAGCCGCCCCTTGTCGCGAAACGGGCGATAGATCGCCTTCGGGTCGCGCCCGCGAAAATCCTCGATGACAAAGAAAAGCATGTCGTCCGTGTCCCGCTCTCCGTTGAGAAGATCAGGGGACGCGGGAATTGGCAAGGCAGCGGTCAGTCGACCAGCGTGCCGCAACTCAGATTGGCGATCGCACCCGTCATTGCCCCCGCGCGGTCGGAGGCAACGAAGGCAGCGAAATCGCCGATCTCCGCCAAGGTCGGAAAGCGCCGGAGCAACGGCCCCGACGCTGCACGGGCGGCGAGCATGTCGTCAACGCTCATGCCCGCGCGCTCGGCAAAGCCCTCGAAAGCGCTGCGCACATGCGACGCGGCCAAAGATTCGGGGATGGCGTCCGGGCGGAGGCAGATCACCCTTATGCCGCGCGGACCAAGCTCGCCGGCGAGGATGCGCGACAGCGCTTCGACCGCGGCACTGGCGACGCCGTTGCCGAGGAAGCCCACGCCTGACAGCCGCGCGCCTGGCGTCGACAGGGTCAGGATCACGCCCTTGCCCCGCATGTGCGGCGCGACGGCTTTTGCGGTGACGAAGTTGCTCCTGGCATAACCCGCGACCGGCGTCTCGAAATCGGCAAGCGACAGTTCGCCGAACGGCGTGCCCTGCACATGGGCAATGCCGACCGCATTCATGGCGATGTCGATGCCGCCGGCCTGTGTCGCCACTTCGGCGGCATGGCGCTCGACCGCCTCCTCGTCAAGCGCGTCCAGCACCGCCGTTTCGGCAAAGCCGCCTTCAGTGCGGATCTGGCCCGCGACCATTTCCAGCCTGTCCGGCGTGCGCCCGGCCAGGAACACGCGGGCGCCGTCGCGGGCAAATGCCCTGGCCGCGGCCCCTCCGATCGCGCCACCGCCGCCATAGACGATGGCCGTCCTGTTCTTGAGCAGCATCTCACCCTCCCTTGGCAGCCGTCTGCGAGCCGTCGATGCGCCGGCCGTACTCGGCCACGAGCCGCGTATGCGTCCTCCAGAAGCCGTCGGGCTCGCTGCCTTCCAGCCTGGCTGCCAATATGTCGAGATGGGTGTGCCAGCCGGCGGCGACGTTCAGCAGTGCACCGTCTTCGGCGAGACGGCGGTGGGTCACCGTCAGCAGCACCTTGCCGTTGCGGGTTGCCAGTTCGAAGCGCACTTCCGAGCTTTCGCCCGGTGCGCCGCCCCAGCTGTAAGCGAGCAGATGCGGCGGCTCGCAGGCGATGACCTCGCCAGGCACCCGATGCTCGGCGAAGGCGGCCATGTGTGCCGGCGGCGGATCGTCGTTGCGGGTCAAATCGGAATTGCGGAAGACGTTTTCGACATGTCCGCCAAGCTTCAGCTCCATCGGCCCGGCGGCGAGCCACTGCCGGCGGTTGTCCGAGTCGGTCAGATAGCTCCAGATGCGCTCGATAGGCCCAGGCAGCAGACGTTCGATGCGCACCGCGCCGGGTTCGGTGACGATGCCATAAGAAGTGTGGATGTTCATGACTTACTCCCTTTCTTCTTCGCGTCAGTGTTTGTTTCGGTTTGCTTCTTCGCCTCGCCGCGATCCTCGGCCACCAGAAGGGCTTCGAGGACATCGAGTTGCTGGTTCCAGAACTTCTCGTAGTGCCGCATCCATTCGACGCCGGCATGCATGGGCAGCGCGTCGAGGCTGCAGACGTGCGTGCGCCCCTGGACGCTGCGTTTCACCAGCCCCGCCTTTTCCAGCACCTTGATGTGCTTGGACGCCGCGGCCAGCGACATGTCGAAGGGTGCTGCCAGGTCGCCAACATTGCGCGGCCCCCTGGCCAGCCCGTTGAGCATCGCCCTGCGGGTCGGGTCGGACAGCGCGTGAAAAATTGTGTCGAGACGTTCTGAATCTTCAACCATAAGGTTGAATGTAGCGCCACCATTCCGGATAGTCAACCATTTGGTATAACGATTTTCAGGCTACTTGCCGTTGCGCTCCAGCCGGTCGAGGAACCACTGGGTCAGACGTACCCAGATCTCGTCCTTCTCGCCCGAATCCTCGACGCCGTGGTCGAGGTTGGGGTTGTCGTTGACCTCGATGACGAACACGCCGTCCTTGGTCTCCTTGAGGTCGACGCCATAGAGCCCGTCGCCGATGCAGCGCGCGGCGCGCACGGCGGTGTCGATGACATGTGCCGGTGCATGCTTGAGCGTGAACGTCTTGATGCCGCCCTCGACCGGCTTGCCCTTGCTGTCGTGATTGACGATCTGCCAGTGCTTCTTGGCCATCAGGTAGTGGATGGCAAACAGCGGCTGGCCGCCGAGCACGCCGACGCGCCAGTCATATTGCGTCGGCATGAATTTCTGGGCGATCAGCAGGTCGGAATCCTCGAGCCACGCCGTCGCCAGCGCCTTCAGCTCGTCGAAGTTCGACGCCTTCTTGACGCCGCGCGAGAACGAGCTGTCGGGAATCTTCAGCACCAGCGGAAAGCCGAGCGTATCGGCCGCCAGCTGCAGGTCCGACAGTCCGGCGATCATCACAGTCGGCGGCACCGGCACGTTGTTGTAGGCCATCAATTCGTTGAGATAGACCTTGTTGGTGCAGCGGATCATCGACAGCGGGTCGTCGATGACAGGCATGCCCTCCTGCTGTGCGCGGCGGGCGAAGCGGTAGGTGTGGTTCGAGATCGACGTCGTCTCGCGAATGAACAGCGCGTCGTAGTTGGCGAGCTTGGCGAGGTCCTTCTTGGTGATCGGCTCAACCTCTACGCCCATCTTCTCGGCGATGCGGGCCCAGTGGCGCAGCGACGAGATCGCCGACGGCGGCAGCTGCTCGTGTGGGTCTATCAGGGTGGCAAAGGTGAAGCGCGAAGGCGTGCGGGCCTTGGTGTCGCGCCATTCCCGGCTGGTATAGGTGTCGAGGGCAGCCACGAAACGCTTCTTGTCGGCGTCGTCGAGCCGCCCGAGCGCAGCAAAGCCGATCTTGTGGATCGACGCCCATTCGCCGTCCTTGATCGCCACTTCCAGCGCCGGCGCGCGGAACCAGTCGAACAGAAGCTTGGCAAAACGATCCCAGGCCTTGGACGGGCCGATGCCGAAGAAGATCGTCGCCTTGGCCGGAAAGCTGCCGCCCAGATCCTTGCGGCATTTGTTCAGCGCCAATTCCAGTTCCGGCAGCGCGTTTTCGTAGAGCTTGCGCTCCGACAGGTCGATCATCGTCTCGACCGTCGGGATCACCTTGTGCCCGCGGGAGCTCGCCAGCAGCGAGGCGTAGTAACCCCGGCTCTGGTAGCTGTAGCGGTTCGACAGGTTGATCACCTTCGGCCGCTGGCCGCGAAACAGCGAGGGATGCGCGAGATAGTCGCGATTCGTAATGATCTTGTGCGGCGTCGCCGTCTGGTCGAGATCGCTTTGGCGGCCGGTAAGAATGACCCAGGTCATCGTTTCCTAAGCTTTCCGAGAATGATCGCGGCGCGCAGGCCATCGCGGCCGAACTGCGCCATGCGCATGAAGATGTCGTAGGGAACCGGAATGTTGGCGGCGTCGGATGCCGTCTCGCGCTGTTCGTCCTCGATCCACGGGTCGTGGATCAGGATGTGGCCTCCATCGTCGCCGATGGCCAGCACCCAGTGCGGCACCTTCTTGCCGAACATCAGGAATCCCGAGATCAGCACCAGCACGAGCTTGCCTTCGGCGAGCCTCGACCTGATGTCGTCGATGCCGAACGGGCGGTAGGTTACAGGGATGGCGTATTTCTCGGCGCGGTTGCGGAAGTCGGCCTGCGCCAACTCCATGACCCGCCGCTTTTCGGCGGTGCGAACCGACTGCAAGAACAGCACGCCCTCCGCCGAGACGAGTATCTCGGTGCCGAGCCCGGCCTCGTGCGCCGCCACCGCAAGGCCAAACGGCTCGCAGCCGCCGGGCCCCGACATCATGAAGATGGTGGTCGCCTCGCGCCACAGCCGAACCTCCATCACAGGGTCCGGCACAAACTTGCGGTCGAAATTGGCCATCGCCATCATCAGGCAGCACGGCCCGCAGGTGAAGTCGCAGGTCTGGGCGTAGAACGGCACATTCGTGGCAATGGGCACGTCGCCGCGCAGCGTCTTTTCGAAGCGAAGTGCGGCCATGCCGTCTTCGTAGTAGTCGGGCTCGTGGCCGATCCTGCGATAGCCGTTCCGCTCGTAGAGGCCGATGGCGCGCTGATTGTCCTCGCGCACCTCGAGCCGCATCATCATGCGGCCGTGCCCATAGGCGACATGCTCGGCGGCATCGAGCAGGAGGCGGCCAAGCCCCTTGCCACCGAAATCCGGGCCGATGGCGAAGGAGTAAAGCCGCGCCACGCCGCTGCCCCTGCGAAACAGCACCATGGCGTAGCCGGCGACACGTCCGTCGACCTCGGCGACAAGCGCCTCGGCGGTTTCGTGATCGATCAGCTGGCGAAAGGAGCGGCGGGAAATCCTGTCGCCATCAAAGACGGCGTTCTCGATGGCGACGAGCGCATCGACATCTTCTGCGCGGGCCGTACGGATGTCGGCAACCATGCGGTTCTGAGGACCTCGATTGGGCGGAGAAATGCCCGGAAGGATATGCCCCTGCGAAGCACGCTCGCGCTCGCATTGCCAGCGCAGTCACGCCTCGATTCGGGCCTTATTGTGACATGACGCCCGGGCTGGAGGGATATGAATCTCGTAGGAAAGGACGCCGAAATATCGGTGCGTCCTATGACTGGCTCAGGCCCGCCCCTGCGAGCAATTGCTTGTATGCATCCTTCGCAACCAGCCGGAGTTCCGCTGGCGGCAGGGTTCCGACGACGGCGCAGCCATAGCCCTTTTCCTGCCAGTAGACGGCTTCGGGGCCACCGCCCGCGAGCGTATAAGTGCCCTTCGAGAGCTCGCTGCCGCCGGTGGTGACATAGACGGAAATACGATTGCCCTGCGCGTCGGCGTAAAGCATCAGCGCCGCCGTACTGCCTTCGGCCGGCACCAGGCGTCCGCCCAGGAGCTGGAAGCCATTGTCGCTGAGATCCGGCGCCACCAGCTTCAGCCCGGTCCGCTTCGACAGCCAGCCGGTCAGGTAGGCCGGATCGCTGCCGTCGACCTCGACCGGCCGGTTCTTGTCGGCGGCAAAGGTCTGATGCGCGGCAATCGCCAATTCGGCCATGCGATCGTCGGAATCGGGACCAAGGCCGAAACCGCTCGCTCCGACCAGATATCCGCCGAGACCGCCGGCGACCAGAAGTGCTGCCGCCGCAGCCATGCGCCACCATGGCGGCGTGCCCTTGCGCTTCGGCGCATCGCCCTTGACCACTGCCGTCAGCCGCGCCGGCACGGGCTCGTCGAGGACGCCCGTGAACAGGCCGCGCAAGGCGGCATTGTCGGCGGCGAAACGCAGGCTCCTCGCCTTCATGTCGGGATTGGCTTCCAGCCAGGCCTGGTAGGCGGCGCGCTCGTCCTCCGGCAGCTCGCCATCAAGCGCCAGGTGGATATCGCGGTCGGTGAAGCTGCGCGCGTTCATTTCTCGACGATCCTTATCGTCCGGCGCCGCGCCTGGTCGTCGAGCAGCGCCCGCAGTTCCTCGCGGCCCCGGGCAATGCGCGACATCAGCGTGCCGGCGGGCACGCCCAGCATCGTTGCCGCCTCGGCATAGGAAAATCCTTCGATGGCGACCATCACCAGTGCGGCGCGCCGGTCGGGGCTGATCTGCTGCAAGGCGTCGACGATTTCACGCGAGGCCGCGCTTTCAGCCTGGATGGCCGGCGTTGCCATCGCCTCGCCGGCGTCGAGCGGCAGGACCGCCGCTTCGCCGCGACGTTTCACCTTTCGCATCTGGTCGATGAACAGATGATGCATGATCGTAAACAACCACCTCCTGGGGCTTTCTCCCGTTCGCCAGTTGTCCAGGCGCATCAATGCCCGTTCGAGGCAATCCTGGACGAGATCATCGGCAGAGTCGCGGTCGCGCAGCAGCGCGCGCGCATAGCGCCGCAGGCGCGGGATTTCCTGAAGTATCGCTGCCTTCTTTTCTTCCATCACTGCGGATCGTGGATCGCCCTTTGAACGTGCTGATAGAACGCGCCTTGCCTCAGCGACGCAAGCGGCCGTCGAATTCAGCCGCCAATCACCCAAGCATGCAACTAACGCTTGCTGCGGCCCTCCTATTCCCATCCATCAGAAATGTTGAAGCATGCGCTAGTTCAATTGATTTTGAACATGCGATGGGATCGGCTAAAAGTGGCTTCCTCACGGGAGAAGCGACGATGACGGCAGCGGCGGCAACCACCAGGTGGGGCAATACGGTGCCGTGGCTGATTATCATCTGCGGCTGCCTGATCGCGGCGCTTACCTTCGGGCCGCGCTCGGCGATGGGCTTCTTCCAATTGCCGATGCTCGCCGAAAAAGGCTGGGACCGCACCACGTTCGGTCTCGCCATGGCGATCCAGAACCTGTGCTGGGGCCTGGGACAGCCGATCTTCGGTGCGATCGCCGACCGCTTCGGCACATGGCGCGTGCTGACGCTCGGCGCGGTGCTTTATGCGCTCGGCCTCTATCTGATGGCCTCTGCCGACAGCCCCGGCATGCTGCATCTCAGTGGCGGCGTGCTGGTCGGTCTCGGCGTCGCCGCCGGTTCTTTCAGCATCGTGCTGGCGGCCTTTGCCCGCAACACCAACCCGAACAACCGCAGCATGGTCTTCGGCATCGGCACCGCCGCCGGGTCGGCCGGCATGTTCATCTTCGCCCCGATCAGCCAGGGTCTGATCGATGCCTATGGCTGGTCCGATACGCTCGTCTACATGTCCATCGCCATGCTGGTCATCCCGGTGCTGGCGATCCCGCTGATCGGCAATTCCAGCTCGGGCAAGGTCTCCCAGTCCGAAATCCAGCAAACGCTCAGCCAGGCCCTGTCAGAAGCCTTCGGCCACAGGAGCTACATGCTCCTGGTTTCGGGCTTCTTCGTCTGCGGCTTCCAGGTCGCCTTCATCACCGCCCATTTCCCGGCCTATATCAGGGACATCGGCATCGACGCCCGCTATGCGGTGATCGCGCTCGCCCTGATCGGCTTCTTCAACATCATCGGCTCGCTTGCCTCCGGCATCATCGGCCAGAAGTACTCGAAACCCCGCTTCCTCGCCTGGATCTATCTCGCCCGGTCGGCACTCGTCGCGGCGTTCCTGCTGCTGCCGCAGACGCCGACCAGCGTCGTCATCTTCGCCATCATCATGGGGTTGCTCTGGCTGTCGACAGTGCCGCCGACCAATGGCCTCGTCGCCATCATGTTCGGCACCCGGCACCTCGGCATGCTGGGCGGCATCGTCTTCTTCTCGCACCAGATCGGCTCATTCCTCGGTGTCTGGCTCGGCGGCTACCTCTACGACCACTTCGGTTCCTACGATGCGGTGTGGTGGCTTGGCGTCGCCCTTGGGCTGTTCGCCGCCGCCGTCCACTGGCCGATCAAGGAACGGCCGGTCACCAGGCATCCGGCACTGGTGCCGGCGGAGTAGTACCGGTTCCTGGCCTGACGTCCGATCAGGCCAGGTCGGTCTGGGCGAAGTCGTTGCCTTTGTAGACTAGCTTCGCCTTCAACGCCTTGGCGCAGGCATAGGCAAAGCAGTCGCCGAAGTTGAGATCGGCGGAATGGCCGACCGCCATGCCGTAGCGTGTTGCGGCATCGACCGCCGCCCGTCCGATCTCATCCGAAATCGGGATCTCCTGGGCGTCGATCTCGACCATGAAGTCGTCAACCACCTGCCCTGCCTGCAAGACAAGCTCCGGGGCCGGCTTCCGGCCACCACCGGCCCTGGCCCGAGCAAGCGACATGATTGCTTCGAAACGAACCAGCGGCGAAACGTATCTCTCGCCGGCGGCGCTGGTGAGTTGCTTGACCAGTTCCTCCCAGCCCGGCTCCTGGTTGAGGACGGCAACGATGACGGACGCGTCGATGAAAATCACTCGCCGTCCCACATTTCGTCGGTGAACTTCTTCATGTCGAAGTCGCGGTCGGGCAGGCCCAGCTCCGCCACTCTCGCCTGCAGTTTGGCAAGGCGATTGCGCAGGGGGATATTGGCGCGGTTGCGAGCAAGCTCGTGAAGCAGTGCGGTCCGCACCGCTTCGGTCTTGCTCGCGGCGCCGGATACGGCCTGCAATTCGGCTGCCAGCGCATCGACTTCGTTATCTCTGATGTAGAGAGGCATCTGCATATCCCTTCTGGATATACAGATATTCCTCAACGCATATTCATTCAAGTATAAAAAAGGCGGGCATGACCTGCATGCCCGCCTTCGGAAGTGCCTAGGTCGTTCAGAACCGGTAGTTCAGGCCGGCCTTCAGCGTGTTGCTGTCGAGCTCGTCGGCCTGCTTGACGCCGCCGACGGTCGACCGCACCTTGCCATAGTCGACACGGTTGTACTCGATCTTGGCGGTGACCTTGTCGCTGATCGCCTGTTCGACGCCGGCGCCGAGCAGGAGGCCGCCTTCCCAGTTGCTGCCGGAGGTGACGTTGCGCCTGGCGTCAAATTTGGAGACGCCGTAGCCGGCGGTTCCGTAGACCAGCGTGCGATCTATCGCGACGCCGGCGCGGGCCTTGGCGGCGGCGTCGAACTTGCGCTCGAGCTGGGCGCCATTGGCGATGTTGTGGCGGGCGCCGTTGGAGAAGCTGGCGTCGGCCTCGGCGCCGTAGACGAACATTCCGGACTGGAAATTGGCGCCAACCTGGCCGCCAAGCTGCCAGCCGGTCTTGCTCGAGAACGGGTTCGGGAAACCGTCATTGGAAAGCCCGACATGGCCGCCACCATAGATGCCCGACCAGTCATAGGCGCCAGAGCTTTCCTGGGAGTAATCCGATGCCACGTCGGCCGCACTGGCAACGACGGGGGTGATAAAAGGCGCGAGGGCCGCGAAGAGGACGAAATACAGATTTCGCTTGGACATGATGTAGTGCTCCGAGATTGCTTGGGACAGCAAAGCCCGAGGCTTTGCTGTCCTGTGACGGGCTTCGACGCAGCGGCAAACGGGGGAGGAAGTCCGCAGGCCGAGTCCCGTGCGCCATATCATTGGCGCGAGGCGACCTTCGTCGCCATTCGTTGCCGAAACCTTGCGCGATCTTAATAAATGCCGATCCGATCAGGCAATCTTTCGGTAATGTTAACAGATGGTTAACGGCATGCGCACCAGGCATCGAAGGCAAGCCGTGCAGCGCTTCGACCTTCCGGCAATCTACATTGACTTCCTTGCGCTACGAGCGTGCCGCCCGCGTCAGCAGGCGCTGGTAGAACAGCCCGATGCCGATCAGCACAGCGCCCAGCCCGATGAAGGACAGCGCGCGCAGCACGCCTTCCAGTTCGGACATGTCGAACAGGAAGACCTTTGCCACGGCGATCGAGATCAACGCCGCCGAGGCGATGCGCAACACCTGCGACTTCAGCGTCACGCCGGCGACCAGCAGGCCGACGCCCATGGCAAGCCACAGCGCCGAATAGGAATAGGTCTCGACCTGGCCGAGGCCTGCCCACAGGCCGATATGCTCGCCCTGGAACAGCCGGCGCACCGACAGCGTGGCATAGGCAAAGGCGAGCAGTGCGGCGACAAAGGCCAGCATTGCCGAATACCATTTCGGCCGCTTGCCCCTGGCGTAGTACGCCAACGCTGCTGCTGCCAACGCCGGCAGAAGGTAGGCAAGGAGCAAGAGGTTGAACAACGGAATGCTGCCCGTGCCTTCGTCGGTGAACAGCGGATTGAGCACCAGGAAGTGCTGGCCCAGCACAGAAAGCACCGACAGCACGCCGATGGCGAGCGAGCCATAGCGCAGCACCGGGCTCGGCGAACGCATGTCGAGCGCCACCAGGATGCCGCCGCCGCCGAGCGCGATCAGCGTGTAGATCGCCTGTTCGGCCAGCGTCGGTGCGTCCGAGGTGATGACGCCGCCATTCATCGCATGGCGCACCAGCATCGCCACGGTCAGCAGCGAAAACAGGGCGGCCACCGCCTCCATGACCAGCCGCGGCCGGCCGTTGGTGGTGCGCGCCAGCTGCCAGGCGGCGAAGCCGAAAGCAATTGCCGGGATGCCGTAGCCGGGCAGGATCCAGTTGAAGACGGGCGTCATGCCGAGCCTGTCCGCCCCGACAACCGTCGGGTCGAAAGCGATCCGCGCCAAAACGGCAACCGCCGCCCCGACGCTCAGCCAGTTGAGCACCGGGTAGCCACGCTGCCGCGTCGCCAGTGCCGGAACCACCGCCGCAAGGCCAAGCAGGACCGTGGTCAGGCCCGAACCGAAGCCCATGTGGAGGGCCAGCAGCAGCGCCACCCCTGCCCCGCCAAGCACGAAGGAGACCGCCGGCCCGCCCTGGAGCGGCGGCTGTTCGGCACGGGCGATCCATTCGCCGCCGGCAATGAAGCCAGCGACCAGGACGGCTGAGATGAGCGCGCGCAGGAGATCGCGGTCGGGGTTGCCATAGGCGATCCACAGCGAAGTCAGCACGACCAGCGGCACCGCCACGCCCCACCCGGCCCAGGCTGCCGCGCGCCAGCGCGCCGTCGCCGCCAGCCGATGCGCGCTCCACAGGCCGGTGCCGGCAAAGACGAGCCCAAGCAGCCAGCCGATGCGGGTCAGCGACGTACCGGCGATCTCGATCGGCAGGCCCTCAACCATCAGCCCGCCGATCGGCAGGTCGAGCTCGAAGGTGCCGCCCAGCGCGTTGCGCAGATAGACCAGCACTGTCGCGATGCCTGCCGCAAACAGCAGCGAAACAGCAGCCGGCCGGTAAAGTGCCACCGCCAGCAAGCCGACCAATAGAATGGTCCCGCGCAGCGGCCCGCCGAGCGCGGCGTAGGTCGGGTGGATGAACAGCACCATGGCGGTCACGGCCACGAAAAACGCCGGCACCATCGACGGCCAGTCCAGCGCCGTCATGTCGTCGCGGCGTCCAAGCCAAAGCAGGGCGAGAGCTGCCAGCGTGACCGCACTGATGAACAGGACGATCGTGAAATCGGCCAATGGCGCATCGGCGAGGTAGAGCAGCGTCCACAGGCCGCTGCCTATGAAGGCTGCCCCCATCAGCAGCGACCATCTGCGCGTCCGGGCGACCGCCGCGGTCGCGACGAGAACGATGGCGAGGTAGCCGAATAGGGCCCAGAAATTGGGCGCCGCGGACGCAATCAGCGCCGGTGTCACCATCGCGCCAAGCAGGCCGAGGCCCGCCAGCGGCTGACCGTGGGCGAGTGCGGCGCCGATCGTCGCTACGCCGACGATGCCAAGCAGGACGAAGGCGGTTCCGGCACCGATGAAGCCATAGAGCCCGTGCGCGGCATAGATGGTGCCGAACAGGGTAAAGGCGCCTGCTGCCGTCAGGATCGCCGGGATATAGGCGCTGCCGCCATTCTGGATCGGCACGCGGAAGCCGGTGCGGCGGATGAACTCGCCGCCGCCGACCAGCACCAGGCCGAGCAGTGCAGCCATGGTCAGGCGCGCGCCGGGGCCGAACAGGCCGGATTCGATGGAAACTTTGATCAGGAACACGGCGCCGAAAGCGAGCGCCAGGCCGCCGACCCAAACAGCCCAGCGGGTACCTAGCGTGGTCTCGATATCGGGCGTCGCGCGCGCTGCTGCCTGCGCCCGCTCGGCCGCCGCAGCACCCCAAGGCCCGGACGCGGCCGCATCCGGCTCGGCATTCGCCGTCACGGGCAACTCTTCTACGGGCGCCGTCACTTCCGTAACTGCTTCTGGCGCCACTTCAGCTGCCGCAACAGGTTTCGCCGCGGCTGGCTGCTCGGCCACTTCAGCGGCCAAGGCCTCTGGCAAGGCCGCCTCGCTCACCGTCGCTGCCCTGACTTCCGCAGCCTTTGCGGCCGGTACCGGCACGGCCCCCGACAGCACCAGGCTGCGCAGCGCGCCCAGTTCGCGTTCGAGCAGGCCGAGACGAGACTGCTGCTTCGAAATGATGATGAACAGCGCGACAATGGCGATGACGCCCAGAAGGCTCTCAAGCATGGCCGTTCCCCCTCAGATTGGCCGGCTCACCGCGCCGCCAGATTGGCGACGGGAAAGATCGAACATGTTTCGGTGCCGAAGGCGAGCAGCTTGCCGTTGCTGTCCTTCAGCGTCGCCTCGGACACGGCGAGCGTGCGCCCTTTGTGGATCACCCTGCCTTCGCAGACGATCTCGCCGGTGTCGGGCGTGATCGGCCGCGTCAGGTTCACCTTGAACTCGACCGTGGTGTAGGCCTCGCCTTTTGCAAGCGTGCTGTGCACGGCGCAGCCGAGCGCCGAATCGAGCAGCGTCGCCGCCCAGCCGCCATGCACCATGCCGAGCGGATTGAGATGGCGCTTGTTGGGCGCGCCGCGAAACACCGCCCGCCCCTCTTCCACGCCGGTCAGGGCAAAATTCAGCACCGCGGCGATCGGCGGCGCCGGATAGAGACCGTCGACCACGCGCTGGAGCAGTTCCCTGCCGGAAAAAATATGCACGTCCTCATGCGGGATCGTGCCCAGGCCAAGCGGCGAGACATGGCCGGGAAACAGTTCGACGTCGCTCATGCGGCGGTGTCTCCACGGGAAATGGCTTGGGCAGCATAGAATTTCCTCAGCGCCATCAGCAGGCCGCTGCGGGCATCGGGCACCTCGATGCCGCGCGGCTCGTAGACGTGGCGGGCAAAGAAGAAGCTCGACAGCCGGAACGCATCCTCGATCGCCGCGAGGTCGGCCCCTTGCCGCGCGCCGCGCTGCAGGAACAGCGGCAGCGGGAGCAGCTTGTCGCGCCACGGCTCACCGGCGGCGTGCGACACGGCGCGGCCCGACTTCGGCGAGACATAGGTCAAATCCTCGATGGCGCCGGTGGCGGCACATTCGGAGAGGTCGAGACCGAAGCCGAGTTCGTCGAGCACCAGAAGCTCGAAGCGCACCACCAGTTCGCCGACAGCTTCGGCGTCGTTGAGATGCGCGATCAGGATCGCCAGCGTTTCGTAGAGACCGGCATGCGGGTCGCGCTCTGGCAAGAGCCTCAGATGCGCGGCCAGCGTCTGCAGGGCGTAGACGGCCACGGCACTGTCGATCAGCCTGGCGGCATTGAGCTCGATCGGCTCGGCCTGGAAAGTGCCGAGATGCTCGTCGAGCCGCGCCCGCCAGATCAGGTCGACGCGGTTGCCGGCCTGTAGCACGGGTTGCTGCTTGCGCGAGCGGCCGCCGCGCACCAGGCCGAGATGCCGGCCATGCGCACGCGTCATCACCTCGAGCACGGCCGAGGTTTCGCCATGCTTGCGGGTGCCGAGGATGATTCCTTCGTCGCGCCATTCCATGGCCGGACCATCAGCCGGTTGCGCGGCGAAATCAAGAATAATGGCGCGGCGCAATTACCGTTCCGGCAGCGGCGGGATGAGGGCGATAAGCAGCAATGCCGCAACGACCAGCGCTGCGGCCGCAATGGCAAGCGGCAGCAGGCCGAGCGTGATGAACGGCGCAACCGCCGCGGTGCCCGCCGCCGTGGTGCCGAGGATCGCCACCACCACCAGCGCTGCACCGCGGGCATCGTCGCCCTGCGAGGCCACGACGGCGCGGTGGAAGCCAGGCGGGCCGCGGAACCCGAGGCCGAGGTTGAAAGGCACAAACAATGCGGTCACCACCAACGTGTTGGCGCCTCCCATCAGCGCATAGGCGAGCATCGCCACGCCACCAAGCGCGGACAGGCCGGTGCCGAACCAGATCATGCGTTCGGCGCCGAAGCGCCCGGTCAGCCGGCCTGTCCAGTTGGCTGCGACGATGAAGGTGGCGATGCCCGTGATCTGCATGATGATGAAGTCCCTGAGCCCGGCGCCAAGTGCGGCGACGAACACCGTCGGTGCGGCAAAGACGATCACCAGCAGCGCGCCGAGCGTGAAGGCATGGCTTACCGCGTATCGCAGGAAGGTGGCATCGCGCAGCAGATGGGCATAGCCGCCGGCTCCCTTGCCGGTCGTCAGTGCCGGCAGATGGCGGCTCAGCGCGCCGACGGCGGCTGCCAGCAGCAACGCCAGCACGGCAATGACGTCGAACGAGGCGGTCCAGCCGGCGAGCGACAGCAGCCACACGCCCGCCACGGGCGCAAGCGCCGGCGTCAGCGATTCGATGGAGCCGAGCAGGCCGAGCTTGCTGACGGCGCGATCGTCGCCAAACAGCTCCCGGATCATGCCCGGCGCGAAAACCGCAGCCGCCGAACCCGCTGCGCCCTGCAGGAAGCGCAGGCCGATCAGCATGTCGAGCGACGTGCTCATGCCGGCAACCGCGGAGACCAGGCCGTAGGCGACGAGCGAAGCCACAAGCAGGCGGCGCTGGTCGAAATGCGCGCCAAGCGTGCCGAAGGCGAGCAGGCCGACCGCCGAGCCGGTGACGAATGCCGCCAGCACGAACTGCGCCTGGCCATAGGTTCCGCCCAGCACCTCGGGCAGGCTCGGCACGGCCGGCAGCACGAGATCCGTGCCGGCTATGCCGAGCACAGTGCTGGTCACGATGAGAGCGAAGGCGATGCCTGCATGGCCGCCATGCTTGCCGGTGGTCATTGTCTAGCCAGTCTTGGATTGAGGGCTTTTTTAGGGAGGGCGTCAGTGCCCCATCACAGACGGCGGGTCAAGCAAAGCCGTTTGGTCCAGTTGTACCGCCCTCGAAGTACAACCTGCCAAGCCGTCGCTTGTCGCGGACGAAGTTGCCCTTCGCCCAGCCCCTTGCGCCAGCACGCAAACCTGGCCGCAATGCCCTGCGCCACGGCCGCCGCCCTGAAGACGGCGGCCATTTGCGTCAGGCCAGCCTGGGGCGCAGCACGCGCGTTCCGGCCCAGTCGAGCGCCAGCATCACCAGCAGCGAGATGCCGACAAGCGGAAAGGCGATGCCGCCAATGGCGAGGATGGCGATCAGCCCGCGGAACACTCTCGTGTCCTCGGGCAGCGGCGGCACGCCGAGCGAGCCCGCCGGTCGGCGCTTCCACCACATCACCCCGGCCGAGACAGCCAGCACCACGATGCCCAGGCAGGCCGCCAGCAGCACCAGCTGGTTGGCCAGCCCGAGCTCCTGGCCCATATGCACCGAGATGCCCCATTCCATCGATTTGCCACCCGCACCGTAGTCGACAAAGCCCATGTCGATCAGCGGCTCGCCGCTGTACTGGTCGAGATGGATCACCCGCTGCTGGCTGGCATCATCAGGATAGACCGAGCCGGTATAGACGCCCGTCGGCTTGCCCGGAATGGCGACCGCATAGCCGCGATGCAGGCCAAGCCTGTCGAAAATCGCGACCGCTCTGTCCAACCCGATCGGCGTGCCTGAGGTGGCGGATGATTCCGGCAGCCTGGCCTGCTCCAGCGACCACGACGACTTCGAGACATGGTCGAGATGTTCGCCCGACATCGGCACATCGACGCGCACGCCCGAGGGGTAGCCGAAGTTGCTGCCGTTGGCCCACTCGTTGACCTTCTCGCCCCAGACACCCGACCAGGGCATGCCGGTGATCGCCAGGAATACGATGAAGAAGCCGACGAACAGTCCGGTCACCGCATGCAGGTCGCGCCAGAACATGCGGTTCTTCGGCTTGCCACGCACGGTGACGACACCGCCCTTCTTGCCACGCGGCCACCACAGATAGATGCCGGTGCCAACCAGCAGGATCGACCAGCCGGCGGCCAGCTCGATCAGCAGCCGCGCGCCGTCGCCGAAATATTTCAGGCTGTGCAGATAGCGGATGCTCCACATGACGGTGCCGCGGTCGGGCAAGGCGCCCAACACGGCCCCGCTGTAGGGATTCACATAGACGGCAAGCTTACCGAAGTCGGGCGTGGCGACCGTGATCTCGGCCGGGCTCTCCGGCGTTGCCGGGTCGAGGTACTTCACCGCCGTACCGGGAAAGTCGGCCAGTGCGGCGTCCACCAAGGCTTCGGGTGTCGCTTTGCTCTGCTCGACCGCGACCCGCTTGAGTTCGGAATAGACGGCAGCGTCGATCTCGTCCTTGAAAAGATAGAGCGCGCCAGTGACGGCAAGCGTGATCATGAAGGGCAGCACCAGCAGCCCGGCGTAGAAGTGCCAACGCCAGACGGCGCGGTAGAGGTTGGACGCGGAGCGCACGGCGGCGTTCTCCCGTCCGAGGGTGATTTCGGACATTGATATCTCCATAGGCGTGGAAGCGCGGGCCGCGTGAGCCCGCAGGTTTCGACGTCAGACGGAGTTGTGCGGAGGTGCCCTCGCCTCGGCGATCAGGCCGCGCAGGGCTTGGGGTGCCGCCTCCCGCGGCTCCGCGACGACGATGCCCTGCGCCTCGGGTCGGTCAATGATGAAGGCAAGCTGCTCGCCGGGCAGGCCGGGCACTGTTGCTGCCGCCAGCTGGCAGAGCGTGCCGCAAGGACAGTCGGCGCGGCTGCGGGAGGGCTGCTGGTCGCCGCCTGCCGGGCCCATGCCGTCCATGGTGCAGATGACGCCGAGCGGATCGGCGGCGGAGGCCGCCATGGCACCTGTCGCTGCACCTGAAAGCAGCGCCTGGAACAGCAGCATGAAAGCGATCATGCCGGCGATGGCGCCGGCCGACAGCCTGTCCCGCAAGATGAGGCGCATCCCCTTCATGCCAGCGAAATGGCACGATTCCACAGCCGCGTCACTGCGGCACGAGTGCCAGGCTTGCCTCAGCCGTGGCGCGGCCATTGGTGGTGGAGCGTGTCGATGACGAAGCCATGGGCGTGGCGGTGCCCGAGGCGATGTCCGCCTTCGGCCCAATGCGGATCGTCGTCGTCAAGGCCATGATGGTGGTGGTCGACGACATCGGGATCGGATGACGGCCACAGGAGCAATGCCACGGCGACGGCTGCGGCAGCGATGCCGGCCATGACGACGAAAGTCGCAGGCAGGCCGACCGTCACGCCGAGCCAGCCGGCGAGCGGATAGGTGACCAGCCAGCAGGCGTGGGACAGCGCGAACTGGGCGGCGAACAGCGCCGGCCTGTCTTCGGGACGCGACGAGCGCCGGAGCAGCCGCCCCGCCGGGGTCTGTGCGATCGAATAGCCGAGGCCAAGGACGAACCACAGCGGCATGAGCGAAGCGAAGCCCTGCACCAGCGTGGCGCAAACGAGCCCGACCGCCAACAAGGATATGCCCGCCAGCATGATCGAGCGATCCGATACCCGGTCGAGGATCCTCGGCAGCATGAGCGCGGCCACCATCGAGCCTGCGCCATAGGCAGCGAGCGCCATCGCCGTCGATCGCTGCGTCAGGCCGTATTCGCCCTGCACGATGACGACGGTGTTGACGATCACCATGGCGCCGGAGGCGGCAACCGCCATGCTGACGGCCAGCAGGCCCTGCAGCCGGGGTGTCGCGAGATAGATGCGCAAGCCGCGCGTCGTCCGCTCATAGATGCCGCGCGGGGCAGTCGCGTGCGGGCTGGGCAGCGTGACGGAGACCACCAGCGCCGCCGAGGCCAGAAAACCAACGACGGTGCCGGCGAACAGCTCGTGGAAGCTGACCACCGTCAGCAGCGCCGCCGCCAGGACAGGGCTGACCAGGCTCTCGAGGTCATAGGCAAGCCGGGTCAGCGACAGCGCGCGCGTATAATCCTTCTCGTCGGGCAGGACGTCGGGGATCGTCGCCTGGAACGCCGGGGTGAAGCCGGCCGATGCCGACTGCAGCACGAAGATCAGCACATAGACCTGCCAGACCTCGGTGACGAACGGCAAGAGCAGCACCACCGCCGCACGCACCAGATCGAGGCAAACGAGCATCGAGCGCCTTGGCAGCCGCTCGGCAAAGGCCGCCGCCACGGGTGCCACGGCGACGAAAGCGATCATCTTGATCGCCAATGCGGTGCCGAGCACCACGCCTGCATCCGGCCCCGCCAGCTCATAGGCCAAAAGACCGAGCGCGACGGTGGCCAAGCCGGTGCCGATCAGGGCGATCAGCTGCGCCGCGAACAGATGGCGATAGGTTCGGTTGGAGAGTATCTGAAGCATCTGTCGCCCTGGCGGTCTTCGGCGGCCCGAGGGCCAGTCAGTCGTTCGGGCCGGCATGGCCGGCAGCGGGGCCGTCCTAGAGGTATTTGGTGATTTCCTTGAACTCGTCGATCGACTGGCGCTGCTCGCGCGGCAGCGGCCCGACTGCCTCTTCCAGGCAATGGTCGAGATGGTCCTGGATCAGCGTTCGCTTGGCCTGGCCGACGGCCTTTTCGACCGCATGCAACTGCTGCGCGACATCGAGGCATGGCCTGCCAGCCTCGATCATGGCGATGATGCCGCGGAGATGGCCCTCGGCCCGCTTCAGCCGCTTGAGCGTGTCGGGATGAGAAGCGTGGGTGTGCGCATGCGTTGTCATACCAGATGCTATCCCCCAGGGGGGTATACGGTCAATCCGTCGGACGCATCGAATTATGGATAGCTGAAGCACGTGACGCGAAAACAGCCGTGCCGTGCTCTCAGCGATAGCCTGTCGTATCGGCCGGCTTGCCGGCATCCTGCACCTCGACGACATAGGGCCAGGCATTCGGCCGGGAACCGTCGAGGTCGGTGAAACCATAGACCTGCGCCAGGCCGCCGCTCGACAAGGACTGGCCGTTCCAGCGCGCCACGTCGGGATCGGCCGCAAGTGCGGCCACGGCGCGGCCGACGAAGCGCGGGGTCTCGGATATGGCGAAATGCGGGATGTTCTTGGTCGCATCGCGCCAGTTGGCTTCGGTGACGCCGAAATGCTCCAGCATCATCTCCGAGCGCAGCCAGCCCGGCGTGATCGCCACCGACGTCGCGCCATGCGGCGCCAATTGTTGGCATGGGCCCAGGCCATGCGCAGCACCGCCGACTTGCACAGGTCGTAGAAGGGCGACAGGCGGTAGTTCACGGCGTTGTATTCGGCCGTGCCGTCGGTCACCTCGACCAGAAGCCCGCCCGGTTTCTCGATCATCAGCGGCAGAGCGTGGTGCGCGGTGATCAGATGGGTGTCGATGGATAGTCTCAGCATCCGCAAGCCATTGTCGAGATTGTGATCCCACACCGGCTTGTTCCATTCGAAGAGCTTCTCGCCGCCCCAGATGTCGTTGACCAGGACGTCGAGCCGGCCCTGCTCCCTGCGGATACGGGCGACGAGGTCGCGCACCTCGTCCTGCAGCAGATGGTCGACGCGCACCGCAATGCCCTTGCCGCCGGCGGCGGTGACCAGCTCGGCGGTTTCCTCGATCGTCTCGGGCCGGGCATATTCGGACTGGCGATCGCGGGTGGTTCGTCCGGTGACATAGACCGTGGCGCCGGCAGCGCCCAATTCGGTGGCTATGCCCCGCCCTGCCCCGCGCGTCGCGCCGGCGACGAGCGCAACTTTTCCTTGCAGCGTCATCGAACTCTCCCAAAACTACGTTTCGTCGAATTAGCTCGCAGTCAGCACCAAAGCCGTATATAAATGAATACTCGTTTATAAATGAAAGTTCAATATGCCTCGCCCCAAGACGCTGTCCAACGAGAACGTACTCGAAGCCGCCAGCCGACTGATCCACGACCATGGGCCTGATGCGCTGACTTTCGACAGCCTGGCGCGCGCCTGCGGCCTGTCGCCTGCGACGCTGGTGCAGCGCTTCAAGACCAAAGCCGGGCTCAAGCAGGCCGCCCTGCTCCATGCCTGGGACGGGCTCGACGCCAAGACCACCGCCCTCGCCGCGTCCACGCCAAACACGCCCGAAGGCGCCATCGAGTTGCTGGTCGGCCTGTCGCATTATGGCGGCATCGAAACCTATGCCGAAGGGCTGCTGCTGTTGCGCGAGGATCTGCGCGATCCCGCATTGCGGGCGCGCGGCGCGGCCTGGAAGGTGACGCTGTGCGCAGCACTCGAGGCGCGTTTCGCCGGGGTGGCCGGCGCGCCCCGGGGCATCGGCCTGCTGATGGCCTCGCAATGGCAAGGCTCGCTCCTGTGGTGGGGTTTCGACCCGCAGGGCCGGGTCGAAGATTTCGTCGCCGCCGGCCTGCGCAGCCTCATTGCCGCGGCCGTTCCCGTGACAGGTCACCCCTTGAACCGGGCCGCCTCCTCCGATCCGCGCGTGGCATCGCCCGCGCTGTAGGAATGCGCTCCGGCGCCGGCGAGCTTGCCGCCATCGACGATCAGATATTCCTCGCGGATCGGCCGGCCGGCGAACCAGCATTCCAGGATTTCGCGTGTTCCGGCGGCATAGCGCGCCTGGGCCGACAGCGACGACCCCGAAATATGCGGCGTCATGCCATGATGCGGCATCACTCGCCACGGATGGTCCTTGGGCGCGGGCTGCGGGAACCAGACGTCGCCGGCATAACCGGCAAGCTGGCCGCTTTCGAGCGCCCGGGCGACGGCGTCGCGATCGCAGATCTTGCCGCGTGCGGTGTTCACCAGATAGGCGCCGCGCTTCATCTTCGCGATCATCGCCGCATCGAACAGGTTTTCGGTCTCGGGGTGCAGCGGTGCGTTGATGGTGATGACGTCGCAGACCGGCACCATGTCCGCTGCCGTCTTGTGGAAGGTCAAACCAAGTTCCTTCTCCACCGCCTCGGGCAGGCGGTGTCGGTCAGTGTAATGCAGCTTGACGTCGAACGGCTTGAGCCGCCGCAGCACGGCTGTGCCGATCCGCCCGGCGCCCACCGTTCCGATCTGCATGCCCTCGACGTCATAGGACCGGGCGACGCAGTCGGCGATGTTCCAGCCGCCGTCCACCACCCATTGGTAAGAGGGGATATAGTTGCGCACGAGGCCGAGGATCATCATCACCACATGCTCGGATACGCTGATCGAGTTGCAAAAGGTGACCTCGGCCACGGTGATGCCGCGCTCCATCGCCGCCTGCAGGTCGACATGGTCGGAGCCAATGCCGGCGGTGATGGCGAGCTTCAGGCTGCCGGCCTTGGTGATCCTCTGCTCGGTCAGGTAGGCCGGCCAGAACGGTTGTGAAATGACGATCTCGGCATCGACGAGTTCGCGCTCGAAGATGCTGTCGGGCCCGTCCTTGTCGGAGGTTACGACCAGGCTGTGCCCGGCACTTTCGACAAACTTGCGCAAGCCGAGTTCGCCCGACACGCTGCCGAGAAGCACGCCCGGCTCGAAATCGATGGCTTCCGGCGTGGGCAGTGTCTGGCCGCCCGGATAGCGGTCAAGTCTTGGCAGGCCGTCCCGCGCATACCGCTTGGGGTAGCCATCCACCGGATCGTCATAAAGGACGCAAACAACCTTGGCCATGTCGTATCTCCCTTCGTCTGATGGACGAGGAGACGCTTGGAAAACTGGCGCTACCCGAAATTTGCACGCGTGTGACGGAGCGAACCAGCCTTCAGGATTGTCCGTGGCCGGCCGGCTTGCCGCCTGGCGCTTCCTCGTTCGAGATGTTGCGCGCTCCCGAGGTTAAATGGCGGAGCCGGACACGGTTTCAAGGCCGCGGGCCGGCTGTCCCGTCGCTACTTGTCACCGGGCTGCTTCTTGCCAGTCAAGAGCGCATAGACGGCCATCGAATGACCGTGGCCGAGGCCGAACTCGTCGCGCAGCCATTCGATGATCTGCCCGGCCTTTACATCAGGCTTCAGCTTGCCGCTGTGGGAAAATCCCTTGCCGTCAGCGAGTGCCAGCAGTTCCTCCGGTCCCTTGCCGGTCTTGGTCTTGATGGTGTCGAGATAGGCCTGGAAGGACATTTTTCTTCTCCTGGTTTTTGGAAAATCACAGTTCGCGCCGCCGGTTGGCGAGCACGCCGCCGGCGATGATCGCGACCAGCCCCACGACCGACAGCAGGGTTAGCACGTCGTTGAACAGGATCGCCGCCAGCACCACGCCGAAGCCCGTGCCCCAGTAGCCGAGCTGGCTGAAGAACACCGGCCCGCCAATCTCCTGCAGGCGGAAGTTGAGCAGGTAGGACGCCGCCGATGTGGCGACCATGCAGCCGATCCAGAACAGGATGTCGCGGTCGAGAAAGCCCCAGCTCGACGGTGCCTCGAAGAACGGCGCCACCAGCCCCACCAGCAGGCTCGAGCTCAGCAGGATGCCGCAAGAAAAGCTGAGCGACGACGAGCCCTTGGGCCAGTAGGCCGAGCGGATGATGTTGCCGGCGGCGGCGCAAGCCGGGATGGTGATGCCGAGCAGCACCCACACCGTCTGCGAAAAATCGATCTCGGCCAGTTGCTGCTGCACCAGCGCCGCCATGCCGGCAAGGCCGATCAGGATGCCGGCGAAGCGCCTCAAATACATGCGCTCGATGCCGAGCCCGGCGGCGAAGCTCATCGTCAGCAGCGGCGACAGCGAATAGACGGTCGACGTGTAGGCCGGCCCGACCCGGTCGACGATGTAGTAGCCGAGCACGGTCGGGATGGTGAAGCTGATGATGCCGAGCACCAGGTAGAGCACGAGATGCTGCCGCTCGCGCGGGATCCCCTGCCCCGAGGCGGCCAGCAGCGGCAGAAGGATCGCACCTGCGCCGACATTGGCGACCAAAGCCAGCTGGAACGGCTGCATGCCGGCATTCAGCGCAGCCTTGGAGATCATGATGCGGGTGGCGAAGACGAGGCCGCACAGGGCGAGCAGCACCAGCGGCGAGCGGGCGGCAAGCGAAACCGGGGAACGGAGAACCTCCTGTTGCGTCATGGCCGGCTCCAATATATCTTACCGTTAAGATAAATGACGGAATTATCTTAGTGTCAAGACATCTCGGCGAAAATATTGGGGAGTTGATCGACGACGGCCTGCAGGACGGCATCGATATCAGGCGGGCGCAATGGGCGGCGGAACTGCCCGGGCTCGACACCCGCGGCATGGCGATCCTCGGCCGTGCCCGCTGGATCACGCTCGCCGCCCGGCCCAAGATCGAGGCAATCTTCGCCTCCTATGGGCTCGACACCGGCGAGGCCGACGTGCTGTTCACGTTGCTGCGCTCGGGCCCGCCATACCGGCTGCGCCCGACCGAGCTCTACCGCTCGATGATGATCTCGTCCGGCGGCGTCACCAACCGCATCGTCAAGCTGGTCAAGGCAGGATTGGTCAGGCAGGTCAGCTCGGACGGCGACGGCCGCAGCCTGCCGGTCGAACTGACCGAGGACGGCCTTGCCCGCGCTCGCGAGGCCTTCGAGGCCGACATGGCGGTCGAAGCGCTGATGCTGGAAAGCTTGAGCCGGGACGAGCTGCAGCAACTCGCCCGGCTGTTGCGCAAGCTGGCGCTGTCGCTCGGCAGTTCGCCGGCGATGGAGTGAGGCGGCCGACCCTGCCTCGGCAGCCGACCCCCTCGACGCCGCGCCTCCTTGCCGGATGGAGCTGGCCAAGCCCCTGCACAAACTGGCGCTATCCTTCGACAGCAGCACCGCGCCAGAGTGGCGCCGGGAATCACCATGCATGCCGAGGGTAACCGAATGAACCGCGACGAACTTGCCGCAATCCTGAGCCGGCAACCGGCTGCGATGGCGCTCTACGTCACCGGCAAGGGGCTCGACCGCCCCTGGGACATTGCGTCTGGCATGGCCGATGCCACGACCGGCCGGCCGCTTTCTGCAGACACGCCGCTGCGGGTCGCGAGCAACACCAAGACCTTCGTTGCCGCCACGGTTCTCCGCCTGTGGGAACAGGGGCTGGTCGACCTCGACGGCCCGATCGCACCGTTGCTCACGCCCGTGTTGAACGGGCTGCTCACTTCTGCCGGCTACCGCACGGACAGGATTAGCGTTCGCCAGCTTCTCAACCACAGTGCCGGCCTGAACGACCACGCCGACGATCCGCGCTACTTCGAGACCGTGCTTCGCGAGCCCACGCGTTTCTGGACGCGCGAGGAACAGGTCCGTCTCGCGGTCGAATATTCTGGCCCGCTCAGCGAAGCCGGAACCCGCTTCCGTTATTCCGACACCGGCTACATCCTGCTCGGTGACATCGTCGAGCGCATCTCGGGTCAGGCGCTGGCAACCACTGTCCGGCGCCAGATGGCCTTCGAGCGGCTCGGCCTCGAAGCCACTTGGTGGGAGATCGCCGAACCGCAGCCGGCAACGGCCGCGCCCCGCGGACGCCAGTTCCTCGGCAAGACCGACGCGACCGACATCAGCGCGTCGATGGACCTTTATGGCGGCGGCGGACTGGTCATGTCCGCGCGGGACCTAGCCACGCTCTTGGCTGCCCTGTTCGAAGGCCGCGTCTTCACAAGCCCGGACACGCTTCGCCAGATGCTCTCGACCGGCCACCACGAAGGCGCCGACGGCTACCGGCTCGGCATTTCTGCCAGCCGCATAAGCGATGTCGAATGCTACTCGCATCTCGGTTTCTGGGGCACCGCGGCCTACTATTCGCCAGCCACAGGCATCGCCATTGCAGGCTTTACCACCAACCGCGAGGCACGCGGCGCACTGGTTTCGATCATCGAGCAGGTGCTGGCGGCAACAGAAGCATGATGAGCCCTTCGGAGATCGAAAGCCTCACCCGCCTCTTCGCGCCGCACGAGGCGCTGCTCGCCGGCCTGCTCGCACGCTGGGACGGCGCCATGGCCGACGGCGACGGCTCGCATGATCGCTCGCACCTGATGCGGGTGTGGAACCTCGTCTGCCGCATCGCGGCGACGGTGCCGGGCACTGACATGGAGGTTCTGGCGGTGGCGACGCTGCTCCACGACTGCGTTGCCGTGGAGAAAAATTCGCCGCAACGCGCCATGGCCTCGCGCCTGTCGGCCGATGTGGCGCGCGGGCTGTTGCGCCAGGCCGGCTGGCATGAGGACCGCACCGAGGCGGTCGCCCACGCCATCGAGGCGCACAGCTTCTCGGCGAACATCGAGCCGCGCAGCAAGGAAGCGGCCATCCTGCGCGATGCCGACCGGCTCGACGCGCTGGGCGCGCTCGGCATTGCCCGGGTCTTGTCGCCGGCCGGTTGGGATTGCCGCTCTACAATGCGGACGACCCGTTCGCGCAACGCCGCCCGCTCGACGACAGGCGCTTCGCGCTCGACCATTTCGAGACCAAGCTGTTCCAGTTGTCGTCAGGCCTGCTCACCGCCGCCGGCCGCGAGATCGGCCGCCAGCGTACCGAACTGATGAGGGCATTCGTCACGGATTTCGGCCGCGAGATTGCAGCGTCGCAATGAAATGCGAAGCGGCGTGGTCTGGCATCGGCAACGGCCCGGGCCTGACCGGCACCTTTGCCGATTTCACCAAATCAGAACTTGTAGTTGAGGCCGATCTTGACAGCGTGAATATCGAAATCGTCGTCATAAACGCGGAACGGCGCTGGCTCATCCACCGCCAGATTGGCGTCGAATCTGTAGAACTGGTACTCGCCCCGGATCGTCCACTTGTCGTTCAGAGCGTGCTCGACGCCGGCACCAACGGTCCACCCAGTCAAAGCTTCCGAACCGCTCGCGTTAAAGCCCCCGCCGTTCGGGATATCGCTCATCGAGAGCTTGGTGAAGCCAACACCGCCCTTAGCATAGAACAGAGTGCGGTCCATCGCATAGCCAAGTCGGCCGGTGATGCTGCCGAGGTAATCGAATTCATTCTCGTTGATTGCGACCGGACCAGCACCACTTGGAAACGCACGGATGTCGGATGTTCCGTCCGCCCACGAATAGGACAATTCGCCTTCGAGCCCGAGCACGACGGAGCCCCACTGGTAATTGTATCCGACTTGTCCGCCGAGCAGAGCTCCCTTCGCCTCCGGGAAAGCGGTCTCTATTCTGGCTCCGCCCGGAAGGAGGTAGGCGCCTTCACCGCTACCGGTGCCATATCCGAGTTGGACGCCGATATATGTTCCCGTCCAGTTGTACGGTGCCGTTTCTGCCGGAGGAGCTGTCTCAGACCCCAAAGCGTCGGCCGCCGCTGCGGCTCCGGCTGCTGCCAAAAGCAGTGCGGACGCAAGTGCTACAATCTTCATGCGAATCCCCAACCCATTTAGATATCGCTAATGTAGATGGATATTCGCGAGCAGCAACTCGTCCTCACACCAGGCAGTTGCTTTGCATGCAAACAGTTGCAGGCGTACAACAGTCGCAACCACCCATAAGCCGGTCTGCGCTATCGCCGCCTAAGCCCGCTCTTCCCAGACCCTGGCCAGTTCAACGATCGTCTTCACCGCCTTTTCCATGTCCTGGCGGCTGACCCATTCGAGCGGCGAGTGGAAAGCATGGCCGCCGGCGAAGATGTTCGGGCATGGCAGCCCCATGAACGACAGGCGCGAACCGTCGGTGCCGCCGCGGATGCTGCCGCGCACCGGCTCCATGCCGGCGCGCCGGATCGCCTCGACGGCGTTCTCGACGATCTCGGGGTGGCGGTCGAGCACCACCTTCATGTTGCGGTACTGCTCCTTGACCGTGAAGCTGTAGGTCGAGCCGGGATAGGCCGAGATGACGTCCCTGACGATCTTTTCGAGCATGGCCTCCTTCTCGGCCAGGCCGTCGTCGCGGAAGTCGCGGACGATCAGGCTGATCGTCGCCTTCTCCATCGACCCGCTGACGCTGGTCGGATGGACGAAGCCCTGCCGGCCCTCGGTGGTCTCGGGCGCCATGTCCTGCGGCAGCCGATCGATGATGGCGCCGGCGATCTTGATGGCGTTCTCCATCCGGCCCTTGGCGAATCCGGGATGCATGGCAACGCCTGATATCGCGATCTCGACGCCGTCGGCGGAGAAGGTCTCGTCCTCGATAGTGCCTGCCGTCTCGCCGTCCATGGTGTAGGCGAACGCGGCGCCGAGCTTGGCGAAATCGACCTTGTCGACGCCGCGGCCGATCTCCTCGTCGGTGGTGAACAGGATCTTGACCATGCCGTGCCTGATGTCGGGGTTGTCGACCAGCACCTTGGCCGCCGCCACGATCTCGGCAACGCCGGCCTTGTCGTCGGCGCCCAAAAGGGTCGTGCCGTCGGTGGTGACGATGTCGTTGCCGATCTGGTTGTTCAGCTCCGGATGCTCGCTCACCCGGATGACCCGCGAAGGATCGCCCGGCAGCACGATGTCGCCGCCGGCATAGTTCCGGATCAGCTGCGGCTTGACGCCGGTGCCGGTGAAGTCGGGGGCGGTGTCCATGTGCGAGCAGAAGCAGATCACCGGCACCTGCTTGTCGCTGTTCGACGGAATGGTGGCATAGACATAGCCGTGCTCGTCGAGATGGGCGTCACGAAGGCCGATCGCCTGCAGCTCCTCGACCAGCAGGCGGCCGAGGTTCTTCTGCTTTTCGGTCGAAGGCTGCGTCGTCGAGCTTCCGTTGGCCTGGGTGTCGATGACGACGTAGCGCAGAAAACGGTCGAGAACGGTGTCGGTCATGGCAACGGATCCAGTGCATCAGGTCGGGCCTGTATAGCCGCCCGCGCAGCTGCGGTGAATGCGTTTCTCCGTGCCAGCCACTATGCCAGCAGCTCGGGGCGCACGGCAGCACACGTCATGCCGCCAAAGATGCATGACCGCTTCTAGTTCTGACCGGAGACGAGTTCCCGGCTGTGAAACGAGCCCATGACGAGCTCGATGAAGCCGCGCAAGCGCGGTGACGATTGTTTGTGGGCCGGAAAGACGATCGACAAGGGGACGGGCGGGCATTGCCACTCTGACGCGATCGACACAACGCGTCCGGCCTTGAGGTCATCGCTGACGAAGAAGTCAGGCAAAAGTGCCGCGCCGAGCCCATCGAGAACGGCGGCACGGACCGCGTGAAGGCTGCCAAGATATGCGCGAGGCTTGATGGCAACCACGATCGGCCTTCCGGCCTCTGTCATTTCCCAGTTCTTGTTGCCTGGCGCGTCCCTGCCGAACCACAGCGTGGGCCAATTCGTGAAGTCGGCCGGCGAATTCGGACGGCCGATGCGGTCGACAAGCGACGCAGACGCCACCACAATGTTCTGCGATTGGGCAAAGACCCGTGCCATCGCACTCGAATCGTCAAGCGCCCCGACCCTGATCGCGCAATCGAACCCTTCGCCAACGATGTCGACGCGCCTGTCTTCGGCAACGACTTCAATCACCATTTTCGGGTAGCGTGCCAGGTAGGCCGCCGCAATCTTGCCCATGAATGCCTGCTCAAACAGGACAGGGACGGAGACGCGGAGCGTGCCACGCGGCGTACCGCTCTGCTCGTGCAGCGCCTGTTCGAGTTCCCTCGCCTCCAGGAGCAGTCGCTCCCCGCGCCTGAAGAGCATCGAGCCCTCGGCAGTGGGCCGAATTTGTCGTGTCGTGCGCTCGATGAGTCTCGCGCCGAGACGCGCTTCCATCTCGTTGACCCTGTTTGCCACGGTGGATTTCGGAATGCCCAGCTCGCGCGCAGCCCCTGAAAACGAGCCCGCGCGGATGGTGGCGACCAGACTTTCCAGCTCTGCGAGATCCATCTCGTCGTCCATAATTTGGGAAACAGAAGCCAGAATCTATACCATTCCTCCCAAATTCCGTACGGCTATGTTGATGGCTGACGGCGCATCCGCGCTGCCAACTCTTCTCAGAGGCTTGCCATGTCGCCGTCCCCGCTCAAGCTGCTTGTCATCACTGCCAGCGTCCGCGAAGGGCGGTACGGGACCGTCGTCACGCGTTGGTTTGCCTCTCACGCACGCAACAATGAGACGTTTGAGACGACGTTCCTCGACCTTGCGGAAGTCCAATTGCCCGAACAATTGCCGCCGACGATCGAGGCGCTGAGCACTGCCGAGGGCAGATCTCCGGAAATGCGCGAGCTGTTTGCCAGGCTCGACGACGCCGAGGCCTTTGTCATCGTCACGCCGGAGTACAATCATGGCTACACGGCCTCGATCAAACATCTCATCGACTGGCATTTCTCGCCGTGGAGGTGCAAGCCCGTGGCATTCGTCTCCTATGGCGGGATCTCCGGAGGCTTGCGGGCAGTGGAACAGTTGCGGCTGGTCTTTTCCGAAATGCATGCCGCCACGCTGCGGGATAGCGTAAGTTTCGACAGATTTTGGGACAAATTCGACGAAACAGGCGCGCTCATCGATCCGCAAGGGCCGGATCAAGCTGCCGCAGCACTCCTCGAAACGCTGTCCTGGTGGGCGTTGACGCTTCGCCGAGGCCGCGCGCAGTTGCCTTACCGTGCGGGTTGACCGATTGCCAGCTAGCCCGGCAGCAGGCGGGCAAATATCTCGGCCAGTTGCTTGTCCATGAACGGCTTCTTCAGAAGGGGCCGGTCGCGGTAGCCATCCCTCATCTCGTGGCCGCTGTAGCCCGTCGAGAAAACAAAAGGCACGCCGCGCGCGGCAAGCGCGTCGGCCACGAAATAGGTCTTGTCGCCGTTCAGGTTCATGTCCAGCATGGCCGCATCGAAATCGTGCGCCTCGATGAGGGCGAGCGCCTGCTTGACCGTGGCGGCAGCGGTCACCGACTCGCATCCGAGGTCGGCCAGCATGTCTTCGATCATGATGAGCACGAGCATCTCATCTTCGACGACAAGGACGCGCCGGTCACAAAGCAGCTTAGCCATCGCGGGCACCGATCGGTGCGGGAAAGTTGATCGTGCAGACCACGCCGTCCGCCCGGTAATCGAGGTCAACCGCGCCATCCAGCTCATGTGCCAGGCCGCGCTCAAGCACCCGCGAGCCAAACCCTTTCCGGGACGGCGGCATCACGGACGGGCCGTCCTTCTCCTGCCAGCACAGGACAAGCCGATCGCCCTCGGGAGGCGGCTCGATCGTCCATGAAATCAGGACTGAACCAATGTTGTTGGAAAACGCGCCGTATTTCACGGCATTGGTCGCAAGCTCATGGAAGGCGATGCCGAGTGCGAGAGTAACTTTGGGCGAGACGCGGATGTTGCTGCCCGTGATGACAAAGTGTTCCGAGCGGCCGTTCGCAATCCCGAACGGCTCCAAAGCCCCCTTGATCAGATCGAGCAACCCCGCACCTTCCCAGTTCTCGCGGGTTAGCAGGTCGTGCGACCGGGAGAGCGCGAACAGGCGCGACTCGATGGACTCCCGGATCACTTCGGGATCGGAGGTATTCCGCAGTGCCTGCCAGACGATCGACTGCACCGTGGCAAGCGTATTCTTTACCCGGTGATTCAGTTCGTCGATGAGCATCCGCGACTGGGCCTGCTCCTGCTTGTGATCGGTGAGGTCGACGAGGGAGGCGAAATGCTGCACGACATCGCCACGCTCATCCCTGACCGGGCTGATGAGGATTGCCGACCAGAACCCGCTGCCGTTCTTGCGGCGGTAGCAGATTTCCGAACCGCCAGTGACGTCGCCCGCAAAAGCAGCTTCGATGCGCGCCAAAGAATCGACATCGGTGCCGCACGCCATCAGGAAGTTGAAGCTTTGGCCGAGCAGTTCCTCCCGGGCATATCCGCTTAGCTCGAGAAAGGCGTCATTGGCGAAAATGATCGGATTGCCGGGCTCTTTCGCATCGGTAAAAACCATCGCCATGCGTGTCGTTTCGGCAGCAACGACGAACGGCCCAAGATCCCTCCGAAAGCTGTCGACCTCAGCTTCAGCGACTATCTGGCCTTCGGATTTGATACGTTCAGCCATGCCTCAGCTTCATTCGATTGGCGGCAGGCCGCAGCTTACTCCGAACAACAAGCGGCAATGTTTGCCGCCAAGCTCGCTCTTGAAAGCGTTGATCAATACCAGCGACCGCGGCCGAACCAGCCGCCGCCCAGCAGAACAAGTACGATAAGTATGATGAGAAGGGTGGTGGTATCCATGTGAGTCTCCTGGAGAGTGCTCTTGGACCTCTCGCCACTCTTTTCACGAAGCGGTAGGTTGCCTGTTCATCGCACTCCAACTCCAAATAACGCTCCACATGCTTTCTTGTTCCAATAAAACAGGGACTTTGGCGCTCTATTCGCACTAATATTTTTCAGCTTTTGACCGCCAACATGGCGGCTTCTGGATCACGCCTTCCCAAACATCGAATCATCCTTTATTCGCGGCTTGCTTTTACCGGACAGAATGGATCGAGACGTGATCAGGCCAGCCAACTTGACGGATGCTTCCAGTCTCGCAGCGCTCGGCCTGGAAGTCTGGCTGAACACCTATATTCGCAATGGCGTCAACGCGTTCTTCGCCGACTATGCGCTGAAGCATTTCACCGCCGCACGTTTCGAAGAGATACTGACGCAGGCAGACCAGACCATCCTGGTCTCGCAGAATTCCGTCGGCATCGACGGTTTCATCCATGTCGCGTCAGGCGCGCCCGCACCCGTGCCGGCATGCTCCGATCTCGAAATTGCGAAGCTCTATGTTCAACCCCGGCACCAGGGCTCAGGCGCGGGCGGACGATTGCTGGATGCCGGTTTGCGGTACTGCGCGTCAACCGGACGACCCGACGTCTGGCTCGCGGTCAATGCGGAAAACGAACGCGCGACCGCGTGCTACCTGCGAAAGGGTTTTGCCAAGGTCGGCGAAACCCGCTTCCAGATCGACGACCGGTCCTACCCGAACCACGTGCTGCGGTACGATCTGGTCTAGACAGGCGCACGCACCGTTCAGCTTGCGCGCGCCAAGGCCACCGCGTCCGGCCCCGCCGGAAAACGGAGCTGTCCTGAAACATCGTTCGCGGCCTGCCAGACGGCTTCGGCGACGTCGGTTTCCTTCGTCACCATCGCGGGTGTCGCGAACCCGGCGAAGATCGGCCTTGCGAACGCGGCATAGGCCTGGGGAATGAGATCCTCAACGCGCAGCTCCGTGTTGTGGGCAAAGCGCGTGCTTGGCGCATAGCCGGGCTCCACCAGTTTCACCCGCACGTCGAAAGCGCCGAGCTCATGGGCCAGCGATCCGGTAAAACCCTCGATCGCCATCTTGCTTGCGGTGTAGGCTGCGGCGAGCGGCATCGGGGCGAGCGTCACGCTTGAAGTGACGTTGACGACGACGCCCGATCTAAGTGCGCGGAACTGCGGGATCACCGCCTGGGTCATCGCCATCACGCCGAAAGTGTTGGTCTCGAACAGCTTGCGCACATGCGCCATCGGCATCGCCTCGAAGGCGCCGACGAGGCCGATGCCCGCATTGTTGACCAGCACGTCGATCGGGCCACTGGCGTCGAGCGCTGCGGCAATACTTTCGTCATTGGTTACGTCGAGCGGCAAAATACGCATCCGCTCCGAACGCGGCAGGATGTCCTGGCGCGGATTGCGCATGGTGGCGACGACGTTCCAGCCCCGGGCATGGAAGTGGCGGGCGGTCTCGAGGCCATAGCCTGAAGAACAGCCGGTGATCAGTGCGGTTTTCATGGACTTTTTCCTGATTGATGTTGACGCCATGAAAATACCGTCCAAAATCCGGACTATCATCAATCTAAAGTCCAGAATTTGTTGGCTATGGTCCTGATATGACCGACCCTCTTGCCCAGGTCATCGAACTGCTCCAGCCGCGCACCGTGTTCTCGAAGGGGATCAGCGGCGCGGGACGCTGGGGTGTCCGCTATTCCGAATTCGGGCAGCCCGGCTTCTGCGCGGTCATCGAAGGCAGCTGCCGCCTTTTCGTCGACGGTGAAGTGCCTGTAACGCTCGAACAGGGCGACTTCGTGCTTTTGCCCGCAACCCCTGCCTTCACCATGTCCGGTTTCGAGCCGGTGACGCCAAGGCGGATCGATCCCAGGGCGACGCCGGCACCGACGGAGGAGGTCCGACACGGCCGGCAGGATGGCCCTGTCGATGTCCGCTTGCTCGGCGGCTATTTTCTCTTCGGCTCTCCCGATGCGGCACTGCTGGTGTCGCTGCTGCCGGCGATGGTCCACATGCGCGGGGTCGAGCGGCTTTCGACGCTGGTGCGCCTCGTCGGCGAGGAAGCCAGCCAGCAGAATGCCGGCCGCGATCTCGTGCTCGGCCGCCTCGTCGAAATCCTGCTGATCGAGGCGTTGCGGGCAAGCCAGGCAAAGGGCTCGCCGCCGGGCTTCCTGCGCGGGTTGGCCGATGCGAGGGTGTCAGGGGCGATAAGGCAGATGCACGGCGATCCGCAGCGGCCGTGGACGGTGGCCGAACTCGCCGGCGAAGCCGGCCTGTCGCGCTCGGCCTTCTTCGACCGCTTCACGCGCACCGTCGGACTACGGCCGATGGAATACCTACTCGCCTGGCGCATGGCGCTCGCCAAGAACCTTCTCGGCAGCAAGGACATCGCGCTCGATGAAGTCGCCCGCCAGGTTGGCTATGGCTCGGCAAGCACCTTCAGCACCGCCTTCAGCCGTCATGTCGGGCAATCGCCGGGCCGCTACGCGCGCAGCGATCGGGCACGATGAAAAATCGGCCGCCCTTCAGGTGCCTGTCGGTGATCGTGAGGAGATCTCTACGGGGCCTAGCCCGGCCTCAGTGTGGGAAATCCAGCCCCATTTCGCGGTAGCGCTCGGGGTCGTCGCCCCAGTTCTCGCGCACCTTGACGAACAGGAACAGGTGCACCTTCTGCTCGAGGATGCCGGCGATTTCCATGCGCGAGGCCTGGCCGATGGCGCGGATGGTCTCGCCCTTGTGGCCGAGCACGATCTTCTTCTGGCTGTCGCGCTCGACAAAGATGACCTGCTGGATGCGCACGGAGCCGTTGGGCAGCTCTTCCCACTTCTCGGTCTCGACATGCGACGAATAAGGCAGTTCCTGGTGCAGGCGCAGGTACAGCTTCTCGCGCGTGATCTCGGCTGCCAGCTGGCGCATCGGCAGGTCGGAGATCTGGTCCTCGGGATAATACCAGGGCCCTTCGGGCAGGCGCTTGGCCAGGAAGTCAAGCAAATCCTTGCAGCCCGAACCGGTCAGCGCCGAAACCATGAAGGTGCTTTCGAAATCGACAGCCTCATTGGCAGCCGAGGTCAATTTCAACAGCACCTCGGGATTGACCCGGTCGACCTTGTTGAGGATCAGCACCTTGGGCTGGCGCACGTCCTTGAGCCGTTCGAGGATGGCGGCTGCGTCGCCCTTGATGCCGCGTTCGGCGTCGATCAGCACCAGGATCACGTCGGCATCCTTGGCCCCACCCCAGGCGGTGGTCACCATGGCGGTGTCGAGCCGGCGCTTCGGCTTGAAGATGCCGGGCGTGTCGACAAAGACGATCTGGGCATTGTCGTGGGTGGCGATGCCGCGCACGATGGCACGCGTTGTCTGCACTTTGTGGGTGACGATCGACACTTTGGCGCCGACAAGCTGGTTGACCAGCGTCGACTTGCCGGCATTCGGCGCGCCCAAAAGGGCAACGAAGCCCGAGCGGGTGGCACCCGTTGCAGGCGTAGCGGTCTCAGGGGCATCGGTCACGATGCGGTCTCCTCGTTCTTCCATACGCCCTCGCGCACCAAAAGGGCGGCGGCGGCATTCTGCTCGGCCTCGCGCTTGGAGCGGCCGGTACCGGTGGCGGGCAAAAATTTGCCGACCCGCACGCTCACCGAAAAGACGGGGTCGTGATCCGGGCCGGTGCGGCTTTCGATCTGGTAGGCAGGCACTGCTGTCGACGCCTGGTGCGCCCATTCCTGCAGTTCGGTCTTGGGGTCGCGGCGCGCCGCGCCCGCGGCTTCGGCACGCGGTTTCCAGAATTTGTGGATGAAGCGCTTGGCGGCATCCAGTCCGCCGTCGAGATAGATGACGGCAAGCAGCGATTCCAGCGCATCGGCGCGCAGGTTGACGCGCTTGCGCTCGGCGAGGTTGCGCACCTCGGAGCCGGCGCGGATCAGTTCGGCGAGGCCGATCTCGTCGGCGATCTGGGCCAGCGCCTCGGCATTGACCAGCGCGTTGAGCCTGACCGACAGCTCACCTTCGGGCGCGTTCGGGAAATCGGCCAGCAGCATGTCGGCAACCGCCAGCCCGAGCACCCGGTCGCCCAGGAACTCGAAGCGTTCGTAGTCGACGCCGGCATTGGCGCTGCGCGCGCTGCCATGCGTCAGCGCCCGTTGCAGGCGCTGATGGTCGCGGAAGATGTGGCCGGTGCGGAGTTGCAGCGCGTCGGCGAGTTCCGTTGCGGTGAGCCGCTTGCCTGCCATGCCTATCGGACGAAGTTGAACAGGCGCGAGGCGCGCATCTCGGTCGGCCACTTCCAGATTTCCAGCGGGCTTGCGCCGTTGGCGATCGAGAAGAAGATGATGTTGGCGCGGCCGACGAGGTTTTCTCCCGGCACGAAGCCGACATTGAAGCGGCTGTCGGTCGAATTGTCGCGGTTGTCGCCCATCATGAAGAAATGGCCTTCGGGCACGACGAACTCGCGGGTGTCGTCGCCGATCGAATTCGGCGTCAGGTCGAGCGTGTCGTAGGACACGCCGTTCGGCAGCGTCTCGCGGTAGACGTCGACCGGGCGATTGACCTCGGTGATGTCGGGATTGTCGATCTGGCCGACCTTCTCGCGCGCAACGGCCGCACCGTTGATGTAGAGCTGGCCTTCCTTCATCTGGATGCGGTCGCCCGGCAGGCCGACGACGCGCTTGATGTAGTCGAGCGAAGGATTTGGCGGGAACTTGAAGACGACGACGTCGCCGCGCTCGGGATCCGAGCCGAAGATGCGGCCGGAGAACAGGTTGGGCGACAAGGGCAGCGAATAGCGCGAATAGCCGTAGGCCCACTTGGTGACGAACAGATAGTCGCCCTCGAGCAGCGTCGGCCGCATCGAGCCCGAGGGGATCGAAAACGGCTGGAACAGCAGCGTCCGGATCACCAAGGCGAGCAGCAGCGCCTGGACGATGACGCTTACGGTCTCGCCGAGCCCGCCGGACTTCTTCTGTTTTTCAGCCACGCTCATGTCGTCCTCGATTGTAGGTCGCGATGGGTATAAGGGCTCGCCGCCGCCGGGGCAATGTCCCAGCCGCCGCCAAAACCCTAAGATAGTGGCGGTTGTTCGACCGGCACCGCCTCGATGATCACAAAGGCTTGTGCGAGGGGAAAATCGTCGGTGATGGTCAGGTGCACCACCGCGCGATGCCCGCCCGGCAGCATCGTTGCCAGCCGCTTCGCAGCTCCCCCCGTCAGTTCCATCGCCGGGCGCCCGCCGGGCAGATTGACCACGCCCATGTCGCGCCAGAACACGCCCTCGGCGATGCCGCAGCCGAGCGCCTTGGAACAGGCCTCCTTGGCGGCGAAACGTTTGGCATAGGAAGCCATCCGCCCGCGGCGCCCTTCGGCCCTCTCCTGCTCGACCTCGGTGAAGATGCGCTGGATGAAGCGCTCGCCGTGACGGGCGATCGATTTCTCGATCCGCCTGATGTCGACGAGGTCGCTGCCGATTCCGATGATCATAGGTTCAGCCCTACGCGGCACGTCTCACCGGCGAGGCGCGACGCGGACGCCCTCCTCTCCCCGTTCTTCACGGGGAGAGGGTAAGGGTGAGGGGCAATCTGGCAACGTCTGCGCCGCCCCTCATCTGCCTGCCGGCATCTTCTCCCCGTGAAGGACGGGGAGAAGACAGCCGTCCGCAACGCCGCTTCCCGTTCTGCACCGATGGGCGCGATCAGCCTCACCGCCATCCGCCTCAGATATTCCGGCTGCCCGGCTTGACCGCCGGGATAGCCGCCAGTTCAGGCGGCAGCTGGTCGGCCGGATAGGCCGGGACCTCGTATTCGGCGAGGGCAATCAGCGGCACGCCGACATCGGTCTTGCCGGCCGAACGGTCTATGATGCAGGCCGCTGCCACCACTTCGGCGCCGAGTTCGCGCAGGCACGCAATAGTCTCTCGGATCGACAGGCCGGTGGTGACGATGTCCTCGACGATGACGACGCGAGCGCCCTTCTCGATCTCGAAGCGGCGCAGGCGGAAGGTGCCCTGCTCGCGCTCGACCCAGATCGCCGGAACCTTGAGGTGGCGCGAGGTCTCGTAGGCCGGGATCAGCCCACCGATGGCCGGTCCGACGACATAGTCGATGTCGCCCTTCACTTCGGCGCGGATCTTTTCGGCCAGCGCCTTGCACAGCACTTCCGTCTTGTCGGCATGCATGAACACCCGCGCCTTCTGCAGGAAGGTCGGGCTGCGCAGGCCGGAGGTCAGGATGAAATGGCCCTCCAGCACGGCACCCGCCGAGCGGAAGATGTCCAGGACGTCGCTTGTCTGCATCGGTTTCGTCTTTCCTGTCATGCGTCCAGCCGCCTGCCTGTCGTCAGCCGTTGACGCGGCGGGCATCGCTGACGCTGGTGTTGTCCTTGAGCTGGGAGATCAGCCGGTTCAGGTGCTTCAGGTCCCAGACCTCGAGATCGAGCAGCATCTCGGTGAAGTCGGGGGCAGTGCGCACCATCGACAGCGTGTGGATGTTGGCATCGTTGGCCGCCACCACCTGGGCGATGTCGGCAAGCGAGCCCGGAGCATTGATCGCCGTCACCGTCAGGCGTGCCGGGAAGCGTTCCTTCGAGCCCTCGTCGAGGTCCCAGCGCACGTCGATCCAGCGCTCCGGCTGGTCGTCGAAGGCCATCAGCGACGGTGACTGGATCGGATAGATGGTGATCCCCGAACCCGGCTGCATGATGCCGACGATGCGGTCGCCCGGCACGGCACCCTCGGGCGCAAAGCGCACCGGCAGGTCGCCGCTGACGCCGCGGATCGGCACCGCAGGACCCCAGCGCTTGCTTTCCTTGCGCGGCGGCGTCGACGAACGGCCCGGAATCTGGAACAGCATGCCGGCGGCATTGCGGATCTTCGACCAGCCTTCCTCGCGCGGCTTTGCCGTCTGGGTGACGCGCTCTTCCTTATAGTCGGGGAATACGGCGCGGACGACGTCGTTGGAGGCCAACTCGCCACGCCCGACGGAGGCCAAAACATCCTCGATGTCCTTGCGCGCCAGCCGATGCAGCACCGATTTCAGGCTGTCCTTGGAGAACTTCTTGCCGGCACGCTCGAAGGTACGTTCGAGGATGCGGGTGCCCAGCCCCGAATATTGCTTGCGGATGGCGTTCTTGGTCGCCCGGCGGATCGCCGAGCGTGCCTTGCCGGTGACAACGATCGATTCCCACGCCGCCGGCGGCACCTGGGCCTTGGAGCGGATGATCTCGACCTCGTCGCCGTTCTTGAGCTCGGTCATCAGCGGCATCACCCGGCCGTTGACCTTGGCGCCGACGCAGGTGTCGCCGACATCGGTATGCACCGCATAGGCGAAATCGATCGGCGTCGCCCCGCGCGGCAGGGCGATCAGCATGCCCTTCGGGGTGAAGCAGAAGACCTGGTCCTGGAACAGCTCGAGCTTGGTGTTCTCGAGGAAATCCTCGGGATTGTCGCCGTCTGCCAGTTGCTCGATCGTCCGCCTGAGCCAGCCGTAGGCGTTGGTTTCCTTGGAGATCTGGTGCCCGACGCCATTGGTCTTGGGCACGTTGTCCTTGTAGATAGAGTGCGCAGCGACGCCGTATTCGGCGATCTTGTTCATCTCGCGGGTGCGGATCTGCAGCTCGATGCGCTGGCGCGACGGACCGACGATGGTGGTGTGGATCGAACGGTAGTCGTTCTGCTTGGGCGTCGAGATGTAATCCTTGAACCGCCCCGGCACCATCGACCAGGTGGTGTGGATCGCGCCGAGTGCGCGATAGCAGTCCTCGACGCCGTCGACGACGACGCGGAAGCCGAAGATGTCGGACAACTGCTCGAAGGACAGCGCCTTGGTCTCCATCTTGCGGAACACCGACCACGGCTTCTTCTGCCGGCTCTTCACCGTCGCCTTGAGGTCGTATTTCTCGAACTGTGCCGACAGCGCCTTTTCGATGTCGGCGAGCACGCCCTTGTTGCGTTCGGAGAGATCGGCCAGCCGCTCGGTGACGGTACGATAGGCCTCTGGATTGATGTAGCGGAAGGCGAGCTCCTCGAGCTCCTCGCGCATGCCCTGCATGCCCATGCGGCCGGCCAGCGGCGCATAGATGTCCATCGTCTCTTCGGCGATGCGCAGGCGCTTGCTCTCCGGCACATGGTGCAGCGTGCGCATGTTGTGCAGGCGGTCGGCCAGCTTGACCAGCAGAACGCGCACGTCCTCGGAAATCGCCAGCAGCAGCTTGCGCAGGTTTTCCGCCTGCTCGGCCTTCTTGGAGACGAGGTCGAGCTTCTTCAGCTTGGTCAGCCCCTCGACCAGCCTGCCGATGTCGGGGCCGAACAGCTCGTCGATCTCGGCGCGCGTCGCACTGGTGTCCTCGATCGTGTCGTGCAGCAGTGCGACCGCGATCGTCGCCTCGTCGAGATGCATGTCGGTGAGGATCGCCGCCACTTCGAGCGGATGCGAAAAATAGGGATCGCCCGAGGCGCGGCGCTGATGGCCATGCTTTTGCATGGCATAGACATAGGCCTTGTTGAGCAGCGCCTCGTTGACGTCAGGCTTGTAGCGCTGGACGCGCTCGACAAGCTCATACTGACGCATCATGGGCGGCTTCCCGGAACTCGAAATGAATCATGCGCCGCAAGGGCTTGCGACGCATGTCATAGATAAACACTGATATGGCGGCGCGGAAGTGCCGATTGGCCGGTTTGGCGCGAGTTTAGCTCGACGCGAGGCCTTTTTGGGAATTCGCCCTGCCGGAAGCGGAGAAAGCCGCCTCAGGTGGCCGGCAGGGTAGAATTCTCAACAGGTCTCAGTAGTCGTCGCTCTTCTCGGGCGCCACCAGGCTCTCGATGCCGGCGAGCAGGTCTTCTTCCGACATGCGGTCGAAGTTGATGTTCTCTTCCGGCTCATCGCTGTCGACGGCGGAAGCCGTGGTCTGGTCGGCAGCCTCGGGCGCCTCCGGCTCCGGCTCGTCGACCTCGACGTGCTTCTGCAGCGAGTGGATCAGGTCTTCCTTGAGATCGTCTGGCGAAAGCGTCTCGTCGGCGATCTCGCGCAGCGCCACGACCGGGTTCTTGTCGTTGTCGCGGGGAAGCGTGATCTGCGCGCCCTGCGAGATCTGGCGGGCGCGATGGCCGGCGAGCAACACCAGCTCAAAGCGGTTGTCGACCTTGTCAATGCAGTCTTCAACGGTTACGCGGGCCATGAAGTGCCCCTTTCATGCATGGATTTGACGGAAAGCTGGCGCGTGCATTAACCTGAAAGGCCGCGCAATTCAAGCGTGAAGCCTGCTTTGCCTTCCAAGCGACAGCGTCGCGCCACCAACCCACCCACAATTATTTTACCGCTTCACAACCCTGCCCCTCTTGGAATGATCCACCGCGGGCGATATTTGCCGCATGGGGCAAGTCATTGATTTGGGGAGAAACCGGACGCTCGATATCGACGTATTTGGCGACAGCCTATTTCAACAAGGAAATTTTCCTATGTTTGATCCGCGCGAGAAAATCGCACTCTTTATCGACGGAGCCAACCTTTACGCGACCTCCCGTGCGTTGGGCTTCGACATTGACTACCGCAAACTTCTCTCCACCTTCCAGAAGCGCGGCTACCTGCTGCGTGCCTATTATTACACCGCCCTTGTCGAGGATCAGGAATACTCCTCGATTCGCCCGCTGATCGACTGGCTCGACTACAACGGCTTCAAGGTCGTCACCAAGCCGGCCAAGGAGTTCACCGACGCCACGGGGCGACGCAAGATCAAGGGCAACATGGACATCGAGCTGACCGTCGATGCCCTGGAACTGGCCGATGTCGTCGACCACTATGTCATCTTCTCCGGCGACGGCGATTTCCGCACGCTGGTCGAAGCACTGCAGCGCCGCGGCCGCAAGGTCAGCGTGATCTCGACCATGGCTTCGCAGCCGCCGATGATCTCGGACGATCTGCGCCGCCAGGCCGATCATTTCATCGACCTGATGACGCTCAAGGCCGATATCGGCCGCGAACCCTCCGAGCGCCCGGTCCGCAAGGTCGACCCGGTCGAACCGGCGCCCGACGACGTTTGATGCTGTCGTCGCCCCTGCCCGTCGATCCCGACCGGGATTGCCCGCTCTGCCCGCGCCTGCATGATTTCATTGCCGGCTGGCGGCAGCGCGAGCCGGGCTGGTACAACGCGCCCGTGCGCTCCTTCCTGCCCCCGGAAGGCGAGGAGGCCGTACGCTTCCTCATCGTCGGGCTGGCGCCGGGAGTGCGCGGGGCCAACCGCACCGGGCGGCCCTTCACCGGCGACTATGCCGGCGACCTGCTCTACGCCACGCTGAAGCGCTTCGGTATGGCGCGCGGCGTGTTCGAGGCGCGGCCCGACGACAGCCTCGAACTGATCAGCACCGCGATCACCAATGCGGTGCGCTGCGTGCCGCCCGACAACAAGCCGGTGGGCGCCGAGATCAACACCTGCCGCACCTTCCTGGTGCCGACGATCGCGCGCTTTCCCAATCTGAGGGCGATCCTGACGCTCGGCGCGATCGGGCACCAGTCGACGGTGCGTGCGCTTGGCGCGCGTGTCGCCGCCGTTCCCTTCAAGCACGGCGCGCGTTGCGACGTGGGCAATCTCGCAATTTTTTCGAGCTATCACTGCTCGCGCTACAACACCAATACGGGTGTGCTGACGGAAGAGATGTTCGTCAATGTTTTCCGCGACGTAGCGGAATTCTTGCGGACCTAAATCCTGCCTCCCCGCAGTTGGTTCAGCGCAAAAAAGCCCGACTGCGCACGGGTTTCGGCCTTTTGGCTAACCGCGCATTGCGACGCCGGCCGGGAAACGAGGCTTCGCAGGGCCGAGCCTCATCGCACTTGTTTAGCCGGATGATCAGTTGGCACTAGGGCTGGAGTGTGGGGATAGAGTTTCCCCGTTCGCGCAATTTTTCTGAACCGTGGCGGCAGCTTCAATGTCACGGCATGGATCCCCGGGTCTCCGCACGTCGCTTCGCTCCTGCTCCGCCCGAGGATGACGAAGGCATTGAGCCCGTCGCAAATCGTAGACGGCGGCGACTGGCAGGAACATGCGGAAATTGTTGGCAAATGGGCAGATGCTAGTCGCCGACGTTGGCGATTGGCTGCGGCCTCAACGCCTTCGTCATCCTCGGGCGGAGCAGGAGCGTAGCGACGTGCGAAGACCCGGGGATCCATGCCGTGAAGTTGACGCAGCCGCCACAGTCCAATCAGAGCCAAAAATTCCGATGCTGCCTGTCACCATCTGTCAGCATCCCGCGTGGATAGCCGCGCCTGTTTTTCCACGCCCCTCTCCACCTCCCGTATCCTCATCCTCGCGATCTTCCACGGGACCCCGGTGCGCACCGGGCAGCGGGGGGAAGCGCCGGTGCCGGGCTGGCAGGAGGTCGGATCTCCTGCTGGGTGATGAGCCCCCAAGTCCGGGCCTTGCGGCGGCTGGCGGTGAAAGCCGAGGCGACTGAGCGGGGCAAGCAACCGGGCGGGGCGCGAACGTCGCGCCACTAACTTACAATCGGAAGGCACGGCCTCGCGCCCCGCTTCCCGAACCACCTCATCCTGAGCTTGTCGAAGGATGACAATGGCCAGACCGGAAACGGGGCGTGGCAAGGCGAGCACTTGCCTTCTCCCCTTGTGGGGTGAGGAGTGGTGGCCGAAGGCCAGGAAAAGCCAACGATTTGGCTTTTCCAACGACGAACGCCCGGAGCCATAGCGGAGGGCCGGGTGGTGGCCGAGCGAAGCGAGGTCGGATGAGGGGTGTTGGAAGGAATGAGAGGATGGAGAAGGAGCCTCGGGGGCAGAACCTGAATCGCCGCGCTCTATCCAGAACCCCTCATCCGCCCCTTCGGGCACATTCTCCCACTAGGGGAGAAGGGAGGGCCCGCCGCTACCCCCGCTCCTTGAGCAAACGCCCCTTCTCGCGGTTCCAGTCGCGCTGCTTTTCGGTCTCGCGCTTGTCGTGCAGTTTCTTGCCGCGGGCGACGGCAAGCAGCATCTTGGCCATGCCGCGGTCGTTGAAATAGATCTTGAGCGGCACCAGCGTCATGCCCTCGCGCTCGATGCTCTGGGCGAGCTTGGCCATCTCGCGCTTGTTGACGAGCAGTTTGCGGCGGCGCCTGGTCTCGTGGTTGAAGCGGTTGGCCTGGAGGTATTCCGGCACATAGGAATTGATCAGCCAGAGTTCGCCGCCCTCGAACGAGGCGTAGGAATCCTGGATGTTGGCTTGCCCCAGACGCAGCGACTTGATCTCGGTGCCGGTCAAGACCATGCCGGCCTCGAGCGTGTCGAGCACCTCGTAATTAAAGCGCGCCTTGCGGTTTTCCGCGGCGATCTTGTTGTTGGGGTCGGACTTCTTGCCCTGGCTCATGGCATCGCAATCTGTTTGGTGCGTCCTTCGGGGCTCCCCCTCGACCAGCCAGGGTTTGCACTTTCAGGGCGAGGAAGTTGCCGCAACAGCCCAGACCAAGCGCCAAAGACGCGAACTGGCGGACGGAGCGGGACGGCTTGCCTCATTCTGAGGCGCGGAGCCTCGGGGAACGCACGATCCAAAGAGCCCTACATGGCTGCGGACAAGCTGTTCCGCAACCCTTGCGGGCTCAGTTGATGAGGCCCGCGTGCTTCATCGCGGCGTCGATCTTCTCGGCGGTGGACGCCTCGACGGTCATCAGCGGCGAACGCAGCACGTTCTCGATCTTGCCGAGGCGCGACAGGGCATATTTTGCACCCGATGCGCCTGGCTCGATGAAGATCGCCTTGTGCAACGGCATCAGGCGGTCCTGCAACTCGAGCGCCTTGTCCTTGTCGTTGGCAAGGCTCGCCTGCTGGAACTCGGCGCAAAGACGCGGCGCGACGTTCGAGGTCACCGAAATGGCGCCGACGCCGCCATGGGCGTTGAAGCCGAGCGCCGAGGCATCCTCGCCCGACATCTGGATGAAATCCTTGCCGCAGGTGATGCGCTGCTCGGAGACGCGCTCGACCTTGCCGGTCGCGTCCTTGACGCCCTTGATGTTCTTGAAGTCGTGCGCGAGCCGCCCCATCGTCTCGGGCGTCATGTCGATGACCGAGCGCGGCGGGATGTTGTAGATGATGATCGGGAGCGTCGTCGCCTCGGCACAGGCGGCGAAATGCGCATAGAGCCCGCGCTGCGTCGGCTTGTTGTAGTAGGGCGTGACGACCAGTGCAGCGTCGGCACCGACGCTTTCGGCGAACTTCACGAGGCCGACGGCCTCTTCGGTGTTGTTCGAGCCAGCGCCGGCGATGACCGGCACGCGGCCACGCGCGACCTCGACGCAGATCTTCACCACCTGGCGATGCTCGTCATGGCTCAGCGTCGGCGATTCGCCGGTGGTGCCGACCGGAACAAGGCCGTTGGTGCCTTCGGCGATCTGCCATTCGACGAATTCGCGAAAGGCTTTCTCGTCGAGACGGCCATTCTTGTCGAATGGTGTCACGAGCGCGGTGAATGAGCCTCTCAGCATGTCGTCCAACTCCAGGAACCCTACGGTTTCACGGTCTGTTTGATGTCGCCGGCTTTCTAGCCGAAAGCGGGGCCGCGCACCATAGTCTCGACACCAATTTGCGGCAAGTGTGACCGACACTTATATGAGTTCGAATCGAACGACCGCGATAACCTTTCATTAACCTGCTCTTCACCAGATAAACCTAGTCTCGAACGAACCGCTCCCGACCATCCCCCCGCAAGGATAGGGAATGACCAAGATCATTCCGGCAGCCAGGCCGCACCATGTCGCGCTTTTCAGCGCTCTTCTTGCCCTGGCGCCCTCGCCCGCCGGGAGTTCCAGCCTCGACCCGCAGGCAACGTCGGCCATCCCGTTCGCCTCGATCGGCAAGGCGGACGCGGTCCGCGCGGCCTTCGGCACGATCGGCCAGCTCAAGAGCGGGCTCGATGCGCTGTCGAGCGGCGATTTCACGCAGGCGCGGGCCGTGCGCGACAGCTTGCCCGAGACCGCGCTCGACCGACACATCCTGATGTGGGCAATCGCTATCAATGGCGGCGACAAGGTCCCAAGCGCCGACATCGCGGCTGCCGCCCAGGCGCTGCCCAACTGGCCGGGCCTCGCCACGCTTCGCCGCAACAGCGAACGCGCCATGGCGCGCGAAAACCCCGCGCCCAATATCGTGGTTTCGGCCTTCGCCGGCAGCGAGCCGCAGACGATCGAGGGTGCTCTGCTGCTCGCCCGCGCCCAGATTGCGCTCGGCGACACCAAGGCGGCGCGCGCAACCATCGGCCCGTTCTGGCGCAGCGAAAAGCTCGAGGCAAAACAGGAAGTCGCGATTCTCGCCGAATTCGCGGCCTTGATCCCGCCCGCAGACCACCGCATCCGCATGGAGAAGATGCTCTATGCCGACCGGGCCAATTCGGCGGCGCGTGTCGCCGAACTCGCAGGCGCAAAACAGCTTGTTGACGCCTGGATTGCTGTCATCAAGGGCGACAAGAAGGCTGCTGCGCTGCTTGAGGCAGTGCCTGCGAAACAGCGTTCGGCAGGTTATTTCTTCGCCAAGTCGCGCTACCTGCGCAAGCAGGAGAAATTCACCGAAGCCGCAGCCGTCATGCTCAAGGCGCCGAAGGACGGGGCCAGCCTGGTCGATCCCGACGCCTGGTGGATCGAACGACGCGTGCTGTCGCGCGAATTGCTCGATGCCGGCGACGTCAAGACCGCCTACCGGATCGCTGCAGCGCACTCGGCCGAAAGTGCCACCAACGCGGTCGACGCCGAGTTCCACGCCGGCTGGTATGCGCTGCGCGGCCTCAACGACGCCAAGCTGGCTGCGGGTCATTTCGAGCGCATCGCCAAGATCGCCGGCAGCCCGATCTCGCTGTCGCGCGCCTATTACTGGCTCGGCCGGGCAGCGGAAGCCGGCGGCCCCGGCAATGCCAAGGACCATTTCGCGCGCGCCGCCACCTACGGCACGACCTTCTACGGGCAACTTGCTGCCGAGCGGATCGGCCGCAAGGCGCTCAACGTCGCCTACCCCGCGCCGAGCGCCGCCGATCGCCAGACCTTTGCCCAGCGCGAGGCCGTCAGCGCGATCACACGGCTCGAGGGGGCGGGATACCCAGTTTATGCCGAGATGCTCTACCGCGATCTCGCCGCGCAGATGAACAGCCCGGGCGAACTGGCGCTGCTCGCGGTCATGGCGGAGAAGCAGGACAATCACTATCTCGCCTTGCGCGTTGGCAAGATTGCCGCCCAGCGCGGCCTCGACGTCGGCGCCCTGTCGCACCCGGTCGGCGTCATCCCGGTGACTGCGAACATCTCCGGCTCCGGCAAGGCGCTGGCCTATGCCATTGCGCGGCAGGAAAGCGAGTTCAAGGTTTCGGCGATCTCCCGCGCCGGCGCGCGCGGGCTGCTGCAGTTGATGCCCGGCACGGCGAAGGATCTGGCGAAGAAGGCCGGCATGGCCTACTCGCAGGACCGCCTCACGTCCGACGCCGGCTACAACGCCACCCTGGGCGCGAATTTCCTCGGCCAGCAGCTCGGCCGTTTCAACGGCTCCTACGTGCTGACCTTCGCAGGCTACAACGCCGGCCCGCGCCGCGCCGACCAGTGGATCGCGCGCTATGGCGACCCGCGCGGCAGGGACATCGACACGGTCGTAGACTGGATCGAGCGCATCCCGTTCTCGGAAACCCGCAGCTACGTCCAGCGCGTCATGGAGAACTACCAAGTCTACAAGATGCGGCTGTCTGGCAGCTACGACATCGAGGGCGACCTGGTGAAAGGCCGGTAATCCCCCAGCATTTGACCTGCTGCAACGGCCCTAGTAGCTAAGTCGCGGGCAGCCTATGGGCGTGCCAAGGCGGGGAGAGCGCTACTATGGCCGGCGGCGAAGGCTTTTCAGACTTCTTCTATGCGGCGCAGGACGGACTGACGCTCCATGCCCGCATCTATGGCAACGACAATCGGGGCCAGTTGCCGGTCGTCTGCCTGCCGGGCCTCACCCGCAATTGCAGGGACTTTCACGATCTCGCGCTTCAACTCGCCGGCGATCCCGAAAATCCTCGCCGAATCATATGCTTCGACTATCGCGGCCGCGGATTGTCGGCCTACGACCCGACCTGGCAGAACTATAATGTCGGTGTAGAAACGGCCGACATCGTCAAAGGCCTCGAAGAGTTGGGCATCGACGAGGCTGCCTTCATCGGCACGTCGCGCGGCGGGCTGATCATGCACGTGCTGGGCGCGGTGCGGCCTGGCCTGATCAAGGCGGCGGTGCTCAACGACGTCGGCCCGGTGATCGACCCGGCCGGGCTGGCGTATATCCGGTCGTATCTTGAGAACGCCCCTCGCCCAACCGACTTCGCCGCTGCCGTCGAACTGCAAAAGACCATTCACGGCGCGGCCTTTCCGGCGCTGATCGAGGCCGATTGGCAGCGATTCGTGCATGCCATCTATCGCCAGGAAGACGGCAGACCCGTTGCCGACTACGACCCGGCCCTGATCAATACGGTACTGGCAATGGACCTGACCCAACCGCTGCCCGACCTGTGGCCGCAGTTCGAGGCGCTGTCATCAGTGCCGATGCTGGTGATCCGCGGGGAGAATTCACGGCTGCTATCGCTGGAAACGCTTGCTGAAATGGGGCGGAGGCATCCGCGCCTTGAGGCCGTCACGGTTGGCGGCCAAGGGCATGCGCCATTTTTGGAGACGGGGGGACTGCCGGAAAGAATCACCGGATTTCTGAACAAGTCAGTTCCAGAAGCAGGCTGACCGCTAGCAATCTTCGGCGGCAGCGGCAAAAGTCGAGACGCTTCGCACCAGCGCCCGCATCGGACATCAATCACCTACCCCGAGAACCACATCACAAGACGAAAAAACCCGGCGGTTGCCCGCCGGGTTTTCTTCAGATCAGCTGTTCAGCCGATTAGAACGAAGCGTCGAGACGCAGGAAGCCGGAGAAGTTGCCGTCATCCGCCGGAGCGTCGCTGTCGCCGTAGTTCAGAGCCAGCTTGGCGTTGAGGTTCTCGACGATCGTGTAGTCGATGACCGCACCAACCGTCCAAGCATCAACATTGAGCTTGACGTTATCGACCGTCAGGTCAGCGAAGTACTGACCACCGGCACCAATCGCCAGCTTCTCGTTAACCTGGTACTTCAGGAAACCACCGAGCGACCATTCAGAACCAATATACGGGTCAGCGTTGCTGAAATAGGTCGAACCCGACTCGTAGGTCGCAAGGAGCTCGACGGTAAGGGCGTCGGTTGCCTTGATCTTTGCGATACCCTTGAGGGCGAACTCTTCGTAGAAGTCGTCATAACCGGCGAACAGGTCAACGGAACCCCAGCCCTGCGAGATCGAGACCTTACCGACGACAAGCGGCATGTAGTCGAAGTCGTTGCTTTCCTCTTCCAGACCGATCGACACTGCAATGCCGTTGCCGGCATCGAAGGTGTAGCGGATCTGGTTCACGCGGGTGCCGCCGGCAGCGTCAAATTCACCCGACAGGTCGCCATCCCACAGCGTGTCAGTGAGGCCGACCAGCAGGCCGCCAAGCTCGAAATACGCCTGACGAAGGAAGACGTTGCCCGTTCCATCGTGATCGTAGCCGTCGTTGTAACCTTCTTCAGCGTCGTCGATATCGCCCTGGAGCTGGATGTAGCGACGGAACGTGCCGTATTCAGTCTCCGAGCGCGCATCGAGATGGACGCGAGCGAGCGTCTGCTTGCGGAAACCTTCGTCATCCTCGTCGAAGTTGATCTGGTAACGAACGAGGCCGCCGATCTGCAGGCAGGTCTCGGTGCCGGGGATGTAGTAGAAGCCCGCGCCGTAGACGTCGCAGATGCGGACGTATTCCATGGGTTCCGGCTCAGCGACGACGACAGCGTCGGCCGCACGAGCGCCGGAGACTGCGAGCAGAGCCGCAGCGGAGCCGAGAAGAAGGCTCTTAATGTTCATTTTCTGACCTCCAGTCAGAATCGCGACCGGAAGGCCAAAAAACGGACGCCAAATCCGGGCGGAAACGACCGTTGCGTCCGCGGACTTAGCCGCAAGTGACTGAAATTGATGGTGATTTTGAAGATCTGGAAAGATGGCAGCCTGAGGCTGGCGGAGAGGATGGGATTCGAACCCACGAGAAGCTTTTGACCTCTACTCCCTTAGCAGGGGAGCGCCTTCGACCACTCGGCCACCTCTCCGTTGCGCCGCTGGATAAAGAAAAGGTGCGGCACAATCAATAAGCCTTTGCATCAATCGACCGGAAAAAGCGCAGTCCGGCCACGTGGCGCGCGAATCGTCGGCGCCGGCGCGCTCCGGAAAGCCACGAGTTCACCCACGATTCGAGACCAGGGGACTTCCGGGGGCAGCTCCATCGGCAGAAAATCGCCACCCGAACGCCGCCATTTCTTAATGAGTTCTTTATGGGGGGCATCAAATCGTGTCATTTGTGCAACATCGCCTCCCGATAGAGCGCCGGGACGCCCTTGCCGGTTGCGTTGGTTGTTGAACCGCGGCGGCTCATGGGTAATGTCGGGGTCGAAGAGGGAGCGCGGTGCGCATCTTTTTCAAACGGGGATGGGGCAGGGAACGCTGTCCTTCAGCAAAAAATACCCAGACCCTCTTTTGAAACTTTTGACTGGAGGTCAGAAAATGAACATTAAGAGCCTTCTTCTCGGCTCCGCTGCGGCTCTGCTCGCAGTCTCCGGCGCTCGTGCGGCCGACGCTGTCGTCGTCGCTGAGCCGGAACCCATGGAATACGTCCGCATCTGCGACGTTTACGGCGCGGGCTTCTACTACATCCCCGGCACCGAGACCTGCCTCAAGGTCGGCGGCCTCGTTCGTTACGAGATCGGCTGGGCCGAGACGACCGGCGATGACGGCTGGATCAAGACCACCAAGGCTCGCGTGAACCTCGACGCCCGTTCGGAAACCGAATACGGCACGTTCCGCCGCTTCATCGAACTCGAATACGCCAACAACGGCGGCGAATTCGGCGATCCTGACGTTGACGGCTTCCGCGAATACACCGACGCTACGACCTCGAAGATCCGTTATGCCTTCTTCGAGCTGGGCGGCCTGATGGTCGGCCGTAACGACACCCTGTTCGACGGCGACCTGGGCGGCGAGTTCGACGCCGGCGGCGGCGACTTCATCAACCAGATCCGTTACACCTTCGACGCCGGCAACGGCATCGCAGTGTCGCTCGGCCTGGAAGAAGAAGACAACAACTTCGACTACATCCCGCTCATCACCGGCAAGGTTTCGGTGTCGCAGGGCTGGGGTTCGGTCGACCTGTTCGCCGGCTATGACGATCGTTTCTCGGAATTCGCCCTCAAGGGTATCGCTCGCGTCAAGGCGACCGATGCTCTGACCGTCGAGCTGCTCGCAGCTTACGAGTCGGGCGCCACCTGGTTCGGTCTGGCCGACTTCTACGCCGGCTACGAATGGTCGGTTGGTGGTTACCTGAAGTACCAGGTCAACGAAAAGCTGCGCCTCGGCTTCGGCGGCCAGTACTTTGCTGACTCGCACTTCGGTAACTTCATCACCGGCGAGACCGTTGACGTTGGCAACGACGACTGGACGGTTGGTGCGGTCATCGACTACACGATCGTCGAGAACCTGAACGCCAAGCTCGCCCTCAACTACGACGACGGCGACAGCTTCGAAGACGGCTCGTTCAACGGCTTCCTCCGTCTCGACGCCTCGTTCTAATCGACTGACGTCGTAACGATTAAGACGGCCCGGGCTTCGCAAGAATCCCGGGCCGTTTTTCTACCAGCGGAAAGCGCTGGGAACCTGACTGCACGAAGGAGGAGACAGACGCTGTAAAGCACGGTTCACGACAGGGGGAACGAAATCGTGATGTTCCCGTAGGGTTGTCGTTCGCCGCCGTCATCTTGTAGGCCGCCATCCACTGGAGTACCCATTGCCTCCAGTCACGGGACGGTTGCCGACACTCATTATGAAGAAGTCAACTTCACGGAACGATATTATGAGCGGCCATCATTCAGCCGCCCTGATGACTAATTGCAAAGTCACATACAATTTCAGCACCATCAAAGAAGTAAAGTCATTCAGGGTTTTAGAGCTTTTTTCTCAATACAAAGATATTTTATGGGATGACGGAAAGCACAAATACAACGTCAGCTCCTTCATCGGCGAGATCGACGAGATTCTTCTAGGCGAACGCTTCAGTGCATTCTCCCAGGAGGCGCTCGACGGACTGATAGGCTCCCTGCGCCAACGCGGTAACAGCAACGCGACCATCAATCGAAAGATGGCCGCACTGAGCAAGCTACTGCGCAAGGCCTACAAGATGGGTGACATCCACAGCCTGCCGGAGTTCCGACGCCAAAAGGAACGGGCGGGACGAATCCGCTTCCTCGAGCTCGAGGAAGAGGACAGGCTTTTCGCCGCGATCAAGGCCAAGAGCGAGGACGCCTATCGGCTTTCCGTGTTCCTGGTCGATTCGGGCTGCCGGCTCGGCGAGGCGCTGGGCCTGATCTGGAACGACATCCAGGACACACGCGTCAGCTTCTGGATCACCAAATCGGGACGCAGCCGCACCATCCCGCTGACCGCCCGCGCCCGGGAAACGACCAAATGGCCGGCCGATCGTGGCCCGCGGCCAAAGGGGCCGTTCGCGATGCTGACGCAACCGCAGTACCGGGCGATCTGGAACGAGGCCAAGGCGGAAGTAGGCCTGGGTGCCGACGACCAGGTGGTGCCGCACATCCTGCGCCACACCTGCGCCTCGCGCCTGGTGCAGGGCGGCATCGACATCCGCCGCGTGCAGATGTGGCTCGGCCACCAGACCTTGTCGATGACGATGCGCTATGCGCATCTGGCGACGAACGATCTCGACCGCTGCGTGGTGGTGCTGGAGCGGCACTGACGACGGATTCGGAGCGGCCGCCAGCCTCCACAGCCAACAACCGCGCCTCCCGGGGCGCGGTTTTCTCCTTAACTCGCCCTGAATCGGACGGGAGCGCGGGAGCGTCGAGCCAGCCTCAATAAAGCGCTGCACCTTGCAGCTTTTGTGTCGTATAGGCAGGGTCCTATCGTCGGCGCAGGCGCCGATGTTCCGTTCGATCTTCAAGAGTTGCCTCATGCCCAATCGCCCGTCGCTCACGCCCGTCATCCATGCCCTTCCCGCGACCGTGCCTTTTGTCGGCCCGGAAGCCCAGGAGCGCGAGCGCGGCAAGCCGTTCCGCGCCCGGATCGGTGCGAACGAGAGCGGCTTCGGCCCCTCCCCGCGCGTCATCGTGCGCATGGCCGAGGCCGCGGCGGAGATGTGGAAATATTGCGATCCCGACAATCACGACCTCAAGGTCGCGCTGGCACGCCATCTCGGCATCGGCATCGAGAATGTGGTGGTCGGCGAAGGCATCGACGGCCTGCTGAACCTCGTCGTTCGCATGTATGCGACGGAAGGCACGCCGGTTGTCACCTCGCTCGGCGCCTATCCGACCTTCAATTTCCACGTCGCCAGCGTCGGCGCCCGCCTGGTGCCGGTGCCGTTCCGCGACGACAAGGAAGATCTCGAGGGCCTGCTCGCCGCCGTGCGGCGCGAGAACGCACCGGTCGTCTATCTCTCCAACCCCGACAATCCGATGGGTAGCTGGTGGGAAGCGGGCGACATCCTGCGCTTCATCAAGGCACTGCCCGAGACGACGACACTGATACTGGACGAGGCGTATGGCGAGACCGCGCCCGCCTCGGCGCTGCCGCCTGTCGACATTTCGCGGCCCAATGTCGTGCGCATGCGCACCTTCTCCAAGGCCTATGGGCTTGCCGGCATCCGCTGCGGCTATGCCTTCGGCGATACTGATGTGATCGCCAGTTTCGAGAAGGTCCGCAACCACTACGGCGTCAGCCGGATGGCGCAGATCGCCGGCGAAGCAGCGCTTGCCGACCAGGCCTACCTGGCCGAGGTGGTCGCCAAGGTGGCGGCCGGACGCGAGCGCATCGCGGCAATCGCCAGGGACAATGGGTTGAAGCCCCTGCCCTCGGCGACAAATTTCGTCACCATCGACTGCGGCGGCGATGCCGATTTTGCGCTTGCCGTGATGCGCAACATGCTGGCGCGCGACGTCTTCATCCGCAAGCCGATGGCACCGGTACTCGACCGCTGCATCCGGGTGAGCGTTGGCCTCGACCACGAGCTCGACATCTTCGCCGAAGTGCTGCCGAAGGCAATTGCTGCCGCCCGCGGCGCCTGATCGAAACAGACGATTTCAACCGTCGATAGGCGCTACGCTTGCCGCAGCGTACGTCTGCGCGAAGATATATGCGCATATCCTAATTTATTCATTTCAGCGCCGCATCATTAACACAGTTCCTACCTAGGCCAGTTTTCGGGCGGACGGGGACATTGGGGGTCCAACAGCAATCAAGAACCAACCGGGGAGACCCTATGCCTCAGCACAGCGCCAACGAGCAGTATTTGCTCGAGCTCATCAACGCGGAGCGCGCCAAGACAGGCGCCCAGCCTCTGGCATTCGACAACGACCTTAGCGAAGCCGCCGAAAATCACGACAGATGGATGCTTTCGGCAGACGTCTTTTCACACACCGGTTCCGGCGGCACGTCGCCGACGACGCGCATGAAGGCGGCCGGCTACACGCTCAGCGGCTCCTGGGCGACCGGCGAGAACATCGCCTGGGCCACGACCCGCGCGCCGACCGGCTACACCGACGAAGTGAAGCTGCTCCACACCAACCTGATGAATTCCTCCGGGCACCGGGCGAACATCCTCAACCCGAACTTCCGTGAAGTCGGCCTCGGCTACGAAGTCGGCGACTACAAGGGCCGTTCGAGCGCCTTCGTGACCGAAGATTTCGCCAAGACCGGCTCGGACCTGTTCCTGACGGGTGTTGCCTTCGACGACAAGGACGGCGACCGCTTCTACGATCCCGGTGAAGGGCTTGGTGCGGTCACGGTGACGGCGAAGAACTCCGCCGGCCAGACCTTCAAGACCACGACCTCGGCAGCAGGCGGTTACGACCTGGTGCTGAAGCCCGGCACCTACACGGTGACCTTCTCGGGCGCCAACATCGCAACGTCGACCCAGACCGCGACGATCGGCACCAAGAATGTCAAGAAGGACCTGATCGACCCGGTGATGAAGTCGGGCACGCTGGCGGCCACGGATTCTGCCGAGGATGCAGCCACGGCCGCACCGACGGCGCCGACGAAGCCGGTCGACGTTGCCGACAACACCGACACGGGCAGCACCGGTGGCAACAGCACCGGAGGCAACCCCGCCAACAACTGGCTCGCCGACTTCTTCAAGAAGATGGACCATTCCGGCCAGGATCAGGGAACGCGCGGTGCGCGTGAAGTTGCCGGCTCCGCCGACGCCACGGCCAAGAAGTCGGTGGCGTTCGACGGCGACCACTTCAACTTCAGCTCGAAGGTGGCCGCGCACGTCAATGCCGACCAGGTCAACGACATCGCCGACGGCGGCCACGTGCAGCAGGCCGTCGATCATGTGATCGCAGCGTTGCAGGCTCACCTGCCTGCGGATGGTCACGCCGTTGCCGATACCGGCGACGCTGCCCAGGCGGCGGTCGCCAAGATCCTGGCACAGATGGCCGCACATTCGGGCCACCAGAACGCCGACCTCGTCGCCTGATTTTTCTTGCGACACCAAGAAGGCGGGCTTCGCTTCGGCGAGGCCCGCCGCATTGCCGCCGACCGGCTGCCATGGGGGATAAGTCCTGACCAACCCGCTTGCGAATGACCCGAACCGCCGCTCCGAGTTGCGCGATGCGCTCGGCTCCTTCCGGGGCACGTTCGTCGCCGTTGCCGGCTTCAGCGGCCTGATCAACATCCTGATGCTGTCCGGCTCGCTGTTCATGCTGCAGGTCTACGACCGCGTGCTGCCGAGCCGCAGCGTGCCTACGCTTGTGGCGCTGATCATCCTGGTTGCGGTGCTCTACGCCTTCCAGGGCGTGCTTGAAGCGGTCCGGGCACGCGTGCTGACGCGGATCGGCGCGGGCATCGACGAAATCATCAGCGGCCGCGTGTTCAACTGCATCGTTCGGTTGCCCCTGCGCACACGCGACCGTGGCGAAGGCCTGCAGGCGCTGCGCGACCTCGACCAGGTCAGCGGCTTTCTCTCCGGCGCCGGACCGGCAGCCCTGTTCGACCTGCCGTGGATGCCGCTTTATGTCGGCATCTGTTTTCTCTTCCACCCCTGGATCGGCGTCGCAGCGCTGATCGGTGCGTTGCTGCTTGTGGCGCTGACGGTTCTGACCGACCGCCTGGTACGCGGACCGACCAAGGCGATGTCGGGCTTCAGCACAAGGCGAAGCGCCATCGCGCAATCAAGCGCCCGCAACGCCGAGGTACTCGTGGCGATGGGCATGAGCGACCGGCTGGCGACACGCTGGGGCCAGGCGAATGGCGATTTTCGCGAGGCCCAGGAACGCGCCAGCGACCTGACGAGCGGATTTGGCGCGGTATCGCGCATCCTGCGCATGATGCTGCAGTCGATGGTGCTGGCGCTTGGCGCCTATCTGGTCATCTACCAGCAGGCGACGCCGGGCATCATCATCGCCAGTTCGATCCTGACCTCGCGTGCACTGGCACCGATCGAACTCGCCATCGCGCACTGGAAAAGCTTCCTCAACGCGCGCCAGAGCTGGCACCGCCTCGACGGCCTGTTCGCTGCCATGCCCGCCGCCGAGAACGGCATGGAGCTTCCAGCACCGACCGCCGATCTGGCCGTGGAAGGTATAAGCGTCGTGGCGCCGGGCGACCGGCGTCTGGTGGTGCAGGACGTCGAATTCTCGCTCCAGGCCGGGTGCGGCATGGGCGTCATCGGTCCCAGCGGCTCGGGAAAGTCGTCGCTGGCGCGGGCGCTGGTCGGGGTGTGGCCGCTGATGCGCGGCAAGGTCCGGCTCGATGGCGCCGCCCTCGAGCAGTGGCCGACGCAATCGCTTGGACGCCATATCGGCTACCTGCCACAGGATGTCGAACTGTTCGCTGGAACCGTGGGCCAGAACATCTCGCGCTTCGAGGACGAAGCGGCCTCCGAAACGATCATCGCGGCGGCAAAGGCTGCAGGCGTGCACGACATGATCCTGCGCCTGCCCGAGGGCTACCGGACCGAGATCGGCGAGAGCGGTGCTGCCCTTTCCGCCGGCCAGCGCCAGCGCGTGGCCCTGGCACGCGCGCTCTATCGCGATCCGTTCCTTGTCGTGCTCGACGAGCCCAATTCCAATCTCGACGCGGCCGGCGACCAGGCGCTGACGCAAGCCATCGAACGCATCAAGGCGCGCGGCGGCATCGTCATCGTGGTGGCGCACCGGCCGAGCGCGCTCGCGGCATTGGACTACCTGCTGGTCCTCGGCGGCGGCAAGCAGCAGGCGTTCGGCCTGAAGAGCGACATCGCACGACAGGCGCTGCAACCGGTGCCGGTGCCGCTGCATGCGGTGGGAACGGCGGGCTGACGATGACACTGATAGCAAACCATTCTGCAGCAGACCGGCTGAAGACAGCGCGGGACCTCGTCGTGTCCGTACGGACACGGGCGCTTGCGCTGCTCGACAACGGCGCCAAGCCGATCGATGGCGCATCGCCGCAACAGCTGCGGCTGCGCCATGCCATCAGACGAAACGTGCGGCTGGGCGGCTTTGCCGCGCTGGCTCTGGTGGGCGGACTCGGCCTGTGGTCCGCGACAAGCAGCCTGTCGGGTGCGGTCGTGGCTGCTGGCCATCTGGTGGTCGATTCGAACGTCAAGGCGGTCCAGCACCCGCAGGGCGGCGTGGTCGGCGCGCTGAACGTGCACAATGGCAGCGTCGTTTCGGCAGGCGAGGTACTGGTCAGGCTGGACGACACCGTCGCCAAGGCCAATCTCGCCATCGTCGACAATGGCCTGGACGAACTGATTGCCCGACGGGCGCGCCTGACGGCCGAGCGCGACGGTGCCGACGCGGTCGTCTATCCGGAGGAATTGACGGCACGCGCGTCCGATCCAGAGATCGCCCAGCTGATCGACGGCGAAAACAAGCTCTTTGCCCTGAGGCGAGAGGCGCGGGATGGGCAGGTATCGCAGCTGCGCGAACGCATTGCCCAGTTCCGGCAGGAAATCTCCGGCATCGAAGCCCAGCAGAAAAGCAAGCAGCAGGAGATCGCCCTGATCAAGGTCGAACTCGGGGGCATGCAGGAGCTGTGGAAGAAGAAGCTGGTGCCCATTTCCCGGCTGGCGGATCGCCAGCGGGCACAAGCGCAGCTTGACGGCGAGGACGGGCAGCTGACAGCAGCTGCGGCGCAGACGCGCGGCCGGATCAGCGAGACCGAACTCGCCATCATCCAGATCGACCAGGACATGCGCAGCCAGGTGGCGGGCGACCTGCGCGAGATCGACGGCAAGGCCGGAGAGCTGAGGGAACGGCAGGTCGCCGCCATGCAGTCGCTGAAACAGATCGACATCCGCGCGCCGCAAGCCGGCCGGGTCCACCAACTCGCCATCCATACGGTCGGCGGCGTTGTCACCCCTGGCGAAGCGATCATGCAGATCGTGCCGACGGCGGATGCGCTGGTGGTCGAGGCCCGCGTCCAGCCTCAGGATATCGACCAGGTTCGCATTGGCCAGCCGGCGACGCTCAGGCTCTCGGCCTTCAACCAGCAGACGACGCCGGAAGTGGAAGGCACAGTCGAGCGGGTTTCGCCCGACATGATCGAAGATCCGAAGGCCGGACTCTCCTACTATGCCGTGCGCATCGCGCTGTCGCCCACGAGCCTGGAACAGGCCGGCAAGCCGGACCTCAAGCCCGGCATGCCGGCAGAGGTGTTTCTCAAGACCACCGACCGCACGGTGCTTTCCTATCTGTTCAAGCCCTTGAGCGACCAGGCAAGCCGCGCCTTCCGCAGCGACTGACGTCGATTTATCTCGACTGCCAAGGCCACGACCCCCGCCACTTGAATTAATTAAACGTCCGTTTTATTAATTGGCCATTCGGGAGGAATGGCTGACATGGCACGAACGGCGGGTTCGGACGGCGGCAGGACGGAAGCGGCAATACGCGACGCTGCCGTGCAGCTGATCGCGCGCCACGGCTATGAGGCCGTGACGATGCGCCAGATGGCGGCTGAAGTCGGTGTCCAGGCGGCTGCGCTCTATCGCTATTTCCCGACCAAGGAAGACCTGCTCCACACGCTGATGCGCGAGCACATGGAAGAGCTGGCCGCCACCTGGGACGCGGCGCGCCCGGCCAATGACGATCCAGTGGCGAGGCTGACCAGCTTTGTCGCCAACCACATTCGATTCCACGTCGAACGCCGGCACGCCACCCATGTCTCGAACATGGAATTGCGCAGCCTTTCGCGCGATAATCTGACCAACATCCTCAAGCTCCGCACCACCTATGAGAAGGAGCTCAGGACTATCCTGCGCGACGGCGCGGATGCCGGCTTGCTGGAAGTCGACGACACCGGGCTGACGGCGATGGCAATCATCCAGATGATCACGGGTGTCATCGTCTGGTTTCGTCCCGATGAGAGGCTGTCGGTCGATGAAGTGACGGCGACCTATCTCGCCATGACGATGCGCCTGACGGGCGCCAAGACCAATACGGAGGACCGGCATGTACGACAAGACGCTGAACTTCGGGCTCGGTGAGGACATCGACAGCCTGCGCGAGATGGTGCGGCGCTTCGCCCAGGAGCGCATTGCGCCGATTGCCGCCGACATCGACCGCTCGAACGAGTTCCCCGCCCATCTGTGGCAGGAACTCGGCGCGCTGGGCCTGCTCGGCATCACTGCCGAAGGCGAATATGGCGGCTCCGAAATGGGCTATGTCGCCCATGTCGTGGCGGTGGAGGAAATCTCCCGCGCCTCGGCTTCGGTCGGGCTGTCCTATGGCGCGCATTCGAACCTGTGCGTGAACCAGATCAAGCGCTGGGGCACGCCGGAGCAGAAGGCGAAATACCTGCCCAAGCTGTGCTCGGGCGAGAATGTCGGCGCACTCGCCATGTCGGAAAGCGGCTCGGGCTCCGACGTCGTCTCGCTGCGGCTGCGGGCCGAGAAGCGCAACGACCGCTATGTACTCAACGGCTCCAAGATGTGGATCACCAACGGCCCCGATGCCGATACGCTGGTGGTCTATGCCAAGACCGACCCTGACCGGAAATCGCGCGGCATCACCGCCTTCATCATCGAAAAGACGACGAAGGGTTTTTCGGTGGCGCAGAAGCTCGACAAGCTCGGCATGCGCGGCTCGAACACCGGCGAACTGGTGTTCGACAATGTCGAGGTGCCGTTTGAAAACGTGCTGCACGAGGAAGGCCGCGGCGTCGAAGTGCTGATGTCGGGCCTCGACTATGAGCGCGTGGTGCTGGCCGGCGGGCCGATCGGCATTATGGCGGCTTGCATGGATGTCGCCGTGCCTTATGTCCATGACCGCAAGCAGTTCGGCCAGCCGATCGGCGAATTCCAGCTCGTCCAGGGCAAGCTCGCCGACATGTATTCGACGATGAATGCCGCGCGTGCCTATGTCTATGCGGTGGCGGCGGCCTGCGACCGCGGCCAGACGACACGCAAGGACGCCGCCGGCTGCGTGCTGTTTGCGGCGGAGAAGGCGACCCAGATGGCGCTCGACGCACTGCAACTTCTCGGCGGCAACGGCTACATCAACGACTATCCCACCGGCCGGCTGCTGCGCGACGCCAAGCTCTACGAGATCGGCGCCGGCACGAGCGAAATCAGGCGCTGGCTGATCGGTCGCGAGATCATGGCGGAAGGCTGATGACGCCTCCCGCCTGGTCACTGGAAAGCCCTTGGCAGATCGTCGGTCGGCTTCGACACGATCTGATGGGCGTCGCGCCAGATGACCTCGCGCTGGCCGGCAGTCTTGATGCTCCGAACCGGCAGACCGCCTTCGCCGATCAGCCAGGCGCAGTAACGCGCACGGCTGATGGCCTCGGCGGCACCCGGATTGAACCAGCAGATGCCCCAGATCGAGTTACGCCGCTTGAAGTGGCGGCCGATCCTGTCGGGCACCGGCAAATGCGCATTGAACCAGTCGAACTGCTCGCGCAACTCGGCCAGGATCCAGTCCGGGCAGCCGTTCCGGTAGAGATACCAGGAGGCCTGGAAGAAGCCGGCCTCCACCCGGCTGTTCGGGTGGATGAGTGGCGTGACGAAACGCACATACATGATGACAACCGCGCGGCCTCAACGGCGGCGCGCTCCCCTGCAACTTCGGTGAATTCAAGGTGTGAAAGAGCCGCCCTTCGGCGGCCTCAGCCTTTTGCCGAAGGGAGACGGAATGCCAGGCGCATATCGATGCGTCTCATCGGTCGTCTCCAAGAGGACAGGTTGCGGAACCCGCGGACGAGCCAGCAGCGCGCCCTATCGGGAGCGGGCAGATACACGCATTCCGCAACGTTATCAAGCCAAAACAATCAGAGGTTTCGCAACACCTCCGACTGCAATTTGCCGCAAATGGCCATTCATGGCACAATCTCGCTTTCTGCCACAGATCGAGGTTCATGCCATGACTGAGCCAGATACACCGAAGGGCTTCGCCGAGGAGCCGCAGAAGCCACACAGCTCCAGGATCAGGGACGAATTGCTGCGCAAGCCGCCAAAGTTCGAGCGCCTGCGCGTGGGCGACGGCGGCCGGGTCGTCATCCCCGCTGCCATGCGCGAGGAAATGGGCATCAAACCCGGCGACGATCTTGTAGCCCATGTCGAGGGCGGAGAACTGAAGCTGATCTCACACCAGATGGCCCTCACTCGGGTCCAAGAGGAAATGGCCAAGTACAAGAAGCCGGGCGAGAGCGTTGTTGACGAGTTTCTGGCCGAGCGCCGCGCGATGTGGGGTGAAGAGTGATCGTGCTCGACGCTTCGGCGGTCTTGGCTGCCATGCTGCAAGAGCCTGGAGCCGACCGGGTGCACGCGCTCGTCGACAAGAGCGTGATCTGTGCGGTCAACACCACGGAGGTCATCTCGAAGCTGATCGACAAGGGCTACGACGAAGTTGCCGTGCGGCAGCAGTATGAGAACATGCATCTTGAGGTAGTGTCGTTCGACCATCACCTTGCGCTGGTCGCCGGGCACCTTCGTTCAACGACGCGCCACAAGGGCCTGTCGCTGGGCGACCGCGCCTGCCTGGCGCTGGCGATACTGACTGAACGAACGGCTGTTACTGCCGACCGGAAATGGGCCGACCTCGACGTCGGCTGCAAGATAGAGGTCATACGCTAGAGCGCAGACGATGCTGGACTTCGCCGAAATTACGAGGCTAGTGCGTTAGATTCGCCACCCCACCATGACTGCTTCGCGCCTTGGGCGCAGCACCGCATGGGTATCACTCCAAGAGGAAAAATGCCGACGCTCCACTCCCAGCTCTCCCCCTCCTCCGAAAGCTTCAAGGCCAATTCCGCGCGCCTGCGAACGCTGGTGGCCGATATCAGCGACAAGGCTGCAACGGTGGAGCGCGGCGGCTCGGAAGACGCGCGCAAGCGGCATGCCTCGCGCGGCAAGCTTCTGCCCCGGGAGAGGCTGGCGCAGTTGCTCGACGCCGGCTCGCCGTTCCTCGAGGTCGGCCAGTTCGCCGCCTGGGGACTTTATGGCGGCGACATCGCCTCGGCCGGGCTGATTGCCGGCATCGGCCGGGTCGAAGGCACCGAAGTCATGGTGGTGGTCAACGACGCCACGGTGAAGGGCGGCACCTACTATCCCCTGACCGTGAAGAAGCACCTGCGGGCGCAGGAGATCGCGCTGCAGAACAATCTGCCCTGCATCTACCTTGTCGATTCCGGCGGGGCGAACCTGCCTAACCAGGACGAGGTGTTTCCCGACCGCGACCACTTCGGCCGCATCTTCTTCAACCAGGCCAACATGTCGGCAGCGGGCATTCCGCAGATCGCCTGTGTGATGGGTTCGTGCACGGCGGGCGGTGCCTATGTACCGGCGATGTCGGACGAAACGATCATGGTGCGCAATCAGGCGACGATCTTCCTGGCCGGACCGCCGCTGGTGAAGGCAGCGACGGGCGAAGACGTGAGCGCCGAGGAACTGGGCGGTGCCGACCTGCACACGCGCGTCTCGGGCGTCGCCGACCACTACGCCGTGGACGACGAACATGCGCTGGCGATCGTCAGGCGCATCGTCAAAAACCTGAATCGGAAGAAGGACATCGGGCTCGTCTTGAAGAAAGCGATTCCGCCTGTTCATGCTCCGGAAGAAGTCTATGGCGTCATCCCCGCCGACCTGCGCCAGCCCTATGACGTGCGCGAGGTGATCGCGCGCGTGGTGGATGGTTCGGATTTCGACGAGTTCAAGCAGAACTACGGCACCACGCTGGTGACCGGCTTTGCCCATATCCACGGCATGCCGGTGGGCATCATCGCCAACAACGGCGTGCTGTTTTCCGAAAGCGCGCTGAAGGGCGCGCATTTCATCGAGCTGTGCTGCCAGCGCAAGATCCCGCTGGTGTTCCTGCAGAACATCACCGGCTTCATGGTGGGGGCAAAATACGAGGCCGGCGGCATCGCCAAGGACGGCGCCAAGCTGGTGACCGCGGTGGCAACCGCCCAGGTGCCGAAGGTGACGATCATCATCGGCGGCTCGTTCGGCGCCGGCAATTACGGCATGTGCGGGCGGGCCTACTCGCCGCGCTTCCTGTGGATGTGGCCCAACGCGCGCATCTCGGTGATGGGCGGCGAACAGGCGGCGACCGTGCTCGCCATGGTCAAGCGCGAGGGCATCGAGCGCAAGGGCGGCAGTTGGTCGAAGGAGGAGGAGGCCGAGTTCCGGGCGCCGATCCTGGAGAAATACGAGCGCGAGGGACACCCGCTCTATTCGTCGGCGCGGCTGTGGGACGACGGCATCATCGACCCGGCGAAGACGCGCGAGGTGCTGGCGCTCAGCCTGTCGGCGGCGCTCAACGCGCCTATCGCCGACACCAAGTTCGGCGTGTTCAGGATGTGATGGGGATCAAGCCATGTTTTCGAAAATCCTCATTGCCAATCGCGGTGAAATCGCCTGCCGCGTCATCCGCACCGCCCGCAAGATGGGCGTGAAAACGGTCGCGGTCTATTCGGACGCCGATGCGCGCGCGCTGCATGTCGCGATGGCCGACGAGGCCGTGCATATCGGCGGCTCGCCTGTGGCCGAGAGCTACCTGCGCGGCGACCTCATCATCGCGGCAGCCAAGGCGACGGGTGCCGAGGCGATCCATCCCGGTTATGGCTTTCTGTCGGAAAACCCTGACTTCGTCGACCAGGTGACGCAGGCCGGGCTCGTGTTCATCGGGCCGTCGGCAGAGGCGATCCGCGCCATGGGCCTCAAGGATGCGGCCAAACGGCTGATGGAAAAGGCAGGCGTGCCGGTGGTTCCAGGTTATCACGGCGAGGCGCAGGAGATCGTCATCCTCGCCAGCAAGGCGCGCGAGATCGGCTATCCCGTGCTGATCAAGGGGCGCGCCGGCGGCGGCGGCAAGGGCATGCGCCGGGTCGACCATCCCGACGACTTCTCCGACGCCCTGTCGGGCGCCCGGCGCGAGGCCAAGGCCGCCTTCGGCGACGACCGGGTGCTGGTCGAGAAATATGTCGACAAGCCGCGCCATATCGAGGTGCAGGTGTTCGGCGACAACCATGGCAACGCCGTGCATCTGTTCGAGCGCGACTGCTCGGCACAGCGCCGCCACCAGAAGGTGATCGAGGAAGCCCCTGCCCCGGGCATGACGGCTGAGTTGCGCGCGGCGATGACCGATGCCGCGGTGAAGGCCGCCAAGGCGATCGGTTATTCGGGCGCCGGCACGATCGAGTTCATCGTCGATGCCTCGGACGGGCTGAAGCCGGACCGCTTCTGGTTCATGGAGATGAACACGCGCCTGCAAGTCGAGCATCCGGTGACGGAAATGGTGACAGGTGTCGACCTGGTCGAATGGCAGTTGCGCGTGGCCGCGGGCGAGGAAATCCCTGTCGGGCAAAACGGTATCGGGCTCGATGGCCACGCCTTCGAAGCCAGGCTCTATGCCGAAGACCCGGCCAAGGGCTTCCTGCCGGCGATCGGCACGCTGCATCATCTCAGGTTTCCGACCGAGACTGCCGCCGGCACCGAAATCCGCATCGAGACCGGCGTGCGCCAGGGCGATGCCATCTCGCCGTTCTACGACCCGATGATCGCCAAGGTGGTGACGCATGGTGCCGACCGCACGACTGCTCTCGAAGCGTTGGCCGATGCCGTATCGCGGACCGAAGTGGCGGGTTCGACCACCAACGCGGCGTTCCTGGCAGCCTTGGCCCGCGATACCGACTTCGCCTCGGGCGATGTCGACACTGGGCTGATCGGCCGCAAGCAGGAGGAACTGACGGCGAGTGCGGCCCCCAGCAGCCGTGCAGTGGCGCTGGCAGCCCTCGCTGCAACCGGTGCCGGCAATGCGGAAGCCTCTGCAGATCCGTGGTCCAGCATCGCCGGCTACGCACATTTCAACCCGCTGGCGCGACGGGCGAGCCTGTCGTTTGGCGGCGCGGAGATCGTCGCCCACATCATGGCGCGGAGTGACGGGCGCTTCGATGTCCGTCCGGACGGCAGCGAAAGCTTCGTGCTTTCGGCCGACGCTAGCGGCACAAGTGGGGCGACGGTCGCCAGTTGGCCCGGCCACGTCACGGTGTTCGAAAACGGGCGTTCCTTCGACTTCGCGATCAGCGACCCATTTGCGCGCGCAGCCGAGATCGGCGAAGGCACTTCGAGCATGCGCGCGCCGATGCCGGGGCTGGTCAAGCTGGTACGTGCGGCCAAGGGCGACAAGGTCACCAAGGGCCAGCCGCTTCTGGTGCTCGAGGCGATGAAGATGGAACACACCATTGCCGCCACCCACGACGGAGTGATCCAGGAGATCGCCATGGAAGGCGCGCAGGTGACCGACGGAACGGTTCTGGTGCGCTTCGAGGAATAGCGCTGCCGTTTGCGAAAGCGCAACTCCAGCCCGAAAATGGGTTTCGATTTTCGGGCTGACGTCTTAGGGCTGCGGTGCAGCAATCAACGACAGGCGACACCGTGACCGAGGCCAACAGCGAAGCCATCCCGCATGGGCTCTACGAGGACGTGCTGGCGCTGCTGACCGGCACGACGCTGGTGGCGCTGGGGCTGGTGCTCTACACCCATGCCGAGCTGATCACAGGCAGTTCGGCCGGACTGGCGCTGCTCATTCAGTATGTGACCGGCTACGGCTTCGGCGCGGTGTTCTTCGTCATCAACCTGCCCTTCTACTATCTCGCGGTGAAGCGCATGGGCTGGCCGTTCGCGCTGCGCACATTTGCAGCCGTCGCGCTGATTTCAGTCTTGTCGCGGCTGACGCCGGAGTGGATCGGCATCGCGCATGTCGATCCGCTCTATGCGGCGGTCGCCGGCGGCGGACTGATGGGGATGGGGCTTCTGGTGCTGTTTCGCCACCGCGCCGGGCTCGGCGGCTTCAACATCCTGGCGCTCTACCTGCAGGACAATCACGGCATCCGCGCCGGCTATTTCCAGCTCGCGGTCGACCTGACCATCCTGTTCATATCGCTGTTCTACCTCGACTGGTCGAAGGTGGCGCTGTCGGTGGCAGGTGCTGCGGTACTCAATCTGATCATTGCCATCAACCACCGTCCCGGCCGCTATGTCGGCATGAGTTGACGCGGCAAACAAGAAGGCGCGCCAGGGGCGCGGCTTCTTGTTGTAGTCCGTTGCGGATCAGTGCGTGGTCGGCTGCTTGGTCTTGCGGAGATAAGGCAGCACGCGCTCGAACGAGCCGAAGCGCTTGATTGCGTCCTCGTCGGACACGGCAGCGGTGACGATGACGTCGTCGCCCTGCTTCCACTGCACGGGCGTCGCGACCTGGTACTTGGCCGTCAGCTGGATTGAATCCAGGGCACGCAGGATTTCGTCGAAGTTGCGGCCGGTCGACATCGGATAGGTCAGTGTCAGCTTGACCTTCTTGTCCGGGCCGATGACGAACACCGAGCGCACCGTGGCGTTGTCTGCCGGGGTTCGGCCTTCCGAGCTGTCGCCCGCACCGGCAGGCAGCATGTCATAGAGCTTGGCTACGGCAAGCGTCGGATCGCCGATCATCGGGTAGTCGACCTTGTTGCCCGACAGCTGCTCGATATCGGCTTTCCATTTGTGATGGTTTTCGACCGGATCGACCGAAATGCCGATCATCTTGGCGTTGCGGCTGGCAAAATCGGACTTCAACCCGGCCATGTAGCCGAGTTCGGTCGTGCAGACCGGGGTGAAATCCTTGGGGTGCGAAAACAGCACGGCATAGCCGTCGCCGATCCAGTCGTGAAAGCTGATCGGGCCTTCCGTGGTGTCGGCTTTGAAATCCGGGGCGGTGTCGTTGATACGAAGGCTCATGGCTCGGTTCCTCCTGAAATCGACGCACGAAGCAAACTCGCAGCCAAAACGGCGCGCGTTTTACGTCCGAGTGCGAATGCACCATCTTGCGCCAAGCCCGCGAAAACGACAATGGCCGGGACAAGCCCGGCCATTGGAACAATTCAACATTTCCAGGAAAGCTTACTGCTTGATCGGCGCGTACTTGCCGTCATGCCACTGGTTGATGTCGTAGCTCGCGTTCTTCAGATCGCCCTTCTCGTCGAAGACGACGTCGCCGACGACGGTGCTGATCGGCTTGCCGTCCTTGAGCGCCTCGGCGACCTTCATCGGATCGTCGGTGCCGGCGCGCTCGATGCCCTGCGCGAAGGCCTGGATGGTGGCGTAGGAGAACAAGGTAAAGCCTTCCGGCACGAAACCGCCGGCCTTGATCTTCTCGACCGCTTCCTTGGCTTCAGGCTTGGCCTGGGGGTCGGACGGGAAGACGAACATCGTGCCTTCGCCGGCCGGGCCGGCGATCTGCCAGAATTCAGGCGAGGCGATCGAGTCCGGCATGATCAGCTGATACTTGAAGTTCTGCTCCGCCGACTGGCGCAGGATGAGGCCGGCTTCGGGGTGGTAGCCGCCGAAATAGACGACATCGGCCTTGAGTTCCTTGAGCTTGGTGACGAGCGCCGAATAGTCCTTCTCGCCGGCATTGATGCCTTCGTACAGGAGTTCGGTGAGACCGCCGGCATTCATCGTCTTCCTGACGGCATCGGCCACGCCCTGGCCGTAGGCGCTCTTGTCGTGCAGCACGACAACGTTCTTGCCCTTGTACTTCTCGGCGATCCACGGCCCGATGAAGGCGCCCTGCGCGTCGTCGCGGGTATAGAGACGCATGATCGTCGACCAGCCCTTGGCGGCCGCATCGTCGGTCATGATCGGGTTCGAAGACGCCGGCGACATCATCAGCGCGCCGCTCTCGGCATAAACGGCCGACGCCGGAATGCTCGAGCCCGAGCAGGCATGGCCGTCGATGAACTTGATGCCGTTGGCAACGATGCGGTTGGCAACGGAAACCGCCTGCTTGGGATCGCAGACATCGTCCTCGACCGAAAGCTTGAGCTGGCGGCCCAGGACGCCGCCTTTTTCGTTGATCGCCTTGACGGCAGCCTCGGCGCCCTGGCGGAACTGGTCGCCGATGTTGGCGAGCTGGCCAGTCATCGGCCCGACGACGGCGACAGTGATGTCTTCGGCAAATGCCACGCCGGCACTGAGCGACAGCGCGAGCAATGCGCCAACTGAACGTTTGAAATGCATTTTTCCCTCTCCCTGGGCGCGCCGGCGATGCCGCGCGCCATACTTCAAATGCGCCGGAAACCTCTCACCCAAGTTGTGCCTTGTCTTGGCGCATGGGCATCGGAACATTGTGCCTGCAAGCGGCACTGCCGGCAATGATGCCGGCAACCGGTAACCGCCTGGAAAAAACAAAAAGGCCGCGCCGATCTTGTTTCGATCGGTCGCGGCCTTTTTCGTGGAGAACGTCGCGGAGCGTCTGTGGCCCCGTCGCAGTCCGCCTGCCCTGTTATTCCGATCGCGCCTCGCCCGTCCTTCAGGCCGTCGCGTTGTTGTTATTGGAAGCCGCCATACGGGCGACCTCGATCTTCCCCCCGGAAGCAGTATTCAGTGCGTGGTCATCCATTCGCGGGCTTCGCGCAGCGCCTTGACGATGTCGAGCTTGGACATCGAGCCGGACAATTCCGAGCGCAACTCGGCAGCGCGGGCAGAGCCCTTGATCGCGGCGATATTGAACCATTTGTGGGCGGTAACGACGTCGACCTCGCAATCGCGGCCGGTCGCATACATCATGCCCAATTCCAGAAGAATGTCGGCCTGAGCGGTGGAACCCATCGCGCCGAAGCCAGCATCAAAGATTTCGAAACGTGCCATTTTCTTATCCCCTGTCTGTCTCCCGAGAGCGGGCCCGCTGGTGTCCCCCGAGCTGCTCTTTCGATGCTTCCGAGGATGCCGCCGAGCCTTGAATCCGGCGTTAAATGGCGTGCTTAATTCCAGGAAAACAAACCTAAAACAAAGGGTAAACCTCGGAATTCATTAAGGATAGGAACCGTTGCGCCGGCTGGGATTTGGAGAAAATGCGATGAAAATTTGCGCCCGGACGCGAAAGTCTTTGATAACCACGCGCAGCTTTCATCCGTCGCCATCGGTGAATTTCAGAGCGCTATGCCGGTGTTTTCAGGGCTCAAAAATGCTTCCGGCTTCCCCTGCGGCACCGCTTTCGTTTTCGCCAGAGCTGCATTACGCTTACGTTTGCGTAAACGTCAGGCGGGGGAGATGCCTGAGCAAGATACCAACCGGGAGGACTTCAATGTTTCGTAAGATGAGCGTGGCCGTGGCGGCCACGATGATGCTGGCCGGTGCGGCCCATGCCGATCCGATCGAAGGCAGCTGGAAGACCGAGGCGGGCTCGACTGCCGCGATCGCGTCCTGCGGCGGCAGCTTCTGCATCACGCTGAAAGACGGCAAACATGCCGGCAAGAAGATCGGTACCTTCAATGCTGATGGCGACAGCGCCTATTCGGGCAAGATCACCGATCCGGCCAACGACAAGACCTATACAGGCAAGGCCAGCCTCGCCGGCTCGAACCTCAAGATGAAGGGCTGCGTGCTTGGTGGCCTGATCTGCAAGACGCAGAACTGGTCGAAGCTGTAGGAGCGAATGGGAAATAGCGAATAGCGAATAGCGAGTAGGGGCAACTGAGGCGCTGCCTCCCCCTATTCGCTACTCACTACTCGCTACTCGCTCTCTTCAGGCCCTCGCCCGCTGCCCGAACAGCACCTTCTGGGCTTCCTTGTCGTCGGCGAGATTGCGACGATGATCCTCGCCGACCGCGATGCCGCGCACGACCGCCGGCCGGGCCATCAGTGTTTCGAACCAGCGCTTGAGGTGGGGAAAGTCGTCGAGGTCCTGACCCTGGTTCTTGTAGGGCTTGACCCAGCCGAGCGAGGCAATGTCGGCGATCGAATAGTCGCCGGCGAGGAATTCGCGATCGGCGAAGCGCTTGTTCATCACCCCATAGAGGCGGTTGACCTCGTTGGTATAGCGCTCGATGCCATAGGCGATCTTCTCCGGCGCATATTGGCGGAAATGATGCGCCTGGCCGGCCATCGGGCCGAGACCGCCGACCTGCCAGAACAGCCATTGATCGACCTCGGCGCGGCCGCGCTCGTCGGCAGGGTACAGCTTGCCGAACTTACGGCCGAGATATTGCAGGATCGCACCCGACTCGAAGATCGAGATCGGCTCATGGCCCCACTTGCCGTCGGCGCCCGGACCTTCAGGGTCGACGATCGCCGGCATGCGGTTGTTGGCCGCGATCTTGAGGAATGACGGCTCGAACTGCTCGCCCTTGCCGATGTTGATGTACTTGACCGTGTAGGGAACGCCGAGTTCCTCCAGCATGATCGAGATCTTCCAGCCGTTGGGCGTGGGCCAATAATAGAGCTCGATCGGCAGCGTCTGGGTGGTCATTCCGCAGTCTCCGTTGATGGTCGATAGACTGCAGATATGCGTGGGCTCCTCAAACACAACCCTGCGAACGTCTTAAGCACCGTCAATAAATTTGAACCGAAGATGAACGGAGGTCTCAGAACCCGTTCAGTCGCGACGGCGCATATTCCCTCGCATTGAAGGGGAAGACACCAATGCTCGCTCGCCGGTTCACTATCGTTTGTCTGCTCAGCGCCATGTTCGGCATCATGTTTGCCACCATCGTCGCCGAGACCAGCCGCCCCGCCCGCTCATGGGATATCGGCAATGTCGTGCCTTGTGTCTTCGAAGAAGGACTGACCTGCGAAGCGCCGCACAGCAAGTAACCGAACCAACTGTCCGAGACGAAAGAAAAGCCAATGACCCGCACCGCAACCCAGATCAGAAAGACGCTCCGGCTCCTGCCGCGGGCCGCGCTGATCCTGATGGTTCTCGCCGCCCCGGTGCTGGCCGTGCCGCAACTGCGCGCCGACAACGGTTCGACGATCGAGGCGCCCGCGGCACGCAAGGGTGGCGTCGGCTTCGTGCTGCTGGTCAGCCTGCAGCGCAGCTGAGCGTGGATTTGGCGGGACCCGCCATCGGCCCCCTCCCAACTGTCATGATTGGTCTCTATAATGGGTCATGGAAAAGCGAATCTATCCTGAACCCATCGAATCCATCTCCTCGCCGCTGCCGTTTCCCAAGCAGAGCTTCAGCGATGCCGCCAAGGCGGTGGCTGCCCTGCAGCAGCTCTACGAACGCAACACCGCCTTCCTGCGCGAGGCCTTCGCCTCGCTTGCCGCGGGTGCCGACACCAACGTGCGCTTCCGCGCCTTCTACCCCGAGGTCGGAGTCACCACGACGTCGTATTCGCAGGTCGATTCCCGCCAGGCCTACGGCCATATGCCGACGCCAGGTCATTTCTCGACGACGATCACCCGGCCCGACCTGTTCCAGAGCTATCTGACCGAGCAGCTGAAGCTGATCATGCGCAACCATGGCGGACCGGTGACCGTGTCGGAATCGTCGACGCCGATCCCGTTGCATTTCGCCTTCCTCGAGGGCACCCATGTCGACGGCGCTGCCGCCGACCGCATCCAGCGCCCGATCCGCGACCTGTTCGACGTGCCGGATCTCGACGGCACCGACGACCACATCGCCAACGGCACGTTCGAGATCATGCCGGGCGAAGCGCGCCCATTGGCCGTTTTCACCGCCCAGCGCATCGACTATTCGCTGCACCGGCTGTCCCACTACACGGCGACGACGCCGCAGCACTTCCAGAATTTCGTGCTGTTCACCAACTACCAGTTCTACATCGACGAGTTCGTCGTGCTGGCCCGCGACCTGATGGCCAAGGGCGGCGGCGGCTACACCGAGTTCGTCGAGCCGGGCGGCATGGTGACCAAGGCCGGTGCCACGACACCGTCCGAAGGCACGCCGGCGGCAAGGCTGCCGCAGATGCCGGCCTACCATCTAAAGAAGCCGGGCCATGCCGGCATCACCATGGTCAATATCGGCGTCGGCCCCTCCAACGCCAAGACCATCACCGACCATATCGCGGTGCTGAGGCCGCATGCCTGGCTGATGCTCGGCCACTGCGCCGGCTTGCGCAACACACAAGCGCTCGGCGACTATGTGCTCGCGCACGCCTATGTCCGAGAGGACCACGTGCTCGACGACGACCTGCCGGTTTGGGTGCCGATCCCGCCGCTGGCCGAAGTGCAGGTGGCGCTGCAAGAGGCGGTCGCCGAGGTGACGGGGCTTTCCGGCTACGACCTCAAGCGCATCATGCGCACCGGCACGGTGGCGACGATCGACAACCGCAACTGGGAACTGCGCGACCAGCGCGGACCGGTGCAGCGGCTGTCGCAGTCGCGTGCGATTGCGCTCGACATGGAATCGGCAACGATCGCCGCCAATGGCTTCCGCTTCCGGGTGCCCTACGGCACGCTGTTGTGCGTCTCCGACAAGCCGCTGCATGGCGAACTCAAGCTGCCGGGCATGGCGACAGAGTTCTACAAGCGGCAGGTGGCGCAGCACCTGACCATCGGCATCCGCGCCCTGGAAAAGCTGGCCGAAATGCCCAACGAGCGGCTGCATTCGCGCAAGCTGCGCAGCTTTGCCGAGACGGCGTTCCAGTAGGGACGGCTCATCGCGCCCGTGAACTGCGGGCGCCAACGCCTCGGCGTGCGGGTTACTGCCCGTTGACGAAGGTCAGGATCAGGCGATGGACGTTGCCGCCATCGCCGAGTTCTACGCGATCGAAGTCGCTGCTTTGCTGCCGCTGGGCCAGCGAGGCTTCCGACAGCGGCCTGGTGATCTCCTGCCTGATCTTCTTGCAGCCGGGATCGCCCGGCACCGACAGGCCAATGGTGGTCTTTTCGATGGTCGCCACCATCTGCTTGATCATCTCGCCATGCACCAGCTCGTGGCGCCTGACGCCTTCATAGAACACATCCCAGCGCCGCTGGAGCGCTGCCGGCAGGCGGCCGGCTGGCTTTGGCAAGGTGTAGGTGATGATGAGCCTGGGCTTGGCCGCGACCAGGGTGCAGGCATCGCCCTGCGGCTCGTACTTGCGCTGCCAGGTCAGCTTGAAATTGGTGTGGGCGATGGCGCGGCCGACGCTGGCCTTGGGGCCGCGCTCGCCGATCGAGGCATAAAGTTCGGGCGCGGTGGTGCCGGATATGGCATAGGTCTTGACCTGCTCGACGACCTGGCCGTTAGCGCGGGCGTCAACCGTCGTCGCCAGAACCAGGACCGCACAAGCCCGCAGCCAGTGATGGGCGGCTGTTTTCATTCCATTCTCCGCAAGGCAGATGCAGCGTCGGGCGATACCTGGCCGCGAGCGCCGGTGAACTCGGCCCATCGGTCTCACGGTTCGTTCCGGATTTCAACCGGGGCAGCGCTCGACGGGGCTTGTCAAAGCAGGCTTGCGGCCAGATACAGGAGGCACATAATCGATCATCAATGGGCCGCATTTGTCGCGACATGAAGCGGACATGACGACCATGGCTTTTTACAAATTCGGCAAGATCGCCTGCTTTGCGGCGATGATGCTGCTTTCGGTGCCGCTGGTCGCCGGGTTCTTCGGCGCCTGGCACCCGGCGCTCGATTCGTTCGCCCATTTCAGGGTGCACCTGGCGGTGCTGATGATGCTGGCGGCACTGCCGCTGCTGTTTAGCTCGCTGCGCTGGCAAGCGGTTGCGGCGCTGGCCTTTGGCGCCGCGGCACTGTCCACCACGTCGAGCGCGCTGCCGCTGCCCGGCCTCGGGCCGGTGCATGCCGCAATCCAGCCGCGCGCCACCGACCGCCCGGTCTACAAGATGCTGCAGATGAACCTGCGCTTCAACAGCACCGAGCCGGGCAAGGTGTTGTCGCTGGTCGGCCGGACCCAGCCCGACATCATCACCCTGCAGGAAGTGTCGGCAAAGTGGACCAAGAGCCTTGAGCCGCTGTTTGCGCGCTACCCCCACCGCATCCTGTGCCCCTACCCCAACCGCATCTTCGGCGTTGCGATCCTGTCGCGAAGGCCGTTTGCCGAAGGCAGCGAGCCGCAATGCTTCGGCGGTGGGGCGCTGGCCATCGCCAAGGTCGATTTCGGCGGCCGGACAAGCGACGTGGCCGCCCTTCACCTCGGCTGGCCGTGGCCGTTCGAGCAATCGCCCCAGATCGGCGAACTGAGCGGCGATCTCGCCACGCTCGGCGACAATGCGATCCTGGGCGGCGATTTCAACGCCACGCCATGGAGTGCTGCCGTCGGACGCGTCGCCAAGGCCGGCGACCTGACGCTGATGCCGGCAGCCGGCCGCACCTGGCTGACCTTCATGCTGCCCGACTTCATGCGCTTTGCCGGCTTGACCATCGACCACGTCATGGCCAAGGGCGATGTCACCGTGCACTCGGTGACCATGGGCGAGGCTGCCGGTTCCGATCACCGGCCGCTGCTGGTGGAATTCTCGTTCCGCGACAGCGCCACCCAACCCGAGGACGAGACGCAGACGGTGGTGCTCGAAACGCCCCCGGCGCCACGCGGCAGCTGAAGCCATTCGCCACAACGGAAACGGCCCGGAAGTCGCGAGGACTTCCGGGCCGTTCTTTTGTCACTGGATGTGCTGCAAATGCAGAAATCACATGTTCGGATAGACCGGACCCTCGCCGCCCTGGGGCGGCACCCAGTTGATGTTCTGGTTGGGGTCCTTGATGTCGCAGGTCTTGCAGTGGACGCAGTTCTGCGCGTTGATGACGAACCTGGCGTCGGCATGTCCCGGCTCGCCGGCGATGGAGTTGCCGTCGGCATCGACCCATTCGTAGACGCCGGCCGGGCAGTAGCGGCTCGAAGGCCCGGCGAAGACCTCATATTCCGAGCGCTTCTGCAGCTCCATGTCCTTGACCTGGAGGTGGACCGGCTGGTTCTCCTCATGGTTGGTGTTGGACAAAAACACCGACGACAGACGGTCGAAGGTGAGCACGCCGTCGGGCTTGGGATAGTCGATCTTGGCGTGCTTCGATGCCGGCTCGAGCGACTGGGCATCGGTCTTGCCGTGCTTGAGCGTGCCGAAGGGCGAGACGCCGAACAGCGTGTTGAGCCACATGTCGAGGCCGCCGAGGCCGACGCCGAGGATGGTACCGAAACGCGACCACAACGGCTTGACGTTGCGGACCTTTTTCAAATCCTTGCCGATGTCGGTCGAACGCCAGGCCGCCTCGTAGGCGGCGAGTTCGTCATTGGCGCGGCCGGCGGCGATGGCTTCGGCGACGTGCTCGGCGGCGAGCATGCCCGACAGCACCGCGTTGTGCGAGCCCTTGATGCGCGGCACGTTGACCAGGCCGGCCGAGCAGCCCATCAGCACGCCGCCGGGGAAGGAGAGCTTCGGCACCGACTGGTAGCCGCCCTCGGTGATGGCCCGGGCGCCGTAGGACAGCCGCTTGCCGCCCTCGAAGGTGCCGCGGATCGCCGGATGGGTCTTGAAGCGCTGGAATTCCTCGAAGGGGGCGAGATAGGGGTTCTTGTAGTTGAGGTGGACGACGAAACCGACCGCCACCATGTTGTCTTCGAGGTGGTAGAGGAACGAGCCGCCGCCGGTCTTGAAGTCGAGCGGCCAGCCGAAGGAGTGCTGGACCAGGCCCGGCTTGTGCTTTTCCGGCGCGACCTGCCACAGTTCCTTCAGCCCGATGCCGAACTTCTGCGGCTCCTTGCCGGCGCCGAGGTCGTATCTGGCGATCAGCTGCTTGGCGAGCGAACCGCGGGCGCCCTCGCCGATCAGCACATATTTGCCCATCAGCGCCATGCCCGGCGCAAAACCCGCGCCGTGGCTGCCGTCGCGCTCGATGCCCATGTCGCCGGTGACGACGCCGGTGACGGCCCCCTCATCGTTGTAGAGCAGGCCGGCTGCGGCGAAGCCGGGATAGATCTCGACGCCGAGCGCCTCGGCCTTGGTGGCCAGCCAGCGGCAGACGTTGCCGAGCGAGACGATGTAATTGCCATGATTGCTCATCAGCGGCGGCATCAGCATGTTCGGCAGCTTGACCGAGCCGGCCGGGCCGAGGATCAGGAAATGGTCGTCGGTGACGGGCGTCTTGAACGGATGGTCGGCATCGTCACGCCAGTCGGGCAACAGGCGGTTGATGCCGATCGGATCGACAACCGCGCCCGACAGGATATGCGCACCGACTTCGCCGCCCTTTTCCAGCACGACGACCGAAAGCTCGGGATTGACCTGCTTGAGCCGGATCGCCGCTGCCAGGCCCGCCGGCCCGGCGCCGACGATGACAACGTCGAATTCCATGCTCTCGCGTTCGATATCGCTCATCAATCCCTCCGCATTGGCTGGCCCTGTCCCCAAGGGCGATCTGTAGCTAAGCGCTGCATAGCGCATCGTTGGCAAACGTCAAATCGAACCGGCCACACATCGGCCTTGTGGCTATGACGTTCCGCCCCGACGATGAATTATATTACGTTAACGTAAAGGTCAAAATATTTCACCTTTCGGCAGCATTCGCCGCCCCGTACTGTCTGTTTTCAGGTGTGTTCAACAGCCTATTCGTCCATTGATTCTCCATGCGCCCATACGTGCCTTGCAGGACCGGACCGAAGCGCCGTCACCCTAGACGCCACATCCTGGCCGGGGCCGCCCTTCTTATTGCGACATGGCTGAGCGATGAAGGTCGCTCTCAAGAGACCGAAGCGGACCAGAAGGTGTGGAATGCCGGCGCCTATTCGTTCTCCGACGAGTTGGGCGGCTTTCGCATCACCTCGGTTTCGGGCACCGGAACGCGCGAAGATCCCTTCGTCATCAAGGAAGAACTGCAGTCGGCGACACCGGTGACGCTGACGATCAGGACGACCCGGCCGATCAGACCCTTCGACAGTTCGGGATTTTACGCCAGCGGCATCATGTTCGTGCGCGTCGAAGCGCTGAACAACAGCGGCCAAGCCTGGGTGGAGTTCGAGTTCGAGCTGCAGGAATTACAAGGACATGCCAGCGTTTTCGGCGACGGGCTGTCCTTCGACCAGAGGCGGACCGACAACGCCAACATTTCATCGGACAGCTTTGCCCAGTACAGCCGCGACTTCGAGCCCTACGACCGCCTGCGCTATACGGATGGCAAGGTCGACCCTCGCGCCGTGGTCGGTTTCAGCTTCCTGGTGACCGACTACACGCCGCGCTGGCGCTTTTATCTGGTGCAGGACCCGCGCATCCCGTCGTCGTGAACTTGCAAATCGCTGGCGTAACGCCGAAACTGGGGCATGGCCTCACTTTCGGGAAATGAACGTCCGGATCTGCGCGATCTGCTCGCCTTCTATGCGTCGGCAGGCGTCGACGACGCGATTCTGGACGATCCTATCGACAGATTTGCCGAAAGCGCGCAGCGCCAAACAATTGCTGTCCAAGGGTCTGCCCAGCAAAGCCCGCAGGGCGCGGTTCGCTCTGAACCGGCAAGACCTGACAAGGGCGCACCTCCGCCGCCGCGCCCGGCCGTATCCGCAGCGGTGCCCGACGAAGCCCAGGCAGCCGCCGCGCGCGAGATCGCCTCAAAGGCTGCGACGCTCGACGAGCTCAGGCAGATCATGGAAGGCTTCGAAGGCTGCAATCTCAAGGCCACGGCCAAGAGCATGGTGTTTGCCGACGGCAACCCGGATGCGGACCTGATGCTGGTCGGCGAAGCGCCCGGCCGCGACGAGGATTTCGAGGGCCTGCCCTTCGTCGGACGTTCTGGGCAGTTGCTCGACCGCATCCTGGCGGCAATCGGCCTCGACCGGAAATCGGCCTATGTCGCCAATGTGATTCCGTGGCGGCCGCCCGGCAACCGTGCGCCGACGCCGCATGAGACCGAGATCTGCCGGCCGTTCATCGAACGCCAGATAGCGCTCGTCAAACCCAAGGTTCTGGTGACGCTGGACGGGCCGCCGGCAAAGGTCTTGACTGGTTCGCCTGACGTCATCCTGCGCGTTCGCGGCACCTGGAAAAACCACACGACATCTGATGGCACGGTCATTCCCGTCATGCCGACGCTGCATCCGGACTATCTGCTCAGAAATCCCGCCCACAAGAAACTTGCGTGGCGGGACTTCCTCGAGGTCAAAGCGAAGCTGCGGGAACTGGGCAGCCTCTAAAAGGAGGCGGTGGCAGCTGCGCGGCGGATGCCGATGAACTGCAGTTCAGCAAACACCGCGACCGCCAGCGCCTGGACGACGACAAAGGCTGTGCCGAGCATCGTCGGCTGCACTGCGCCAGAGAGCAACAGGGCAAGGCTGCCGACCACCCAAAGCCCATTGATGGCGACGATGTCGATCATCAGCAGCCTCGAAACGGCGGCTCGCCGCGCAAGAACCACCAGCATGGCGACAAATGGCACCAGCGCCAGGCCGGCCCAGAACAGCAAATCCTGCGGCAGGCCAAGGAGCGGCGACAGCAACGGGGCGCCAAGCATCATCAGGATGCCAGCGGCGCCGCTGACCAGAGCGTCGGCGAAGAGGACGTTGCGGAGGAAAGGGGTGACGGTAATCGACATGGCTAAAGCTCCTGGTTCGGTTGTGGCGGAGGCTGTCTGCGACCGCCTTCCTGATGCCGAACATCCCACCGGAACTGGGCCAAGGCGATTACGCCGGAGGTAATAGCAATAAGTACCCATGCCGCTTAGGTTGAGCGGATGGCAACGACACAAAACCCCGTAGGCGGCCTGATCCGCGAATGGCGTACCAGAAGGCGCATGAGCCAGCTCGATCTCGCCATGGATGCCGAAATCTCGCAGCGGCACCTGAGCTTCATGGAAAGCGGGCGGTCGGCGCCCTCGCGCGACATGGTTCTTCACCTGGCCGAACGGCTGTCGATCCCGCTGCGCCAGCGCAACCAGCTTCTGCTGGCCGCCGGATACGCGCCGACCTTCGGCGAAAGACCACTCGACCACCCGTCGCTGGCGCCGGCCATGGACGCGGTGCGCATGGTGCTCAAGGGCCACGAGCCCTACCCTGCAATCGCCGTCGACCGGCACTGGAACCTGATCGAGGGCAATGCGGCGCTGGCCCCGATGCTCGCAGGCGTGCAGGACGCCTCGCTGCTCGAGCCGCCGGTCAACGTGCTGAGGCTCAGCCTGCATCCGAAAGGCGTGGCGCCGCGCATCGTCAACCTGCACGAATGGCGCTCGCACCTGATCGAGCGGCTGAAGCACCAGAACGACACCGCCGGCGATCCGGTGCTGGAAGCGCTGGAGCGGGAGCTGCTGGGCTATCCCGACGGTCCGCGCACGGGCCGCCCGATTCAGGCCGATCCGCAGGCGATCGCCCATCCGCTAAGGCTTCGCATGGGAGATACGGTGCTGTCCTTCATCAGCACGATCACCGTATTCGGCACGCCGCTCGACGTGACGTTGTCGGAGCTGGCGATCGAATCCTTCTTCCCCGCCGACGAGGAGACGGCGGCCCATCTCAGGGCACTGGCCAAGCAATGAGCTATTGCGGCGGGGCAGCCTTCTTGGCCGCCTGGCGCTCGATGCCGAGACGCCGCTCGCGCCAGATGATGAAGATGCCGGCGCCGACGACGATGACACCACCGACCAGCGTGTACAGGGTCGGCAGATCGCCGAAGACGAGATAGCCGACGACGATGCCGAGCAGCAGCGACGTGTATTCGAACGGCGCGACCGTCGACGCCTCGGCGTGGCGGTAGGCCTCGGTCATGAACAGTTGCGCGATGCCGCCGCAGAATCCGCTGGTGACGAGCAGCGCCGTCTGTTCCCAGGTCAGCGACTGCCAGCCGAACGGGATGCTGAACAGGGCCATGATGCTGGCGGTCAGCGAAAACCACAGCACGATCGTCGCGGTGCGTTCGGTATGGACCAGGTTGCGGACAAGCAGCATGGCGATGGCCGAAAGTGCCGCGCCGACAATGGCGGCCACCGCGCCCATCGCCGCCTTGTCGCTCACACCTTCGGGCGAGGTAAACAGCGTCAGATTGGGCCATGACACGATCAGCACGCCGACAAGACCGATCGCGACCGCAGTCCAGCGATAGGCGCGAACGTTTTCGCCGAGGATGAGGGCGCTGAAGACGACGACCAGCAGCGGCTGGGCATAGTTCAGCGTGATCGCCTCCGGCAGCGGCAGTTGCGTCAGCGCGAAGAAGCTGAAACCCATCGCCGTGACCCCGGCCAGCCCGCGCATGATGTGCCCGAACGGCCGCGTGGTCACGACCGCCGTGCGCAACTCGCCTTGCCAGGCGAGAAAGACCAGGATCGGAAAAATGGCGAAGAAGGACCGGAAGAAGACGATCTGGCCGGCGGGCACCTGGCCGGCCAGCTTGATGCTGGTCGACATGCCGACGAAGATTGCCACCGAAATGACCTTGAGCGCGATACCTGTAAGCGGCGACAAAGCCTGATGAACCACTTGATGCTTCACTTCACCCTGGCCGCCTCTATCGCTGCCCATACGCGCGCGGGCGTCGCCGGCATTTCAATATGGCCTATGCCGTAGGCCCGGTGGAGCGCATCGGTGACGGCATTGAGTGCGGCCGGCGTCGCGCCGATGGTGCCGGCCTCGCCGGCGCCCTTCATGCCCATGGCATTGGTGGTCGACGGCACGTTGCGCGTCTCGAAATGAAAGGACGGCACGGAGTCGGCGCGCGGCATGGTGTAGTCCATGAAGCTCGCCGTCAGGAGCTGGCCGTCCTCGCCGTAGACCGCCTCTTCCGACAGCGCCTGGCCGATGCCCTGGACGACGCCGCCGTGGACCTGGCCGGCCAGCAGCAGCGGGTTTACCGTCATGCCGAAGTCGTCGACGATGGTGTAGGCCACGACCTCGGTGGCGCCAGTCTCGGGATCGATCTCGACCTCGCAGATATGGGTGCCGTTGGGATAAGTGGCCTCGTGCTGAACAAACTCGCCCATCGCCTTGAGATCGTCCGGGTTTTTCGCCGCGGCATGAAGCGCCGCGAAACCGATAGCGCGGTCGGTGCCGACGATGCGTGCCTCGCCGTTTTCCAGTTCGATGTCGGCGGCCGCGGCCTCGAGTTCATCGGCGGCGAGCTTCCTGAGCTTCTCCGCCAATGCCTCGCCAGCGCGGGAGGCCGAGACGCCGCCGAGCGGGATCGAGCGGGAACCGCCGGTGCCGCCACCGCTGGGCAGTTGGTCGGTATCGCCTTGGTGGACGCTGATTCTGGCGACCTCGAGATTGAGCTTTTCCGACACGAACTGGGCGTAGGCGGTGGCGTGGCCCTGGCCGTTGGACTGGGTGCCGATGAAGACCGAGACCGTGCCGTCGGCATTGAGCTCGACGCGCGCGGGTTCGGACCCGGCGAAAGCGCAGGCTTCGATGTAGGTCGCCATCCCGATGCCGCGGATTTTCTCCCGCTGCTTCGCCTCGGCGAGCCGCTCGGGGAAGCTTTCCCAGGCGGCGCGCTGCATGGAGAGGTCCATGTGCGCTTCGAATTCGCCGACGTCGTAGAGCCGGCCTGTCTGGGTCCGGTAGGGGAACTGTTCCGGGCGGATGAAGTTGCGGCGGCGGATCTCGTCGACCGTCAGGCCAAGTTCGTGGGCGCAGGCATCGGCGAGCTTTTCGACCAGGAGTGCGGCCTCCGGGCGCCCTGCTCCGCGATAGGCATCGACCGGGCAGGTGTTGGTGTAAACGCCCGTAATCGCCACATCGAGCGCCTCGATGTCGTAGACGCCGGTCGACATGCTGGCGCCGATATGGGCGATGACAGGACCGTATTGCGAGACATAGGCACCGACATTGGAGAGCAGTTCGACGCGCAGGCCAAGAAAGCGGCCGTTGCCGTCCATCGCCATTTCGGCGGCGACGACGTTGTCGCGCCCCTGCGCGTCGGTGAGGAAATGCTCGGTGCGGTCGCTCGCCCATTTGACCGGCTGGCCGAGCCGCTTGGCGGCCTCAAGCACCAGCGCGTGTTCGCGATAGACGAAAGCCTTGGTGCCGAAGCCGCCGCCGACGTCGGGGGTTATGACGCGAAGCTTGTCGGCGGCTATGCCGAAGACCTGCCCGGTCAGGACGTTGCGCATCGAATGCACGCCCTGCGAACCGGTGGTCAGCACGAAACGGTCCTCGTCGGTGCGCCACTCGCCGATGGCCGAGCGCGGCTCCATGTAGTTGCAGATCAGGCGGTTGTTGATGAACTCTATGCGGGTGACATGGTCGGCGCTGGCGAAAGCCTTGTCGGTCTTGTCCCTGTCGCCGAGATGGTAGGTGAAGGCGCGGTTTGAGCCGAGTTCGGGCCAGACCAGCGGCGTCTCGTCGTCCAGCGCGGTCGCTGTATTGGCCGCAGCGTCTTCGCCATCATAATCGACCTCGATCAGTTCGGCGGCATCCTGCGCCAACGCCCTGGTGTCGGCGACAACGAAGGCTATCGCATCGCCGACATAGTTGACCCGGTCGCCGCACAGGATCGGGATGTCGCGGGTCGGCGCACGGGTGCCGTCGGGTTGCTTCTGCATGACCATCGACTTGAGTTCGCCGAGATGGACGACATCGGCGCCGGTCAGCACCAGACGGACCCCGGGTGCCGCGCGTGCGTCTTCGACCGAGCCGATCTTGAAGCTGCCTTTGGCGACCGGCGAACGCAGGACATAGCCGTGGAGTTGCGATGCCGGGGCAATGTCGTCGGTGTAGCGGCCCGTGCCGGTGATGAATGCCGCGTCCTCGAGGCGCAAAACGGATGCGCCCATCCCGAATTTCGGCGTGACGATAGTCATATCTGCCCCGTGAGGATTGGTGGAGGAGCGCAGCAAATGTGCGGTCCCGAACAGTTTTGCCGAGGGGGCGTTTCGTGTAAAGAGCAGCGGCCGCATATTTGTTCTACCAGCATGCAGCCAGCGTTCGGACGTCGACAGGAAGGCCCACCACATGCGCACTGATACCGGACAGGTGTTTCGTCTCGAGGATTACCGGCCGAGCGACTACCTGATCCCCAGGACCGAACTCGACTTCCGCCTCGGCGCAGACAACACAAGGGTGGTGGCAAGGCTGACGATCGAGCGACGCGCTGGCGTCGACAAGCCGGTGCAACTGGAACTCGACGGCGACGGGCTGACATTGCGCCGGATCGAAATCGACGGCGAGACGGTCGATGCCGCCAATTTCGACGCCACGCCCGAGCGGCTGGTCATCTACACCCCACCGGCCTCAGGGCACTTCACCTTGCTGATCGAGACCGAGCTTGCACCATCGCGCAACGAGGCGCTGATGGGCCTCTATCGCTCGAGCAAGGTCTATTGCACCCAGTGCGAGGCGGAGGGCTTCCGCCGCATCACCTATTTCCTCGATCGGCCCGACATCCTGTCGGTCTACACCGTGCGCGTCGAGGCCGAGCGCGCCGAGGCGCCGCTACTGCTGGCCAACGGCAATCCGGTCGAGCATGGCGATCTCGCCAACGGCTGGCACTATGCGGTCTGGCACGACCCCTTCCCCAAGCCGTCCTACCTGTTCGCGCTGGTCGCCGGCGACCTCGGCTGCATCAAGGACCGCTTCGTCACGGCTTCGGGCCGAGAGGTCGAGCTCGGCATCTATGTCGAGCACGGCAAGGAGAACCAGGCCGGCTACGCCATGGATTCGCTGCGCCGATCGATGAAATGGGACGAAGAGGTGTTCGGCTGCGAATACGATCTCGACGTCTTCAACATCGTCGCCGTGTCCGATTTCAACATGGGCGCGATGGAGAACAAGGGTCTCAACATCTTCAACGACAAGTACGTGCTTGCCGACGAGGAGACCGCGACGGACGCCGACTTCGCCAATATCGAGGCGATCATCGCGCATGAATATTTCCACAATTGGACAGGCAACAGAATCACTTGCCGCGACTGGTTCCAGCTCTGCCTCAAGGAAGGGCTGACCGTCTTCCGCGACCACGAGTTCTCCGCCGACCAGCGCTCGCGGCCGGTCAAGCGCATCGCCGAGGTGCGCACGCTGCGCGCCCACCAGTTCCCAGAGGACCAGGGGCCGCTGGCGCATCCGGTTCGCCCCAGGCGCTATCGCGAGATCAACAACTTCTACACGGCAACCGTCTACGAGAAGGGTTCGGAAGTGGTGCGGATGATCCGCACGGTGCTGGGCGCGGAGACCTTCCGCAAAGGCATGGACGTTTATTTCGAGCGCCATGACGGGGATGCCGCGACCATCGAGGACTTCCTCAAGGTGTTCGAGGACGTGTCGGGCCGCGACCTGTCGCAGTTCGCGCTTTGGTACCATCAGGCGGGTACGCCGAACCTCAGCGTGACGGCATCGCATAGCCCAGCCACGGCAGAATTCACCATCGAGATCGAGCAATCGGTGCCGCCGACACCGTCGGAAAGCCGCAAGCGGCTGATGCACATCCCGCTCGCCTTCGGCCTCGTCGGCGCCGACGGCAAGGACATGGCCTATGGCAGCGCCGAGGGTGCGACCGTCGAAAACGGCGTCATCCACGTCCGCAAGCGCAAGCATGTGGTGACCTTCTCCGGAGTGAGCGAACGGCCGGTGCTGTCGGTCAACCGCGGCTTTTCGGCACCGATCACGCTGACCGTCGAGCAGCGCCCGGAGGACCAGATCTTCCTCGCCTCGCACGACAGCGATGCGTTCTCGCGCTGGCAGGCATTCAACACGCTTCTGACCGACGCCACCATCGGTGCCTTCAAGGACATCCTCGGCGGCAAGCGGCCCGAGTTGAGCGCGGACCTGGCGGCATTGGCCGGACGCATCGCCGGCGACGGCTCGCTCGAACATGCCTTCCGGGCGCTGGCGCTGGCCATGCCGGGTGAAGCCGACATTGCCCGCGATATCGGCAAGAACATCGACCCCGATGCCATCTTCACCGGACGCGAGGCGCTGGCGCGCAAGATGGCGGAAGGCAACAGCGGAGTCTTTTCGCAGCTTTACGACGATTTGCGCATGTCGGGTACGTTCTCGCCGGACGCCGCAAGTGCGGGCCGGCGGGCGCTGCGCAACACGCTGCTCGACTATCTCGCCATTCTGCCGGGCGGTGCCGCGCGGGCGTCAGCGCATTTCGCCTCGGCAACCAACATGACCGACCGTGCGGCCGCCCTTGCCGTGCTGGCGCATCGCCATGCCGGCTCGGAGGAAGCGAAGGAGGCGCTGGCCGAATTCGACAAGCGCTACCGCAGCGATCCGCTGGTCATGGACAAGTGGTTCATGATCCAGGCGACGGCCCCCGGCGCCGGCGCAGTCGATGCCGTCAAGGCACTGACCGAGCACCCGGCCTTCTCGATCGCCAACCCCAACCGGGTGCGCTCGCTGATCGGCGGCTTTGCCAGCGCCAACCAGACCGGTTTCCACCGCGCCGACGGTGCCGGCTACACGTTCTTCGCGGAATCCGTACTGACGGTGGAAAAGCGTAATCCGCAGGTCGCCGCACGCCTCGCCACCGCGCTCAGGTCATGGCGTTCGCTCGAACCCAAGCGCCAGGCAAAGGCGCGTGCGGCCCTGCTCTCGATGCAAGCCAAGGAAGGGCTGTCGGCCGATCTGCGCGACATCATCGAACGCACGTTGGCCTGACAAGCGCCGAGAAATTCAGGCGAGGCCGATCTGACCTGAATTCGCTTCCCAGGGCAATGTTCCAGAACGCGGCGGCTCCCGAAACAGGGGCCGCCGTTTTGCTGCGCCGCTCATTCCGCTGACTTTTAGCCGAATTTTAATCTTTTTCCCCCGCCCCACTGGACAAGGCGAATCAGCTTTGATTCTTTAGTGACGATTCGGAAGTTCGGTGTATGCCGGATCATCTACCAGGAAACGGGATTTGGGGAGCCATTTATGGCAAAGGCGGACGCGTGGGGCGCGCCCGATGAGACTGCTTTTGGCCGTCGCAGGCAGGCGCGTGGCGCTGGCCTGTCGGGCAATGCACGTCTTATCGCGGAGCCCGCGTACCGCCGGCTTCTTGCCGCCGAGCCGCTGCTTCGCCGCTCCATTCCGACACTGATCGTCATCTTCCTGATCGTCGTTGCCGGTGCGCGCTTCCTGTCGATGATGGCCCTGCGCGACGATGTCGAACGCAACGCCAAGGCTATCCTGGCGCTTTCGGCCGGTGAGCTGGTCAACTCGCTGATGGCAGGCGCCACGACCGACGTGCCCTTCGCCGCCGCCAGCCATGACCTGCTCGAGCGCACGAGCCAGCAAGGCACGCTGAGCCGCAGCCATGTGATTGCGCTGACCGACGGGAATTTCCGCGTCGTCGCGGTCAGCCCGCAGTCGACCGGCTGGCAGGGCCAGTCACTCGACGCCATCATCTCGGGCGGGCAGCCACTGTTCATGTTCGGCGACCGCGCCGGCGTGATGGACATCCGCATCGGCGGCCAGGACTGGCTGGCAGCTGTCAGCCTCGCCGACGACAAGCGGGCGGCAGCGGCGGCCATGGTGCCGAAGGAGGCCGTGTTCGCCGACTGGCGCAAGACGGTGTCGCTCAACGTCGCGCTGTTCGTGATGACGGCCGGCATCCTGATCATCATCCTCTATGCCTATTTCAGCCAGGCGGCGCGCGCCCAGGCCGCCGACGGCATCTACCTCGAAGCGCATGAGCGCATCGATCTCGCCCTTGTCCGCGGCAAATGCGGGCTGTGGGATTGGGACATGGTTCGCGGCAAGATGTACTGGTCGGGCTCGATGTACCAGTTGCTCGGCTACGAGGCCTGCGAGGCGATGCTGTCGTTCGGCGAAGTGGCGCGCATCATCCACCCCGAAGACGGCGACCTGTTCGAACTGGCCAACCAGGTGGTGGCCCGCGAAGTCGACCATATCGACCGTGTCTTCCGCATGCGCCATGCCGATGGCCGCTGGGTGTGGATGCGCGCCCGCGCCCAGGTCGTCGACCCCGAAGCGCCCGAGATCCAGATGACCGGCATTGCCGTCGACATTACCGAGCAGCGGCATCTGGCGCTGCGCTCGGAGGCCGCGGACCAGCGGCTGCGGGCGGCGATCGAGAACATCACCGAATCCTTCGTGCTTTGGGATGCCAGCGACAGGCTGGTGATGTGCAATTCGAAATACCAGCACGACAACGGCCTGAGCGACCGCGACGTGCTGCCGGGTACGGCCCGCCAAGATCTCGAAGAGCGCATGGTCGCTTTCGTGTCCGAGCGGCGGCTGGCCAGCGCCAACGGCCCGCGTGCCGGCGCGTCCTATGAACGCCAGCTGGCGGACGGGCGCTGGCTGCAGGTCAACGAACTGACCACCCGCGACGGCGGCCTTGTGTCCGTCGGTTCCGACATCACCCAGATCAAGCAGCACCAGGACAAGCTGATGGAGAGCGAGCGCCGGCTGATGGCGACGATCCACGATCTCAGCCTGGCGCGACGCTCCGAAGAGGAACGCTCGGGCGAATTGGTCGAGCTCAACCGCAAGTACATGAAGGAAACCGAGCGCGCCGAGGCGGCCAACCGCGCCAAGTCGGAATTCCTAGCCAACATGTCGCATGAACTTCGTACGCCGCTCAACGCGGTGATCGGTTTTTCGGAGCTGATGGAGGGACGGCTGTTCGGACCACTCGGCTCGCCGCGCTACGAGGAATATGCCCGCGACATCAACTCCAGCGGCAAGTATCTCTTGGGCGTCATCAACGACATCCTCGACATGTCGAAGATCGAGGCCGGCCAGTTCTCGATGGATCGCGAAGAGATCGACCTCTGCCCGCTGATCCGCGAGACGGTCAGGGTCGTCTCGCTGCAGGCGGCGCAGAAATCGATTACCGTCGAGACACAGATCGCCGAGCAGATGACACTGTTCGCCGACCGCCGCGCCATCAAGCAGATCGTCATCAACCTGCTGTCCAACGCGGTGAAGTTCACCGGCCATGGCGGCCGCATCACGGTGCGGGCACGCAACGCCTCGGGCGCGCTGACACTGAGCATCGAAGACAATGGCTGCGGCATTCCCAAGCACGCGCTGGGCAAGCTCGGCCGGCCGTTCGAGCAGGTACAGAACCAGTTTTCCAAGAACCACGAAGGGTCCGGCCTCGGCCTCGCCATTTCGCGCTCGCTGGCCGAGCTGCATGGCGGCGCGCTGAAAATCAGGTCCACCGAAGGCGTCGGAACGATCGTTTCGGTGCGCATACCGGTGCGCCGGATCGAGCGGCTGGCCAAGGCAGCCTGAGGCCACCCCGGAGGTCAAAGCCCCCGGGGCGGCAAGCCGGCGTTACTGCTGGTGACGCTTGCCATGCCCATTGCGGCCCGGCATCTCGCCCTTGACGATCTTGCCGTCGTCGTTGCGATCCATCAGCGCAAACATCTTCTTCTGGCGCGATTCGATCTCCGCCTTGGTCAGTTCGCCGTCGCCATTGGCATCGAACCGCTTGATGAGACGTTCGGCCATGCGCTCGGCGCGCATGCGCTGGATCTGGTCGGCCACCTCGGCGACGGTGATCTTGCCGTCCGCATTGCCGTCGGCGTCGACCAGCCGCTCGTTCATCGCCGCCGTGAACTCCTCGAAGGTGACGTCACCGCTCTTGTCGGCATCGGCCCGCTCGAAGCGCATCTGCGGCTTCATGCCCTGGCCGCGCGAGGGCTGCGCGGCGGCGAAGGCGGAGGTGCCGGCCGTGCCCGCGAGGGCGAGAAAGGCGATGGCGATCTTCGTTGACTTGCTCATGGGGTTTCTCCTGTTGCATCGACACCCCCGATGCTGATCGAAGCCCAAGCATGGCGTCCCACCGCCCTCACTTGCGCTTCGCACGAAGCAAACGGTCGAAGTGTGTCCTGACCGTTTGCGACGTCTCCTTGAGATGTGCCTCCAGCACGCCGAAATCGGGAAGGTCGGTTGCCGCAAGCAGCAGGTCCGACAGCCCCGGCGGAACATCGTTCCGCTCGAACGCACCGGTGAGGCACAGCCTCGTCATCTGTGTGATGGCCGAATAGAGCCCATAGGCCTCGACCAGGTCCTGCCGCACCTGGGCGTCGGCAAAGCCGGGCGCGAGCCGGTGAAGCGTGTCGGCCGTGCCGGTGGCATGGCCTTCTCCTTCGATCCTGCCGGTCAGCACCGCCACCTGGGCGATGAATTCGAGGTCGATCAGCCCGCCGGGCACAAGCTTGATGTCCCAGAGGTCGTGCGGCGGCTTTTCGTCCTCTATCATCTGGCGCATGTCGCGCGCCTCGGCGGCAACCTTGGAGGTATCGCGCGGCAAGGCGATGATGGAGGCCACCTCGGCTTCGACCTCGGCGCACAACGAGGCGTTGCCGGCGATGGGCCGCGCGCGCGTCAGCGCCATGTGTTCCCAGGTCCAGGCTTCCTCGCGCTGGTATTTGCGGAAGGACGAGATGTGGGTCGCGACCGGCCCCTTGTTGCCCGAAGGGCGCAGCCGGAGATCCAGCTCGTAGAGCACACCTTCGGCGGTCGGCGCGGATACCGCCGCGATGAGGCGCTGGGTCATGCGGGCATAGTAGTGCGAGGGGGCAAGCGGCTTGTCGCCGTCGGATTCCTCGGCGTTCTCAAGGTGGTCGTAGAGCAGGATCAGGTCGACGTCGGAACCGGCGGTCAATTCGCGGCTGCCGAGCTTGCCCATTCCGAGGATTGCCACCCGGGCGCCTGCCACCTTGCCGTGGCGGCGGGCGAACTCGGCCTCGACGGCTTCAAGTGCAGCACCCACGGTCAGGTCGGCGAGATCGGAGAAAGCCTTGCCGGCGCGGGCAGGATCGATCGCACCGGCCAGCAAACGGACGCCGATCAGGAACTTCTGTTCCGCGGCGAAGATACGCAGGCGGTCGAGCACGTCCTCGTAGAGCCGGGTGCTTTCGAGGAAGGCCGAGAGACGAGTTGCGAGATAGGCGCGGTTGGGCAGTTCGGACAGCAATGCGGGATCGAGCAGGCCGTCGAAGACGTGCGGCCGGCGCGTGATGATGGCGGCAAGCCGGGGGGCTGCACCCATGATGGTGGCGAGCAGCTTGAGCAGCGCCGGATTGGACTGGAGCAGCGAAAACAGCTGGATGCCTGCCGGCAGTCCTGCGAGGAACTCGTCGAAGCGCATCAGTGCCTCGTCGGCCCGGCGCGTCTTGCCGAAGGCTTCGAGCAGCGCCGGGGTGAGTTCGGTCAGGCGCTCGCGGGCTTCGGCCGACTGGGTGGCGCGATAGCGGCCGAAATGCCAGCTGCGGATGACCCGGCAGATGTCAGAAGGCCGCTGGAAGCCAAGCTGGCGAAGGGTGTGCAGCGTATCGGGGTCGTCCACATCGCCGGTAAAGACGAGGTTGCCGATGCCGGCGGAAAGTTCGGGTGCTGCCTCGAACAGCGCAGCATAATGCCGCTCGACCTCCTGCAGCGAGGCGCGGAAGGTCCTGGAAAAGGCTTCTGCATCGGCAAAGCCGAGCATGTGGGCGATGCGCTCCAGCCCCTCGTCGTCCTCGGGCAGGGTATGGGTCTGTTCGTCGGCGACCATCTGGATGGCATGCTCGACGCGGCGGAGGAACCAGTACTGCCGTTCGAGGGCGTCGCGGGCTTCCATGGTGATCCAGCCGCGCACGGCGAGCTGGTCGAGCATCGGCACGGTGGCGCGGCCACGCAGCTCGGGAAAGCGGCCGCCGGCGATCAGTTGTTGGGTCTGGACGAAGAACTCGATCTCGCGGATGCCGCCGCGGCCAAGCTTGACGTTGTGGCCTTTGACGGCGACCTCGCCGTGACCCTTGTGGGCGTGGATCTGGCGCTTGATCGAGTGGACGTCGGCGATGGCCGCATAGTCCATGTATTTGCGCCAGACATAGGGCTGCAGCTCTTTGAGGAAGGCTTCGCCGGCAGCGATGTCGCCTGCCACCGGGCGCGCCTTGATCATCGCCGCCCGTTCCCAGTTCTGGCCGCGGCTTTCATAGTAGTGCAGTGCGGCGTGGACCGAGATCGCCAGCGGCGTCGATCCGGGATCGGGGCGCAGGCGCAGGTCGGTGCGGAAGACATAACCGTGCTCCGTGCGGTCCTGCATGATGCGGACCAGGCGACGAGTCAGGCGCGCGAACAACTCGGTCGCTTCGAGCGGGTCAATGATCGCCGGCGCCTCGGGATCGAAGAACACGACGAGATCGATGTCGGAGGAGAAGTTCAATTCGTGGGCGCCGAGCTTGCCCATGCCGAGCAGGATCCAGCCGGAACCGACAGTCGGGTTGTCGGGATCGGACAGCTTGAGCTTGCCCTGGTCATGCGCATCCCTGAGCAGGAAGTTCACCGCCGCACCGGTGCAAAGGTCGGCCAGCTCGCTCAGCCTGTGAACGCTGGCAGAGGCGGTTGCTTCGCCGGAGAGGTCGGCCAGTGCGATGAGGAAATGGGCCTCCGCCTTCAGCCGGCGCAGCCGCATCATCAGCGTGGCCTCCGTCACTCCCTCCTCACGGGGGGATGCCGCGATCGCTTCGCCGATTTCCTGAAGCCGCTGCTCGATCGACCGGTCAAACAACCGGTCGAGCATTTCGAGCTGACGCCTGGCACTGTGGCGCATGAACTCCGAAAGGTCGAAGACTGCGGCGAGCAACCCTTGGGCCGGGCCTTTGGCTTTCAGGAACGAGGCGAGCCGATCAAGGCCCTCCTCCTTGGCCAAGACGGCGAGTTCGGACAGTTCCCGCCAGGCACGCTCGGGATCGAGCGGTGCGATCTCTATCTTGGGCTCCAGCCGCCATTCGGTCGCTTTCTGTCTGGCAGCAGTTTTCATCTATTCGTCCTTCGGTCCGGGGAAACCCATCAGGACCGATAATCCGGGATTGCCGGGCAGGAGATCAAGCCGGCCATTGTGAAACTTCATCACGGCCTTGGCGAGACTGAGGCCAAGGCCGGAACCCGGCTGCGACCGGCTCTTTTCCAGCCTTACGAAGCGCTCGGTGGCGCGCTTGCGGTCGCCTTCGTCGGGGATGCCTTCGCCGTTGTCGGCGACCTGGACCCGGATTTCGTCGCCCTCGCGTCGCAAGGTGACATCGACATGAGGTTTTTCGACTGCGCCTGCGGAATACTTGATGGCGTTGTCGACGATGTTCGAAAGCGCCTGGGCGATCAGTTCACGATTGCCGCTGACGACAAAGTCGCCGTCGATCGTTGCTTCGAGGCCGACGCCCAGTTCTTCGGCGACAGGCTCGTAAAGTTCCACGACGTCCCGAACGACCGCAGCCAGGTCGACCTTGGCCACGGTTTCGGCGGAGTAGCCCGCCTCGAGCCGCGAAATCATCAGGATGGCGTTGAAGGTGCGGATAAGCTGGTCGGATTCGGCGATGGTGCCTTCCAGCGCCTCGCGATAATCGGCGCCGGTCTTCTTGCCCGACAATGCAGCTTCGGCGCGGTTGCGCAGGCGCGTCAGCGGCGTCTTGAGATCGTGGGCGATGTTGTCGGAGACCTGCTTCAGCCCGTCGTTGAGATGGGCGATGCGGGCCAGCATGGCGTTGAGGTTCTCGGACAGCCGGTCGAACTCGTCGCCAGCACCGGTGACCGGCAGGCGGCCGCTCAGGTCGCCCCCCATGATGCGCCGGCTGGCCTCGGAAACGCCGTCGATGTGCTTCAGCGCGCGGCGGCCGACGAAATACCAGATCAGCAAGCCGCCGAACCCCATCATGCCGAGCGCCAGCATCAGCGAGCGCTGGATGACGTCGCGGAAACGCTCGGGCTCGCCGAGGTCGCGGCCGACCAACAGGATCATCTGGTTGGGCAAGCGCAGGACCACGGCAATGGCATTGTGCCCGACTTCAGTGGCGGCTTCGGCTTCACCCTGCTCGGCAGCACCCTGGGAACGTCGGCCGGAGGCCTCGCCATAGCGCTCGTAGGAGAACGGCAGAGCGGTCCAGCCCTCGCGCTGCAGGACACCGGGCTGGATGCTCTGGACATTGCCCGAAAGGATGCGACCGTTGGGATCGGCCAGCAGATAGAGGTTTGCGCCCGGCTGGCGCGAGCGTTGCTCGACCACGCGCACAAGAACCGGGATACCGCCGCGCTGGTAGGCGCGGCCGAGGCCCTGCACTTCCTCGTTGATGGTTTCCTGCGACTGAGCCAACAGCATGCGCGCCGACAGCGACGTCATGTAGAAGACCAGGAGCACCGCACACAGGGCAAACAGCAACAAATAGAGCGCCGAAAGGCGCGCCGCCGTGGTTTTCATGATGGCCGGCAGCCTGAGCGCCATCAGCCGGCCTTGAGCATGTAGCCGGCGCCGCGGATAGTGTGCAGGATCGGCTTGTCGAAGCCCTTTTCGATCTTGCCGCGCAGCCGCGAGACATGGACGTCGATGACGTTGGTCTGCGGATCGAAATGATAGTCCCAGACGTTTTCGAGCAGCATCGTGCGCGTCACCACCTGGCCGGCGTGGCGCATCAGATATTCGAGCAGGCGGTATTCGCGCGGCTGCAGGGTGATTTCCTGCGAGGAGCGGCGGACCGAATGGGAGAGCCGGTCGAGTTCGAGATCGCCGACCCGGTAGACCGTCTCGGATTCGCGGGCCGGCGCACGACGGTTCAGTACCTCGACGCGGGCGAGCAGTTCGGAGAAGGCGTAGGGCTTAGTCAGGTAATCGTCGCCGCCGGCGCGCAGGCCGGTCACCCGGTCATCGACCTCGCCGAGAGCCGACAGGATCAGGACGGGGGTGGTATTGCCGCGCGAACGCAGACCGGCGATCACCGACAGGCCGTCGCGGCGGGGCAGCATGCGGTCGACGACCATGACGTCGTATTCGCCAGCGTCCGCAAGCGCGAAACCGGAATCGCCGTCACCCGCCACATGGGCAGTATGTCCGGCCTCGGCGAAAGCTTTCTGCAGATAATCCGCTGCCTCGCGGTCATCTTCGATGACGAGAATCTTCATGCCGCCGTTATAAACGATTTTGCCTGAGATCAGAGGCGCCATGTCGTACTCCTCTTGCATGCGAAAGCGGCAGCGGGCGATGGGAAGTCCGCTGCCGCCGGGGCCGGAACGAAGACTGACAAACTATCCGGCACCGTCAGCTCCCATCGAGCGGCTCGGGGGTGATGAAACCGCCCGACGGGAGAGACCGTTCAGCCCTGGCCGACAGGCAGGGCGACGAAGCGGTTGGTGTCTTCACGGCTGATCTGGAAGAGCACCGCCTTGCGGCCGGCTTTCGCCGCCTGCTCGATGGCAGCCGAGACGTCCGCCGGACCCTTGACCTCGACCGAGTTGACCGAGGTGATGACGTCGCCAGCCTGGATGCCGCGATCGGCGGCATCGCTGGACGGATCGACATCGGTGACCACGAGACCCTTGCCGTCCTCGGATGGCGTGACGGTCAGGCCGAGGTCTGCCAGCGAGGTCGGTTCGCCGGGTTCAGCCGACTGATCGGCAGAGGCCTGCTTGTCGCCACCCGGAATCTCGCCGAGGCCGACCTTGACCGTTTCGGCCTTGCCATTGCGCCAGACCGTGATGTCGACCGACTTTCCGGGCGTGATGCCGGCGATCAGGCGCGACAGTTCCTTGGGCGAGGCAACATCCTGGCCGTCGACGCCGGTGATGATGTCGCCGGCAACGATGCCCGCCTTCTTGGCCGGGCCGGTGTCCTGGGCGCTTGCAACAAGGGCACCCTTCTCGCTCTTCAAGCCGAGGGACTCCGCGATGTCCGACGTGACCGGCTGGATTTCAACGCCGAGCCAGCCGCGCTGGACACTGCCGCTCTTCATCAGGTCCTGCACCACCTGCTTGGCGGTCGAGGCAGGAATGGCGAAGGCGATGCCGACATTGCCGCCAGAAGGCGAGAAGATGGCCGTGTTGATGCCGACGACTTCGCCATTGAGGTTGAAGGCGGGACCGCCCGAATTGCCGCGGTTGACCGCAGCGTCGATCTGTAGGAAGTCGTCGTAAGGACCAGCGCCGATGTCACGGCCGCGGGCCGAGACGATACCGGCAGTGACGGTGCCGCCGAGGCCGAAGGGATTGCCGACAGCCACGACCCAGTCGCCGACCCGCACCTTCGCGTCATCGGCAAAGCCGACATAGGTGAACTTGGCGTCGGCTTCGACCTTGAGCACGGCCAGATCAGTGCGCGGGTCGGTGCCGATCAGCTTGGCGTCGTATTCCTTGCCGTCGTCGGTGACCACCGTATAGGCGCTGCCGTCTTCGACCACGTGGTTGTTGGTGACGAGATAGCCGTCCTCGGAGATGAAGAAGCCCGACCCCTGGGCAACCGGACGCGGCTTCATCTGGCCACGGTCACCACGGTTCGAGCGCGGAGCGCGGTTCTGGGTGCCATCTTCGCCAAACTGGCGGAAGAAGCGCTTCAGCGGATGATTGTCGGGAAGGTTGTCGAAACCCTGCTGGTCTGAGAAAGGCGAGTCGCCACGGTCTGATGCCGGCGCAATCTTGGCCTTGACCTGGACGCTGACCACAGCAGGGGAAACCTGCGAAACGACGTCGGCGAAGCCTGGCGCCTGAGGTGCCTCGACACGCACGGCTTCGGCGAAAACCGGTGCCGTTCCGCCTGCAACTGCGCCAATGCCAATCGCGCCAGCGAGGGCAACGGAAGCGGCGGCAGCCATGAAACGCTTGCGCGAACGCGAAAGGGAGGTGGGAGCGTTGCTCATAGTCTCTGATCCTCTTGAACGGGATGCCTTGGATTCGCATCCGATGGCTCAAGAGATAGAGAGGCTCACATTACGGCACCATTTCCGAAGCATGAAACTTTCGTAATGTTTGTCGTGTCAGACGTCCTTGCGCAGGATCGCGTCGAGCGCTTCCTGCTCGTCCTTGCTCAAGGCGGCCGGTTCCTGCCGGCGGCGCGAGCGCGCCGACAAGAAAACGAAAGCGCCGCCGCCGAGCAGCAGCAGGAGCGGCGTGCCCCACAGCAAGGCGTTACGCAGGTTGAACTGCGGCTTCAGCAGGACGAACTCGCCGTAGCGCGAGACGATGTAGTCCATCACCTGTTCGTCGCTGTCGCCGGCGACCAGCCTCTCACGCAAAAGCACGCGCAGGTCGGCGGCCAGTTCGGCATCGGATTCGTCGATGGACTGGTTCTGGCAGACCATGCAGCGCAACTCCTCCGACAGCAGGCGCGCGCGCGCCTCCAGCTTCGGATCGGCAAGCATCTCGCTGGGTTTCACCGCAAGCGCCGTCCCCGCGAAAAGGAAGGCGGCGAGGAAGCCTGCAATGGCCGGCAGTTTCGTCTTCATGTCGCGACCGGGCTGGGTTTCTTGTCGGCGGACTTGCGCTTCGCCGGCGCACCGACGCGCAGGCGACGGTCCATCAGCGACACAAAGCCGCCCGCCATCATCACCAGCGTGCCGCCCCAGATCAAGGTCACCAGCGGCTTCCACCAGACACGCACGACCACCGCTCCGTCGTTGGCTTCATCGCCCAGCGAGATGTAGAGCTGGCTGAGCCACAACGTCTTGATGCCGGCCTCCGTCGTCGGCATCTGGCGGACAGGATAGAAGCGCTTGGCCGAGACGATCTCGGCAACCGGCTGTCCGGCAGGGCCAAGCAGTGAGAAGCGGCCCTGGTCCTCGGTGAAATTGGGTCCGCGCACAGGCTGCAGGCCCTCGAAGCGGAGGCGGTGACTGGCGATCTCCAGCACCTGCCCGGGCTTCATGACGAGGATCGCCTCCTTCTCGAACGACAGCACCCCGACGATGCCGAGCAGGGTCAATCCAAGGCCGAGGTGGGCGAGCGCCGTACCGAACACCGATCGCGGTAGGCCGAGGAAGCGGCGCAGCGCGACCTTTGGCGCGACATTGCCGATGCCGGCCTTCAGCGCGAGGTCGGTCAGGGCTCCGAGCACCAGCCAGGTGGCAAGCCCTGCCCCAAGGGCGGCGAACACCGAAGCGCCGTCGATGAACAGGAAGGTGACGAGGACGACCAGAAGAGCTGCGCCGAATGCGAACATCAGCCGTTGCGCCACCGCAGCAACGTCACCGCGCTTCCAGGCGAGCAGCGGCCCGAACGGCACGAGCACCAGGAGCGGCATCATCAGCGGGCCAAAAGTGAGGTTGAAGAACGGCTCGCCGACCGAAATCTTCTCGCCGAACAGCGCCTCGACCACCAACGGATAGAGCGTGCCGATCAGCACGGTGGCAGTGGCCGTGGTGAGAAACAGGTTGTTGAGCACCAGCGCGCCTTCGCGCGAGATGGGATGGAAGATACCGCCGGCCGTCAGCGAGGACGCGCGCAGCGCAAACAGCGCAAGCGAACCGCCGATGAACACGGTGAGGATGCCGAGGATGAACACGCCTCGGCTCGGATCGCTGGCAAAGGCATGCACCGACGTCAGCACGCCCGAGCGTACCAGGAAGGTGCCGAGCAACGATAGCGAGAACGTCAGGATGGCAAGCAGCAGCGTCCAGATCTTCAGCGCCGAGCGCTTTTCCATGACGATGGCCGAATGCAACAGCGCGGTGCCGGCGAGCCAGGGCATGAAAGAGGCGTTCTCGACCGGATCCCAGAACCAGAAGCCACCCCAGCCGAGCTCGTAATAAGCCCAGTAGGAGCCCATGGCGATGCCACCGGTGAGGAACACCCAGGCGGCCAGCGTCCATGGGCGTACCCAGCGCGCCCACGCAGCGTCGATGCGCCCCTCGATCAGGGCTGCCACGGCGAAGGAAAAACAGACCGAAAAGCCGACATAGCCAAGATAAAGCAGCGGCGGATGCACGGCGAGGCCGATGTCCTGGAGGATCGGGTTGAGATCCTTGCCTTCGATCGGCGCCGGGATCAGTCGGGCGAAAGGGTTCGACGTGATCAGGATGAAGAGCAGGAAAGCCGTGCCGATCCAGCCCTGGACGGCGAGCACATTTGCCCGAAGCGTGGCCGGAAGATTGCTGCCGAAGGCCGCAACCAACGCACCGAAGAAGCTGAGGATCATCACCCAAAGCAACATCGAGCCTTCGTGATTGCCCCATGTGCCGGTGAATTTGTAGATCATCGGCTTGAGCGAATGCGAATTCTCCCAGACGTTGACGAGCGAAAAGTCAGACTGGACGTAGGCCAGCGTCAGGACCGTGAAGGAAAGCGCGATCATGGCGAAACCGGTGACGGTCACGGGACCGCCGACCGCCATCAGCTTCGCGTCGCCCTTGTAGGCTCCGTAGAGCGGCACCAGCGACTGCACCAGCGACAAGACGAGCGCCAGGACAAGCGCGAAGTGACCCATTTCGACCATGTCAGCACCGTCCGCCGTTCATTGCGTGCTTTCCTGCCAGACGCCCTTTTCCTTCAGGCTGTCGGCGACTTCCTTGGGCATGTAATTCTCATCGTGCTTGGCCAGCACGCTGTCGGCGACAAACACGCCGTCCGATCCAAAGCTACCCTCGGTGATCACGCCCTGCCCTTCCCGAAACAGATCGGGCAGAAGGCCAGTGTAGCGCACTTTGACCGTTTCTTCGGAATCGGTCACCCCGAACGCAACCTCGGTGCCCTGGCCGCGAACGATGGTTCCATTCTCGACGAGACCGCCGAGACGAATGCGCTGGCCTGGCTCGAGGGTCGCCGCCTGCAGGTCGGCGGGCATGTAGAAATAGGATGCTTTCTGGCCAAGCGCATAGAAGGTAAGCGCAGTCGCCGCGCCTAGGAAGACCAGCGCACCGGCGATGACCGACAGGCGTTTCTGTTTGCGCGTCATGGGCTACTCCGTGACCTTCAGGCCAAGCGAGCCGGCCAGTTCGGTGAGCTTCCGGCCATCGTCACTATCGCGGCCAAGCGCTTCGTAGGCACGCCCCAGCGCTTCCTGGGCCAGTTCGGTCTTGCCGAGCACCTGATAGGAACGCACCAGCCGCAGCCAGCCTTCCGGATCGCGCGGGTTCTGGCGCAGCTTCTCGTCCAAGGTCGCAACCATGCCTTCGATCATCGCCGTGCGATCGCCCGACGACATGGAGGCTGCAGCATCAATGTCGCTCTGGTTCGGCCCGGGAGCACCCGCCGCTTGGTTAGCCGGGGCGCCAGGCGCTTCTGCCTGGGCAACGGCCTGTTCGGCTACTGAACGCCATGGCGAATCCGCCGGCAAGCTCTCGGCCAGCTGACGCCAGGCGATGGCCGCCTCGGCAACCTTGCCCTCCTGGGCCAGAGCCAGGCCCAGGAAATAGCGGGCCTTTGGATTGGCAGGCTCGAGCTTGAGTGCGGCTTCGAAGGCAACGCTGGCCTCCGAAGTGACGATGCCGCCCGAAACGCCGGCGATTGCCTCGCCAAGACCCGACTGACGTGCGGCGGTGGAGCCTTCGAGGCGGATCGCATTGCGATAGGCGGTGACGGCGTCGTCGGCACGGCCCATGCGCTGGTAAATCGGCGCCAAAACGTCCCATCCTCGGCCATCCGATGGGTTGGCGATCAGATGCGCCTCGGCACGGGCAATCAGTTCGTCGACCGAACTGTCGGCCGGCTTCTGCTCGAGACGTGCCTTCAAGGGCTGCGACGGCACATCCGGTGAGCCGATCGCCGTGTAGATGCTCCAGGTCAGCACAGGAATCGCCAGCACGGCGACAACGCCGACCAGCCGCGGCGCAAGCGGCGATTCGCTTTTCGCCTTCGACCCGCTTTCCGCATCGAGTTTGATAATACGGCGCGCAATCTCGGCGCGTGCCTGCTCGGCTTCGGAGGGCGCGATCAGCCCGCGCGCGGCATCCTTGTCGAGTTCGGTCAGTTGATCGCGATAGACTTCAAGGTCGTGGCTGGTGTCGGCTTCGCCTTCGGCCTGTCGCGCCAAGGGCAACAGAACCGCAAGGCTCGCACCAAGTGTCAATACAGCGGCTATGACCCAGAACAGCATGGCACCTAAATAGCTAGCAGCCTCCATGCTGCCAACATCTCCGTCCTGCGGCTTATTGACGGCGGGCGCTGTTGCCAAAGCAACAACGCGTGACAATTCAGGTCAAGGGCGTCCAGCTGCCATCCGCGTTGCGGCAGGCCGTACCGCGAGCAACCAGCGGCGTGCCTGTCGTGAACACGGTCTGCGAATACTGGCGGCAGTCCTGCGATCCGACCCGATACGGCTGTGCGGCGACGACTTCCCCGGAACGGCCCGCGCCTTTCCAGGCAACGCCCTGTCCGCCCTGGCCATATTCCAGTGCGCGGTACTCGGCCTCGAGCGCCTTGCGCCGGTCACCATCGCTCAGGCCATTGCCGATCGTACCCCCGATCAAGCCGCCATCCATCGCGTTGATGATGCGCGCTGCAACCTTGCCATTAGAAGCACCGCTATCGCCGCCGCCGAGCGCCGGCACGATTCCGCCGCCGCTGCTCAAACCGGAGGTCGTGCATCCGGAGCCGGCAAGCAGTCCCGCAACCAGTGCCACCCGAAGTCTCATGCTCATCACCGGTTCCGAATTTGCGTCCGCTTACAAGGGCTTGGCGCCGCGTTAGATTGCATCTTTGGCCGAAATGGGGCCGATTCGGCCAGCCATTTCTATTGCACGCCGCGCAACTCGACGACGGCCTTCAATCCGCCCATCGCCGATCGCTCCAATCGAAGCGCCCCGCCATACTCCTTGACCAGGTCTGCGACGATGGCGAGACCGAGGCCGGTGCCCGGTTTTGTTTCGTCGAGGCGTTTGCCGCGCTGCATCGCTTCGCGCGCCTTGTCCTCAGGAATTCCCGGGCCGTCGTCCTCGATCTGGAGCAAAAAGCGCGGCGGTTCTTCGCCGACAGCTGCTACCGGCTCCACCGAAACCTTGACGGCACTGTGCGCCCATTTCATCGCGTTTTCGAGCAAATTGCCGACAACCTCCTCAAGATCCTCCCGTTCTCCGGCGAAGACCACTTCAGTTTCCGGCAAGGTCAAGGTGATCCTGGTGCCACGGGTCAGCTTTTCCATCACCCGAACCATGCGCTGCAACAGCGGTGCGACGGGAGTTCGGTAGACGACACTCTCGCGTTGCGCGGCGACCCGTGCCCGCTGGAGATAATGGTCGATCTGCTTTTGCATCGCCGTCGCATGGTCGGCGATGAGTTGGCCCTTGGTACCGCCAAGCGCACGCCCCTCGTTGAGCATCACCGCGAGCGGCGTCTTCAGCGAATGCGCCAGGTTGCCCACCTGGGTTCGCGACCGCTCGACGATGCGGCGATTGTTTTCGATCAGCGCATTGGTCTCGTTGGCGAGCGGCTGGATTTCGGCCGGGAAACGTCCGGTCAGGCGTTGCGCCGTGCCCTCGCGGACCATGGCGAGCGCATTGCGGACCCGCGTCAACGGCTGCAGTCCGAGCAGGATCGCTATCGCGTTGATCGCGATCATGCCGAAGCCGAACAGCGACAGATAGGTGAATAGACGCCACTCGAAGCCTCTGATCTCGTCCTCGAGTTCCGTGCGGTTGCCCATCACGCGAAAGCGCGCGATGCGGTTTTGCGAATCCAGCACGAACTCGGTCTCGAAGACCTCCAGTTCCTCGCCGACGATGCCATCGACCCGGTAGTGGCGTTGAAACTCGGTATTGAACGGGACGTCATCGACGCTCGGCGACGCCACCGGTTCGGTCATCGACGACGAGCGCAGTTGCCCGACAAGTCCCTTGGAGACCGGCTCGACCGACCAGTACCAGCCCGATTCCGGTTCCGAGAACCTGAGGTCGCCGAGATCGGGGCCTCCGGTGAGCGTGCCGCTGTCGGACACGCCGACGGAGCCGATGAGATTGAAGAGATGCGCCGACAGCAGGCTGTCGAAACCGCGCTCGCTGGTCTGTCGGTAGAGCGAACTGATGACCGTGAAGATCAGCGCAAACGCCAGGATCGCCCACACCGTCGAAAACGCGATGACGCGAAATGCCAGCGAACGCGGGCCGAGGCCCAGCACGTAGCGCTTCCAGCGACCCAGTCGTTTGCGAAGCTGTTCCGCCTTAGGCCTCCGGCTCGCGCATGCGGTAGCCCATGCCGCGGACGGTTTCGATCATATCGATCCCCATCTTCTTGCGGAGGCGACCGACGAACACCTCGATCGTGTTGGAATCCCTGTCGAAGTCCTGGTCGTAGAGGTGCTCGACCAGTTCGGTGCGGGAAACCACCTCGCCCATGTGGTGCATGAGATAGGCGAGCAAGCGAAACTCGTGCGAGGTCAGCTTCAGCGGCACGCCGTTGACGTCGGCCTTGGACGCCTTGGTGTCGAGCCTGACCGGGCCGCACGACAGTTCCGAGGAGGCGTGACCGGCTGCGCGGCGTATCAACGCCCTCACCCGCGCCAGAACTTCCTCGATGTGGAACGGCTTTGTGACGTAATCGTCAGCTCCGGCGTCGATGCCGGCGACCTTGTCGCTCCAGCGGTCACGCGCCGTCAGCATCAGCACCGGCATCTTGCGGCCTTCGCGGCGCCAGCGTTCGACGACGCTGATGCCGTCCATCTGCGGCAGGCCGATGTCCAGCACGATCGCGTCGTAGGGCTCGGTGTCGCCAAGAAAATGCCCCTCCTCGCCGTCAAAGGCCTTGTCGACGACATAGCCGGCGTCGGTCAGCGCCTCGGAGATCTGGCGGTTCAGGTCCTTGTCATCTTCAACGACGAGTATGCGCATGCGATTTTGCGACCAGTGGAACGATGGCAGAAGATATAGGCGATTCCGGGCGTGCGGGAAATCCGGACTAGTTGGCCGGCACAACGACCTCGACGCGGCGCGGACGCTGGCCATCCTTTGCAGGCACCAGCACGACGATCACGCAGACCGACTGCCCGCCCTGATTGGATTCGGAAGCCCGCGCCAAGGTGCCGCCATGCTGGTCGGCCACCTGCTGGCCGATCGAATAGCAATCTGCGGCCGCCACCAGGATCTCGCCGCCTTCCAACGTGCGCAAGGGCGCGGCGTTCGCCGAGACGGCGAAAAGGCCGGCCGCGCTGAGCGCTGCAATCGTTGGCCGGAATATGGAGCGAAGCGTTTTCATGTCGAGGTTTCTAATACGCCAGTGCTGAACGTGGAATGAACGATGAATTCATGCAATCGACGCCATTGCAAGTCTGCTAGCCTTTGCCGATGCGTTGCTTCGCCGCCAACCTGCCGAAGATCGCAACCAGCCCCGAAAGAGCAGTGATCGCCTGCAGGATGGTATCGGTCAACGCGGAGTTGTCGATGCCGTCGAGCGGCAACCCGGCAAGCCCGGCCCCGCCTACCAGCATGGTCACCACCGAGGCCCAGATCGTTCGCGAGAGATACCAGGGTTTCAGGTTCAACATGTTCGATCCTTTCAGCTGAATGACCCACCCGCCTCAGGCGAGCGAAAACCGTCTTGTGACAGGAAGGCCCGGGCCTGCGGCGACGCTCAACTGGCGCACCGTGATGTCGACCGCCGGCGGCGGGACGCCGAAATCGGCAACGATGTCCGCCGCAGCGTAGATCCAGGCCGGCGTCGAGACGGTGGCCGAGCGGAGCACGCCACCGCCTGTGGCCGATACCTCGACGCGATATTCCTCCCGCTCCTCGCCGAGCGGAATGTCGCTAGCTTCCCAACTGTCGGCGTCGATACGTCCACGCCTGATCCACCACAGCGAAAGATCGCCGGCTCCCGCCCGCCTTCCCCTGAGGTGAACGGGAGAAAATGGCATCAGCGCGCGCTTGCCTCCTGTTTCGCTTGATGCAGAGAAGCTGGCGCTGGAGAAATCTGCACCCAGCGGACCGACGCGCCAGTTGAGCTGCAAACCGGCCTCGCCGGCCAACAAACCGGAAGGCACCACCCCTTCGTCGAGGACGACCAGGTCTGCGCCAACCGCAGCGCCGGCGGCAGCGGCATCGCCGGTCCCGAACTGCCCGCGCAACAGCCCGCGCAATCGCCAAATCTCCGGTGCAATTTCCTCGGCACTTTCGAATTGCAGCACTTCCCAGGCGCCCCCGGCAGACCGCACAGCGACGAGGTTCGCGCCGTTGAGAAGCTGCAGCCGGCTGACACTCGCCAGCTCGCCTCCGTAAAGCTCAACGGTCAAAGCCGTCGCGCGGTCGATCCTTCCTTCCGTTCCGGGCGCCAGCATCGCCGTGAGCACGCCCATGTCGGCACGGCGACCGACCGACCCGCGCAACGCAAAGCCGGTCTCCTCCGGTGAAACGAACAGCGCCTGGCTCCTCCAGGGCGTTTGCGTCACCGCGACGCGAAATTGCAGGTGCGGATTTGCCGTGCTGCCATCCATCATCGGAAGATCGAGAAATACGGCGTGGGGCTGTCCCGCAACAACCGGGGCGGTGGCTGCAACGCCAGGATTCGATGAACGCCAGGGCGCCGGCACCGATCGCGCCATCTGCCGTGCGGCAACCTTGCGAACCAACCCCTGTTCGATCTCGGTCACGAGGAATTCAGACGTGCTGCCGGAGACAGGAAGCTTGATGATCGTGCCGGGCACGATATCCGCCCGTGGCTCGGCCAGGGCGAAGCTGACACGTTCGCGCTCTTGCCAGGTCCGCCGCATCCAGTCGTCGGCAAGCATCCGCGCCTGCCCGGCTTCCAGCACGCCAGGAAATGACAGGCCGTGCTGGCGACTGCCCTCAGCGGCAAATCTCGTGCTCCTGACCGAAGCCGATTGATAGTCGGCAACCGGGTCGCGGAAACTGAGGATCGCCTCCGCCGGCAGATCGTGATCGGGGCTGCGTGCGGTCTCGGCCACGGCGTTCTCGCCGTCAAACGCGAGGTCGGTCAGTTCGATTGCGGCGATGTTCGAGGCTGTCGTCCGCTTGAATGCCAGTCCGCCCGGTTGCTGGCTCGCGGAAAGACCAAACAAGTCGACCAGCGGTTCGAGCGCGCCCCGCGCCGACGCCGGGTCGGCGATCACATAGCCGGTGACCGTTCCCTCGACGCCATCCACATTGGCCGGCGGCAGTCCATGATCGCGCAGGATGGCGTTGATGAGATCGGCAATCGTCGGGCTGCCAAAACGGCCGTTCAGCCAATGGCCGCGATGCCAGCCGGCGCCATCGGACCAGACTCGCGACTGCAGTGGGAAGACCGGATAGGGACGCGCGTCCCACGCCCAAACGTAGCTGCGCGCCACATCGACCATGCGGCCGCCATATACCGGCGACAGCGGATTGTGCGCCCCGTTGAAGCCGGCTGACGCCGGATCCCAATGCGCGGCGTGCGCTTCGAGCAGGCGGCGCTGTGCAATGTCCGACCGGCCGCCGTTCGAAAAGTATGGCGTTCCGTTCTCGGACGATTTGACGTCCGGAAACATGTTGGGCTGGTTCGGCCCCTTGTCGATCGCCGGGCATCCAAGCTCATCGCACCAGGCAGCTTGAAACTGCGGCCCACGCAGGCTGTCGGGGTCCTCCGAGGAGAAAATCTGTGCCACGGCGCCGCTGTCCCAGACCAGCCTCTTGCGGCTCGGCTCGAAACGCGGCCTGTCATGACGCGAAATCGTTGCGATGCCAGACGGTCCTTCGATCATCACCTCTCGCACGTCGGCAAGGGTCTCTCCGACCAAGGCTATCGGCGAATGCCGCCCGGATGCGAAAGGCGAGAACCCACGCACCATGGAATTGACCCACTCGGCCCCCAGCCGGGTCTTGCCGGCGCCACGCCCGCCCACCACCAGCCACGTCGCCGGCTCGGCTTCGAGCAGATATTGCTGGATTCGCGCCGACCGATACCACTCTCTTGCGATCAGGCTACCTTGGCGCCAGTTCAGATTCGTTTGCGCAAAGCACTCTTGCATAGTCTCTGGCAAGTTCGACGATGCGTCGGTCGATCCTTGCGAGCACATCTGCCATTTCTGCATCTCGCTCCGTCTGGCTCATTTTCGCTGCCTCGCCTCCCCGCATCAATTCGTTGATCTTCTCGACCGTCCTGATGATCGAGCCGACCATGTCGACCTGCGCCTTGTCGAAACCGCCTTCGTTTTCCGGCTGCAGGGCTTCTGCCTGCGCGATCAGCGAATCTGCCAACCGGGCCAACCGGTCGGCGAAAGCGTCGGCGGCAATCCAGCCGTCCCGCGCGGCACGTCTTTCTATCTTGGCCACGGCATAGCCGCTTGCCACCGACAATAGCTCGACGTCCGGCGTCGCGCCCTCATGGAGCGCGCGCAGCGCCCGCCATCGCTCGTCCGCTCTCGCGACCAACGAAACCTCCAGCATCATGATTGGGAGAACCGCCTGGCCGTGCTGCCCGTTTTGGCTACACTTCTTTGACGATAGCCGGACACTATCAAAGCACCGTCACGGTGTCAAGAATATATTCCTATCGAAGTGCATTTTCCTGTTCCGCAGGCTGCTTGCCGCCCCCCTCTTGTCGCGGCGTCGAAAATCGGGGACAAGTCAACCGTGGGCCGAGGGACGCGTGCCCTGAATTCGCCAGCACCCGTATTTAGGTATAAGCTGCAGTCACGTGCCGGACCCGTCTCGAATGGAAAATCCCGTAGAACCACGCAAGAAACGAGGCCGCCTGGCAGCAGGCCTGCTCGCTCTTGATGCTTGGCTCGACTCTTCGCTTTACGAACTGCGTTTCCGCACGCAGCAGTTCTGGGAAAGCGCCACCATTTTCTTCCGCCGCTTCCGCGTCAAGGGCTGGCGCCGCGGTGTCATCGAGGTCCTGAGCGAAGGGTTCACCATGGCCGCCGCCGGCTCGGTGGTGATGCTCGCGCTCGCCATGCCGGCCTTCCAGGAAACAACCGGCAACTGGCGCAACCAGGACGACTTCGCCGTCACCTTCCTCGACCGCTACGGCAATGAAATCGGCCAGCGCGGCATCATCCAGCGCGACTCGGTCCCGGTCGACGAAATGCCCGACCACGTCATCAAGGCCGTCCTGGCGACCGAAGACCGGCGCTTCTTCGATCACTACGGCATCGATTTCCTCGGCCTGATCCGCGCCATGTCGGAAAACGTCCGCGCCAACTCCGTCGTCCAGGGCGGATCGAGCCTGACCCAGCAGCTCGCCAAGAACCTGTTCCTCACCAACGAGCGCACCGTCGAGCGCAAGGTCAAGGAAGCCTTCCTGTCGCTCTGGCTCGAATCGAACCTGTCGAAGAAGGATATTCTCCAGCTCTACCTCGACCGCGCCTACATGGGCGGCGGCACGTTCGGCATTGCGGCCGCGGCCGATTTCTACTTCGGCAAGCAGGTCAAGGACCTCAACCTCGCAGAAGCGGCGATGCTCGCCGGCCTGTTCAAGGCCCCGACCAAATACGCCCCGCACATCAACCTTCCGGCCGCCCGCGCCCGCGCCAACGTCGTGCTCAGCAACCTTGTGCAGGCAGGGTTCATGACCGAGGGCCAGGTTCTGTCGGCGCGTCTCCATCCCGCTGACATCGTCGATCGCGGCGACCGCAAGAGCCCCGATTATTTCCTCGACTGGGCCTTCGACGAGGTCAAGAAGATCGCAGCCAAATCGGGCATCCATTCGCTCGTCGCGCGCACCACGATCGACATGAACATCCAGAAGGCGGCGGAGGAATCGGTCGAGTTCCACCTGCGTCAGTTCGGCAAGGAGTACCGCGTCACCGAAGGCGCCGTTGTCGTGATCGAAACCAACGGTGCGGTGCGCGCCATCGTCGGCGGCCGCGACTACGGCGCCAGCCAGTTCAACCGCGCCACCAGGGCACAGCGCCAGACCGGCTCGTCATTCAAGCCGTATGTCTACGCCACCGCCATGGAAAACGGCTTCACGCCTGAATCGGTCATCTCGGACGGCCCGATCAGCTGGGGTGCTTGGTCGCCCAAGAACTACACGCGCGGCTACTCCGGCCGCATGTCGCTGACGACCGCGCTGGTCAAATCGATCAACACCGTGCCCGTGCGCCTTGCCAAGGATCACCTGTCGATACCGCCGATCAAGGCGATGACCGAGGCGATGGGCGTCGAGTCTCCCGTCAGCTCGCACAAGACCATGGTGCTCGGCACATCGGGCCTGACGGTCATGGACCAGGCCACGGGCTACAGCGTGCTTGCCCAGGACGGTATCGTCGGCACCCGCCACGGCATCACCCAGCTTGTCACCCATTCCGGCCAGCTCATCTACGACTACAGCAAGGACGCGCCACCGCCCCACCGGGTGCTGTCCGAGCAGGCGGTGGCATCGATGAACTCGATCATGGTGCAGATTCCCGAAGTCGGCACGGCCCGCCGGGCAGCGCTTCCCAACATCCGCTCGGCCGGCAAGACCGGAACCACCCAGTCTTATCGCGACGCCTGGTATGTCGGTTACACCGGCAACTATACGGCCGCCGTCTGGCTCGGAAACGACGACTTCTCGCCCACCAACAACATGACCGGCGGCTCGCTGCCGGCGATGGTATGGCAGCGTTTCATGGCCTATGCCCACCAGAACATCGACCTGAGGCCCATCCCCGGCATCAAGAACCCCTTCGTCGATCCGGCGACCATCGCCAAGGCCGAAGAAGCCGCAAAGAGTGGAACCCAACCGCCGGCAGCCGACACCGCCGACCGGCCTCCGGTCCTGTCGAGCACGACCACGCGGGCATTGCGCGCGATCGCGGATGTCTTCCAGAAGGCGCCCGCCATCACCCCGCCGACCGAACCCGAGACGCTGTCAGCGCTGTGATTGTTCCCAAATTGAGGGGCCAGCGATCATTCCCGTACCGGTTGCAGCCCTTCCCGGCTTGCCTTCCGGTCGCATGGCGGGATATTCCTCCGCCAACTCCATCCTGCGGCGGCTCATGCTGAAACAATCGCTTCTGATAGTTATCGCCCTCGCGGTTGCGGTTGGCGGCGGTGCCGCCAGCGTGGCGATGGTTCTCGATTCGCAGGAAGGCATCGGCGCTGTCGCAGTCGGCCCATGGACGGCGTTTCCCGATATTGGAACGCCCGAAGCCGATCCCTATTCGAAGGCCCGCGTCGCACGCGACGGCATGCTTGCGCTCGGCCGCGCCGAAGGCCTCAGTTTCGTAGCCGACCGAGACTCCAGCGGCGTGACCCTGAGAAGCGAATGCAGCTATCGCGTCGAGGGATCGCTGCCGGTTGCCCGGTTCTGGACTTTCTATGCGACCGACAAGGCGCAGATGACACTCAAGTCGGGCATGCGCCGCGATCCGTCGATGCATTCCTTCGAAATCCTGCGCCAGCCCGACAATTCCATCGAGATTGCTGTCGGCGCGCGGCCTGAGCCCGGAAACTGGCTGCCGGTATCGGGAGCCGGCGAAATGAACCTAGTGTTGACCCTCTACGACACGCCCGTCGCCAGCAGCACTGGCCTGTCCGGCATCGAAATGCCTCGCATCGTCAGGGTCCAGTGCAATGCGTAGGCTGTTTCATGCCCTGGCCATCGGGCTGGTCGGCGCCGGCATCGCCCACATCGCCATCCTGCTGCTGGTACCCAGCTTTTCCGAGCGGGATGCATGGTCACGCCTGGCCATGGTGGCCGGGCCCAACAAGGTTGTCCGCCTCGACCACGAGATTGGCGGCGCACCGGTGGTGAAGTCGCTCGACCCGTCATTCTACGAAGCCGCCTGCCGCTTCGATCTCGGCGAAGGCGTCGTCCGCATCGACAATGCCGGCAAGGTCCCCTACTGGTCGGCCTCGGTCTACGATCGCAGCGGCCAGAACATCTACAGCTTCAATGACCGCACCGCGACCGACGGCAATCTCGATTTCGTCGTGCTCACACCGGCGCAGATGATCGATCTGCGCAAGGAATTGCCGTCTGAATTCGAAAAATCGATCTTCGTGGAAACGCCGATCGACGAAGGCATCGTCGTCGTTCGTGCCTTTGTTCCCGACGACAGCTGGAAGCCGATCGTGTCGCGTTTCCTCGACGGCATCAGCTGCGAAATCCAGTAATCATACGCCGTAGCAGCGCATGAACTACGTCGCCTGAGCTTGGCAGTCGCCATCGTCAATGTCGCGGCAACGGATCCTTGCGGCGATTGTCGCCTTCGACGCGATTGTCGGGCGACGAAGTCGTGCCGCCGGTGCGCTCGTAACGCACGCCCGGAAAGATGATGATGGATGCCGACGCTTCCGCTGTACGTGGGGCCCGGTGGACGGTCGCACGACGCGGCATGAATGACACTATGCTGCCCATGGTTCGCGATTCCCTCTCGGTTCAACCGGAGTAAGCACGCAACGCCTCCATCGCGATAACGCCAGTAGAGAGTTAACAGTCGGTTACCGTCACGGATTTGATTCAATTTAGGCGCTGCGGCTCCGCTTTCGACGCTGCATTCATACCAATGCGGCGTGAGCGGTCTGTGAACGCAGCAGCATTGCCACGTCACAGGTCGCCGGCTGAAAACGGGCAATTCGGCCTTTGCGTGATGATCCGCGTATAAGTCTTTGTTAATGAATGACTTCCTTAACGCCAAAGTTAACAGTCCGCTAACAAATCTTCGCTAAGTTTATGTTCACCTTCGGGAGGATGGATGCAGCGACGTCCGCCTCATCCCAGGGCAGTGCAAGGTTGTGTCAGGCGTATCCGTTCGTGTCAGCATCGGACTTCAGGCAAATTGCCATCGGTCGCGAAACCGGAAAGCCCGAGCGGCTCTTCCGGGCAGCGGTTTCCGCCTTCTGTGCGCTGCCCCGTCCATCGCGCCGCGAAATCGCGCAACTTGAAGACCTTACCCTTCCCCTATTCGAAAAGGTTTCGGTGGAGGCGCGCCGGTATGTCTCTGCCGCGCTTTCCGAAACCGAATATGCGCCGCCCGGCCTCGTTCGCCGTCTGAGCGACGAAAGCGTCGATATTGCCGCGCCGCTGCTGATCCGTTCGCCTGTCTTGTCGGATGTCGCGCTCATCGCGCTGATCGGACGCCATGGCCTGCCGCATGCGCGCGCGATTGCCCGCCGCCCCGGCCTCAACCAGACGATCGCCGACCTGATCCGGGTGCTCGAGCGCCCACGCCTGGTGTACCCCGAAACGACGGAACAGGTCGAAGTGCCAGTCGCCACAGCGACAGCCGCAACGACAATCGACGCGGTGCAGGACACGCCGAACATTCCCGCCCCGGGCGAACTTGCCGAAAACGTCCGCCGCCGTCTGCGCTCGATGATGACACCCAATACGGCGCACCAGTCGACATCGACCGAAGGACAAACGCGTGCGCCGGCCTACGAACGGCTCAAGTCGACCGCCCTTACCGGCAACGGCACATTCTTCCAGACCGCTCTCGCCGACGCGCTGGAGATCGACTTCCAGACGGCCCGTTCGATCACCGAGAAGTCTGGCTACTCTTCGCTCATTGACGCGCTCAAGGCGCTAGACCTGCCTGAAGAGCAGGCATTCCTTCTCACCGCGACGACATTCCCTGGCCAGTTCGCCCATGCCGAAGCCATCAGGCTGTTCCTTGAGCGCTACCGGCTGTTGCATCGCGACGTAGCGCTCGACCGCGTGCGCGACTGGAAGGCAGCGGCGGTCGGCGCAAGCATCCGCGGCAACGCGGACAGGCTACAGCCTAAACCAGGGGCAGCCGGCTCAAAGGGTGATCAGCTCAGGGCGTCGTAAGAGACACCAGATCCTTGATTTCGGTCTGGCCCGGCTCGATCTCGACCACCCAGATATCGGGGTCGAAGCGCCGCTCGCGCTCGAGCCGCTTTTCGATCGCCGTCCCGTCATCGTCGCTTTCCAGCAGGCTGAACTGGCGCTCATCGGGTCTTGCCATGTCGTAGCTCGTCTGCGGCGCCGGGCCGTAGAGGCTGGTGCGGCCGAAACGATCGCGGGTCAGGATGAAGACAGCGCCGGCTTCAAGTGCGCCCCGGCTGAGGATCGCGCCAAAGCCGCCCTCGCCGAAAATCCGGCGCAACAGGGCCGACACCCAGAAGTCAGTGGTTAAGCGCATTTGCCAGGCCCGAACACAATTTCGATCCGGCCTCTATAGCGGCTCGCTCGGAAAGCGCACAGGCCTATCGGCTCAGTTGGTCAGGCCGATCTCACGCATCTTGACGTAAACTGCCGGGTCGGGCTCGCCCGTTTCAGGCAAGCCGAACAAAGCCTGGAATTCGCGGATTGCCGCCGTGGTCCTGGCGCCTGGAACGCCGTCAACGTCGATTCCGTCATTGCCGAAGGCCTTCAGCCCAGCCTGGATCTTCATGATGCGCGCACTCGGATCGGCATCGACTGCGGGCTCCGTGCGCACGGGTGCCGTGGTGGCCCCGCCCGTTCGCGGCCTCGACACCGGTGTCGCTTGCGCTCGCGGTGTCGGTGTCGGCGCAATTCCGGCCGTGGTTTCAGCAGCGCCCAGTTGCTCGAGCAGCGCGCCGTCGATGTCGCCCGTGGCCGTCAGGCCTACCTTCTTCTGATACGCCTGGATGGCACTGCGCGTGGCCGGCCCGTTCAGCCCGTCGACCGTGCCATCATAAAATGCGAGGTCCTTCAGGATGCTCTGTATTTGTTCGATCTGAGGATCGCCCTTGGGGCGCACGACCTGTGCCTCCGGTCGCTCGATCTTGATCGTGGTCTCCGGCGCATCCTCGTTCATGTCGGGAAACTCGACCACCTCGCGGGTCGAGAAGAACGCACCCTTGTGCGCATATGGCTGGTACCACAGCGCATTCGCCGAGACGTAGAACAGCGCCACCAGAAACGCCGTCGAACCGCCGACCAGCACCGGATTGCGTGCAATCATCCCGCCGAGCGCCACGGCCCCTTCTTGCAGCGGGCTGCGGTCCTCGACGACCCGCTTAGCTTGCCTTGCGGAGCGGGCCATTGCGCATCTCCCTGATCCTGTCTGCCGGCAACCGCATCACTTCGCCCTTCGTCGGCTCAGGGCGGAGGGCTGGCCCTTCTATCGGCAGGCTGATGGTAACCGTGGTCCCCTCGCCCGGCGCGCTCTCGATCGACATCGTGCCGTCGTGCAATGCAACCAGTCCCTTGACCAGCGACAACCCAAGGCCGGTGCCTTCGAAGCGACGGGTGTAGTCGTTCTGGATCTGCGTGAACGGCGTACCCAGCCGCGATAGGTCTTCCTGGGCGATGCCGATGCCGGTGTCCGACACCCAGAAATGCAGCCGCGAACCGAGACGCTTGGCGCCGATCTCGACCCGACCGCCATCGGGGGTGAATTTTGCCGCATTCGACACGAGGTTGATCAGCATCTGCTGCACCGCACGCCGGTCAGCCTTGACCTCGCCCGTGCCGGCAGCCACTTCGACAGCCAGGTCAAGCGCCTTGGCCTCGATCTGCAGCGCCATCATCGAAGCGCACATGTCGACCGCCTCGCGGAACCTGAAAGGCTCCGGGTTGATCGCATAGCAACCCGACTCGATCTTGGTGACGTCGAGAATCGAGTTCACCACATCGAGCAGGTGCTGGCCGGACTCGCGGACGATACCGACATATTCCTTCTGGCGCGGCTCCTGGAACTTGCCGAACATCTCGTGCAGCAGCATGTCGGAAAAACCGATGATCGCGTTGAGCGGCGTCCTGAGTTCGTGGCTCACGGCTGCGAGGAAATTGCTCTTGGCAAGTTCCGCGCTCTTCACGGCGTCGGTGGCTTTGGCCAGTTCGTTCCGCAACTCGGCGACAGTGTCGTTGTTGCGGACAATCGCAATAAACTCGACACCGGCCTTGATGAACTCGAGTGCGAACGGCCGGAAATTGTCGCCCGCATCGCTCTCGGACTGCCTGGGCAAACGCAGAAGCAGCTCCACCTGACGCGTTTCGGCGCCATCGCGCATGTCTGCCAGCGCACAGAGATAGCCAACACGGTCAGCCACATGGATGCGGTCGAACAGGGCAGTACCGAGGAGCAACTCCGGCTGCAGCCGCAACAACGTCCGCGCCTGCTCGGAGACATCAACCACGTCGCCATTTTGCGCGACGCGCAGGACGACAGCCCGGAGTACCTGCTCCAGCGGCGCAGCCGGCGCGGCAGCCTGTTCGGCGCCATGGCCGGCGAATTGTACAGCGCGAGCGACGAAAGTCGCCAACCAGGCGACTGGCAGCAACCAATGCCATGCGGATGCCGTCGCACTTTCGGCAAATGGCACGGCGCCAAGCAAACCTTGCAGCAGCAGCGCAGCAACGGCCGCAAGCCCGCCGAACAAAGCCGCTTTCCGCGTCCGCCAAACCCACAGCGCTTCGAGCGGAAGCGCGGCTGCAAGCAGCGCCGCCGGCGATGTCAGGCCGCCCGCGGCAGCAATGATGGCGCCAGCGGTTACGGCACCGACGCCAAGCGACGCGACGCCGATCGACGCGGCCGTGCCGGTCGCGGCAACCAACAAGGCCGCCAGCCAGCTCAGGCTGAAGGCGGCGAAGATGACGGCAAAGGTCGGGGCCGCGCCCAGATTGGCCGACACCAGAACCACGCCGGCACCGGCAACAAGGAAAGGTGCCGCCAACAACAGGCCAACGAGACGCCGCTGGCGCAAACGTTCGGAGCCATCGATGGACGGATGGACCAGCCGGTCACAGCCGCCGGCGACCGCGCCGGAAAACTCACCGTATCTGGTCATGACAAAACTCAACGCTACGCACTCTTCCGTGGCTCGCTTTGCGGCTCTTCTCTGGTTGGTCTCCAAACTCGCACCGAGCCTTTAATGAAGGAATAAAGCCAGGCGACCGAAACCCTGGCGCATGGCGAATATCGGGATCACGGCGTCGACATTCGAGAACAGTTCTCGCCATGGTAAATGGAGGGTTATTTGCCGACTTCGCGAACCCGAATCTGCGCAAAACGCGCAATCTCGAAGTTTCGCAATTTAAATCAATTGCTTACGAGTCTCGTGAGAGATTACTCAGGCGCACAGTCACGCAAGCCGGGCCAGTCCGTTAAACTTTGGTGAAAAGCCTTCGCGAAATGCCACCTTTTGCAGCAAGCGCTCCTTTGCTCGTTCATGCCATTGTCGGCTCAGCAAGATGCGGGGCCGCATAGATCCGGCGCCGACAGACCACACGAGGCTTCCATGGGCTTTCTCTTCAGAACCGCTTTCTGGTTCTCGCTCGTCCTTCTCCTGCTGCCGCTCGGCACGGGCCCCGATGGTGAGAACAGCGTGAGCCCGCTACAGGCAATTTTCGCCGCGCGCGAGGCGGTTGGCGACATCGCCGGCATCTGCGAACGCAAGCCCGAGGTTTGCGAAACAGGCAAGGCTGCGATGCAGACCATCGGCGTCAGGGCACGCGAGAGCGCCCGCATCGCCTATGAGGCGCTCGACCAGCAGTTCGGACAGCCCGACACTGCAACCCGGACCGGCAGCGTCCCTGCGACGGATGACGAACCGGCCATGGCCGGCGAATTGAACAGCGCGAGCGACGAAAGTCGCCAACCGCCTCGCGCGCGGCGAAAATTGCCTGTAGCGGGCTCACGCTGTTCTCACCATCGGGGCCCGTGCCGAGCGGCAGCAGGAGAAGGACGAGCGAGAACCAGAAAGCGGTTCTGAAGAGAAAGCCCATGGAAGCCTCGTGTGGTCTGTCGGCGCCGGATCTATGCGGCCCCGCATCTTGCTGAGCCGACAATGGCATGAACGAGCAAAGGAGCGCTTGCTGCAAAAGGTGGCATTTCGCGAAGGCTTTTCACCAAAGTTTAACGGACTGGCCCGGCTTGCGTGACTGTGCGCCTGAGTAATCTCTCACGAGACTCGTAAGCAATTGATTTAAATTGCGAAACTTCGAGATTGCGCGTTTTGCGCAGATTCGGGTTCGCGAAGTCGGCAAATAACCCTCCATTTACCATGGCGAGAACTGTTCTCGAATGTCGACGCCGTGATCCCGATATTCGCCATGCGCCAGGGTTTCGGTCGCCTGGCTTTATTCCTTCATTAAAGGCTCGGTGCGAGTTTGGAGACCAACCAGAGAAGAGCCGCAAAGCGAGCCACGGAAGAGTGCGTAGCGTTGAGTTTTGTCATGACCAGATACGGTGAGTTTTCCGGCGCGGTCGCCGGCGGCTGTGACCGGCTGGTCCATCCGTCCATCGATGGACGGATGGACCAGCCGGTCACAGCCGCCGGCGACCGCGCCGGAAAACTCACCGTATCTGGTCATGACAAAACTCAACGCTACGCACTCTTCCGTGGCTCGCTTTGCGGCTCTTCTCTGGTTGGTCTCCAAACTCGCACCGAGCCTTTAATGAAGGAATAAAGCCAGGCGACCGAAACCCTGGCGCATGGCGAATATCGGGATCACGGCGTCGACATTCGAGAACAGTTCTCGCCATGGTAAATGGAGGGTTATTTGCCGACTTCGCGAACCCGAATCTGCGCAAAACGCGCAATCTCGAAGTTTCGCAATTTAAATCAATTGCTTACGAGTCTCGTGAGAGATTACTCAGGCGCACAGTCACGCAAGCCGGGCCAGTCCGTTAAACTTTGGTGAAAAGCCTTCGCGAAATGCCACCTTTTGCAGCAAGCGCTCCTTTGCTCGTTCATGCCATTGTCGGCTCAGCAAGATGCGGGGCCGCATAGATCCGGCGCCGACAGACCACACGAGGCTTCCATGGGCTTTCTCTTCAGAACCGCTTTCTGGTTCTCGCTCGTCCTTCTCCTGCTGCCGCTCGGCACGGGCCCCGATGGTGAGAACAGCGTGAGCCCGCTACAGGCAATTTTCGCCGCGCGCGAGGCGGTTGGCGACATCGCCGGCATCTGCGGTGCATTTCTTTTTTCGTGACGGGCAGCAGTGCCGGCACTATATCGAAGGCACCATGACCACCTCGATCGACACCATCCGCGACGACTTCTCCTTCCTTGACGAGTGGGAGGATCGCTATCGCTATGTCATCGAGTTGGGCGAAGCACTTCCGCCTTTCCCCGAGAGTGCACAGACCGACACCAACAAGGTGCAGGGCTGCGTCAGCCAGGTCTGGCTTGTGACCCACAAGGGCGACGGTGCCGACCCCGCCATCCGCTTCGAAGGCTACTCGGACGCGCATATCGTGCGCGGGCTCGTCGCCATCATGCTTGCACTGTTTTCAGGTCATCGCGCCAGCGAGATCATGGCGACCGACGCGGAAGCCACACTGAAGGCGCTCGGCCTCAACGAGCACCTTTCGCCGCAACGCGCCAATGGCTTGCGCTCTATGGTCAAGCGCATCAAGCGAGACGCCGAGGCTGCCCTCCACCAGGTCGCCTGAGTTCCGTTCAGCCCATTTGGGGGCGATAATCCTCGGTCCCCCAATGCAGGACCTTGCGCCCGCCAACGGAACCGGCACGAGGATTGTAATGTCTGGCCAGCACGCCAAGTGCCGACTTGAGCATGACCTTGGCCGACCGCGTCGGCCAGCCGCGCTCGGCTTCGACAAGTTCCAGCCCCTTCAGGAAGCAGCAGACGTCAATCAGGACGCCGGATAGCTCCGGCCCGACCGCATCGATCGCCCTGTCGACCCGCTGCCGCGCGGCGAGCGCCGCATCCGTCAGTTCCGCCAGGCCGCCGCCGGCACTGCGCTTGCCGGAAGAGACGCTCGCCACCCAGTTGGCGCCCATGCGCGGCATGATCTGGCCGCGCGTGTAGTCGGCACGCAGCCGTTCGCCGGCGACGAACTCGCTGCCGTTCAGGAACGGCTTGCCGGCCTTGGTCTTGCGTCGGGCGAGTTGGCCGAGTGGCGACTCCGAAATGTTGATCAGCGCCGCATGTTGCCCGGCCGCGGTATCGACCGTCGCCGTGTCCAGTTCGCGGTGCTGGCTCTGGAAAGGATCGACTGGGCTCTCCTCTCGCCGTGCGGCCGCTTGCCCTTCCGGCGTAAGCCGCATCACCCGGCCAACGCAAACGACAAGCCCTTGCCGGGACAATGCCGCAAGCACCTCGGCGCCGACAGCTATCCTGTCGTTCCTGTCGTTCTCAAGCAGCATCTTGCCGGCCGTTGCGGCCGGCTCGCATTCTGCGGCCCCCTTGGCCAGCAGCGTGAGCACGCGCTTGTGTGCCTTTTCGTCAGGGGTGCTCATGTCAACCCTCCAGCCTGTCGCGAAACGCAGCGATCGCCACCCGCTCCGCCAGCGCCACGATCCGGTCAAACTCCGCATCGTCGCGCAGGTCCTCCACGGTATGGCAGGCATAAAGCACTGTGGTCCGGTCGCGCCCAAAGCCACGGCCGACCTCGCGCATGCTGAGACGAAACACGACATGGGCAACATACATGGCAATCTGGCGGAGGCGGCTGATGTCGTTGCCAGTCCGGCCAATTCGACGAATCTCCCTGCTTGGCACGCCGAACAACGCCGCCATGAGGTCGATCATCGCATCGCAACGCTCCACCACCTGGTCACGACGCCGGTCGGCGACAAGTTCGAGAGCGGAACGCTCGTCCCTGGCGGCGGCCTCGCGCGCCTCCTTCTGCCGTTTGACCAATGTTGCCGACGTGGATCCCACCGAACTCTTCCCCCTCTGTGGATAGGAATAAATTCTTATACTGGGTACGTCACAGGGTGTGAACAAAAAAAAGAACGATGAAGCAGCGGAAGAAACTTCAACACGCTGTAATCATTGTTCTATTTATTCCGCTCCAGTGAATTCTTGGCGCAGTTTCTCCCCACCCTGCAAGATGGCAGCATCATCGCACGATCACAGTCACATCAGGCAGGATCGCGATGCGGGATTTTTCGAATGAAATTGCAGCCTTCAAGCAGAACAAGCTGTCCGAATTGACTGACGCCCGGCAGCGGGCAGCCCTGCAACTCTGCTGCGGGATCGAACTTTCGAATGCGCTTTCTGGGGAGCCGACATCGACCGTCGCCTTGCTCAAACGGCTCGAACGGGCGATCGAGCGAGAACGGCTCCGGGGTGTCAACCGCCACTGGAGCTACGATCTCAACCGGCACATCGCGCTCAAGCATGTGCGCGATCGGCTGAAAGGCGTCTTCCCCGACCAGCCTGGGCGACTGTCGCTCAGGCCGCGCCGGCGCCGGCACAAAAGCAATACGGCGCCCGAAGGCGCCGCTCGCTAGACGTCTGTCGAAGGGAGTATTATTTACCCACCTTGCGCTTGCGGCCCAGGCCCATCTTCTTGGCCAGTTGCGAGCGAGCTGCCGCGTAGTTGGGCGCCACCATTGGATAGCTGGCGTCAAGGCCCCACTTCTCGCGGTACTGATCGGGCGTCATGTTGTAGTGCGTCATCAGGTGACGCTTGAGCGATTTGAACTTCTTGCCGTCTTCCAGGCAGATGATGTAGTCGTCATGCACCGAACGCTTAGGGTTGACGGCCGGCTTCTGCTTGTCGGCGGGTGGTGTGTCGGCGACGTTACCGACGCGGCCAAGGGCTGCGTGAACGTCGGCGATCAGCCCCGGAAGTTCTCCTACCGGGACCGGATTGTTGCTGACATAAGCGGCCACCACGTCGGCGGTCAGTTCGATCAGCGTTTCGCTATTTGCTGCAGGCGTTTCGGAAGTATCCATATGCTTCAGGCCCCAATGTGACTGGTTGTTTTTTTGCCCGATATTGCGACCGGGGTGCGGCGCGATCTTGTATCGCAATTTGCCATTACGAGTCGCGTTCCATCACTTTAATGAGCCTGTAGCCATAACAAGTCAATTCACTATTCTTTGCAACTCCAAGAACAATGCATTCATCACTTCTCTAACAAATGAGCCTTTTTGACAGGGCAATGTCATCGCACGAGATCAAGTTACACAACGCTGAATGTTCTCTCCGGGGTCATTGTCGGCATTAGGTGGCAACAATGCGGTTCTTCTTATCCCTCGCCACAGTTTCAGCCAAATCGTCGCTGAGAGACCCCTGCCACAAGCGATATCCGGCTGAATAAGCCGCCTTGGCAAGCAAATCGGCCGAAATCGGCGCCATCAGCATGAAGAACACCACTCCAGCCCGCGCCGGCAATGCCGTGGAGAGTTCGCCGATATGCACCGCGCGACGAAGCAACTCAGGACAGGAACCAACCGTTCCGGCCTTCGAGACCGTGTGGAAATCGGGGAGGCGCAACAGCCCATGGAGAGATGGCCATCGCAAGCAACGCACCAACCATGACAGGGCCGCCGGCAAGATAATCGCCAACGCTGCTGATCATGACCGGTTTTTCTTCGGCCTCTTGCTTGAGATGGACACCGCCGCTGGTCAAAAAATGCGGGAACGCAACAGTCGCAAGAAAGCCAACGAGGAAGGCGCCGCTGCCCCAGTCGTTACCAGCCATGCAGGGCCAAACCTGAACCTATCTTGTCAATACCGGTGCCCGCCCGAGTGCTCAAGGCAACGCAAGCAACAGTTTTGCCTGTTCAATACGGCGCGATGTACTTGCCATAGACCCAACCAGTGGTGAATTGCCCGTTCTGGGCGGGATCGTGCCAGACCTGGCACCAGCGATAACGCACACGCTGTGCCTGCTGCCATTCCGGCAGGTGCGAGATGGCGAAGAGATCGACCCCGCCGGTGCATTTTCCGGTCATCTGTAGGACCGTGCCGTTGGGATAGGCTGCCTGCTTCTGCGAACCATTGGACGGATACTTCCGGATGTTCAACGTGTCGCCAAACGGAACGTCGGTCACCTGCCAGGCGGCAAAAGCAGCCGCGTGGGCGTTGCCGGCGAATATTGCCGCTGTCGAGGCGACGGTCAGGGCTGCGGCGGTCTTCAAGAACGTGTTCATCTCTCTCCTCCGGCGAACCGGTCAATTGGAACGTTGACGAACAATGCAACTCAGCCCTTGAACCCGCCCTGATCGGCGTGTTCATTCGCCATTCAAGATTCACCGCATGCGAGACATGATGACCCGACCTGCCATTTTCGCCGACATCGCCCCGCCGTCGACCGAGCGCCGCCCCGTTTCCGACACCCGGCACGGCATCACCCGCATCGACGAATATGCCTGGCTGCGCGCCGACAACTGGCAGGAGGTCTTCCGCGATCCGAGCCTGCTCGATCGGGCAATCCGCACACATCTCGAAGCAGAAAACAGCTACCAGGCCGAATTGATGGCCGGCACGGCGGACCTGCGCAAGGAGCTGTTCGAAGAGATGAAGGGACGCATCAAGGAAGACGATTCCTCGGTTCCGATGAAGGACGGCCCGTTCGCCTATGGCTCATCCTACAAGAAGGGTGGCGAGCAGCCGCGCTATTTCCGCCTCCCGAGCGCAGGCGGCACGGAGGAGATCATCCTCGACGGCGACAAGGAAGCCGAAGGTCACGCCTATTTCCGCCTCGGCGGGATCGACCACTCCTCCGATCATAGCCGCCTGATCTGGGGGTTCGACGACAAGGGATCGGAATTCTACACCTTGCGTGTCCGCGACCTGGCAACCGGCGCCGAACTCGCCGACATCGTCGCCGATACGGGCGGCTCGGGCGAGTGGGATGCGGCCAATGCCGGTTTCTTCTACACCCGCCTCGACCCCAACCACCGGCCATCGAAGGTCTTCTACCACGCGCTCGGCAGCGACGCCTCGACAGACCGCCTGGTCTACGAGGAGACCGATCCCGGCTTCTTCATGAGTGTCGGCGGCACCCGCAGCAATGACTGGGTCATGATCTCGATCAGCGATCATGAAACGTCGGAATACCGGCTGCTTCCCGCCAGCAATCCCCTCGCCTCGCCGGCACTCGTTGCAGCGCGCGAAACCGGCCTGCAATATGACCTCGAGGAAGGCGGCGACATCTTCTTCGTGCTGACCAATGCCGACGGCGCCAAGGACTTCAAGATCATGACCGCGCCAGCGGCGGATCCGGCGCGCACCAACTGGAAGGAACTTGTCGCCCACGAACCCGGCCGGCTGATCCTGTCGGTCATCGGCTTCAGGGACTTCATGGTTCGCCTGGAACGCAAGGAAGGCCTTCCGCGGATCGTGGTGCACGAACGCGCCACCGGTGCGGAGCACGTCATTTCTTTCCCGGAAGAAGCGTTCTCGCTCGGCCTGTCGGGCTCCTATGAATACGATACCGACACCATGCGATTTTCCTATTCGTCAATGACCACCCCGACGCAGTTGTTCGACTACAACATGCGGACGCGCGGACGCGTCCTGCTCAAGACCCAGGAAGTCCCCTCGGGCCACAATGCCGATGACTACGTCACGCGGCGGCTGATGGCGCCGGCCCCCGATGGCGAACTGGTGCCGATCTCGCTGATCCACCATCGCGACACGCCGCTGGACGGCACGGCACCGTGCCTGCTCTATGGCTACGGCTCCTACGGCATGACCATTCCGGCCTCGTTCAACACGAACTGCCTGTCGCTGGTCGATCGCGGCTTCGTCTATGCCATCGCCCATATCCGTGGCGGCAAGGACAAGGGCTACGCCTGGTACGACGACGGCAAGCGCGCGGCGAAAACCAACACCTTCACCGACTTCATCGCCTGTGCCCACCATCTCGTCGCCGAGCGCTACACGGCACATGACCGCATCGTCGCCCAGGGCGGTTCGGCCGGCGGCATGCTGATGGGCGCCATAGCCAACATGGCGCCAGATGCCTTTGCCGGCATCATCGCCGAAGTGCCGTTCGTCGACGTGCTGACCACTATGCTCGACGACACTCTGCCGCTGACGCCGCCCGAATGGCCGGAATGGGGCAACCCGATCGCCTCGGAGGACGACTACAAGACCATCGCCGCCTATTCGCCCTACGACAATGTCGCCGCACTCGACTATCCGCCGATCCTGGCGGTGGCCGGCCTGACCGATCCGCGCGTCACCTATTGGGAGCCAGCCAAATGGGCCGCGCGCCTGCGCGAACGCAAGTCGGGCAGCAGTCCTGTGCTGTTCAAGATCAACATGGATTCGGGCCATGCCGGTGCCTCGGGCCGCTTCTCGCGGCTGGAGGAAATCGCCTTCAACTACGCTTTCGCACTGAAGGTCGTTGGGCTCGCCTGATATTGGAAACGGCAGACCGGCGGCTTGGGGCTGCCGGTTGCGTCAACCCGGCAGGCTTCGGCTGTGGCGCGGGATAACCGTTGGGATGCGGCGGGATCGCCTTGAGATAGGCAGCGATTGCCTCGCGGTCTTCGGCGCTTAGCCTCGCCATGTTCTTCTGCACCTCGACCATGGTGCCACCGACCGAATCGAACTCAGGGGTGAAACCCGTTTCGAGATAGCTGGCGATGTCGCTCTCCGACCAGCCGCTGATCCCAGTCCCTTGCGGCGTTATGTTGGGCACGATGCCCTGTCCTTCGGCCGCCGCAGCACCCGCCAGCCATTGGCCCTTCCTGGTCCCGCCGTCAAAGCCGCGCGGCGTGTGGCATTCGCCACAATGCCCTGCGCCTTCCACGAGGTCACGGCCGCGCAGGACCTTCTCAGGCGTGCCGTCGGCGAAGGCGATCACGGGCTGGTCGCTCAGGTAGAACAGCTTCCAGAGCCCGATGCCGGATCGGACATTGAACGGAAAGGCGAGCGTATGGCTCGGCGCCCTGCCCGCAACAGGCGGCAGCGTCTTCATGAAGGCGTAGATATCTGCGACCTCAGCCGGCTTCATGCGGGCATAGGAGGCATAGGGGAACGCCGGATAGAGGTGCTGTCCGTCGCGCGACACACCCTTGAGCATGGCATTGGCGAAGTCCTCGAGCGACCATCCGCCGATGCCGTCGTTCGGGTCGGTGGAAATGTTCGGCGCAACGAAGGTACCGTACGCCGTCTTCAGCTCGAGACCGCCGGCGAGTTGAAGACGTGCATCGCCCTCCGATTTCGGTTTGGCGTGGCAGGAGGCACAGCCGCCCGCATCGAAGATGCGTTGACCGCGGGCCGCGTCGCCGGCTCCCAGGGCAGCCACGGCATCGGGCCCCAGTCTTTCAGGAAGCGCCAGCCACCACAAAGTCGCGGCTCCGGCACCGCCAAGCGCCAGAGCCGCCACTGCAAACTTCTTGAAAGCACCCATGCGAAGGGATCAGCCCTTCTTGACGCGAAACGCCTCATGGCAGGTGCCGCAGGTCTGGCCGATGGTGCCGACCTGTGCCTTCAAGGCGTCCAGGTCCTGGGCCGGGGCGCCAACTGCCGAGGCCGTCACTGCCTTGAATTTGTCGACCTCGGCCTGGAATCCAGCCGGATCCTCCCAGATCTTGGGGGATGCAGTGGTGTCGCCCTTGTCGCTTCCTACCGGGAACGACGCCGCGACATCGATTTTCTGGACATTGTCGTTGAGCGCCGTCAAGGCCGCCAGAACGGCGGCGGCGTCGAAAGCGGATTCGCCCTTCACCATTTTGACGAGCGTGCCGACTTGCCTTGCGTTCTCCTTCATCACCGCCTGACGGTCGGTAATCACATCGGCGAATGCTGCAGTGGATGCGAGCGTCAGCGCTGCGACGGCGAGCACAAATTTTCTCATCAGGTCCTCTTTCGGTTGCAAAAGCTGCCTAGGGTGAACGGCGAAACTGGCCCAATTCGTCCCAAGATTCTCCTCACGCTTACGTGAGTCGGTGGAATAAATTTGCGTTCTCTCGACAAAAAAAGCCCCGGACTTGCCGGGGCTTTTCGTGGGTGAACCAGGCTCAGGCGTTTTCGTAACGCTCGAGCACGTAGTCCCAGTTGATCAGGCTGTCGACGAACGCCTCGAGATATTTCGGGCGGGCGTTGCGGTAGTCGATGTAGTAGGAGTGCTCCCAGACATCGACGCCGAGGATCGGGGTCGCGCCGTGAACCAGCGGGTTCTCGCCGTTCGGGGTCTTGGAGATGGCGAGCTTGCCATCCTTGACCGAAAGCCACGCCCAGCCCGAACCGAACTGCGTCGTGCCGGCGGCAATGAAATCAGCCTTGAACTTGTCGTAGCCGCCGAGGTCGGCATCTACCGCCTTCTGCAGCGCGCCGGGCAGCTTGCTGCCGCCGCCGCCCTTCTTCATCCACTTCCAGAAGTGGACGTGGTTGTAATGCTGGGCGGCGTTGTTGAACAGGCCGGCATTCTTGCCGAACGACTGCTTCACGACCTCTTCCAGCGACAGCTTGTCCATGCCTGCTTCGGCAGCCAGCTTGTTGCCGTTGTCGACATAGGCCTTGTGGTGCTTGTCGTGATGATACTCAAGCGTCTCCTTCGACATGAAGGGCTGTAGCGCCTCGTAGTCGTAGGGCAATTCGGGCAATTCAAAAGCCATGGATCATACTCCCTTGCTGGCAATTTCGCGGCATGACTATGCCGTCTACAGATAGGTCGTCATCATCGTGTGACAACAGATGAGAGGCGCTGTTTTTCTTCGCTACACTCAGGCCTTGCCGGTCGAGTGCGCCCACTCCCAATATAGCTCGCGCGATTTTTTTGCTACCGGTCCGGGCTGCAGAATTCGCTCCTCGATGCGCGTGACCGGAACAACCTTGGAGTGATTGCCGGTGGAGAAGATTTCATCGGCTTCGAGGAACTCGCGCACCGAAAGCGTCTTTTCGACCACAGAGACACCGCTGCCGGCAAGAAGCGAAATCGTGCGGCTGCGGGTGATCCCGGAAAGGAAAGTTCCATTGGGCGCCGGGGTGAACACTTGCCCGTTCTTGACCAGGAAGATGTTGGACGAGGCGGTTTCGGCGACGTTGCCTAGCATGTCGAGCACCAGGGCATTGTCGAAACCGCGCATCTTGGCGTCGAGGATTGCCCTGCCGTTGTTTGGATAGAGGCAGCCTGCCTTGGCATTGGTCGGCATGGTTTCGAGAGTTGGCCGCCGAAACGGCGACAAGCAAATCGAAAAGCCGGTCGGCGGAAGCATCGGCGATTCGTACAGGCACAGGCAGAACCGCGTCGACGCAGGGTCGGCCGGCACGCCCATGTAGCCACCGTGCTCGGCCCAATACATCGGCCGGATGTAGACAGCAGTCTTGCCGTCGAATTTCTTGAGCCCGTCCCAGGTCAGCCCGACGATCTGTTCCGGGCTCATGGTCGGCTTCAGGCCCAATGCGATGGCCGACGAATTGACCCGGCGCGAATGTGCTTCAAGGTCGGGAGCCACGCCTTCGAACCAACGGCCGCCATCGAAGACGGTGGAGCCGAGCCACATGGCATGGCTTCGCGGGCCAATGATCGCAACGTTGCCCTCGTGCCAGTCGCCATCGACAAAGCTCCAGGTCGTGGATTGTGCAGCCGCCGCGAGCGTCATGGTGTTTTCCCATCCATCTTGTTGATCGCCGGTATGGAAGAGGCTTTGGCGCGCCCCGTCAATCGGCAGCAAGCCGAAATGTTGGAGCCAGCCGATAGTTGCGCTTGCGCTCGGAACCAAGCCGTTGGACAACCAAAGGCATGCGCCACGCAGCCTACATATTCGATGCCTATGGCACGCTGTTCGACGTCCATGCGGCGGTTCGCCGCCATTCGGCCGACATCGGACCCGAGGGCCAGCTGCTTTCCGAGATTTGGCGGGCCAAGCAGCTCGAGTATTCCTGGGTGCGGACGCTCATGGGCGCCTATGCCGATTTCTGGCAGCTCACCGAGCAGGCGCTCGACTTTGCATTCCGCAAGGTGCCGTCGGTCGATCCCGCGATGCGCAGCAAGCTGCTCGACGCTTATTGGCGCCTCGATTGCTATCCCGAGGTTCCGGCAGTGCTGCGCAACCTGAAGGACAACGGCGCACGGCTGGCCATTCTCTCCAACGGTTCGCCAGACATGCTGGAAGCGGCCGTGCGCTCGGCCGGGCTGGACCTGATCCTCGACGAGGTGTTCTCGGTCGACAGCGTCCGCCGATTCAAGACGGACCAGTCGGTCTATGATCTCGTCGCCAGCAGTTGGCGTCTTTACCCGGAAGCAATGTCGTTCCAGTCGTCCAATCGCTGGGACATTGCAGGGGCGGCAAAGTTCGGCTGCCGCACCGTCTGGATCAACCGCAGCAACCAGCCGGACGAGTATCGCGACCTGCCTCCATCGCTGATCCTACCTTCTCTGGAAGGTTTAGTTACAATTGGTTAGCTTACCATAGGTCAATATTGTTGCCATAACGCAACAGTGATTGGCCTGTCACACCTTCGCCATGCTTTGTCCACCCTAAGGTCGGAATTTGACCCGCCTATCTCCGCGAGCGTTAAGGGGCGACGCAGTTGGTTTCCTCTAAATTCACCATTTCTTTCGAACTGGAACTCTAGATCGCAGTCATGTCCACATTTACAGAATCACGTCCGCTCAGCCGTCGCGGCTTTTTGAACCTGGCGGCAGCGGGCGCCGCGTCGGCAGCGCTTTCTGCCTGCTCCACGGTTGGCGGAGGCGGTCAGATCGTCGATGCGCCTCCGGTTGCACCGCCCATGAGCGTCGATCCCGCTTTCGGTGGCGACTATGCCAGCATGTATGCCCCGGTCGCCGACGAGGGCTATGAAATCCCCGGCATCCCGCTCAAGAAAGTGAAGCCGCAGTTCCTGCGCCAGATCGTCCGCGACCCCACTGGCGAGCGCCCCGGCACCGTGGTCGTCGACACCTCGACGCACTTCCTCTACCTCGTTCGCGAAAACGGCGAAGCGATGCGCTATGGCGTCGGCCTCGGTCGTGCCGGCTTTGCCTGGCAGGGCCGCGCTGTCATCCAGTGGAAGCGCAAGTGGCCCAAGTGGACGCCGCCGGACGAAATGATCGGCCGCCAGCCCGACCTCGAAAAGTACAGCGTCAGGAATGGCGGCATGGCCCCGGGCCTCAACAACCCGCTCGGCGCGCGCGCGCTCTATATCTTCCAGAACAACGAGGACACGCTCTATCGCGTCCACGGTTCGCCGGAATGGTGGACGATCGGCAAGTCGGTGTCGTCGGGCTGCGTGCGCCTGATGAACCAGGACATCATCGATCTCTACGATCGCGTGCCCGGCAAGACGCCGATCCTGGTCACCAGCGGCCTCGGCACTGCCTGACCCTGGGCTCAGTCACCTACGAAAAACGGCGCGTCATCGACGCGCCGTTTTGCTATTGGCTTCTCGGGTCAGAAGCCCTTCTTCAGGCTTCCGAGAATTCCGCGCACCAGCGCACGGCCGACAGACGAACCAACAGAGCGCACGACCGACTTCAGTGCCGCTTCGGTCACCGTCTGCCGGTTTGAGGTCCGCGGCCTCGGCGCGCTGCCCGTGTTGCGGCCGCCCGAAGCCGGCGGAGCGTCGTTACCAAAGCCCGGGATGGTCCAACCACCACCACCGCCACCGGTATTCGCCTGCTGGGCCTGTTCTTGCGCCTTCTGTGCCTCGAGCGCCTTCTTCTGCAGCATTTCGAACGCCGATTCACGGTCAACCGTCTGGTCGTACTGCCCGGCGACCGGGCTCTCGCTGATCAGCTTCTGGCGTTCCTGCGACGTGATCGGGCCAAGCCGCGAGGCCGGCGGGCGTATCAGCGTCCGCTGCACCATCGACGGAACGCCCTTGGCTTCGAGCGTCGAGACCAGCGCCTCGCCGGTTCCGAGCTGGGTGATAGCCTTGGCACAATCGAAGTCAGGGTTGGGGCGGAAAGTGTCGGCCGCCGTCTTCACCGCCTTCTGCTCCCGCGGCGTGTAAGCGCGCAGCGCATGCTGCACGCGGTTGCCGAGCTGCGCCAGAACGGTTTCGGGCACGTCGAGCGGGTTCTGGGTGACAAAATAGACACCAACGCCCTTGGAGCGGATCAGGCGCACGACCTGCTCGACCCGGTCGACGACGATCTTCGGCGCCTCGTCGAACAGAAGATGCGCCTCGTCAAAGAAGAAGACCAGCTTGGGCTTGTCCGGGTCGCCGACTTCCGGCAGCACCTCGAACAGCTCCGACAGCAGCCAGAGCAGGAACGTCGCGTAGAGCCGCGGGTTCATCATCAGCTTGTCGGCGGCCAGCACGTTGATCGCGCCGCGACCATCACGCGTCGTGCGCATGATATCGGCAATCTTCAGTGCGGGTTCGCCGAAGAAGTTGTTGCCGCCCTGCTGCTCCAGGACCAACAGCGACCGCTGGATGGCGCCGACCGACGGTTTGGTGACATTGCCATAGCGCGCGCCGATCTCGTCGGCCCGCTCGGCGACGTTGGCGAGCAATGACTGCAAGTCCTTCATATCGAGGAGCAGCATCCCTTCTTCGTCGGCGATGCGGAAGGCGATGTTGAGCACCCCCTCTTGCGCTTCGCTGAGGTTCATCAGCCGCGACAGCAGCAGCGGTCCCATCTCCGATATGGTCGCGCGGATTGGATGGCCCTGTTCTCCAAACAGATCCCAGAAGATGACGGGGAATTCCTGGAAATCATACGGGTCGAGCTTGATCGCCTCGGCACGGGCCGTAAGAAAATCCTTGGCCTCGCCCATCATGGCGATGCCCGACAGGTCGCCCTTGATGTCGGCGCAGAACACCGGAACACCGGCGTTCGAAAAGCCTTCGGCGAGAATCTGCAGTGTTACCGTCTTGCCGGTACCTGTGGCACCGGTAACTAGGCCATGGCGGTTGCCGTACTTCAGCAACAGATCTTCGGGCCGCTGATAACTGTCGTCGGGCTTGCGGCTGGCACCAATGAAAATGCTGTCGTCCTGCGCCATGGGCTGTCTCTCCGGCAATGCTCTTTCACGACCGCATCAGCAGTCAGACCACAGGTATAGTGGCGGCGCTACGGTGCGACAATGGCTTGGATCGCATCGGCGCGCATGTTATACATAAGTTATAACATGGAGACGCAGCCATGAACGTGACTGTTCGCAAGATCGGAAACTCGGAAGGCGTGATCCTGCCGAAGGAAGTGCTCGAGCGGCATAATCTGCGCGCGGGTGACACGCTCGTCCTCACCGAGGATGGCAACGAGTTGCGGCTTCGGCCGGCTGAGGATGATCCGGAAGAGTTCGAACGCAAGATGAAGATCGCGCGCGAGCGGATGAAGAAATATGAGGTCGCGTATCGCGCCCTCGCCAAATGATTGAGTTCCATTCGCGTCAGTTCGTCGAGGCGCTACACGCCGAGCAACTGAAGCTGCACGGAGGCGCTCAAGGCGTACGATCCGAGGATATGCTGGAATCGGCCCTTGCACGGCCGCTTCAGAAGCAAGCGTATGGCGAGCCAAACCTCTGTGACCTGGCAGCCGCTTATTTGTTTGGCATCGCCAAGAACCACCCATTCGTCGACGGCAACAAACGAACTGCCTTTGCAGCAGCGGATTTGTTTCTATATTTCAACGGATTGAGCGTCGAAGCAGCGCAAGAAGACATCATTCAATTCGTATTGATGGTCGCCGCCGGCGAGATCGACGAGACAGGTGCGGCCGCGTTCTTCCGCGACCACACGGCTCCAATCGAAGCCTAGCTGGCGAACTCGACGATTTCCCACTCATGCCCGTTGACCAAAGCGACATCGCCAACGGATTTGCCGAACAGCGCTATCGCCATAGGCGAGGAATGCGAGATGCGGCCCTTGGCTGCATCGGCTTCGTCTTCACCGACGATCTCCCAGACGTTGCGTTTGCCATTGTCATCTTCGACGACAACCTTCATCCCGAAGCGGACAACCGTACTGTCAGGCTCAGGAACCGACACTTCGGCCGTTTCCCGGCGGGATTGCCAATAGCGCAGGTCGCGCGACACCGTCGCGATCCGCTCCCGGTCGGCATCGGCCTCCGCCTTTGCCAGATCCTCGCGCAGGCTCGCGAGTTGGGCCTCGATATGGGCCAGCCCTTGTTCGGTCACGAGATTCCGGGACGAACTGACCGGCCGCTCGCCGATATCGGCAATGACGTTTTCGCTGTCGTCTTCGCGGGTGAAAGCTCTGCTCATGAAATAAACCTAGGTGTTCATAGCTCCGATAACAAGCCAGCCAAACTGACCGACTACCTATGCTTTCAGGCGACCGCGGAAGTCGGTCGAAGCGATGCAACTTCGATTCCGTTCCAGTTCTTCAGCACAGGCCTCGCCGCCTTGTCCAGTGTCCCGGACAAGGCCTCGTCTCCAGCCAAAAGCTTTGATAGGACCGCCGCGATCATAACCTCGGCAGCCCTGCCCGCGCCGTCGTCGCATTTAAGCGCAATGCCGAGCCCAAGTTCCGGCAAGGCCGCGCAAAAAACGCCTTCGGCGCCGACCTTGACGAATATCCGTCCTGGTGCAGCTTGCATCAACTCCGTATCAGCCCTGTCGGTTCCAGCGACCTGGAAAGGTTCCGCCATGCATGCCGACATCAGCCGCTGCGCGGCCTTGGCCCTTTCCGTGCCGAGGCCATTGCCACTGACCATGCGCGCAAAACCCAGTGCGAGATTATGCAACGGCACGGCAAAGGTCGGGATGGAGCAGCCGTCGGTTCCGCGGTTCGTTTCGTTATGGGGTGCACCGGTGACAGCTTCCATCGTCTCGCGGATCATCTGCTGGAAGCGATGTTCCGGCCTGACATAGCCGAGATGGGCCATGCCGAGGTGACGGCAGGTACAGACGAAAGCCGAGTGCTTGCCCGAACAATTGTTGTGCAACGCGCTCGGCGACGTCCCGCTGCGCGCAAGTGCAATCGTGGCCGCATGGTTCGAAGGCCAGTGCGCGCCGCACTCCAGCGCATCCGGCCCGAGACCCGCCTTGGCCAGCATCGCATTGGCCAGTTCGGCATGAGCCGGCTCGCCCGAATGCGACGCACAGGCAAGTGCCAGTTCGCGATCGCCAAAGCCGTAGGCATCGGCAGCACCACTCTCGACGAAGGGCAGCGCCTGGATGGCCTTGACCGCCGAGCGTGGAAACACTGGCTGCGTGACGTCGCCCAAGGCAAGCTTCTGCGTGCCATCGGCATCGACAACGACGACCGCGCCGCGATGTACGCTTTCAACGAGGTCGCCGCGCAGCACCTCGACCAGGACCGGATTTGTCATTGTGTGCGTGCCTTCATGCGCTTGCGAGATCGAGGTTGGGTCATTTCGCCAGCGATCAGCCAAGCGTCATGATCTGTTCCCCGATAACCCACCGGCGAGAAATCCGCCATCCACCGCGAGCGTGTGACCATTGATGTAGCTGGCTTCCGGCGAAAGCAGGAAAGCAGCGGCGGCGGCAATTTCATCCGGCTCAGCACCACGGCCTTGCGGCACATGATGGGCTGCGATGCCGCCATTGCTTGCAGCATCCACGTCCGCAGGCCCGGCGGCGATGGCATTCACGCGCACGCCCCGGCCGGCATACTCCAGCGCCAGCACTTCCGACATGAGCTTGAGCCCTGCCTGCGACGCGGCGACGGCCAATTGCCCATGATGGGCCCGAAGGCCCGCCACGGTCCCGATGCTGACGATGGACAGCGAGGCGCCCATCCGCTCCAGCGCTGCCCGCGCGGCGATGAAGGGGGCAACGAGGTTGACGTCGAGCGCTTCCCGCAACATCTCGGCGCTGGTGTCCTCGATGGCGGCACTGCGGGCGAAACTCGCCATCGAGACAAGCCCGCCGATAAGACCAAGCCGGTCCACAACCTGGTCGAACGCCTCGGCGATGTCATCCTCGTCGGTCGGGTCGCATTCGATGAACACGACCTCGTCGTTGTCGATCTGGTCCTCGGCCGCCTCGAGCGCGCCGCCGTCGTCATCGATCACCGCCACCGGCCATCCGTCCGATATCAGACGTTCGGCCACTGCAAGGCCGACGCCCGACGCACCGCCGATAACAACGGCGGAATGCCTCATCTGATGCGGTCCAGGATCGACACGTAGTTGGCGACCGCGGCACCGCCCATGTTGAAGATACCGCCGAGCTTGGCGTCCTTGACCTGGATGCCGCCAGCCTCGCCCGCAAGCTGCATGGCGGTCAACACATGCATCGAGACACCGGTTGCGCCGATCGGATGGCCCTTCGACTTGAGACCGCCGGAGGGATTGACCGGCAGGCGGCCGTCCTTGGCGGTGATGCCTTCCATGGCGATGCGGGCGCCCTCGCCGCGCGGTGCCAGGCCCATGGCCTCGTATTCGATCAGCTCGGCGATGGTGAAGCAGTCATGCGTCTCGACGAAGGAGAGGTCGTCGAGCGAAATGCCGGCCGACTTCAGCGCCTTGTTCCACGCCACCTCGCAGCCTTCGAACTGCAGGATGTCGCGCTTCGACATCGGCAGGAAGTCCTGCACATGCTCGTTGGCGCGGAAGGCGATCGCCCGGCGCATCTTCAGCGCAGTCGTGCTGTCCGTCAGCACCAGGGCTGCAGCCCCGTCCGAAACCAGCGAACAGTCGGTACGCTTCAACGGTCCAGCGACGAACGGGTTCTTCTCGCTCTCCTGGCGACAGAAGTCGAAGCCGAAATCCTTGCGCAACTGGGCATAAGGATTGTCGACGCCGTTCTTGTGGTTCTTGGCGGCGATCATCGCCAGCGCGTCCGACTGGTCGCCGTAGCGCTGGAAATAGGCGTGGGCGATCTTGCCGAACACACCGGCAAAACCGGCCGGGGTGTCGCCGTCTTCGGGCAGATAGGAGGCGCGCAGCAGGTTCTTGCCGATTTCGGGTCCAGGCGTCGTGGTCATCTGCTCGGCGCCGACCACAAGCACGATGCGCTGGCCGGCGTTCACCGCGCGGATGCCCTGGCGCACCGCTGCCGAACCCGTGGCGCAGGCATTCTCGACGCGCGTCGCCGGCTTGAAGCGCAGGCGGTCGTCGGCCTGCAGCACAAGGCTCGCGGTGAAATCCTGGGCGGAAAAGCCGGCGTTGAAGTGGCCAAGCACGATCTCGTCGACGTCGTCAGGCCCGACGCCGGCATGCGCCAGCGCCTCGGTGGCAACCTGCGTAATCAGGCTTTCCAGCGTCTCGCCTTCCAGCTTGCCGAAGCGCGAATGCGCCCAGCCCACGATGCATGCGGTCATCTTCGTCTCCATCGCCAGTTCTATGTTGCGCCATTTGCCGGGCGATTCCAACGCCCTTCAATTCCGTTCAAATATGAACAGTTTTCATCAGCTTTCAATGGCGCATTCGAGACGAAATGCGCCGTGTTTTTTATTGATTGATGCGTCAATAAAAAATAGCTTGGCCGCTGGAGGAGCTTGTATGCCCAAGGTCGGAATGGAGCCGCTGCGCCGCAGGGCGCTGATCGACGCGACGATCTCGGCGATCGGCGAGCGCGGCAGCCTTGATGTGACCATGTCGGAGATCGCGGGCCGCGCCGGCGTGTCTTCCGCCCTCGCCCACCACTATTTCGGCGCCAAGGAAGACCTGCTCGCCGCCACCATGCGGCATCTCCTGTCCGAGTTGCTGACCGACACCACCGCGGCACTGCGCGTTGCCGAGACCCCGCGTGCACGCGTGTCGGCCGTCATCTCGGTCAATTTCTCCGACAAGCAGTTCCGCGCCGCAACCATCGCCGCCTGGCTTGCCTTCTACGTCGAGGCGCAGAAGTCGCCGGGTCTGCGCCGCCTGCTGCGGATCTACGCCCATCGCCTTCATTCGAACCTGATGAGCGGCCTTGCGCGCCTGCTACCACGCGCGGACGCCGAGCACGTCGCCGAGGCGACAGCAGCGATGATCGACGGGCTCTACATTCGCCGGGCCCTGCGCGACGGCATCCCCAATGCCGCTTCGGCGATCGCGCTGGTCGAGGACTATCTGGAAACCAAGCTGTCGCAGGCGGCCCGCGCACGATGACCAGCAAGCCAAACATCGTCATCGTCATGGTCGACCAGCTGGCCGGAACGTTCTTCCCCGACGGCCCCGCCGACTTCCTGCACGCCCCGCATCTCAAGGCGCTGGCGGCGCGGTCGGCGCGCTTCAAAAACAACTACACCGCCTCGCCGCTCTGCGCGCCCGGCCGTGCCGCCTTCATGAGTGGACAGTTGCCATCCCGCACCGGGGTCTACGACAACGCTGCCGAATTCACTTCCTCCATCCCGACCTTCGCCCACCACCTGCGTGCCGCCGGCTACCACACCGTGCTGTCAGGCAAGATGCATTTCGTCGGCCCGGACCAGTTGCACGGCTTCGAGGAGCGCCTGACGACCGACATCTATCCCGCCGATTTCGGCTGGACGCCGGACTACCGCAAGCCGGGTGAGCGCATCGACTGGTGGTATCACAATCTCGGCTCGGTCACCGGCGCCGGCACGGCCGAGATCACCAACCAGATGGAGTATGACGACGAGGTCGCTTTCCTAGCGACCCAGAAGCTCTACGACTTCGCCCGCACCTCTGATCAGGCCGAGCGTCGCCCGTGGTGCCTCACCGTCTCGTTCACTCACCCGCACGACCCCTATGTCGCGCGGCGCCAATATTGGGACCTCTACGAGGATAGCCCTGCCCTCGATCCCGAGGTCGGCTTCATCCCGACCGAGCAACAGGACCCGCATTCGCAGCGCCTCTATCTCGCCAGCGACTATGCCAGCTTCGACATCACGCTCGAGCAGGTGCGCCGCTCGCGCCGCGGCTACTTCGCCAACATCTCCTACATCGACGACAAGGTCGGCGAATTGCTGTCGGTGCTCGAGCGCACGCGCATGCTCGATGACACGGTCATCCTGTTCTGCTCCGACCACGGCGACATGCTAGGCGAGCGCGGCCTGTGGTTCAAGATGTGCTTCTACGAGGGCTCGGCGCGCGTGCCGCTGATGATATCAGGCATGGGCCTGCCCGCCGGACTGATCGAGGCGCCGACCTCCAATCTCGATGTGCTGCCGACGCTGTGCGACCTCGTCGGCATCGACCTTTCGGCCATCATGCCCTGGAGCGACGGACAGTCGCTTCTGCCGCTGATGCGCGGCGAACAGCGAACCGCCCCCGTGCTCATGGAATATGCCGCCGAGGGTTCCTATTGCCCGCTGGTCGCCATCCGCGACGGCCGTTTCAAGTTCGTCCATTGCGAGATCGACCCGCCGCAACTGTTTGATCTGGAATCGGATCCGCAGGAGCTCGACAACCTCGCCGCAGACCCTGCTCATGCTGATCTGGTGGCCGACTTCGTGGCCAAGGTCCACGCTCGCTGGGACATGGCCTCTTTCGATGCAGCCGTGCGCGAAAGCCAGGCGCGCCGCTGGGTGATCTATCCCGCGCTGCGCAACGGCGCCTACTATCCGTGGGATTTCCAGCCGCTGCAGAAAGCATCCGAGCGCTACATGCGCAACCACATGGACCTGAACGTGCTCGAAGAGAGCAAGCGTTTCCCGAGAGGCGAATGATGACGACAACAGTCCCCACCCTGGACAGGCTCCGCCAGGCCTATGCCGAAACATCGCGTGCGACGCAGCTGACGCCCCTGCTCGAATCCGCTGCGCTGGCCCGCCAGACCGGCGCGGCGCGCGTCTTCGTCAAGGCGGAGTCGCTGCAATGGGCAGGCTCGTTCAAGGCGCGCGGCGCCTACTGGCGGCTCAAGCAGCTCACAGCTGACGAGGCGCGGCGCGGCGTGGTTGCCTATTCGTCCGGCAACTTCGCCCAGGGCCTTGCCGCCGCCGGCCAGGCGCTCGGCATTCCCGTCACCATCGTCATGCCGATCGATGTGCCTGCAGCCAAGCGCGAGGCGACCAAGGGTTACGGCGCCCGCGTGGTGCTGACCGACCATGGCGACCGCGCCCGCGAAGAAGTCGCCGCCGCCAAGGCGCGCGAAATCTCGGACACCGAGGGCCTCGCCTTGCTCCATCCCTTCGACGACCCCGAAATCGTCGCCGGCCAGGCCGGTGCCGGGCTCGAAGCGCTCGACCAACTGGCGGCGAAACGTGTTGCGGCCGACATCGTGCTCTGCCCGGTCGGCGGCGGTGGACTCATTGGCGGCGTCTCGCTCGCCTTCCACTACCTGTCGCCATCAACACAGGTGTTCGCGGTGGAACCGGAAGGCTTCAACGGCATGGGCTCGTCGCTCGCCCATGGCGCGATCGAAACCATGCCGCTGGGTCCGAAATCGATCTGCGACGGCCTGATGGCACGCAAGCCGGGCGAAGCACCTTATGCCGCGGTCACGACGACCAATGTGCGCGGACTGACTGTCGAGGACGCAGCCGTCCGCAGTGCGATGAAGGTAGCGTTCGAGCGCCTGAAGCTCGTGCTCGAGCCCTCGGGCGCCTCGTCGCTGGCGGCACTTCTGGGAGGAAAGGTCGACGTAGCCGGCAAGACCGTGCTCGTCGTCGCAACCGGCGGCAACGTCTCGCTCGCCGATTTCATGGTTCATGTGAACAATGCTTGAAGCAGATTTCGTAATCGTCGGCTCCGGCTCCGCCGGCTCGGCCATGGCCTATCGCCTGTCGGAGGACGGCAAGCACTCGGTGATCGTCATCGAGTATGGCGGCACCGACTTCGGCCCCCTGATCCAGATGCCGTCCGCGCTGTCGATCCCCCTCAACATGAGCCGCTACGACTGGGGCTATTCCAGCGAACCTGAGCTGCATCTCGGCGGGCGCACGCTGGCGACCCCGCGAGGCAAGGTGCTCGGCGGCTCTTCTTCGATCAACGGCATGGTCTACGTTCGCGGCCACGCCCGCGACTTCGACCACTGGGCCGAACAGGGTGCGTCCGGCTGGGGCTATGCCGACGTGCTGCCCTACTTCAAGCGCATGGAGCATTCGAACGGCGGCGAGGACGGCTGGCGCGGCACTTCGGGTCCGCTCAACGTGCAGCGTGGCCCGCGCAGGAACCCGCTCTATCAGGCCTTCGTCGAAGCAGGCCAGCAGGCCGGCTTCGAGCTCACCGACGACTACAATGGCTCCAAGCAGGAAGGCTTCGGGGCCATGGAGCAGACCATCCATGGCGGGCGCCGCTGGTCGGTCGCCAACGCCTATCTGCGTCCGGCGCTGAAACGCGGAAATGTCCGTGTCGTCAATGGCTTCGCCCGGCGCGTGGTGATCGAGAATCAACGCGCCGTCGGCGTCGAGATCGAAGCGCGCAGGAAGGTCCAGGTCGTCAAGGCGCGGCGTGAGGTGATCGTCGCTGCGTCCTCGATCAATTCGCCGAAACTGCTGATGCTGTCGGGCATCGGCCCCGCCGAGCACCTGAAGCAACACGGCATATCCGTCGTGGCCGACCGGCGTGGCGTCGGCCAGAATCTTCAGGACCACATGGAGCTCTACATCCAGCAGGAAGCGACCCAGCCGATCACCCTGCATTCGGTCTTCAACCCGTTTTCCAAGGCGCTGATCGGGGCAGAATGGCTGCTGTTCAAGACCGGGCTTGGCGCCACCAACCATTTCGAGGCGGCGGCCTTCGTGCGCTCGAAAGCCGGTGTCGACTATCCCGACATCCAGTTCCACTTCCTTCCGGCAGCCGTGCGCTACGACGGCAAGGCAGCTGCCAAGTCTCACGGCTTCCAGGCGCATGTCGGGCCGATGCGCTCGAAGTCGCGCGGCGCGATCACCCTGCGCTCGAGCGACCCGTGGGCCAAGCCGGAGATCCGCTTCAACTACATGTCGCATCCCGACGACTGGGAGGACTTCCGGCACTGCATCCGCCTCACCCGCGAGATTTTCGCGCAATCGGCCTTCGATCCATTCCGCGGCAATGAGATTTCGCCGGGCAGCCAGGTTCAGACCGACGACGAACTCGACGCCTTCATCCGCGAGCATTCGGAAAGCGCCTACCACCCCTGCGGCACCTGCCGCATGGGCCGCGCCGACGACCCCACGAGCGTGGTCGACCCCGAATGCCGGGTGATCGGCGTCGAGGGGCTGCGCGTCGCCGACTCCTCGATCTTCCCGCGCGTGACCAACGGCAACCTTAACGGCCCGTCGATCATGACGGGCGAGAAGGCCGCCGACCACATCCTAGGCCGTACGCCGCTTGCGCCGTCGAACCAGGAGCCATGGATCAATCCGCGCTGGCAGGTCTCGGACAGATAGAGCATCATCCGGCCAACAGGCCAGACACTGAAAATACAACTGGAGCAAACGCATGCGCGCCCAGCCCAAAGCCTCGCATTATGTCAACGGCCGCTATATCGACGACGAGCGTGGGGCATCGATCCCGGTCATCTATCCGGCCACCGGCGAAGCGGTCGCCTCGCTGCACTCGGCCACAGCCAACGTCGTGGAGCTGGCCGTCGAGGCCGCACGCGAGGCCCAGCCGGCGTGGGCGCGGCTGAAGCCTGTCGAGCGCGGCCGCATCCTGCGCCGCGCCTCTGACATCCTGCGCGCCCGCAACGAGGAACTGTCGCGGCTGGAGACGCTCGACACCGGCAAGGCGATCCAGGAGACGCTTGTCGCCGACGCAGCATCCGCCGCTGACTGCCTCGAATTCTTCGCCGGCGCGATCGCCGCCTTCAACGGCGACTATGTCGATCTCGGCGGCCCCTTCGCCTACACCAAGCGCGAAGCGCTCGGCGTCTGCGTCGGCATCGGCGCCTGGAACTACCCCATCCAGATCGCTGGATGGAAGTCGGCGCCTGCGCTGGCCATGGGCAACGCCATGGTGTTCAAACCCTCCGAGAACACGCCCCTTTCCGCTCTTGCGCTGGCCGAAATCTACACCGAGGCCGGCCTGCCCGACGGGCTGTTCAACGTGGTCCAGGGCTATGGCGACGTCGGCGCTGCCCTCGCCGCGCATCCTGTCGTTGACAAGATTTCGCTCACCGGCTCGGTGCCCACGGGCAAGAAAGTGCTGGCGCTCGCCGGCTCGCACATGAAGCACGCCACGATGGAACTCGGCGGCAAGTCGCCGATCATCGTCTTCGACGACGCCGACCTCGAAAACGCCATCGGCGGCGCCATGCTGGGTAATTTCTATTCGACCGGCCAGGTCTGCTCCAACGGCACCCGCGTCTTTGTCCAGAAAGGCCTGCACGACCGTTTCGTCGAACGCCTGGTCGAGCGCACCAAGGCGATCCGTATCGGCGATCCGCTCGATCCCGAAACCCAGATGGGCCCGCTGGTCAGCAAGGCCCAGCAAGACAAGGTTTTGGACTACATCGCCATCGGCAAAAGCGAGGGTGCCGAACTGCGCTGCGGCGGCGGCACGCCTTCGCTCCAGGGCTTCGAGGGCGGCTTCTTCGTCGAGCCGGCCGTGTTCAGCGGCGTCACCGATAACATGCGCATCGCCCGCGAAGAAATCTTCGGCCCGGTCATGAGCGTGCTGTCCTTCGACAGCGAGGAAGAGGCAATCGCGCGCGCCAACGACACCGAGTTCGGCCTCGCAGCCGGCGTGTTCACAAAGGACATCACGCGTGGCCACCGCGTCATCGGCGAACTCAAGGCCGGCACCTGCTGGATCAACGCCTACAATTTGACGCCGGTCGAAATTCCCTTCGGCGGCGCCAGGCAATCTGGCATCGGACGCGAGAATTCGCTCGCCGCGCTCCAGCACTATTCCCAGCTCAAATCGGTCTATGTCGAGACCGGCGACGTCGCGAGCCCCTACTGATCTCGGCCAACGCCCAACAAACAAAAAGCCGGCCAATTGGCCGGCTTTTTGTAAGGCGTCTCAGTGGACGACGTCCTCGGTCTTGTCGAGATATTGCGTCAGCGCCGTCACCAGGTGGTAGAAGATGCTCGCCGGCACCTCCTTGGCCAGCGAACGGCCGTGCTCGTCGATCTGGTCGATCCACAAGCCTTGCGGCGCGGGGTCTATATGCCAGCGAAATAGGCGGCCGACGCGCGCCTCGATCTCCGGCTTGAGGTCGGGACCGCCCGTGCCGTCGAGCGCCACCGCGGCCTTGATGGCTTCGGTCTGCGGCCAGCTGCGCGAGACGCGGTCCAGGGGCAGGCCCTGGCGGGAGACCGCGCCATAGGCCAATCCGGTGGCGCGGTTGAGCCCGTTAGCGACCGCCGAGGCGTAAAGCTTGCGCCCGAAGGCAACCAGGTCCTTCTGGCCGCTCTTGTCGGCAAAGTCGACCAGCAGCGAGGCCCATTCGAAATGATGACCGGGTTCGGTCCACTGGCCTTTTTCGCCAGCGGCAGGATGCCAGTCGCGGTCGAAGAACTCGCCGAGCGTCCAGCTGTCCAACTCGAAGAAGTGGCTGCGGAACAGGTCGATGATGCGGGCAGCCCGGCGCAGATAGACACGGTCGCCCGTCACCGCGTGCCAGGCTAGAAAAGCCTCAAGCAGGTGCATATGCGGGTTCGAGCGCCGGACACCCTCCCCATCGGGGCTTTCCATGAAGCCCGTCATGCGCTCGTCCTCGAGGTGCTTGTCGAGGAAAGCGAATGTTTCGGTGGCCAGGCTCAGCGCTTCGGCGTTGCCCGAGCGATGGGCGTGCGCCAGCGCCAGTAGCACGCAGGCGTGGTCGTAGGCATCCTCTACCGGATCGACGACACTGCCATCGGGGTTGAGCGCACGAACCCAGCCGCCGCGGTCGGTGCGGCCCTTGTCGGCCATGAAGCGTATGCCATGGTCGATCAGCGCATCGGCCCTGCCGTCCCAGCCACGCTGCTTGGCAACTGCAAAGGCATAGACCTGGCGCGCCATGGTGCGCATGCGCTTCGGTTTCGCCAGCGGCCTTGCGTCGAAGCCCAGGGCCTCGTGAAAACCGCCGAACTGCTCATCCACCCCCGCCGTAGACCACAGCGGCAGCGTCTCCTCCATCAGCCAGTGCTGCACCCGCCGGCGCCAGGCGCCATTGGAGAGCACCCGGCCATGCGCCGGCGTGAACTTGGTCTCCAGCCGCCCGCTCTTTTCAAGCTGCTCGACGATCTTCTTGACGTTCTGGCTGTGGCTGACAGGCGCGACGAAGGTTGCGTCCGACGTCGAGACGATGGCGACGTCCTTGAGGCCGATGGCTGAGAGCAGCCGCCCCTCGCCGCGCAGGTAGGAATTCTCGCAGTCGATGGCGACGACGTCGCCGACGATGACGTTGCCGTCCTTGTCGGAGGGGCTGACATCGAGCAGCGATTGCCATGAGCCGAGATCGTTCCAGCGGAAGCTCGCAGGCACCATGGCGATGCCGCTGACGCGCTCCATGATGGCGTAGTCGATCGAGTTGGACGGTATGTCCTGATACAGATCCAGCGGCATGTAGACGCCTGATAGGTCGATCGTAGCTGACTTGAACGCCGCCTCTGCCTTCTGCCAGATTTCGGGCTGGTGCTTGAGGAAGGCATCGCGCATGGCGCTCGCCTTGAACAGGAAAATACCGGCATTCCAGAAGAAGTTGCCGGCTGCGAGATAGGCCTCGGCGGTCTTGAGGTCCGGCTTCTCGACGAAGCGGGTGACGTCGGAAATGCCACCGGCTTCCACGCCGGCCTCGATATAGCCATAGCCCGTCTCTGGCGCAGTCGGGCGAATGCCGAAAACGACCATGCGGCCGGCCGATGCAGCCGGCACGCCGTGCTCGACGGTGTCCCAGAACTGGCGTTGCGTCGAAATCTCGTGGTCCGACGGAACGACCAATACGATGCCGTCGCCGTAGTCCTTGAGCGTCTGCAGTGTTGCGATTGCCACGGCGGCTGCCGTGTTGCGTCCGGTCGGCTCGAAGATCGCCCCGCCGCCGGAAAGGTCGATTGCGGCAAGGTCGGCACGCACGCGCGCGGCATGGCGCTCGGACGCGATCAGATAGATCGGCGTTTCGCCCACATCGCGCGCGGCGAGCCGCTTCAGCGTCTTGACCAGCATCGAGCCGTCGCCCGACAGGTCGTGGAACTGCTTGGGGTTGTCCTCGCGCGACAGCGGCCAGAGCCTGGAGCCGACGCCGCCGCTCATGACAAAACTGACGATTCTCTCAGCCATGCCCACTCCTCAGAATGTCTGGTTGTAGGCGCCGACAGACGGATTGCGCCGTAAAACGGCGTCGACGCCCTCAAACATCTCACGCCGCCTTTCGGACGATACCGGGCTTTCCACCACCACGACCAATTCCGGCTTGTTGGAGGAAGCGCGAACCAGCCCCCAGGTGCCATCCTCGGCCACCACGCGCACGCCGTTGACGGTGATCAGGTCGATGATCTTCTGGCCCGCGAAAATTTCGCCATTACGCTGCATCGCCTCGAAATCGGCGACGACCTTGTCGACGACGCCGTATTTCAGCTCGTCATCGCAATGCGGCGACATGGTCGGCGTGCCATAGGTCAGCGGCAGCGCCCGGTAGAGATCGGCCATCGACTTGCCGGGGTTGCGGTCGAGCATCTGGCACACGGCAATTGCGGTGACGATGCCGTCGTCATAGCCACGGCCGATCGGCGGATTGAAGAAGAAATGGCCTGATTTCTCGAAGCCGGCGATAGCGCCCAACTCGGCAACCCGGCGCTTGAGATAGGAATGGCCGGTCTTCCAGTAGTCCGTCCTGGCGCCATTGGCAGCCAGCACCTTGTCGGTGTTGAACAGGCCGGTCGACTTCACATCGACGACGAAGGTGGAATTCGGATACAGCGCCGAGATATCGCGCGCGAGCATCACGCCGACCTTGTCGGCGAAAATCTCGTTGCCTTCGTTGTCGACGACGCCGCAGCGGTCGCCATCGCCATCAAAGCCCAGCCCGACGTCGGCGCCGGTCTCCAGAACCTTGTCGCGGATGGCATGCAGCATCTGCATGTCCTCGGGGTTGGGATTGTAGCGCGGGAAAGTATGATCCAGCTCGACGTCGAGCGGAATGACCTCGCAGCCGATCCGTTCCAGTGCTTCGGGTGCAAATGCGCCCGCAGTGCCATTGCCGCAGGCGGCAACGACCCGGAGCTTGCGGGTGATCCGTTTTCCGGCGACGAGATCGTCGAGATAGGTCCTGCGGAAATCCGAGACGAATTCGTAGGAGCCGCCACCGACCAGCTCGAACTCGCCGTTGAGCACGATTTCCTTGAGCGCCGTCATTTCGTCTGGCCCAAAGGTCAGCGGCCGCTGCGCGCCCATCTTCACGCCCGTCCAGCCGTTTTCGTTGTGGGAGGCGGTCACCATCGCGACGGAAGGAGTGTCGAGCGCGAACTGGGCGAAATAAGCCATGGGCGAAAGCGCCAGCCCGATGTCCTTGACCCGTGCGCCCGCTGCCATCATCCCGGAAACCAGCGCCAGCTTGATGGCCATCGAATAGGAGCGGAAGTCATGGCCGGTGACGATGTCGGGGCCTGCGCCCAAGCGACGAATCAACGTGCCGATACCCATGCCGAGCGCCTGCACGCCTATCAGGTTGAGTTCCGGCTCCTTGGGCGAACTTGGATGCCCGAACCACCAGCGCGCGTCGTATTCGCGGAAACCCGTCGGTTTTACCAGCGCGCGCGTCTCGAATTCGAACGTATTGGGCGCCACGTGGCCGACTGGCTTGATGTTCACAACGTCACTCCGGGCATTCGCAAGATTTACGAACCGATTGTTTTCCGAACGGTTTATCGCAAGATTGGAGCACTGTCCTCACCTGCGGCACAGGAACAAAGCCAAAAAAGCTCAATAAGATAACTCGCTTGCGAAAAATTACGCCAGCCAATCCTTTGGCGCTTGCAGGAAGCAGAAGCGGCGGCTATAAGCCCGCCGACTGGTCACGGAGTGTAGCGCAGCCTGGTAGCGCACATCGTTCGGGACGATGGGGTCGCAGGTTCAAATCCTGCCACTCCGACCAGAAAAATCCCGACATCTCAATCCATTAGGCTTTGGCGGCGCTCCGGCGCTGGCTCATGCGCTCTACAACCGGACGCCCTCCCGTTGCTGCTGCGGGCCGATCATTGCAAGTAAGTCACCTTGCGCCTCCTGCATCGATACAGGCACCGCTCTTGCGTGCCATCTTTTGCTTGTCGACGCAGCGCGTCAACTTCCACCTCCTTCGACACAACCTAATATCACAACTTTATTCGCGCAAAGATTGCAGAAGATTTTATGCGGATTGTTAGATAGCGATAGATTGTTTCTTGGTCATCATCCACTCTGAACCATCACATTAGCAAATCGATAATCTTCTACGGCCATTCTGCTGCTGATCTTGACCTTCTCCACAGCGTGAGAAGAAAAGATCTTGGCTATCGCCAAACAGGTGGCATATGGAATATCATAATTACTTTGCATACAAACAATATTCTCGTGCAATTCAAGCTTCTCAAAGACGCATGAAGCCGAGTCCCTCTCGCCAGCGCCGCAAGCTGGGAGCAGAAGGCTCCAAGCCCTTCACCGAGTTGATCGGCTTGAAGAGCAGGCAGGACAAGATCCTGGCGCGCACCCGGCCACCTGATCGACAGACCATCATACAAGACCAATCCGGCACTTCGGCAATTGAATTTGCAATCGTCGCCCCGGTCTTCATCCTCTTGGTGTTCGGGATGATCGCCTACGGCATCTATTTCGGCGCACTGCATTCCGTCCAGCAGATGGCAGCCGACGCAGCCCGCACCGCAATTGCGGGTCTTGACGAGAACGAGCGCAAGACGCTTGCGCAACGGTACATCGATCTCAACGCGGACGGTTACGTGTTCATCGACAGGAAAAAGCTCGTCGTCGAGGTCAAGGACAGCGACAAGGACAGCGAGCAGTTCGTCGTCTCGTTGCGCTACGACGCAGGCCACCTTCCGATCTGGAACTTGCTGCCGATGCTGCCGCTACCGGAAAAGACCATCTCTCGTTCTTCGACAATTCGGGTGGGGGGCATCTGAATGCGCACGAACATCATACTGCAGAAGCTTCGCAGCTTCCGTCAGTCGAACAAGGGCAACTTTGCCACGATGTTCGCCCTGAGCCTGCCGATCGGCATCGCAGCGGCCGCATTCGCCGTCGACGAAGGCTCACTCTATGTCGAGCGCCGCGAAGCGCAGTCGATCACCGATCTGGCCGCCATCTATGCCGCGGCCAACATCGCCAAGGCCGACGCAGCGGTGCTCAAGGTTTTCGCCAACAACCGCCAGGGCGGCGTTTCCCTGGCCGGCACTTTCGACATCCAGCCGACAGGGGTCGGCTACAAGGAAGTCCGGGTCGAGAAGGGCCGATACACGCCGGACGCGATGGTCGAGGCAGGCAAACGGTTCGTCGTCGATGCGACGCCCCACAATGCGGTGCGCGTAACCTACCGCAAGGATGGCACCACCTTCTTTGCCAATCTGGTCACCGGCCAACGCAACATCGTCACCACCGCGGTCGCCAGCGCTCCCGCGGAAGCGGCCTTTTCGATCGGTTCCCGCCTTGTTAGCGTGAATACGCAGCAAAGCGCCCTGCTCAATCCGCTGTTGGGCGGACTTTTGGGGACCAACCTGTCGCTGGCGGCGATGGACTACAACGCCCTGCTGGCCACGGATGTGAACGCATTGCAGTTCATCGATGCCCTGGCAACCGAACTCAAGGTGAGCGCCGGCACCTACAATGACGTGCTGAAAGCCGAAGCGACCGTCGGCCAGATCGTGTCAGCGCTGGCGACCACGACCAAGGACAAGGATGCCGACGTGGCACTTGCCAAGCTGCTCGGCGCCAAGCTGCCCGGATCGCTGAAGGTGCCGCTGTCGCACTACATCGACCTCGGCCAGGTCGGCAAGCTGGCCCTGGGTCACGGCGCGTCGGCGTTCGATGCCAATGTCGGCCTGATGGAACTGATCGGTGCCGCCGCGGCAATCGCCAACGGCAAGAACCAGGTGGCGGCCAATCTCGGCGTCGGCGTTCCCGGCCTGCTGGCGGTCAAACTGGATCTGGCAATCGGCGAGCCACCGCAAGGCGGCACCTGGTTTGCGATCGGCGAAGCGGGCAAGATCGTCCGGACCGCCCAGACGCGCCTGCAGATCGAAGCCACGGTCGGCGGCGCCGGCGGATTGCTTGGCGGCGTCCTCGGCGCCTCGATCAAGCTGCCCGTCTATGTCGAGCTCGCCTACGCCGAGGGCCAGCTCAAGGGTGTATCCTGTCCGACCGGAAAGCCGGCCAGCGCGGTCGTCACCGTGGCGGCCAAACCCGGCATCGCCGAAGTCTGGCTCGGCCAGATCAACCCGGCCGATCTCCGTGTCTTTACAAAAGAACCAACCGTCCACCCGGCGGAGCTCGTGAACGTCAACGCAGTCGGGCTGATCAAGGTCGAGGTCAGCGGCAGCGCGAATGTCGACATCGGCAACACCACGCCAAAGACGCTCACCTTCAACAAGAACGACATCGACGACCGCACCATCAAGTCGGTGTCTTCAAGCAATCTCACTCAGTCACTGACCAGTTCGCTGATCAAGAACCTGAACCTCAGCGTCGATGTGAGGCTGTTGGGCCTGGGGATCGGCATACTTCTGCCCTCCGATGCCGCGGTCAAGACAGCCGTCGCCAACCTGTTGTCGGGCGTCACGGCCCCCGTCGACGGCCTGGTTTTCAACGTCCTTGCGCTGTTGGGCGTCAAGGTGGGCGAGGCCGATATCCGCGTCCACGGCGTGTCCTGCGGCCGGTCGGTTCTGGTTCTATAGCAAGAGGACGAAGCGCCTGCGGGACAGCCCCGCAGGCGGCAGGCGCTTCTTGTTCAGGCCGATTGGCGGAACTTGGTCTCGTCGATCGCCGCGGCCATCAGTGTCTTCGTATATGCCTCGCGCGGATCGCCGAAGATCTCCTCCGTCGGCCCCTCCTCGACGATCTTTCCCTGTTTCATCACGATAATGTAGTCGGACATCGCCCGCACCACGGCGAGGTCGTGGCTGATGAACAGGTAGGACAGGTCGTGGTCGGCCTGCAGCTTGCGCAGCAGCTCGACGATCTGCTTCTGCACTGATCGGTCGAGCGCCGAGGTCGGCTCGTCGAGCACCACGACCTTGGGCTTGAGGATCATCGCCCGCGCGATGGCAATGCGCTGGCGCTGGCCGCCGGAGAATTCGTGCGGATAGCGGTTGCGGGCAGCCGGGTCGAGGCCGACTTCGAGCAAGGCTTCGACGGCGCGGGCGTCGCGTTGCTTGCCTGAAAGGGACGGCTCGTGGACAAGAAGGCCCTCCGTGATGATCTGACCGACCGTCATCCGCGGAGAGAGCGAACCGAACGGGTCCTGGAAGACCAATTGCAACTCGCGCCGCAATGGGCGCATTGTCGATTTGTCGGCCTTCGACAGGTCCTGGCCGCCGAAGCGGATCGAGCCTTCGCTCGGCAGCAGCCTGAGCAGCGCCCGACCGAGCGTCGACTTACCCGACCCGGACTCGCCGACGATGCCGATGGTCTGATTGCGCCTAAGCATTACCGATATGTGGTCGACCGCCTTGAGCAGCATCGGCGGACCGGCTAGAAACCCGCCACCGATCTTGAACTCGACCTCGACGTTGCGACCCTCGAGCAGGATCGGCGCATTGTCCGGCGGTGCGGCCTTGCGTCCGGTCGGTTCCGCCGCGAGCAGCATCTTGGTGTAATCGTGCTGCGGATTGGCAAACAATTCGTCTGCCTTGCCTTCCTCCACCACCTCGCCCGAACGCATCACATAGACCCGGTCGGCAAAGCGCCTGACGATGCCAAGATCGTGGGTGATGAAGACGATCGCCATGCCGAGCTTGCGCTGCAACTCGGCAAGCAGCATCAGGATCTGCGCTTGGATCGTCACGTCGAGAGCCGTCGTCGGCTCGTCGGCGATCAGGATGTCCGGGTCATTGGCCAATGCCATGGCGATCATCACGCGCTGGCGCTGGCCGCCCGACATTTCGTGCGGATAAGACTTCAGGCGGCGCTCGGGGTCGGGAATCTTGACCAGTTCGAGCAGCCTGAGCGCTTCGGTGCGCGCCGCCTTGGCGTCGAGCCCACGATGCCGCCGGATCGGTTCCATCAGCTGGTTGCCGATGGTGTAGAGCGGGTCGAGCGAGGTCATTGGCTCCTGGAAGATCATGCTGATCTTGACGCCCCGGACCTTGTTGAGTTCCGATTTTCCGAGCGTCAACAGGTTCTTGCCGCGATAGTCCACCACACCGGTGGCTTCGCCGTTGGACGCGAGAAGGCTCATCGCCGCCATCATCGTCTGGCTCTTGCCGGAGCCGGACTCGCCGACCACCGCCACCGTCTCGCCGGCGTCGATGTGAAGGTTGATGCCCTTCACCGCTTCCACTGCCCCGTCGAGCGTACGGAAGCGGACGCGCAGGTCCTTGACCGAAAGGATCGTTTCGCCAGCCATCTCACCTGTCCTTCGGATCGAGAGCGTCGCGAAGTCCGTCGCCGATGAAATTCAGCGCGAAAAGCGTCGAGACAAGGAAGAATGCGGGGAACAAAAGCAGCCAATTGGCGGTGCCGATGTTCTTTGCGCCGGCCGAAATGAGCACGCCCCAACTCGTCATCGGCTCCTGCACGCCGAGCCCCAGGAACGACAGGAAGCTCTCCAGGATGATGACTTGGGGCACCAACAGGGTCATGTAGATGACCACCGGCCCGAGCAGGTTGGGAATGACGTGCCGCAGCACGATACCGCGCGACCTGACGCCGAGCGCTTCCGCTGCCTGGACGTATTCCTGTCTTCGGATTGATAGCGCCTGCCCCCGCACGATGCGCGCCATGTCGAGCCATAGCACCGCTCCCACAGCCAGGAACATCAGCACGAAGTTTCGTCCGAAGAAGACGACCAGCATGATGACGAAGAAGATGAACGGCAGCGAATAAAGAACGTCGACGATGCGCATCATCACCTCGTCGGTCTTGCCGCCCATAAAGCCGGCGGTTGCGCCATAGACGACACCTATGACCACGGCGACAACTCCGGCCAGAAGACCGATCGCCAGCGAGATACGGCCGGCCATTAGCGTTCGCGACAGCAGGTCACGGCCGGTATTGTCGGTGCCGAAGAGGAAGTATTGCTGCTTGATCGAGGCGCTCATGACCGCCGTCAGGCCGTCAGCGGATGTGCTATCGAGCTTGGCATTGTCGAACGTATCCGAGCGGTCGAGATAGCGGATGTTGCGCTCGTCGAGCGGCTTGGCCGAGGTCACCGTGATGAAGACGCGTTCGCCTTCCTGACGCCATTCCTTGACGTCGACCCGCATGCGCCGGACGGCGTCGTTCATGGCGGTCTCGATCATCTCGGGCTTTGGATATGACGAAAGGCTGGGCGGGGTCCTGACATAGTCGGCGTAGATCGTGGTGTATTGATGCGGCACGAAATACGGTCCGACAATACAGACGACGCTCATGGCAATGAGGTAGAAAAGGCTGAACATGGCAGCCTTGTTGGCCTTGAGGCGTGCCCAGGCATCTGCCCAGAGCGAACGTCCGACAACAGGGGCAGTGATGGCCATATCAGTCATAACGCACCCTCGGATCGAAGAAGGCGTAGAGGATGTCGACGATCAGGTTGAATGCGATCGTGAACAGCGCGATCACCACGACCGTGCCCATCACCAGCGTGTAGTCCCGGTTCAGCGCGGCATCGACGAAATAGCGACCAACGCCGGGGATGGCGAAGATCGTCTCGACGATGATCGAGCCGGTGAGCAGCGCCGCAGCCGCCGGGCCGGCATAGGATACGATAGGCAGCACCGCGCCCCTGAGCGCATGCTTGACCACCACCGACCAGTCGGACAGGCCTAGCGCACGCGCAGTTCGGATGTGGTTGGACCGCAGCGACTCGATCATGGAGCCGCGCATCAGGCGCGCGACGATGGCGATCTGCGGCAATGACAAGGTCAGGATTGGGCCGATCTTGTTGATCAGCGCACCATCACCCCAGCCGCCGATCGGCAGCAGCTTCCAGGTGAGACCGAACAGGAGCTGGATCACGGGCGCGATGACGAAGGTAGGGATCGTGCTGCCGGCAGTGGCAAGCGCGATGACCGAATAGTCGCCGAGCTTGTTCTGGTTGAGCGCGGCTACGATCCCAAGGATGCCACCGACAAACAACGCGAGCGCCAGAGCCGAGAAACCGAGCTGGATCGAGATCGGCAGACCCTTGGCGAACAGTTCGGTGACGGTGAAATCGGGAAGATTGTAGCTCGGCCCGAAATTGCCATGCAGCAGGTTCTTGAGGTAGTTGACGTACTGGAGCCAGAGTGGGTCGCCCAGGCCGAACTGCGCTTCGAGGTTGGCCTTGATCTCCGGGCTCAGTCCTCTTTCCTGATTGAACGGCCCGCCGGGTGCGATGCGGATCAGGAAGAATGCCATTGTCACAATGACAAAAAGGGTGGGAATGGCGGTCAGAAGCCGCCGTATCACATATACAAACATGGGCGCCGTACTCCGTTACGCCAGCCAGAAACATATCCAGCTAGGGCCGCCGCTCCCGGGTGGGAGCGGCGACACAATCAGAGTTACTCGACTTTGCTGATGAAGCGGGTCGGGTGAACGTCCATGACGTTTTCATCAAAGCCCTTGAGCTTGGACGAAACCAGGTTCTTGTAGCTGTAGTAGAGGATCGGAATGAAGCCCGTATCCTCAAGGACAATGCGCTCGGCTTCCTGCATGTCCTTCATGCGCTCTTCCGGCTTGCCGCCTGCGGCAGCAGCCTTGTCCATGGCTTCCTCGAACTTCGGATTGTTGTAGACCGAATAGTTGTTGCCGCTCGCCTTGCGCGCGACACCGAGGAAGGTCTCCGGATCCTTGTAGTCGGCAATCCAGCCGACGCGGGCCGTATCGTAGTCGCCCTTCTGCTCAAGGAACCCGTAGTGGGTCTTGGTGTCTGTGTTGACCAGCGACACTTCAACGCCGAGTGGCTTGAGCTGCTCCTGGATTGCGACGGCCGTATTCTTGTGGTTTTCCGACGTGTTGTAGCGGATTTCCATCTTCAGCGGCTTGTCGGGACCATAACCAAGTTCCTTCAGGATCTTGGCGGCCTCGTCTTCGCGGTCGATCTGGGTCTTGTCGGCATAGTCGGCTGCGATGGGCGTGTAGCCCTCGATGCCCGGAGGCACCATCGTGTAGCTCGGCAGCATCGAATTCTGCCAGACCTTCTCGGCGATGAAGTCGCGGTCGATCGCCATCGAAATCGCCTTGCGAAGCTGCAGGTTCGTCCACGGCTCCTTGTCCCACTTCATCGCGTAATAGTAGGTGCCGAGCTGGGCACCGACGCGCAACTGATCGCCGAACTTGGTCTTCAGATCGGCCATCTGTTCGGTCGGGATGTCGTCGTTGCTGTCCAGTTCGCCAGCCTCGAAACGCTTGATGGCGGTCGAGCGGTCTTCGGTCGGGATGTAGTTGACGACGTCGACCTTGACGTTCGCAGCATCATAGAACTTCGGGTTCTTGAGCAGCTTGATGTGGTCGTTGGGCACGAATTCGGCAAGCGTGAACGCACCGTTGGAAACCAGGTTACCCGGCTTGATCCAGTCGGCGCCAAGCTTCTCGATCGCCGCCTTGTTGACCGGGTAAGCCGCCTGGTGGGTGAGCATTTCAAGGAAATAAGGCGTCGGGGCCTTCAGCGTCACTTCAAGCGTCGAAGCGTCGACAGCCTTCACGCCCATGTCCTCGGGCTTTGCTTTGCCCGTGTTTACCTCTTCGGCATTCACGATCGGGTATAGCATCGAGGCGTATTCGGCGCCGGTCGCCGGATCTTCGAGACGACGGAACGAGTAGACGAAGTCTTCAGCCGTTACCGGGCTGCCATCCGACCAGGTCGCGCCCTGGCGAAGCTTGAAGGTATAAACTTTGCCATCGTCCGAAACGGTCCAGCTCTCAGCCGCACCAGGAATCAGATTGGCACCCTGGTCCTGCATCACCAGGCCAAAGAACAAGTCGCGCAGGATGTGCGCTTCGTAGACAGTCGAGGTCTTGTGCGGATCAAGCGATTCCGGATCGGCCGAATTGCCGCGATTGAAGACGACCTCGGCAAAGGCCGGCATGGAGACCGCGCCGGTAGCCAAGGCAAGCGTCGTGGCGAACACGGTCGCTTTCAGCATGTTCTTCAGCATGATTGTTTCTCCCAAGTGGCCTGTTCCTCGTAAAACAGGCCTCGCCTAGTTAGCGCCCGAATGCCGGATTTTTCCGGTTTCGTTGAGCGAGCCGGCAGCTCCCTACCGCCAGCGGTGGCTGACACTATCCACGGCGAATTTTTATTTCAACACGACTCGTGCTCACCTAAAGTCAACTTGAGCGCCTTCAAACCAAGCGTCCGATAAAGTAACCGAGCGGCGGAAGCGCGATCCTGCCTCCTGCGAGTTCGTCCGAGCCTCCGGGAAAATCGAGCGGAAGCAACCCGGTGAGCAGTGCAGGAACCGGCCAAAGGGCGGAATCCTCGGCAAAATTGAAGACGCAAAGCAGCCGCTCGCCGTCCGTCTCGCGCACGAAAGAAAGCACGTCGCCGTCGGCTTCCAGCAATGAGATCGAGCCGTGGATAAGTGCGGGAAGCGCCCTGCGAGCGGCGAGCACGGCGCGGTAGCGGGCCAGAACCGAGTCCGGCTCTCGCTGCTGCCGGTCAACGGCATGGGCGCGATGACCAGCCGGAATCGGCAGCCACGGCTTGCCGTCGGAAAAGCCGCCCTGCTCCGACTGGGCCTCCCAAACCATCGGCGTGCGGCAGCCGTCCCGGCCCTTCTGGCCGGGCCAGAATCGGATGCCGTAGGGATCGCGCAGCTCTTCGAAGGCAAGCTCCGCCTCCGTCAGGCCAAGCTCCTCGCCCTGGTAGATGCAGATCGAGCCGCGCAGGCAGGCAAGCAAGGCGACCGAAAACTTCGCGACCGCCTCCGGATCGCCGCCGGGCCGGGTCCAGCGCGTGACATGGCGGGTTACGTCATGGTTGGAGAAAGCCCAGCAAATCCAGCCGTCGGTGACCGCCGCCTCGAAATCGGCAATGCACTTCAGGACATGCGCAGCCGAGAATTTCGACCCCAGCAGGTCGAAGGTGTAGCACATGTCGAGCTTGTCGCCGCCGGAGGTGTAGGCGGCTACCGTCTGCAGCGAGCGCTCTCCGTCTCCGACTTCGCCGACCGAGCTTCGCCCGTCATATTCGTCCAGCAACGCCCGGAACCGCTTGAGAAATTCGAGGTTTTCCGGCCGCGTCTTGTCGAACAAATGGTCCTGGAATTCGTAAGGGTTGGTTTCCTCGTTCTCGCCGGCAATGCTCTTCGGCAAGGGTGGGTTGTCGCGCAGCCACGTGTCGTGGACGTAGAAATTGACCGTATCGAGCCGGAAGCCATCGACGCCCCGATCGAGCCAGAAGCGCACAGTCTCCAACAGGGCGTCCTGCACGTCGGGATTGTGGAAATTGAGGTCGGGCTGCGAGGCCAGGAAGTTGTGCTGATAGTATTGCCGGCGGGTCGAATCCCACTCCCAGCCAGGACCGCCGAAGATCGATATCCAGTTGTTGGGGGCGCCTCCGTCGGGCTTGGGCGGAGCCCAGACGTACCAGTCGGCCTTGGGGTTATCGCGGCTGGCGCGGCTCTCCACGAACCACGGATGCTGGTCCGAAGAGTGCGACAGCACCTGGTCGATGATGATCTTCAGCCCGAGGCGATGGGCTTCGGCAATCAGCGCGTCGAAATCCGCCAGCGTGCCGAACATGGGGTCGACATCGCAGTAGTCCGAAACGTCGTAGCCCATGTCCGCCATCGGCGACTTGAAGAATGGCGAAAGCCAGACTGCGTCGACACCGAGCGAGGCAATGTGCGCCAGGCGACGCGTGATGCCTGCAAGGTCGCCGCTTCCGTCGCCCGTCGTGTCCTGAAACGAGCGAGGGTAGACCTGATAGATGACGCAGCCGCGCCACCAGTCAGCCGCGGGCATCGTTCCCTCTTTCGGCACCATTGCAATTCTCCTTGGCTGTCACTCGCCGGGATGTTCGATGGCAAAAAGCACGGTGCGCGCCGGCACCGCAGCGCGGCTCTCGACCGGCTTTGTCCCGCCTGCCGCCGGCTGCCATTCGAAGCCGGGACGAGTTGGAAGCTTGAAGGTGGCGTCGCGCCGCGCCCCGTTGATCATGACGGCGAGCCGTCCGCCAAAGGCGGTTCCGTTTCCAAGCAGCATGGTCAGTCGATGCCGGTCGGGCTCGTGCCAGGTGGCGTCGCTCATCGGCCGGCCCGCTTCCGTAAGCCATTCCACGTCAGATACGGCCGAGCCATGCCTGGGTGTGCCGGCCAGGAAATCCAGTTCGGCCAGCGCGGGTATCTCGCGCCGGAACCTGGCAAGGGCGACGACGAAATCCTCGAGCGCGACATCCCGGTCGGCCCAGTCCAGCCACGTCAGTTCGTTGTCCTGCGCGTAAGCATTGTTGTTGCCATGCTGGCTGCGGCCGAACTCGTCGCCTGCAGTCAGCATGATGGCGCCGCGCGAGGCAAACAGGACAGCCAGCATGGCGCGCACGTCCCGGCCGCGCTCGGCGGCGATCTCGGGGTCGCTGCTTTCACCCTCGACACCGTTGTTCCAGGAAAAATTCTCGTTGTGGCCGTCGTGATTATGTTCGCCATTGGCCTCGTTATGCTTGCGTTCGTAGCGCACGATGTCCGCCAGCGTCATGCCGTCATGGGCGGCAATGAAATTCATAGTCCGCGTTTGCGCTCCCCCGCCGAATATGTCGGACGAACCCGCAAGCCTGGTCGCCAGGGCGCCCACCATGCCGCGGTCGCCGCGCCAGAAGCGCCTGACATCGTCGCGGTAGCGATCGTTCCACTCCAGGAATTCGGGCGGAAAACCACCGAGGCGATAGCCATTGTGGCCCATGTCCCATGGCTCGGCGATGAGAACACGGTCGCCAATGATCGGATCCTGGCGCATGCCCTGGAGCAGCGGTGCATCCGCCCGGAACTCGCCATCGACCCGTCCCAGCACCGGCGCGAGATCGAAACGGAAACCGTCGACGCCGGCATGAATGACAAAGTGCCTGAGACTGTCGAGAATGAGCTGCTGCGCCACCGGATGGTCGCAGGCGAGTGTGTTGCCGGTGCCGGTGTCGTTGGCAAAGCGGCCGGGGTCATCGACGGCCTCGCGATAGTAGGCGCGATTGTCGAGACCGCGCAGCGACAGCGTCGATCCGAGTTCATCGCTTTCGGCCGTATGGTTGAAAACGAGATCGAGGATGACGCCTATGCCGGCCTCGTGGAGTGCGGCCGTGGTCTCACGCAAGTCGTCGATCCCACCGGGCGCCAGGCGCGGATCGAGCGCCATGAAGCTGACGGGATTGTAGCCCCAGGAATTGCTGAGCCCCAACGCCGGCAGGTGGCGTTCGTCCATCGTCGCGGTCACGGGCATGAGTTCGACGGCCGACATGCCCAGCCTCAGGAGATGCTCGATGACAACCGGCTCGGCCAAGGCGCGGATCGTGCCGCGAAGCTTCGTTGGGATGGACGGATGCGCCATCGAAAAGGCGCGCACCGGCACTTCGTAGATGAGCCCACCCGGAGTGAAGGTTGGTGCTGCGGTCGGCGCTGTTGGCAGCCTCACCGCCACAGCCTTCGGCATCAGATCGGCGGTGTCGCCGCCCTGCCCTCTTCCCGCCGCCAGCCGTCCGTCATAGCGATAGGCTCTGTCAATTCGAACGGCATAGGGATCGACCAGCAGCTTGTCGGGATCGAACCACAGGCCTTCGTTAGGCACATATGGCCCGTCTGCGCGGAAGCCGTAGCGGGTTCCCTCGCGCAGGCCGGCAACCGACAGCGCGAAAACGCCCTCGCCCTCGCGCTGGAGTTCCAGCCTGTCGGTCTCGGCCTTGCCGGCCGCATCGAAGACCGACACCCAGATGCGCTCGGCAGCACCGGACCAGACGGCAAAACGGATGCCGCCTTCGGATACGGTCGCGCCAAACCGCGGCCGATATTCAGCCGCTGCGTCCATTGGCATCAGGTGATGACGCTCGGCTTATCACGACCGGTGTGGCTGCGGATGCCGGCGATGTCCTCGGCAGCCTGGATCAGGTCGGCAAGGGCTGCCTGCGTGTCCAGGCCATGTCGTGCCGGATCGGGCTCATAACGCTCGATGTAGACACGCAGCGTGGCACCCGAGGTGCCCGTGCCGGACAGCCGGAAGACGACGCGCGAGCCGCCCTCGAACAGGATGCGGATGCCCTGGTTCTTGCTCACCGAGCCGTCGACTGGGTCGTTGTAGGCAAAATCGTCGGCACTGGCGATTTTCATGCCACGAACACTCGTGCCCGGCAGCGAGCCCAGCTTTGCGCGCAAGGCGTCGACCAACGCGTTGGCGCGATCAGTCTCGACCTCCTCATAGTCGTGGCGCGAGTAATAGTTGCGACCGTAGGTAACCCAATGCTTGGCAGCGATTTCCTTGGCGCTCTCGCCACGTACGGCAAGGATGTTGAGCCAGAGCAGCACAGCCCACAGCCCGTCCTTTTCGCGAACATGATCGGAGCCGGTGCCGGCGCTTTCCTCACCGCAGATCGTCGCCATGCCGGCGTCTAGCAGGTTGCCGAAGAACTTCCAGCCGGTCGGCGTCTCGTACATGCCGATGCCGAGCTTTTCAGCAACCCGGTCGGCGGCACCGCTGGTCGGCATCGAGCGGGCAATGCCCTTGAGGCCTGCCTTGTAGCCCGGCGCGAGATGGGCATTGGCCGCCAGCATCGCCAGCGAATCCGATGGCGTGACGAAGATGCCGCGGCCGATGATCAGATTGCGGTCGCCGTCGCCGTCGGACGCCGCGCCGAAATCAGGCGCGTTCGGCCCCATCATCTCGTCATAGAGTTCCTTGGCATGGACCAGGTTGGGGTCCGGATGGTGACCACCGAAATCCTCCAGCGGCACGAAGTTGCGCGCCGTACCCTCGGCGGCGCCGAGCCGGCGCTCCAGGATTTCCTTGGCATAAGGGCCGGTCACGGCATGCATGGCGTCGAAGCGCATGCGGAAGCCCGACTTGAACAGCGCGCGCAACGCATCGAAGTCGAACAGCGTCTCCATCAACGCCGCGTAGTCCGCCACCGGATCGACGATTTCGACCTTGATGCCGCCCACTTCGAAGGTGCCCGTGTGGTCGAGATCGACCTGGCCAACATCGGCGATCTTGTAACTGGTGATGACCTTGCTGCGGGCATAGATCGCATCGGTCAGCTTCTCCGGCGCCGGGCCGCCGTTTTCGGCATTGTACTTGATGCCGAAATCCTCGTGCGGGCCGCCGGGATTGTGGCTGGCCGACAAGATAAGCCCACCGAAGGCCTTGCGCTTGCGGATCAGGTTGGAGGCGGCGGGCGTCGACAGGATGCCACCTTGGCCGACAACGACGCGGCCGAAACCGTTGGCCACCGCCATGGCAATGACCTTCTGGATCACCTCGCGATTGTAGAAGCGGCCGTCGCCGCCGACGACCAGCGTCTTGCCGGCAAAACCTTCGAGCGCATCGAACACCGACTGGATGAAGTTCTCGGCATAATTCGGCTGCTGGAAGACAGGTACCTTCTTGCGCAGGCCTGATGTGCCGGGTTTCTGGTCGCCATAGGGCGTGGTGGAGACGGTGCGAATCATTCAGGCATCCCTTTTTGAGAGAAGCATGCGGTAAAGTGCGGCATATTTCTGGGCGCTTCGATCCCAGGACACATCCGCCTTCATGCCTTGCCTCTGCAACGACGCCCAGGCAGCCGGGTCGGCGTAAAGCGCGTTGGCCCTGAGGATGGCATGGTGGAAATCGCCCGCATTCTCCGGCGCAAACTGAAAACCGGTAGCTACCCCGGCCGCGACCGCGGCCTCGTTGGCGTCGATAACGGTGTCCGCCAGGCCGCCGGTTCGCGCTACGATCGGCACGCAGCCATAGCGCAGGCCATAGAGCTGGGTCAGGCCGCAAGGCTCGAAGCGCGACGGGATCAGGATGCCATCGGCACCACCCTGCAACTGATGCGAAAGCCCCTCGTCATAGCCGATGACGACACCGACCCGGCCACGATGGCGCGCGGCGGCAGCCAGCAGCGCGCCTTCAAGCCCCGCATCGCCCGAACCCAGGATCGCCAGCCGGGCGCCGGAGGCCACCACAGGGTCGATGATCGACGCCAGGATGTCGATTCCCTTCTGCCAGGTCAGGCGGCTGACCACGCAGTAGATCGGCCCATCGTCGCGGTCGAGCGTCATGCGCTCTTCGATGGCGCGCTTGTTGGCCTTGCGCCCCTTCAGGCTCTTGGCCGTGTACGTCGCGGCCAGATGCTTGTCCGTCTCAGGGTTCCATATCTCGTCGTCGATGCCGTTGACGATGCCGTGGAGTTCGGCAGCGCGCAGGTTGATCAGCCCGTCGAGCCCCATGCCGAACGCCGGCGTACGGATTTCCTGGGCGTAGGTCGGGCTGACAGTGGTGATCGCCCAGGCCGCCTGCAAGCCGGCCTTGAGGAAGCCGACGCCGCCGTAATATTCGATCCCGTCCAGCGCCATCGCCTGCTGCGGCAGACCAAGGCCGGCGAAGATGCTGGCCCCGAATTGCCCCTGGAAGGCCAGGTTGTGCACCGTCATCACCGACGGCACCTTTGCCGCCTCGCCGTAGCGCATGTAGGCCAGCGTCATCGCCGATTGCCAGTCATGGGCATGGACGATGTCGGGCTTGTAGTCCTTGACCACGCCGGCGGCGATGTCGGCGCCGACACGGCCAAGTGCCGCGAAGCGCCGCCAATTGTCCTGCCAGTCGGCCCCGGTGGCGTCGCCATAAGGGCCGCCCGGCCGGTCGAACAGGTGCGGCGCGTCGAGCACCAGCATATCCAGCCCGCCGATCTCGGCCGCATGGAGTGCTGCCTTGCCGCCTTGCAGGGCGGTGTATTGATGAACCGCCTTTTTCTTCTTCAGCGCGCTCATCACGACGGGATAACCCGGCACCAGGCTGCGCGTGCCGACGCCGAGCCCGGCAAGCGCCTCCGGAAGCGCGCCGGTGACGTCGGCCAGCCCGCCGGTCTTGATCAGCGGAAAAATCTCGGGCGTGACCGAAAGCACCTGCACCAGTTACAGCTCCAGCCTGTTAATCATGTCCTGGGTGATCAGGCAGATACCCTTCTCCGAGACGCGGAAGCGCTTGGCGTCCAGCACCGGGTCTTCGCCGACGACCAGCCCTTCGGGGATGTGTACGCCGTGATCGATGACAACGCGCTTGAGGCTGGCGTTGCGACCGACATGGCAGGCCGGCAGCATCACCACATCCTCGAGCGTGGAGTAAGAATTGATCCGTGCGCCGGTGAAGATCAGGCTGCGCTTGAGCGAAGCACCCGAGACGATGCAATCGCCCGACACCAGCGATGATACCGCCGAGCCCCGCCGGCCATCCTCGTCATGGACGAACTTCGCAGGCGGCGTCAGCTCGGAATAGGTCCAGATCGGCCAGTCGCGGTCGTAGAGGTCGAGCTCGGGCGTGATGTCGGTCAGGTCGATGTTGGCTTCCCAATAGGCATCGACCGTTCCGACATCGCGCCAATAGGCCTCGGCCTCGGTGCTCGAGCGTACGCAGGACTTGGCGAAGCGATGCGCCACCGCTTTGCCGTGCTGGACGATGTAGGGAATGATGTCCTTGCCGAAGTCGCGGCTCGATTCCGGCTCATTGGCGTCGCGGCGCAACTGCTCCATCAGGAACTTGGTCTTGAAGACATAGATGCCCATCGAGGCCAGCGCGTAGTCGGGCTTGTCGGGAATGCCGGGCGGGTCGGCGGGCTTTTCGATGAAGGAGATGATGTTGTCCTTCTTGTCGACATGCATCACGCCGAAGCCCACCGCTTCCATGCGCGGCACCTCGAGGCAGCCAACGGTGACGTCGGCGCCCGCGTCGACGTGCTGGCGCAGCATCAGTTCGTAATCCATCTTGTAGATGTGGTCGCCGGCAAGGATGACCATGTATTCGGGGCCATAGGCCTCGATGATGTCGATGTTCTGGTAGACCGCGTCGGCGGTGCCTTCGTACCACTGCGTTTCCGACACGCGCTGGCTTGCCGGCAGGATGTCGAAACTCTCGTTTCGCTCCGGCCTGAGGAAGTTCCAGCCCCGCTGCAGGTGGCGGATCAGCGAATGCGCCTTGTACTGGGTGGCGACCCCGAGACGACGGATGCCTGAGTTCAAGGCATTGGACAGCGCAAAGTCGATGATACGCGTCTTGCCGCCGAAATAGACGGCGGGCTTGGCGCGCCGGTCGGTCAGCTCCTTCAGGCGGCTGCCCCGGCCGCCGGCAAGCACATAGGCCATGGCATCGCGCGCCAGCGGCTGGTTTCTCTTCAGTTCCATGCCATCCTCCCTGCTCAGTCCGCCACAAACTCAAGCATGATCGTCGCCAGTGGCGGCAGAAGCAGCGTCGCGGCTGCCCCTCCTCCGTCCACCTGCCTGGCCGCAACCATGCCGCTGTTACCCTTGCCCGACCCGCCATATTCCAGCGCGTCGGAGTTGAAAATCTCCCGCCACTTGCCCGCCAGCGGCAGCGGCACGCGGTAGTTGTCGCGCAGAACCGGGGTGAAGCTCGAAATGACGGCGATCGGCGCGCCGCCCGGCGCCTTGCGCAACCAGGCGAAGACCGAGTTGGCGGCATCGTCGGCGATCAGCCATTCGAAACCTTCCGGCTCGCAATCGCGCGCATGCAGCGCCGGGCGCGAGCGATAGAGGTAGTTGAGATCGCGCACCAGCTGCTTGACGCCGCGATGCGGGGCGAAGTCGAGCAGGTTCCAGTCGAGCGCCCTGGATTCGCTCCACTCCGCACGCTGGGCGAACTCCTGGCCCATGAACAACAGCTTCTTGCCGGGGTAGCCCCACATGAAGGCGTAGTAGGCGCGCAGCGTCGCGAATTTCTGCCAGTCGTCGCCCGCCATCTTGCTGAGCAGCGTGCCTTTGCCGTGCACCACCTCGTCGTGCGACAGGGGTAGCACGAAATTCTCGCTGAAGGCGTAGAGCAGTCCGAAGGTGATTTCGTTGTGATGATGCTTGCGGTGGACCGGCTCCTTGGAAAGATACTCCAGGGTGTCGTGCATGAAGCCCATGTTCCACTTGAAGCCGAAGCCGAGCCCGCCTTCATGCACGGGCTGCGACACCTTGGGCCATGAGGTCGATTCCTCGGCAATGGTCATCACGCCGGGATGGGCGCCATAGACGGCCACATTCATCTTCTGCAGGAAACGCACCGATTCCAGGTTCTCGCGGCCGCCGAATTCGTTGGGGATCCACTCGCCTTCCTTGCGCGAGTAGTCGAGGTACAGCATCGAGGCCACCGCATCCACGCGCAGGCCATCGACATGGTATTTCTCGGCCCAGAACAGGGCGTTGTTGACGAGGAACGAGACGACCTCGCGCCTGCCGAAATTATAGATCGCGGTGTTCCAGTCGGGATGGAAGCCCTGGCGCGGGTCGGCATGCTCGTAAAGTGCGGTCCCGTCGAAATGGGCAAGCCCATGCTCGTCCACCGGAAAATGCGCCGGCACCCAGTCGAGAATGACTCCGATGCCAGCGCGGTGGGCGCCGTCGACGAAGCGGGCAAAGCCATCCGGGTCGCCGAAGCGGGCCGAAGGCGCGTAAAGCCCTGTCGTCTGATAACCCCAGGATGGATCATAGGGATGCTCCGAGATCGGCAGGAACTCGATATGGGTGAAGCCCATCTCCGCCGTGTAAGGGATAAGCCGGTCGGCCATCTCGTCCCACGACAGAAAGGTGCCATCGTCGCGAAGCTGCCACGAGCCGGCATGCACCTCATAGATGCTGATCGGCTCGCGCCTATGGTCAGCTGCTTTCCAATGGGCGCGGTGCTTGTCGTCGGCCCATTCATGCGCCTGCGGACGGTCGGTGACCGACGCGGTGGCGGGTCTTAATTCCGAGCGGATGGCGTAAGGATCGGCCTTGAGCGGCAACCTGACGCCGCGAGCTCCGATCAGCTCGAACTTGTAGGGGTGGCCTGGACCGATGTCGGGGATGAAGATTTCCCAGATGCCGGTGTCCTGGCGCAGGCGCATCGAATGCCTGCGACCATCCCAGTCATTGAAATCGCCGACCACAGAGACGCGATGCGCGTTTGGCGCCCAAACCGCAAAATGCACACCATCGACGCCTTCATGCGAAATCAGATGCGCGCCCAGCTTGTCGAACAGCCTGAGATGCGACCCCTCCGATATGAAGTAGTCGTCCATCGGCCCGAGCACGGGGCCGAAACTGTAGGGGTCGGTAAGCCACCACTCGCCGCCGGCATTGCTTGCGTGCAGCCTGATCGGCTGGCGCTTTCGGATGGTCAGCTTGCCTTCGAAGAAGCCGGTATCGTTGCGCCGCAAGAGCTGACCGCACGCTTTGCCCTCGAGCGTGTGGGCGGTCACCGTCTCGGCATGCGGGACGAAACATCGCGCCAGGAAGCCTTTGCCCGACTGCTGGAGCCCGAGAACCGCGAACGGGTCGCCATGGGTGCCGTTCACGATCGCCTCGATATCGCCATCCGTGGCTCTGTCGAGCTCCGGTTTCGTTTCGGCGGCCGCGCCGGGCTTCAGCATGTTTCGGTGTCCCCTCCCAGGGTTTCTTCGGCGAGGTCAGTTCATGCAATCACATCAGGCCGGTACGTTCCAGATTTCTTTGGCATATTGGCGGATGGTGCGGTCTGAGGAGAACCAGCCGACACGCGCCACGTTGCGAATGGCGCGTGCGTACCATCCCGGGCTGTCGCGCCACACGGCATCGACCTGTCGCTGCGCCGCAGCGTATGAATCGAAATCGGCTGCGACCATGAACCAGTCGTGCTGATAGAGCCCGTCCATCAGTTCGCGGTAGCGGGCCGGGTCGTCAGGCGAGAATACGCCGGAGGAGATGGCGGCAACCGCCTGCTTGAGCTCGGGCGAACCGTCGATCACAGAACCTGGCTCGTAGCCGCTGCTGCGGCGCCGGGCGACCTCCTCGGTGGTGAGGCCGAAAATGAAGATATTGTCGTCGCCGACATGCTCCTTGAGCTCGACATTGGCGCCGTCGAGCGTGCCGATGGTCAGCGCCCCGTTGAGCGCGAACTTCATGTTGCCGGTGCCCGAGGCTTCCATGCCCGCCGTCGAGATCTGCTCCGACAGGTCGGCGGCCGGCATCAGGATTTCGGCGGCACTGACATTGTAGTTGGGTACAAAAACGACCTTGAGCAGCCCACGCACCGATGGGTCGCTGTTGATCACCCTGGCGACATCGTTGGCCAGTTTGATGATCAGCTTGGCGTTGTGGTAGCTCGGCGCCGCCTTGCCGCCGAAAAACTTGACCCGCGGCATCCATTCGCGTTCCGGGTGCGAACGGATCTGGTCGTAGAGCGCCACCGCCTCGATGATGTTCAGAAGCTGGCGTTTGTATTCGTGGATGCGCTTGATCTGGATGTCGAACAGCGCCGACGGGTCGACCCTGATGCCAAGCCGTTCGCCGACGAGGTTCGACAGTCGCTCCTTGTTGACGCGCTTGACGCGGGCGAACTTCTCCCGGAACGCCGCGTCCCCCGCAAAGCCGTCGAGCTCGCGGATCGCCTCGATATCGTCGAGGAAGCGGTCGCCGATCGCTTCGCGCGCCAGGCCGGTCAGGCCCGGGTTGCACTGGATCAGCCAGCGGCGAGGCGTGATGCCGTTGGTCTTGTTGTTGATGCGGCCGGGATAGAGGCTGTGCAGATCGGCGAACACCGTCTCCTTCATCAGTTCTGTGTGCAGCGCCGAGACGCCGTTGACGCTGTGCGAGCCGGCAAAAGCGAGATTGCCCATGCGGACGCGGCGCTCGCCGTTTTCCTGGATCAGCGAAATGCGGCTGATCTGCTCGCCGTTGAAACGGCCCGTCGCCCGGGCCTCCAGCAGCACCTCGGCATTGATCGCGTAGACGATCTGCATGTGGCGCGGCAAAAGCCGCTCGAACAGCGGCACCGGCCAGCTTTCCAGCGCCTCGGGCAACAGCGTATGATTGGTGTAGGCAAAGGTCCGCTTGGTGATGTCCCAGGACGTGTCGAAGTCCATGCCATGCACGTCCATCAGCAGGCGCATCAGTTCAGGCACGGCGACAGCGGGATGGGTGTCGTTGAGGTGGATCGCCGCCTTGTCGGGCAATGACGGCAGATCGCCATACTTGCTGATGTGGCGCTGCAGGATGTCCTGCAGCGAGGCAGTCGAGAAGAAGTACTCCTGACGCAGCCGAAGCTCCTGGCCGGCCTTATGGGAATCTGCGGGATAGAGCACGCGCGACAGCGCGTCAGCCTTGTTGCTCTCGGCGAGCGCGCCGATGTGGTCGCCGGCGTTGAATTTGTCGAGCAGGATTGGGTCGAGCGGCATGCCCGACCAGAGCCGCAGCGTGTTGACGCGAGTGCCGCGCCAGCCGACCACGGGGGTATCATAGGCAACGGCCAGGACGCGGTCGGTGGGCTTCCAGACGTGGCGTTCAAGCCGGCCGTCCGGCGCGGTGATCGATTCGACCGATCCGCCGAAGCCAACCTCGAAGGCACGCTCGCGACGCTCGAATTCCCAGGGATTGCCATGTTCGAGCCAGGTTTCGGGAAGCTCGACCTGCCAGCCGTCATGGATTTCCTGGCGGAACATGCCGTTGGCGTAGCGAATGCCGTAACCGTGCGCGGGAATGTCGACTGTCGCCATGCTTTCCATGAAGCAGGCGGCGAGCCGGCCGAGACCGCCATTGCCGAGGGCAGCATCGGGTTCCAGCTTGGCGATGACATCGAACTCGACGCCGAGCGAGGCGAGTGCCTGGCGCATCGCATCCATCAGACCGAGATTGGAGAAGGCGTCGCGCATCAGGCGGCCGATCAGGAACTCCAGCGAGAGGTAATAGACCCGCTTGGCGCTCTGGTCGTAGGCTTCCTTGGTCGAGGAAATCCACTCGTCGACGATGCGGTCGCGCACGACCTTGATCGACGCAGTCAGCCAGTCATAGTCGGTGGCAACGGTGGCGTCCTTGCCGAGCCGATATTTCAGCGCGCTCAGGATTTCGGCAGCCAATGCCTCGGGGCTGGTGTCGCCAAGCGGCGGCTGGGGGATATTCGGGGTCACTGCGCGGGTCATGTCGCCTCTCGCATCCTGTTCGGCCACCGTTCACTTGCCTCCCTTGCCGACACCTGTCCTCCCGCATTCATTTTAGCCATCCCGAATGCGATCTCAATCGATTTAAATCTCCGCGTCAATATCTCGCGACGCGGAGACCTAAGGTTGTGGCCGGCCGGTCAGGCAGCGATTGCAGCCTCCGGAGGTGCCTTGGCTCCGGTCATGAACGCCACCGCATCCGACATTGTGTATTCCTTCGGGTCGATGACCGTCAGCCTGCGGCCGAGGCGGTGGATATGGATCCGGTCGGCGACTTCGAAGACATGCGGCATGTTGTGCGAAATGAGCACGATCGGCAGGCCACGCCGCTTGACGTCGAGGATCAGTTCGAGCACGCGCCGGCTTTCCTTGACGCCAAGGGCGGCCGTCGGCTCGTCCATGATGACGACCTTCGAGCCAAAAGCCGCGGCCCGTGCCACCGCCACGCCCTGGCGCTGGCCGCCGGAAAGTGTTTCGACAGCCTGGCTGATGTTCTGGATGGTCATCAGGCCAAGCTCCGTCAGCTTTTCGCGGGCCCGCCTTTCCATCGCGCCCCGGTCGAGCATGCGGAACCAGTTGCCCATGATGCCGGGCTTCCGGATTTCGCGGCCGAGGAACATGTTGTCGGCGATCGACAGCGCCGGCGACAGAGCGAGGTTCTGGTAGACCGTCTCGATGCCGGCGTCGCGGGCCTCCATCGGCGCCTTGAAGTGCACCGGCTTGCCTTCGAGGCGGATCTCGCCTTCGTCAGGGGTAATGGCTCCCGAGATCGCCTTGATGAGCGACGATTTGCCGGCGCCGTTGTCGCCGATCACAGCCAGGATTTCGCCGGGATAGAGGTCGAAATCGGCCTGATCGAGTGCGGTGACGCGGCCATATCGCTTGACCAGGCCGCGTGCGGTGAGAAGAGGTTCGGTAGCCATCAGCCTGCAACCTTTCTGATCCACTGGTCGATTGCGACCGCGATGATGATGAGAGTGCCGATCAGCAGATAGGTCCACTGCGGGTCGGTGCCGATGAGCCGAAGGCCGAGTTGGAACACGCCGACGATCAGCGCACCGAACAGCATGCCGAGGATCGAACCGCGGCCACCGAACAGCGAGATGCCGCCGATCACCACTGCGGTGATGGATTCGATATTGGCGAACTGGCCTGCGGTGGGAGAAACCGAACCGATGCGGCCGATGAGCATCCAACCGCCGAGAGCACAGATCAGCCCGGAGATGACATAGACCGAGATAAGAACCCTGTTGACGCGCACGCCGGAGAGCTGGGCGGCCTCGGGATCGTCGCCGATGGCGTAGACATGCCGGCCCCAGGCGGTGTGGTTCAAGATGTACCAGAGGACCGCCACCAGGAGCACCATGGCGACGACGCCATAGGTGAAGACCGCATTGCCGAGGCGGAAATTGGCACCGAAGAACTGGAGGATCGGTGCCTGCGTCTCGATATCCTGGGCGCGGATCGTCTCATTGGCCGAATAGAGGAAGTTCGTCGCCAGTACGATCTGCCAGGTACCGAGCGTGACGATGAACGGCGGCAGCTTCATGTAGGAAACGAGCACACCATTCAGCCAGCCGCATAGAGCGCCGACGGCGAACCCGCACAGGATCGCCAGCGAAGGCGGCAGGCCGTAGCGGAAGGTGAATTGCCCCATCACCACCGACGACAGCACCATGATGGCGCCGACGGACAGGTCGATGCCGGCGGTCAGGATGACCAGCGTCTGCGCGGCGCCGATGATGCCGGTGATCGCCACCTGCTGCAGGATCAGCGTCATCGAGAAGGCCGAGAAGAACTTGCCGCCGATGATCAGGCCGAAAAGCGCGATCGAGGCAATCAGCACGATCAGCGGCACCGCGGCCGGATTGGAATGCAGGAAATGCTGGATCTTCTCGATCGGCGAACGCGTATGCGTGTCGAAGCTGGCCACTGACGTGTCGCTGCCCGAGAGAACCTTCTCGAACTCCTGCGGCCGCCTGGCATCTGCCGAAGCGTCAGTCATGTCGATTTCCTCCCATGAGGGATTTGTATCCCCCTTGTAGGAAGGGCGACCAAGGGGCCGCCCTTCGTCTGCAAGAGAGTGTCACGCCGTCAGGCGGTCAGATCAACCCCAGCACTTCTCGAGGCCGGTCTTGACGTCGATGGATTCCACGCCGGCAGCCGGCTTGTCGGTCACCAGCGAAACGCCGGTGTCGAAGAAGTCCTTGCCTTCGGTCGGCTTGGGCTTCTCGCCGGAGTCGGCGAACTTCTTGATCGCCTCGATGCCGAGTGCCGCCATCATCAGCGGATATTGCTGCGAAGTGGCGCCGATGACGCCATCCTGGACGTTCTTGACGCCCGGGCAGCCGCCGTCGACCGAGACGATCAGCACGTTCTTTTCCATGCCGACGGCCTTGAGTGCCTCGTAGGCACCTGCAGCGGCAGGCTCGTTGATGGTGTGAACGACGTTGATGCCGGGATCCTTCTGGAGCAGGTTCTCCATCGCCTTGCGGCCACCCTCTTCATTGCCGTTGGTGACGTCGTGACCGACGATGCGCGCATCGTCCTCGTCGCCGATCTTGTTGGCGTCCTTCACGTCGATGCCGAAGCCCATCATGAAGCCTTGGTCGCGCAGGACGTCGACGGTCGGCTGCGACGGTGTCAGGTCGAGGAAGGCAACCTTGGCGTCCTTGGCCTTGTCGCCAAGCGTAGCTGCAGCCCACTGGCCGATCAGCTTGCCGGCAAGCAGGTTGTCGGTGGCGAAGGTGGCGTCGGCAGAGTCCGCCGGCTCGAGCGGCGTGTCGAGCGCGATGACCAGAATGCCGGCGTCGCGCGCCTTCTTGATCGTGGGCACGATGCCCTTGGTGTCGGATGCGGTGATCAGGATGCCCTTGGCGCCATCGGCGATGCAGGTCTCGATCGCCGCGACCTGGCTTTCGCTGTCGCCGTCGATCTTGCCGGCATAGCTCTTCAGCGTCATGCCGAGTTCGGTTGCCTTGGCGGCGGCACCTTCCTTCATCTTGACGAAGAAGGGATTGGTGTCGGTCTTCGTGATCAGGCAAGCGCCAACCTCGGCAGCCGAGGCAGGCGCGGCAATGCCTGCAAGCGCGGCAACGGCCGCACCAAATACAGTCGTCTTCAGAACTGAAAATTTCATCGGGTACTCCTCCCAAAACCAAACCATGCGAGCCCGATCAGCGGGCATCGCCCCGGATGCTCGTGCACTCTTCCCAGTCGAGTATCCGGCCCTGACGAAACACCAATCGGGACCGGCTGTCAATAATTAAATCACTCTTATTTATTATTGACAGGATTGCAGTCGACCCGCATTCTGTCCCAAAAGAAAATTGCGGATTTTGAGAGAAAACCGCGGAAATGACGGGAGGAAGCCGGTGGAGGCCGGAAGTTCGAGGCATGGTTCGCCGGAAGCTGCTGAAAGCCAGCAACTGCGTGGCACCAATCAGAGCGGCATGCGCGATCACAACGAGCGGCTGGTGCTGTCGCTGGTCAGGCAGAGCGGTGCGCTGGCCAAGTCGGACATTGCGCGCATGACCGGGCTCTCGGCCCAGACCGTCTCCGTCATCATGCGCGAGCTGGAGGTCGAAGGGCTTTTGCTGCGCCAGGAGCCCATCCGCGGCAAGATCGGCCAGCCCTCTATCCCGATGGCGCTCAATCCCGAAGGTGCCTTCTTCATCGGCCTCAAGATCGGCCGGCGCAGCGCCGAACTCGTGCTCATCGACTTTCTCGGCAAGACACGCGCAATGCTGCAGAACTCATATGGCTACCCGACCCCGCGCGACACGATCGACTTCGTCAAATCGGGCATCGCCGAGATGCGCGCCAGCCTGACACGAGAGCAGGACAAGCGCATCGCCGGGCTCGGCGTCGCCATGCCGTTCGAGCTCTGGAACTGGGTCGACACGGCGGGCGCGCCGCGCGAGATCATGGACGAATGGCGCAACCGCGACATCCGCGCCGATCTGCAGGCGCTGTTTTCCTTCTCCGTCTATGTGCAGAACGATGCGACCTCGGCCTGCGGCGCCGAACTGGTGTTCGGCGACATCGGCACGTTGCGCGACTTCGTCTATTTCTACATCGGCGCCTTTGCCGGCGGCGGCGTCGTGCTGAACGGCAGGCTCTTCAGCGGCCCGACCGGCAATGCCGGCGCGCTCGGCTCGATGCCGGTGCCCGGCCCGGGCGGCAGACCGACGCAGCTCATCGATGTCGCCTCGATCGCGGTGCTCGAAAAATCGCTGAACGCGAAGGGGATCGAGGCGTCCTACCTCTGGACCTCGCCCGAGGAATGGAGCGATCTCGGCCCTGAACTCGACAGCTGGATAGCGACAGCATCGGACGCGCTGGCCTATGCCATCGTCGCATCGGCATCGGTCATCGACTTCGAAAGCGCCGTCATCGACGGCTGGATGCCGCCGGCGATCCGCGCCCGCCTGGTGCAGGCGGTGAAGTCGGCCATCGGCAAGATCGACGCCGAAGGCTTGCGCATTCCGTCCGTCCGGGAAGGCACGGTGGGCATCCACGCACGCGCACTGGGCGGCGCCAGCCTGCCGCTGTCCGAACGCTTCCTCATCGGCTCGACGGCACCGTCGCGAGGGGTCTGATCGTGCTCATCGGCATTCCTCCCCTGCTCGGCCCGGATCTGCTGTTTACGCTGCGCGCCATGGGCCACGGCGACGAGATCGCCATCGTCGACGGCAATTACCCCGCGCTCGAGCATGGCCGCCGCGTCATCCGCGCCGACGGCCTCGACCTGATCCCGGTGCTCGACGCCGTACTCCAGGTGCTGCCCGTCGACGATTTCCTGCCGCAGGCGATCTTCCGGTCCTCGGTCAAGGGCGACCCTGCCCGGTCAGACCCGGTGCACGAAGAAATCGAAGCGGTCTGCGCCCATCGCGCGCCCGGCTTTACGGTCGTTGCGCTCGCCGGCGACGCCTTCTACAGCCGCGTCAAGGCGGCCCACACCATCATTGCCACCAGCGAACCAAGACTCTACGCCAACGTCATCATCCGCAAGGGTGTCATCTACCCAAAAGGAACCGGCAAGCCATGATCCTGTGCTGCGGCGAAGCGCTCATCGACATGCTGCCGCGGCAGAGCACGGCCGGCGAACCATCCTTCGCGCCCTATGCCGGCGGTGCGATCTTCAACTCGGCGATAGCGCTCGGCCGCCTCGGCGTGCCCACCGAATTCTTCTCCGGCCTGTCGTCCGACCTGTTCGGCCAGCAGATCCGCGACGTGCTTGCCGCAAGCGACGTCGGCTCGCGCTATGCCAATCTGTCGGGCCGCCCGACGACGCTGGCCTTCGTCCGGCTCGACAACGGCCATGCCACCTATACCTTCTACGACGAGAACACCGCCGGGCGGATGCTGACCGAGGCCGACCTGCCCGCACTGGCCGACGACATCGACGCCCTGCTGTTCGGGGCGATCAGCCTGATCCCGGAACCCTGCGGTTCGGCCTACGAAGCGCTGATGAAGCGCGAGCACGGGAACCGGGTGACGATGCTCGACCCGAACATCCGGCCTGGCTTCATCCAGGACAAGCAGGCGCACCTCGAACGGATGCAGCGGATGCTCGGCATGGCCGACATCGTCAAGCTTTCCGATGAAGACCTGGCCTGGTTCGGCGAGACAGGCAGCCATGAAGAGATCGCGGCCGACTGGCTGCGCAAGGGACCCAAGCTTGTTATCGTCACCAAGGGCAGCAAGGGTGCCACCGCCTACAGCGCCCGGCACACCGTCTCGGTGACACCCGAAAAGGTAACAGTGGTCGACACGGTCGGTGCCGGAGACACCTTCAACGCCGGCGTGCTTGCCGCCCTGCACGAACAGAATGCCCTGACCAAGAGCGCTATCGCCGAGCTTTCGGAATCAGCCATCGAAGCAGCACTTTCGCTCGGTGCGCGGGCAGCGGCGGTGACCGTGTCGAGAGCCGGTGCAAACCCGCCATGGCGGCGCGAACTGGCCTGAATCAGGCGTTTTCCGGCGATTTCGCCGATCACTTTATGTTTCGCATCGCCAAGCCGGCTCAGCGGGCGGCGCGGGAAATCCCATGTTTTCCGCCAATTTGAGCGCGAAATCGCTGCAAGCGAAAGTAACAAGAACCGCAGCCGCGCCATGGATGCCGCAGGGGGCT